>QCPO01000001.1 GCA_003212535.1 Prochlorococcus sp. AG-436-O11
CAACAGTGGTACCGACAAATCAAATTAGGAAAAGAGAAGACTTGCGTGATCAAGTTTTTAAAACTGAAATAGGTAAATGGAAAGCGGTTGCGAAAGAAATAGCAGAAATTCACAGAAATGGCAGACCTGTTTTGGTTGGTACAACAAGTGTTGAAAAAAGTGAGTTACTAAGTGCACTTTTATTAGAACAAGAAATTCCTCATAATTTATTGAATGCTAAACCAGAGAACGTTGAACGTGAAGCAGAAATAATTGCTCAGGCAGGTCGAGCAGGTGCTGTTACTATCGCGACAAATATGGCTGGAAGGGGAACAGATATCATACTTGGTGGTAATAGTGACTATATGGCAAGACTTAAATTAAAAGAGACTTTAATTCCTTTATTGGTAAAGCCAGAAGATGAGCATAAGCCACCTATTCCTAAACGAAGAAATTCAAAAACTAAAGCAGGTTTTTCCTCAAAAGTTGAGTTTAGTTCAAAAAAGAATCTTCAAAGTTCTTCGTTAAGTCTTTTCCCTTGTAAACTTGGAGAAGATCTTGAAAAGAAACTATCTCTCTTATCTCAAGAATTGGTAAAGAATTGGGGAGATAGAACACTTACTGTATTGGAGTTAGATGATAGGATCGCAACGGCAGCTGAAAAAGCTCCAACTGATGATAAATCAATACAATTTTTGAGAGATGTTTTATCAGATGTAAAAAAAGAATATGAAAAAGTACTGATACATGAAGAAAAAAAAGTAAGAGAAGCTGGAGGCTTACACGTTATCGGTACTGAGAGACATGAGTCAAGAAGAGTTGATAATCAACTCAGAGGTAGAGCGGGTAGACAGGGGGACCTTGGAAGTACAAGATTCTTTTTATCTTTAGAGGATAATTTATTAAGGATATTTGGAGGGGATAGGGTAGCAAATTTAATGAATGCATTCAGGGTTGATGAAGATATGCCTATTGAATCAGGAATGCTTACAAGATCTCTAGAAAGTGCTCAAAAGAAAGTAGAAACTTACTATTACGATATTAGAAAACAAGTTTTTGAATATGACGAAGTCATGAATAATCAAAGAAAAGCAGTTTATACCGAGAGACTAAGAGTACTAAAAGGGATTGACTTAAAGAAGCAGGTAATTGGATATGGAGAAAGAACGATGGATGAAGTGGTAGAAGCTTATATTAATCCTGATCTCCCACCGGAAGAATGGGATATTGATCAATTAATTTCTAAAGTGAAAGAATTTATATATTTATTAGATGATCTGAAAACTGAGGATGTTAGTTTATTGTCCGTAGAAGAATTGAAGAATTATCTTCAAGAGCAATTGCGAATAGCTTATGATTTAAAAGAATCCCAAATAGAAAAGTTTCGTTCAGGGTTAATGCGAGAGGCTGAAAGATTTTTCATATTACAGCAAATTGATAATTTATGGCGAGAACATCTTCAGTCAATGGATTCCTTAAGAGAATCAGTAGGATTAAGAGGGTATGGACAAAAAGATCCTTTAATAGAATATAAAAATGAGGGTTATGATATGTTTCTTGAAATGATGACTAATATGAGAAGAAATGTTATATATTCAATGTTTATGTTTGAACCTAAAAGCAATAAGGATTCCAACAATTAGGAAAAATTTAATCATCTCCAAGAAATTCGATAATTTCTTTGTCTTTTAGATTTTGAGCATCACCAAGTTTTGAAATATCAATAGCTTCTGAGTTGGCCAAACATTGAAGGGTTTTTTGTAATTTAAGAATTTCATTCTCAAGCTGGTCGATTCTATCCATTAAATTTTTTATCACATTAGCTTCAGCATCTGGTAAGGCAGAGTGTGCTAGTGGATTTACCTTTACTCCACTTTGATGAACTACTCTACCAGGAACTCCAACGACAGTACTATTTCCTTCAACATTGCGAACCACTACAGAACCCGCACCAATTCGTGTATTAGAGCCAACTGTTATTGATCCTAGAACTTTTGCACCTGCTCCAACTACAACATTTTTCATTAATGTTGGGTGTCTTTTTCCATGACTTTTACCAGTCCCTCCCAATGTCACACCTTGGTAAAGTAAACAGTTGTCACCTATCTCAGCTGTTTCACCAATAACTACTCCCATGCCATGATCTATGAAAACTTTTTTACCAATTTTGGCACCCGGATGAATTTCGATTCCTGTTAATAATCTATTCATATGACTTAATAAGCGAGGAATTAAAGGAAATTTTAATTGCCATAATTTATGGGTGAATCTATGTATTACTATTGATTGAAAACCTGGGTAGCAAAGGAAAATCTCCAATATTCCTCGAGCAGCAGGATCTCTCTCTTTTATTATTTCGATATCAGATTTAAAGGTTCTTAACATAAGCATTTAATTAATTACGCCAATTTCTTTTTTTAATTGATTTATTGTTTCTATACTTAAATAGTTTTTAGCACAAATTATTTGGGGTAATCTCATTAACTGTGAGCGATTTTTTAATAGTGAGTTTTCGACAACTGATAAACTTGGTCCATCACATACGATGTGATTTGAAGCCTTTAAAAGTGCTAATAATCTACTTTTATTATCTGATATCGCAGTCATAATAATCAATTCACTACCTCTCATGCTGTGAATGATCACTTCCGCAGCCCTCAATAAGCCAGGGCTAATGCTTACTATTCCTATACAACTGCCAGTTTTTAATTCTTTTATTATTTTTAATTCTTTCTGAAAATCACTCAAATCAACTGCAATAGCTCTTACGCCATGTTCTTTGGCAACTTTTTCTAAAGGCTGTAAGAAATATCTACTTGTGACAATAGTGCCATTATTGGAATTACAAAGCACTTTTTCTAATTCTTCCATTGGGACAACTTCTACAGGAACATTGATTTTAGGAGATAGGTCTTCTGCTATTAGCATTGAAGCACCTATATCTTCTCTAGGAGTGCTAACTAGAATTCTTGTGCCGCATTTAATGCGCCAATCGATCTCATTTGTTAATATTTTTCTTGTTTCTTGAAGAGAGCAGCCAAGATTGATTAAGTTATCAATAGCTTTTTTTGCTTCTTGATCTGGAGGCCTAATTACATTAATTTTGGGATAAATTGATTTTTTAAAGTCTTTTTTAGTAACATTATCTCTTACATAGATGCCTGATCCCGCTACTGCTTCAACAACCCCATCTATTTCAAGTTGCCTATAAACTTTACTGATTGTATTTCGATGAAGTCCTGTCTGCATTGCCAGTTGTCTAGTACTTGGAAGTCTGTGGCCTGGTGGATAATGTCTCGCTGCAATTGCAAAGCAAATTTGGTTATATAACTGTGTAGATGCTGGGATATCACTTTCCTGTTGTATATGAAATCTCACTTTAGAAAAAACCTAATGAACAATTTATTTTATTTGGAGACACTTTAACATCCGTCATAGGTTTTAGAGGAATTAATTTATGAAATACTTAATTTCTTATTCTTCTTTTTTTACTAGAGGCGTTTTTCGAGGACTCAGAAACATAATCATATTTCTCCCTTCTCTTTTTGGTCGTTGTTGTACTTCTGATTGTTCTTCTAATTCCTTTGCCATTTTCAAAAGAAGTGTTTCAGCTAGGTTGGAGTGTTGAATTTCTCTACCTCTAAAAAAGACTGTGCATTTTACTTTATCTCCTGATTTCAAAAATCTAGAAGCTTGACCTATTCGTACATCATAATCATGCTTGTCAATTTTATATCTCATTTTAACTTCTTTCACTTCTGTTTGATGAGATTTCTTTCTTGCTTCTTTTGCTTTCTTTTCTTGTTCAAATTTATATTTTCCATAATCCATAATCCTGCAAACAGGTGGTTTTGCTTTCTCACTTACTAAAACCAAATCAAGTTCTCGTTGAGAAGCAATTTCTAATGCTTTTAATCTATCGATAACACCTAGTTGCTTCCCGTCTGAATCAACAACTCGCAATTGAGGGTATTTTATTCTCTCATTAATATTTGGTAGCTCTCTAACAGGAGCGCGGCGATCAAAGCGTGGGCGTGGTGGCATTCAGTTTAGTTAATTAATTGATTGGATGATGATCAAAATCTATTACTTTATAAAGTTAGCCTAAAAAAGACTCTATTTTAATTATTGCATCTTTTAGTAGGTTTTTGTTACTAAGCCAAATGGGATTGTTCTTATTGCGGAACCATGTTTTTTGTCTTTTTGCTAATTGGATCGTTTTTGTAGTTGTTAACTCAATTGCCTTTTCTACTGTTAAATCGTTTTTTAAGACATCTTTAGCTTCTTTGTATCCAATGGTTTCTAAAATTGGTAAATCCCATCCATATTTGTTAATAAGATTTTTGGTTTCTTCTAGAATTCCAAATAAAAACATATCTTTTGTTCTTTGCAAAATTCTTTCTTTTAAATCCTCTCTATCTAAGCCTAGCTCTAATATTCTCCAAGAAGGAGGATTTTGAAACTTTTGAGAAGACATAGGCTTGCCTGTTACATAAAAAATTTCTAAAGCTCTTATAGTTCTAATTTGATCAGAAAAATGAATTTTTTTTGTTGATATGGGGTCACAACTTTGTAAAAGATCCCAACATTTTTTTTGGCCAAGTTTTTCTAATTGAGCTCTCAAAATAATTTGTGGCGGAACATCTGGTCCAAAAAATCCTTTTATTATTGAGTTCATATATAATCCGCTCCCACCAACAAGAAAAGGCAGCTTGTTATGTTTAATTTCTTTGTTGATTGAATTTTGGGCAATTTCTTGAAAGTCTTTAACATTAATTGGATGTATAGGCTCTTCAATATCTAATAAATAATGCTTTATTTGTTTTTGTTGATTCTTGGATGGTTTGGCTGTCCCAATATCCATGAATCTATAAATTTGTCTTGAATCTATATTATGAATATTGGTTTTAAAATAATTTGCAATTTGAATTGCTAATTCTGTTTTGCCACTTGCAGTTGGTCCAATTAAAACTATCACAAAAGGTTGGGACGATAACATGTAAATTTTTGAAGAAAATCTTTAGAGCTATATAATTAAAGTGATTAAATTTTTCATAGACTTCGAGCCTTTCTCTTATACCGATGGTAAGTTTAATGAAAGACCTTTTAAAAATAACATTTTAAAAGTTTAATGTTTTATTTTTTATATTAAATGAGTGAGGATAAAAAAACTAATAAAATCTCAAATGACTATGGTGCAGAGCAGATTCAGGTTTTAGAAGGTTTAGAACCAGTTCGTAAACGGCCTGGTATGTACATAGGCTCGACAGGGCCAAGAGGTTTACACCATTTAGTTTATGAAGTTGTTGATAATTCTGTAGATGAAGCTCTTGCTGGTCATTGTGATCATATAGAGATAGTTCTCCAAGCAGATGGATCAGCTTTAATCTCTGATAATGGAAGAGGTATCCCAACTGATATACATCCAAGAACAGGGAAAAGTGCTTTAGAAACTGTTCTTACTGTTCTTCATGCAGGAGGTAAGTTTGGTAGTGGTGGTTATAAAGTCTCTGGTGGTTTGCATGGAGTTGGAATATCAGTGGTTAATGCTTTAAGTGAATGGGTGAACGTGACCGTTTTTAGAGATGGTAATGAGTGCAATCAAAGATTTGAGCAAGGTATTTCAAAAGGAGAATTACAAACGAAAAAACAGCAGGTCAAACCTTATAAAAAAGGAACGACTATTTGTTTTAAGCCAGACATTACAATTTTTTCTGGAGGAATTGCATTTGAATATGCTCTTCTTTCATCAAGATTAAGGGAATTAGCTTATCTTAATGGCGGTGTGAAAATTGTTTTTAGAGATGAGAGAAATAAATTATCAGATGGTTCTTTTAAAGAAGAAATTTACTTATACGAAGGAGGTATTAAAGAATATGTTGAATATATGAATACAGACAAGGATTCTATCCATCCAGAGATCATTTATGTAGATGCGCAAAAAGAAAATGTTTATGTAGAAGCAGCTATGCAGTGGTGTTCAGATGTTTATTCAGATAACATTTTGGGGTTTGCAAATAATATTAGAACTATTGATGGAGGTACTCATATCGAAGGTTTAAAAACAGTCTTGACAAGAACTTTTAATAATCTTGCTAAAAAAAGAGGCAAGAGAAAAGATATTGAAAAAAAATTAGCTGGAGAGAATATTAGAGAGGGCTTGACGGTTGTTTTGTCAGTTAAAGTTCCAGATCCCGAATTTGAGGGGCAAACTAAAACAAAATTAGGGAATACTGAAGTAAGAGGAATAGTTGATTCTCTAATAGGTGAGGCTTTAAACAAATATATGGAATTTAATCCTGGAGTTTTGGATTTAATTCTGGAAAAAGCAATTCAATCTTTTAATGCAGCAGAGGCAGCAAGAAGGGCTAGAGAATTAGTTAGAAGAAAAAGTGTCCTTGAAAGTTCAACTTTGCCGGGAAAATTAGCAGATTGTAGTTCTAGAGATCCTTCAGGATCAGAAATATACATCGTAGAGGGTGACTCAGCTGGAGGTTCCGCAAAACAAGGCAGAGATAGAAACTTTCAGGCTATTTTGCCTCTTCGCGGAAAAATTTTAAATATAGAAAAAACTGACGATACTAAGATATATAAAAATACAGAAATACAATCATTAATAACTGCATTAGGATTAGGCATTAAAGGAGAAGAGTTTGATGTAAGTTCTTTGAGATATCATAGAGTTGTAATAATGACTGACGCTGATGTTGATGGCGCACATATAAGAACTTTATTATTGACGTTTTTTTATAGGTATCAAAGAGAACTTGTTGAGAAGGGTTTTATATATATAGCTTGCCCTCCTTTATATAAAGTAGAGAGAGGGAAAAATTATAAATATTGCTATAACGAAAGTCAACTTAAGGAAACCATTGAAGATTTTGGAGAAAAAGCTAATTATAATATTCAGAGATTTAAAGGTCTCGGTGAGATGATGCCAAAACAATTGTGGGATACAACAATGAATCCACAGACTAGAACGATGAAGAGGGTTGAGATTGAGGATGCTTTGGAGGCTGATAGAATATTCAATATTTTAATGGGAGATAAAGTGGCCCCAAGAAGAGAATTTATTGAAACTCATAGTGGTAATTTAGATTTGGCAACATTAGATATATGATTAACGATTTTCTAAAGAATATTTGCTTAATAACTTTTGCTTTAATAGGTCCAATTACTTTGCCTGCAGGAGGTATACAAAGGGATCTTAATGATTATAAGTTTTTAAATAATTCAAAAGAAATCATTCTTAGTTCAAATTCTTATTTATTTACTTATCCAAAAAATACTGCTAAAAAATTATTGGTTCTTAACTCTGGCTCTTCATTATCAATTTTACGTAAATGGAAAGTAAATGATAGAGATTTGTGGGTCAGAGTGGAATTGGCAATAAATCATTTAATTGATAATCCTAATCAACCAACTAGGGGGTGGATAAAGATTTAAATTTTGGATCTAATTTCAATAGTTTATGTTTTACTGGGAAGCACTGTTGGATTAGTTTTAAGGATGTTTTTTAAATATAAAGTTCCAATTAAAACAGGATTTTATATTAATACTACTTCTGTCGTAAATATTTTAGCATCATTCTTTTTGGGGATTTTAGTAGCCTTAGAGCCAATTAATCAAAATTTCTTATTATTATTTTATGTTGGTTTTTTGGGATGTTTTAGTACATTTTCTTCTTTTGTTTATGATCTTTTTGTTCTATTTCAAAGCAAGCAATTTATACGTTTATTCTTTCATTATTTTGAAGTAATAGTACTATCTTTTTTATTTTTTTACTTAGGTTATTATCTTATAAAAATTTTTTAAATGAGCAATTTAAAAAACTTCTTATTTATCCTTATTGCATCTTATTGCGCGACCTTTTTGAGGTTTTATGTAGATAATAATTTTATTATTTCTATATTTGGTTCATTTTTGTTTGGTGTTGTAATCGGAAGCAGGCTAGGCAAATCTTTGAACAATATTTTATTAAGTGGATTTTGTTCTTGTTTCACATCTTTTAGCGGGTTTATATTTTTTTTGTACAGATTTATTAGTCAGCAAGAGTTCTTAAGAATTATTCTGTATTTAAATATAGTTTTTATTTCAAATTTATTAATGATGTATTTTGGTTTTATGATGAGTAGAAAAATGACCTAATTTTTCTATAATAGTTATGTAACTTAGATTATGAATTATATTTATGGAGGAGAATAATCTTGAGACAATTACATCAATACCATCAGATTTAAATAATCGCGGAAATATTACTTTTCAACTTGAAGAATTGCTTGTTGCTGGAAATTATGATGAAGCAAAATTATTATTAGAGCCTTCTCAACCTGTTGATATAGCTGATGCGATTGGTAGTCTTCCTTTAATATTGCAAGCCCTTGCATTTAGGTTGTTAAAAAAAAATGAAGCAATTGAGGTATATGAATATTTAGATCCAATAGTTCAGCAAACATTATTGGACAGACTTCGTTCAGGAGAAGTCTTAGAAATTGTTGAGAAAATGTCCCCAGACGATAGGGTTCAACTTTTTGATGAATTACCTGCAAAAGTTGTCAGAAAATTTTTATCAGCTCTAAGTCCTGGTGAAAGGAAAGTGACTGCAGAATTATTGGGATATGAGCCTGAAACGGCAGGACGATTAATGACTACCGAATTTATTGATTTGAAAGAGATGCAAACAGCAGAGGAGGCTTTATCTTTGGTAAGAAAAAGGGCTCCATTTACAGAGACTATTTATAGCTTATATGTTACTGATAAGGAAAGACACTTAACGGGTATTCTCTCTTTAAGGGACCTTGTTACAGCTGATCCATCTAAACCAATTGGTGATGTTATGACAAAAGATGTTGTTAATATTTCTACCAATACGAATCAAGAAGAAGTTGCTAGAGCAATTCAAAGATATGACTTTTTAGCTCTCCCAGTTGTTGACAGAGAAAAAAGACTTGTAGGAATTGTAACTGTTGATGATTTAATCGATGTTATAGAACAAGAGGCAACTCGAGATATTTATGCGGCAGGTGCAGTTCAGCCTGGTGATGAGGACGATTATTTTCAAAGCAGTTTGTTTACGATTACTCGAAGGAGAATCTTGTGGTTATTAATTTTAGTTTTGGCAAATGGTTTGACTACAAAAGTTATTGCAATGAATGATCAAATCTTAAAAGAACTAGTTTTGTTAGCCGCCTTTATCCCTCTGCTTATAGGTACTGGAGGGAATGTTGGGGCGCAAAGTTCGACTGTTGTTATAAGAGGCTTAAGTACACAAAAAATAAAGTCTCTAGGGGCAATTAAGGCAGTAATTAAGGAAGCAATAACAGGAGCTTTGTTAGGCGTTTTAATGATGGTTGTAGTATTCCCTTTCGCTTGGTGGCAAGGAGAAGGTCCTTTAATAGCAGCTGCAGTAGGAATAAGCTTGATCTCTATAACAACTTTAGCTGCGACTACAGGTGCTATTCTCCCATTACTTTTTGACCGTATGAGATTAGACCCGGCTTTAATGTCTTCACCTTTTATTACAACAGTTACTGATATAGCAGGAGTGTTTATATATCTCAATACAGCAAAATGGCTATTGAATAACTCTTTTTTATGAATATTTAGTAGGTATTTATTCTCATTTTTGTAAATTTGTGGATTTTTTTGTTTAACTTTACATTTCTTAATGGTATTGTTTACAGAACATCATTAACTTTCATGCCTTCTGCAATTCTAAGTGAAAATAAATTAACTCCTATATCAACTTTAAAAGCTAGTAACGATGTAGATCTGGTACGTTCTTATCTAAGGGACATCGGTAGAGTTCCTCTGTTATCTAACGAACAAGAAATAACCCTTGGAAGGCAGGTTCAAGAATATATGCAAGTTGAAAGAGCAGAATTAGAGATAATTGAATTAACTGGAGATAAACCAAGTATTGATGAATTAGCTAATAAATTAAATTTGTCTGCATCGCAGATTAAAAAAAGATATAGAGCTGGACAGCGTGCAAAAGAAAGAATGGTTGCAGCAAATTTAAGACTAGTCGTCAGTGTTGCAAAAAAATATACAAAAAGGAATATGGAACTTCTTGACTTAATTCAAGAGGGGACAATAGGGCTTGTTAGGGGAGTCGAAAAATTTGATCCTGCTAGAGGCTATAAATTTTCAACATATGCATATTGGTGGATTAGACAAGGCATTACCAGAGCAATTGCAGAAAAAAGTAGAGCTATTAGACTACCAATTCATATAACTGAAATGTTAAATAAGTTAAAAAAAGGGCAACGAGAATTGAGCCAAGAACTCTCTAGAACTCCAACAGTAAACGAACTTGCTAAATATGTGGAGCTCCCAGAAGAAGATGTAAAGGATTTGATGTGTAAAGCGGGACAACCCGTAAGTCTAGAAACAAAAGTTGGTGATGGTGAAGATACTGTATTACTTGATTTGTTAGCAGGTGGTGAAGATTTGCCTGATGAACAAATAGAGATGGATTGTATGAGAGGAGATCTTCATTCACTGCTTCATCAATTACCTGATTTACAATGTAGCGTTTTAAGAATGCGGTACGGAATGGATGGAGATGAGCCTATGTCTCTTACTGGTATAGGACGTGTATTGGGAATAAGCAGAGATAGAGTAAGAAATCTTGAAAGAGATGGATTGAGAGGCTTAAGAAGACTTAGTGACAATGTTGAGGCTTATTTCGTTTCTTGAATAAATTCATAAACTAAATCATTAGTCTCTTCTGGCTTTTCATCATGAGGGCAATGACCTGCTTCTTTTATTACATCAAGTCTTTTAATATTTTTAAATTTATTTTTCCATTCTTTTGCTTCATCTAAGGATTCCCAAGGATCCTTTTCCCCCCAAATTAATTGGATTGGGGTATCAATTTTATGAAAAAGATCTGTAGCAAGAGCATCATCAAATATATTGATAAAGCCGCGAAATGCTTCTTTGGAATTTCTTCTTTGGGAAGGACTATAAAGAATTTCAATTAATTCATCATCAAGATTTTTTCTAGAAGGGTAAGCTTTCTGAAGAATTTGTCTAATTATTTTTGGATTAGAAGCTCTTTCAAAAAGTGTGTTACTGATTATTCGCTGCCTTACTAAAGTTTTTAATACTGGACGTAGCAGATTCATCAAAACATTACTTCTTTTTAAACGTTTATCATCCATTGCTCTTTGTGCACAATTAATTAGGATTACACCCTTACATTTATTTTGTAGGCTTTCAGCGGCTTTCAAAGCTACAACACCGCCGATGGAGTTTCCTACTAAATAAACTGGAGCTTTTATTACTTCTGAACAAAATGCTGCTATTTGATTACCCCATAAGTCAAATGAATATTTAACGGAATTTTCTCTGAAAGATTCGTAATTTAATAGAGCAATAGGTTGACTGCTTTTACCGAATCCCAGCAAGTCTATGGAATAGCACTTATAATTTTTACCTAGAAAATCTTGATTATGTCTCCAATGTCCTTTTGATGCTCCAAAACCGTGAATTAATAAAACATTTATATCATCATCACTCATAGATAGTGTTGATAAGGACCATGAAATTTCCCAATTTTTCCATTTCCAAATTTCAGATTTTTTAAAATACATTAGAACCAAAATATTAATTAAACTTTAATTCAAAATAAAATTATTCGTTTTTAATTAATTATTCTTAGTTTAGAAATTTTGTTGTATATGTACAAATCAAAAGTTGTTTGTCTGGGAGAGGCTTTAATAGACAGAATAAGAAATAAGTCAAATGAAGAATTTACAGACTTCTTGGGAGGCGCACCCGCAAATGTAGCGTGTGCTTTGAGAAAATTAAAAATAGATTCAGTATTTATTGGTTGTTTAGGACGGGATGAATTTGGTAAAAAATTTATAGAACAATTTAATGAATTAGAGGTTAATGTAGATTTCCTGCAATTGGATAAAAACTTGCCTACTAGAATCGTTAAAGTAGATAGAGATAATTCTGGAGATCGTTATTTTTCTGGTTTTGATGCAAGCCCCAAGACGGTTTTTGCTGACGAAGCTATTAAAAAGTCTTTAATTGAAGAAGATCTTTCAAGTTTGGAGCAACTTCTTTTAGACACAAAATATTTTGTGTCTGGTACCAATGTTTTATCGTCTTCAATGTCCACAGATTCGGTGTATTTTCTATTAAACATAGCTAAAAAGTTTGACGTAAAAGTAATTATTGATTTGAATTGGAGAGAGGTTTTTTGGAATTATTCAACTTTTTCATCACAAATTAGAGGAAAGGAGAGAGTAAATTTAATTAAGAAATTATTAAACTATGCCCATATTTTAAAGCTTGCGAAAGAAGAAGCTCTTTTGTTTTTTGATAATGAAAACCCTTTTGAAATATCTTCAACACTCTTAAACAGACCTGATGTAATAGTCACAAATGGAGCAGATCCTATTTCATGGTTTATAAATGGCTTGCAGGGCAAAACTAAAGTACAAAATTCATCTAAAATTATAGATACTACTGGTGCAGGCGATGCATTTTTGGCTGGATTGATTTCAAAATTAATTTCTTCTGGCTATCCTTCAAATGAATTAGAAATTCAGGATTATGTTAGGTTTTCAAGTGTTTGTGGATTGCTAACTTGTCTGGGTGAAGGTGCAATTGAACAACAACCAGATTATGCAAAGGTTAACGAATTCTTAGGGTCCCAGATCTTATAATTTCTTCCATAATTTTTAGCGTAACTAATTTCTATTTTCCAAAAATTATCAATAATTGGTTGTATTAATTCTGGCCATTCAATTACTAAGATAGCTTTATTCTGATTGGCTTCTTCTTCTTCGGCGAGATAAAATTCTTTTGCCATTGAACTATTTTCTAGTCTGTATAAATCCAGGTGAATTAGTGGAATGTTTCCGGAATTGTAATGATGAGATAAAGCAAATGTTGGACTTGTAATATCCTCAGAAATAGATAACTCTTTTGCAATGCCTTGCACGAATGAAGTTTTCCCTGCTCCAATAGGACCTTGTAATAAAACAATTGATTGGGGATTTAATACCTGCGCGAATTTTCTCCCTAAATTTATTGTCTCGGTAAAATTCTCAACAAACACAAAATTATACAAAAATCATATATAGTTTAAAGGATAAGAATTTTTTTAGAAATGGTGATTGCTAATTCAACTAAAACATCCATACCAAATTACGTAATTACAGATATTTCATTATCAGATTTTGGGCGTAAAGAAATTAAAATTGCTGAAACTGAAATGCCAGGTCTAATGGCACTTAGAGATAAATACCATTCTGAAAAGCCACTTAAGGGTGCAAAAATAGCTGGTAGTCTTCACATGACTATTCAGACAGCAGTGTTAATAGAAACGCTTGTTAATCTTGGAGCGAAAGTAAAATGGGCTTCTTGTAATATTTTTTCAACTCAAGATCATGCAGCCGCAGCTATTGCAGATCAAGGTATTTCTGTCTATGCAAAAAAAGGAGAGAGCCTTGATGAATATTGGCAATATACCCATTACATTTTAGATTGGGGTTCAGACTCTCCTAACATGATTCTTGATGATGGAGGAGATGCAACAGGCTTATTGATACTTGGTAGTAAGGCAGAAAAAGATTTATCTGTTTTAGATAATCCTAGCAACGAAGAGGAAATAGCTTTATTCAATTCTATTAAGTTTAAATTGCAACAAGATAGTAGTTTTTACTCTCGTATTAAGAGTAATATTATTGGTGTTACTGAAGAAACAACCACAGGAGTTGCAAGACTTTATCAATTGGAAAAGCAAAATGCATTACCTTTCCCAGCTATTAACGTTAATGATTCAGTTACTAAAAGCAAATTTGATAACTTATACGGATGTAGAGAATCTCTAGTTGATAGTATTAAGCGTGCAACTGATGTAATGATTGCTGGAAAGGTTGCCTTGGTAATAGGATTTGGTGATGTTGGAAAAGGATCTGCACAATCATTAAGAGGACTCGGTGCAATTGTAAAAGTTGCTGAAGTTGATCCAATATGTGCTCTTCAAGCAGCTATGGAAGGATTTAGCGTTGTTACACTAGACGATGTTGTTGAAGATATCGACATCTTTGTTACTGCTACTGGGAATTATCAAGTAATAACACACGAAAATCTAGTCAAGATGAAGAATGAGGCTATAGTTTGCAATATTGGACATTTTGATAACGAAATTGATGTTGCTTCTTTGAAGAATTATCCATGGGAGAACATTAAGCCGCAAGTCGATCACATAACTTTGCCAAGTGGCCATAAAATTATTCTTTTAGCAGAAGGCAGATTAGTCAACTTAGGCTGTGCTACAGGTCATCCAAGCTTCGTAATGAGTAACTCTTTTACTAATCAGGTGTTAGCTCAAATTGAACTTTTCAATAAATCGGAGGAATATGATAAAGAAGTTTATGTATTACCAAAACATTTAGATGAAATGGTCGCGAGATTACATTTAGATAAAATTGGTGCAAAATTAACAAAATTAACTCAAGAACAGGCTAATTATATTAATGTTTCTGTTGAAGGACCTTACAAATCAGAAATTTATAGATATTAAATGTGAGTTTTATTTTTATAAATTTACTCACCTCAATACCCGAATATATTAGTAAGGCAGTTGAAAGTAATTCAACAATCGCTTATCTTACTATCTGTTTGGCGATGTTTTTAGAAAATATCATACCTCCAATTCCATCAGAAATAATAATGCCATTAGGTGGTTTTTTTGTCTTTCAACAAAAATTAAACTTCTATATTTTGGTTTTCTGGGGTTTAGTTGGAACTATCGCAGGATCGCTGCCTTGGTATTATTTGGGTAGATTACTAAATGAAAAAAGACTTGCAAAATTGTTAGATATAAAGGGGAAATATGTTGGAATTACAACTAATGATCTTGATAAAAGCAAACTTTGGTTTGATAAATATGGCGTTTCATTAGTTTTTTGGGGCCGCTTAGTACCAGGTATAAGAACTTTAATTTCAGTTCCTGCTGGCATGGAACTTATGCCACTAAGAAAATTTTTAATTTGGACTACTTTAGGAAGCTTAATTTGGATTGTATTATTAACATATGCAGGATATCTATTTGGTGAAAATTATCAAATGATTGAAACTTTTTTAGTTCAAATTAAATATATTGTGAAGCCTATTTTAATAATAATTTTCGTTTATTTTTTAACAAAGTTTTTTGTGAGAATTTATAAAAGAAATATATCTTAAAAAGGAATATCGCTTGAGCTGTTATTTTTTGAATATTGGTTATTTTCAGAATCTTTGCGTGAACTAAGTAAATTTAATCTATCAACTCTTACTACCGGTTTAAATCTATCTTCTCCAGTATTTTTATCTTTCCAACTATCAATCTTAAAGCTTCCTGTAATTCCGATTAAAGAACCTTTTTTAACATAGTCTGCAGCAATTTGAGCTTGCTTACCCCATATTTCTAAATTAAACCAGTCAGGCTCTTCATCTCTACTACGTCTATTTACCGCAAGAGTGAAATTTGCAACAATGCTGCCTGATTCGAAATACCTGACGTCTGGTTCTCTCCCAGCTCTTCCAACAAGATTAATAGTGTTAATTTCCATGATTTTTTTTCCTAATATTACTCATATTTTTCGTTTTTGCTCAAAGTTATGCTAGCTATTCATAACTAAATGAAAGAAATTATAGAGCTTAACAAAAAATAGATATATTATTTATCTAAAAGATTATTATTGTGATTTTCAACAGATTAAAATTTTCTAGAGATATAGGCATTGATTTAGGTACTGCCAATACTCTGATTCACGTATCAGGTAAAGGAGTGGTTTTGCAGGAGCCTTCGGTAGTAGCGATGGACTTAGAAGAAGGAGTCCCAATGGCAGTAGGTTCAGAAGCGAAATTAATGCTAGGAAGAACGCCAGGAAATATTAGAGCCGTAAGACCACTCAGAGATGGAGTTATTGCCGATTTTGATGCGGCAGAGTCAATGATAAAAACTTTTATTCAAAAGTGTAATGAGGGGAGAGGCCTATTAGCGCCAAGAATAGTTATTGGTATTCCAAGTGGAGTTACAAGTGTAGAACGTAGAGCAGTTAGAGAAGCTGGTTTGGCTGGGGCTAGAGAGGTGCATTTGATTGATGAACCTGTAGCAGCAGCGATCGGAGCATCATTGCCAGTCACAGAGCCAATTGGAACTATGATTGTTGATATAGGTGGTGGTACTACTGAGGTCGCAGTTTTAAGTTTAGGTGGAACTGTTTTAAGTGAATCCGTAAGAATAGCTGGAGACGAAATAAATGAATCAATTGCGATATATCTTAAGAAAGTACATAATTTAGTAGTTGGTGAAAGAACTGCCGAAGAAATTAAAATAAAAATTGGATCTGCATTTCCAGATAATGATTTTGACTTGACTTCCATGGAGGTTAGAGGTTTGCACCTTTTATCCGGTCTTCCTAGGTCAATAACCCTAACATCGGGAGAGATCAGGGAATCTATGGCTGATCCACTTGGTAAAATTGTTGACGCTGTCAAAAGAACATTAGAACGTACTCCTCCAGAATTAGCTGCTGATATTGTTGACAGGGGAATTATGCTCGCAGGAGGAGGTGCTCTTGTAAGAGGTATTAATGATTTACTTAGTAATGAGACTGGGATCTTTACTCACATCGCGGAAGAGCCTTTGCTTTGCGTTGTAAATGGTTGCGGTGAAGTATTAGATGATTTTAGAAAGCTTAAAAGAGTTGTTGATACTCCTGATTATATAAGAAACGCTATTAGAGATTAATTGAATGTTAAAAATCCGACGAATTTATAATGCTCGTTGGCGGCACAAAAAGAAAAAAGGAATATTATTTATATTTTTATTGTTTTTGGTTTTCGTAAGATTCTCAAAAGGATCATTGTATAAAGATTTTTATTATTATATTTCAAAACCTTTTTGGCCAGGTCAATTTCAAAGAGAAGTTATTAGTAAAAGTCTTGATCAAGAATTTTTAATAAAAAGTAAACAGCTTGAAAAAGATAATAAGAGATTGCGGGAACTTTTATCTCTTCAAAGATTATCTGACTCTGATACTATTTCTGCTGCAGTTATTTCTAGAAAAAATGGTAGTTGGTGGAGACAAATTATTTTAAATAAAGGATCTAAAGATGGCGTAGAAGTTGGAAGCCCTGTTATTGGCCCTGGAGGTTTATTAGGTAGAGTAAAGAGTACTTCTTTCTTAACTTCATCTGTAATATTGTTGACCTCTCCCGAGAGCAAAGTGGGTGTTTGGATTGACAGAGTTCAAACTCAAGGACTTTTGGTAGGAACAGGAAATGATTATCCCAAACTAATTTTTTATACAAAAGATGTTGATGTAAAGGTCGGAGATTTTGTCTCGTCTTCACCAGCAAGTACTTTATTACCGCCAAATATACCTGTTGGTATTATTCAATCAGTAGATAAAAAATCAAATTCAAAAAAAACTGTAAATGTTTTACTTCTCGGGAAACCTCAGGCAATAGATTGGGTGCAAATTTTAAAAGTAAAAATTTAAATGGATAAATTTTTCAAGAAAAATTTATCTGTAATTTCATTCATATTTATTCCAATTCTTTTTTTGTGGCATCCTAATTGGCTTGGGATTATGAGGATTCAACCTTATTGGCCCTTATTTTGGTTATTGCCTTGGTCTATGATTTATGGACCAATTAATGGATTAATAGTTGGCTTGTTTTTAGGAATTATTTTAGATTCAATATCTATAGGAGGTGGTTTTACTCAAATTCCTGGTTTAATTTTATCTGGTATATGGTTCGGTAGATTTACAAAAGATAATAATACTTTGGTTGCACATTTTAGATATGGCTTACTTTGTGCGATAGGTAGTTTTTTGTGCGGCTCACTTTATTCTTTGCAATTCTTTATTCAAGACTCCCCTGACAACAAATTGTTATTGTTTTTCCCTAGTGTTAAAAATGTTTTGGCTCAAGTATTTCTAACAGGTCTTTTTGCTCCTTTATTTTGCTCACAACTTTTTGGACTGTTTAAGAGATCAAAATAGATACTATTGTAATTACTCTCTATAAAGAAATAACTATATTAAATAAGAGAAAAGACTAACTGCTTAAATAATAAAATAATTTTTAAATCTTCTGAATATCTCTTAGAGGCGTCGTAATGTTATATTTTTAATTGTTAGAATAAATATTCAATGCAATATATTTTGCTTTGAAATTTTTCAAGATCTTT
Organism: Prochlorococcus sp. AG-436-O11; assembly: GCA_003212535.1. GTDB lineage: Bacteria > Cyanobacteriota > Cyanobacteriia > PCC-6307 > Cyanobiaceae > Prochlorococcus_A. Next base: position 18,194 of record QCPO01000001.1, read on the forward strand.
TTTATCTATGTCAAAAGCAAGCATTTTAGTTGTTGATGATGAGCCAGCAGTATTAAAAGTATTAGTTACAAGACTTCAACTGGCAGGATATCAAGTCTTTTCAGCTACGAATGGTGAAGAAGCTCTTGAAGCGTTTCATAGAGATTCTCCAGATTTGATAGTTCTTGATGTAATGCTTCCAAAAATGGATGGATTTGCAGTCTGTAGAAGAATTAGAGCGGAATCAGTTGTACCAATAATATTTTTAACTGCTTTAGAGGCTATTTCAGAAAGAGTGGCAGGATTAGATTTGGGAGCTGACGATTATTTATCAAAACCTTTTAGTCCAAAAGAGTTAGAGGCAAGAATAGCTACGATTCTAAGACGCATGGGTCCTTCTATTTCAGTCGCTGAAACTAAAGAAGTACCCTCAGGTAAAGGTGTTATGAAATTTGGAAGTTTAGTAGTTGATACTAATAGAAGGCAAGTCTCTAGGGCTGGGGAAAGAATTAGCTTGACTTATACTGAATTTAGCTTACTAGAACTGTTATTTGATGAGCCTGGTAAAGTTGTTCCAAGAGCTGAAATACTAGAGCAATTATGGGGTTATCCTCCAAGGAGAGCAGCAGACCTAAGAGTCGTAGATGTTTACGTAGCAAGGCTTAGAGGTAAATTGGAACCAGACCCAAGAAATCCTGAATTAATATTAACTGTCAGAGGCATAGGTTATGCTTCGCAAAGAGTCGGAGAAATAGCAACATCTTTGGCAAGTTGAACCTTAGTCTGATACTTTAATTAAATAAAGTATAAATTTTGAAGTAAATTTTGTCTGAAATTAGAGAAGCTCGCCTATCAAAAGCTAATTCACTCGTCAAAAAAGGATTTGATTCTTACGCAGAAAATTTCCAAATATCTCATTCCTCACAATTTCTTATTCAAAAATTTAGCTATCTAGATAATGGACAGGAAGAAGATTTTAGTGTTTCTATAGCTGGTAGGGTTCTAGCAAAAAGAGTGATGGGAAAAATTGCTTTTTTTACGATTAATGATCAAGAAGGACAGATTCAGCTTTATTTAGATCAAAAAATTATTAATTACAATAAAGAAAATAAAAAACTCCTTACTTTTGAAGATCTCAAGGAAATTGTAGATATCGGTGACTGGATAGGAGTTTCTGGAACCATTAAAAAAACTAATAAAGGTGAGCTTTCAATTAAAGTAGAAAAATGGGAAATGTTATCAAAATCATTACAACCTTTGCCAGACAAATGGCATGGATTGACAGATATTGAAAAACGGTATCGTCAACGCTATCTAGATTTAATAGTGAATCCTCAAACGAAAAATGTATTTAAAACAAGAGCAAAATGTATAAGTTTCATAAGAAGATGGTTAGATGAAAGAAGTTTTTTAGAGATAGAGACTCCAATACTTCAATCAGAAGCCGGCGGAGCTGAAGCAAGGCCATTTGTTACCTATCACAATACTTTAGATATTCCACTTTATCTAAGAATAGCTACTGAGTTACATCTAAAAAGAATGGTTGTTGGAGGTTTCGAGAAAGTATATGAATTAGGAAGAATTTTCCGTAACGAAGGGATTAGTACAAAGCATAATCCTGAATTTACTTCAGTAGAAATTTATCAAGCTTTCTCTAATTATATTGATATGATGGATCTAACTGAAGAATTGATTAAAGATATCGTCAATGATGCATGTGGTTCGTTAATTATAAATTATCAAAATAAGGAAATTGATTTTTCTAAACCTTGGAGAAGAATATCGATGAAAAATATAGTTAAGGAATATACAGGTATTGATTTTGATTCTTTTAATGGTGATTTCAAGGGAGCACTAGCAGCAGTTAAAAGTATTAATGTTGAACTTTCTTCTAAAATAAATAGTCTTGGGAGACTTTTAAATGAAGTCTTTGAGCAAAAGGTTGAGTCACTACTTATTCAGCCAACTTTTATTATTGATTATCCAATTGAAATTTCTCCTTTAGCTAGGCCGCATTTTGATAATAAAGACATGGTTCAGAGATTTGAGTTATTTATTGTTGGTCGCGAACTCGCAAATGCTTTTAGTGAGTTAATTGATCCTGTCGATCAAAGGGAAAGAATGCAATTACAGCAATCTCTTAGAGATGAAGGTGATCTTGAGGCTCATTGTATAGATGAAGATTTTTTACATGCTTTAGAGATAGGTATGCCTCCTACCGGTGGATTAGGAATTGGTATAGATAGACTTATTATGCTACTTACAAATAGTCCATCTATTAGAGATGTAATTCCTTTCCCATTACTAAAACCAGAAACAACTGCTAATAAATCTTAAAAATAACCTTGAATGAAGTAAAATATAAGAATTAATCCAATACGAAATTTTTTAAATGAGTGGTGAACGTGTTGGTTTCCGTTTCAAACAAGCGGATGCAGTAGTTAAAAGAAATCCTCAAGGCCGATCAAGAAGAGGGTGGGTTATTGAACCAGTTGAGCAAACTACAAGCAGAGGAACGAAGATGCCTGCTTACAAAATTCGCTGGAGAGATAGCGAGAGACCTGAAACTGTTCTTCAGCATATGTTAATTGCCGATCCCGATCCTTCCCCTCCTCCAAGTTCAGTTAGTTTGGATATTTAGTGAAAATTGTCGCAAAAATAATAATTATCTTTTAAGAGCAGAGTTTATTTCTTTTTTAATACTTTTTTGTTTATCAGCTTGTCTTTTATCGTGTAATTTCTTACCTTTACCAATTCCAAGTTTTAATTTTATCCATGAGCCTTTTAAATAAATTGATAGTGGAATGATAGTCATGCCTTTTTTTTCAGTATTTGATTTCAATTTAATTATTTCTTTCTTGTGTAATAATAATTTTCGATTCCTTAGAGGATCATGATTAAAAAAAGAGCCCACATTTTTATGTGGTGAAATGTGAACATTTAATAGTAGGATTTCTCCATTTCTGAATGAACAATATCCATCTCTAAGGTTTGCTTTACCGTTTCTTATTGACTTTACTTCAGTACCTAAAAGTTCAATTCCTGCTTCGATTGTTTCATGTATTTCATACTGAAATTTTGCATATCTATTGTCAGCTAAACGTTTTAAGATAGGTTCTTTTTTTGGATTTTTATTAATTTTGGGTGAATTTTTTTGCATTTTAGTTGTAAAAATCTTTCTCCTTAGAACAATTCCTATTAATCTTTTATTATGGCAATAATTTCTTCCAATATTGGCGATTCAAATTTTCCTCCTCGTAAACAAGAGCTTAGGATAGTTGATTCGAAAATCGTTTCTGAAGAAAACAATAATAAAAATCTAAATTTCGCTCGACCAAAAACATTTAAAGAATTTATTGGTCAAGAACAAATTAAGGCTTCATTAAGAATAGCCATAGATGCTTCACTGTACAGAAAAGAGGCATTGGAACATACACTCTTATATGGACAGCCAGGACTGGGTAAAACAACCTTAGCTTTTTTAATAGCAAATGAAATGAATACAAGATTTAGAATAGCTTCTGCTCCTGCAATTGAAAGACCTAGGGATATTGTTGGTTTACTACTTGGACTAAAAGAAGGGGAAGTTTTGTTTATTGATGAGATACATCGTTTAAATAGATTAACTGAAGAGCTTTTATATTCTGCCATGGAGGATTTCAGACTGGATTTAACTATGGGCGCTAATAGAGGAGCACGTTGTAGAACAATTAATCTTCCTAGATTTACTTTGATTGGTGCTACGACAAAATTAGCATCAATTAGTGCACCTTTAAGAGATAGATTTGGTATATCTCAGAAAATTGAATTTTATTCAAATGACGAATTACACCAAATAATTTCAAATTATTCAAATTTGATAAATCTTACATTAGAGGATAAAGCTTCTCGAGCGTTAGCCAAAATATCTAGGGGTACTCCGAGGATTGCTTTGAGATTATTAAAACGAATTAGAGATTATGCTCAAGTTATTAAAAAAACTAATCTTATTGATTTAGATGTAGTAAAAAAGGCTTTAAATTCTCAAAAAATTGATGCAAAAGGATTAGATTATTTAGATAGAAAATACTTATCTTTTTTAAACCTTAATAACAACAGTCCAATAGGACTAGATGCAATTGCCGCGGGGTTAGGGGAAGATTCTTCAATGTTAGAATTTGTAGTTGAACCATATTTAATGCAAATTGGTTTTCTCACTAGAACATCTCGAGGAAGATTACTTACTTCTTTAGGAAAAAGGTACATTAATTCAAACAATGATAACTTTTAAAAAAGTAAAGATTTATTTTTTATTGATTTTTCTTTTAGTAAATATTTTTTATGTTGCTCCTAGCTATTCAATAAGTTCTAGGGAAGATTTATTTAAAACTGCTTTAGATTTAAGTGCAAATGGAAATTTTAATCTCGCTTTAAAACAATGGAACAGCTATCTGGAATTGTATCCTGATGATGCAGCAGCCTTAAGTAATAGAGGAAACGTAAAACTTGTAATTGGCGACACAGAAGGATCAATAAATGATCAAGAAACAGCTATTAATTTAAATCCTAATGAAGTTGATCCCTATATCAATAGGGGTATAGCAGAGGAAGCCTTAGGCCTTTGGTTACTGGCTAAAAAAGATTACATGTTTGTAATCTCTAAAGATAGTGAAAATTTCTCTGCTTTGTATAACCTTGCTAATGTTGAGGGATCTCTTTCCGATTGGGAAAGTGCAAGAGATTTATTTTCAAAGGCAGCAACATCTACTCCTGGATTTGCTATGGCAAGATCAAGTTTGGCATTGGCAGATTACCAGTTGGGAAATTTTGACGATTCTGAAAAAGAATTAAAAAAATTGATTAGGCGATATCCAACTTTTGCAGATGCTAGAGCAGCTTTAACAGCTCTGAATTGGAGTAGAGGTATGTTAGGTCAAGCAGAGAGTAATTGGATAGCTGTTACAGAATTAGACCCAAGGTATTCTGAGGAGGAATGGTTAATAAAAGTAAGAAGATGGCCTCCAAAACCAACCAAAGATTTAATGAAATTCCTTGCTATTAACTAAGAAATGGATAGAGATAAATTGTTAAAAAAAATTGATTCATTCAACGATGAACTAATTAATATAAGAAGACATATCCATGCACATCCTGAATTAAGTGGATTAGAAAATCAAACAGCGATATTGATTAGTGGTTACTTAAAGAATATTGGCTGGAGAGTCACAGAATCTGTTGGCAAGACTGGAGTTATTGCTGAGTTTGGCCCTACAGATAAAGGCTTTATAGGCTTAAGAGTGGATATGGATGCTCTACCAATAGTTGAGAAGACTAATTTAAGTTTTTCCTCAAAAGTAGATGGTGTTATGCATGCTTGTGGTCATGATTTACATATATCGATTGGGTTGGGTGTAGCAAAAATCATTAAGGATTTACATTTGAATTTTGGCACTAGAATAATCTTCCAACCTGCAGAAGAAATTGCAAGTGGAGCTAGATGGATGATTCATGATGGGGCAACTAATGGTTTAATTAAAATTTTGGGTGTCCATGTTTTCCCAGACTTGTCTATAGGCACTATTGGTATTAAAGAGGGTAGCTTAACTGCTGCTGCCGGTGAACTTCAAGTGGAGATTCAAGGAAAATCAGGCCATGGTGCAAGACCCTATGAAGGAGTGGATGCTATTTGGGTGGCATCGAAAGTTATCTCTGGTATTCAAGAATTAATAACAAGAAAATTAAATCCTTTGGATCCTGTCGTAATAACTTTTGGTAAGATTAATGGTGGAAATGCATATAATATACTGGCTGAAAAAGTTAATTTAATTGGAACAGTAAGATGTACTAATCTTATAGTATTTAAGGGTATTGGGCACTGGCTTAACACAAATATTTCTTCTATTGCGAATACTTTTGGAGCTGAAGCTAAAATAAAATTTAGGGCAATTACCCCTCCAGTAAATAATAATTCTGACATAAATAGAGTTATTAGAGATTCTGCAATACAAATTTTAGGTCAACAAAATGTTGTTGAATTACAAAAACCTTCATTAGGTGCTGAAGACTTTGCTGAGTTTTTAAATGAGGTTCCTGGAGCTATGTTTAGGCTAGGGGTATCTAGTGAAAAAGGCTGTGCCCCACTGCACAGTTCAAAATTTGATCCTGATGAAAGAGCTATTGCTGTTGGAATTAAAGTAATAACAGAGTCCATAGTAAAATTAAATAATCAAAGTAAGGGAAATAGTTTATAAATGAAAATTAATAAAGTTTTTATTTTCTCTTTGGTGGCTCCAATAATGATTTTCATTTCAACTATTGGTTTGATATTTAGGCAAGATAATAAAAAGATTTTTTATTTACCTATTGGTTTGATGGGGATTTGTCTAATTTTAGAAAAAGATTTAAGTAGAAAATTGAATAGACGCAATATTTTCAGAAAGATAAAGTCTTATCAAAAAATTAAATAAAAAAACTTTATTTATTTTTAAGTAATATTTGATGACTATTTTTTTAAAAAGAGCTATTAATAAAATAATGCTAGGGGTGCTAAGAAATTTAACTTAGCTGAGATCATACCCTTTGAACCTGAATCATTAATTCTGATACAGGAAAGTGGAATTCTGATCGAACTTTAGTAATAAACATTTTTAAAAATTTATAAATCATGAGAAATTCTTGGATAAAGTCTCGAATTGGGAAAGAAAATATTACTCAAATGAATTTCGCGAGAAATGGAAATATTACAGAAGAAATGGATTTTGTAGCTAAAAAAGAAAATCTTCCACCTTCATTAATTATGGAAGAAGTAGCACGAGGAAGATTAATAATTCCTGCTAACATAAATCATATCAATCTTGAGCCAATGGCTATAGGGATTGCTTCTAGATGTAAAGTTAACGCAAATATTGGTGCTTCTCCCAATGCAAGTAATATTAATGAGGAAGTAGAAAAGCTAAAGCTGGCAGTGAAATATGGGGCTGATACTGTTATGGATCTATCTACTGGAGGAGTTAATTTAGATCAAGTTAGACAAGCAATCATTAACGAATCATCTGTCCCTATTGGGACTGTACCTGTATATCAGGCGTTAGAGAGTGTACACGGCTCAATAGATAGATTAACCGAAGATGATTTCCTTCATATTATTGAAAAACATTGTCAGCAGGGTGTGGATTATCAAACTATTCATGCTGGCTTATTAATAGAGCACTTACCAAAAGTAAAAGGTCGAATCACAGGCATTGTAAGTAGAGGGGGAGGAATTTTAGCTCAATGGATGTTGCATCACTTTAAGCAAAATCCTCTTTATACAAGGTTTGATGATATATGTGAAATTTTTAAAAAATATGATTGTACTTTTTCTTTAGGCGATTCACTTAGGCCTGGATGTTTGCATGATGCCTCTGATGATGCTCAGCTATCTGAATTAAAGACATTAGGTGAACTCACTCGCAGAGCTTGGGCACATAATGTTCAAGTCATGGTTGAAGGACCTGGTCATGTACCTATGGACCAAATTGAGTTTAATGTAAGAAAACAAATGGAAGAATGTTTGGAAGCTCCATTTTATGTGCTTGGCCCATTAGTAACTGATATATCTCCAGGTTATGATCATATTTCCAGTGCAATTGGTGCAGCAATGGCTGGATGGTATGGAACTTCTATGTTGTGTTATGTTACCCCTAAAGAACATCTAGGACTGCCTAATGCAGAAGATGTACGAGAAGGTTTAATTGCCTATAAGATAGCTGCTCATGCAGCTGATATAGCAAGACATAGAGCTGGAGCTCGAGATAGAGATGATGAACTTAGTCATGCACGATATAATTTTGATTGGAATAAACAATTTGAGCTTTCTTTAGATCCAGAAAGGGCAAAGCAATATCATGATGAAACATTACCTGAGGAAATATTTAAAAAAGCAGAATTTTGTTCAATGTGTGGCCCAAAACATTGCCCTATGAATTCAAAAATTTCTGATGAATCTCTTGATGAATTAAATAATAAACTTAAAGAATGTAATAGCTCAGTTTAGTTTTACTTTAATAATTATAAAATTTCTTTTGTTTTGTTAACAACATTTTCAACTGTAAATCCGAAATTAGTCATACATTTACCCCCAGGAGCTGAAGCGCCAAATCGGTCCATCGTAATGCAAATTCCGTCAAAGCCTGTGTATTTATGCCATCCAAATGAATGTGCAGCTTCCACTACAACTCTTTTTTTGACACTACTAGGTAAAACACTTTCTTTGTAAGATTCCGCTTGTTCTTCAAATAGTTCTACACAGGGCATAGAAACTACTCTTGTTTTTGTACCTAATTTTGAAATTTCTTTACTTGCTTCAATGCAAAGGTTTAGCTCACTACCAGTTCCAATAAATATTAAATCTGGAGTTCCTTCGCAATCAGAGACTATATATCCTCCCAATGCAACTTTTTCAATGGAGGTATTCTCTTGATTTGGCATCCCCTGTCTACTTAAACAAAGTGCAGAAGGTCTTTTTCTGTTTTCAATTGCCAGTTTATAGGCTCCGCTTGTTTCATTACCATCTCCAGGTCTGAAAACGAGCATATTAGGCATTGCTCTAAGAGAAGGAATAGTCTCAATTGGTTGATGTGTTGGACCATCTTCACCCACACCAATTGAATCATGGGTTAATACATAGATCACACCTAGTTCGCTGAGTGCAGATAGCCTCATAGAACCTCTCATGTAATCAGCAAAAACAAGGAAGGTTCCGCCATAAGGTATCAGACCACTGTCATGGTAAGCAATACCATTTAGTATGGCAGCCATAGCATGTTCTCGTACTCCGAAATGTAAGTATCTTTTCTCTGGAGAATGTGATTGAAATGATCCAGTTTCTCCTTTGATATCTGTATAGTTAGAGTGGGTTAAATCAGCAGATCCTCCAATTAATTCAGGAAGATTAGGTCCAAGCGCTCCTAAACATATTTGAGAATGTTTTCTAGTGGCAAGGCCATTGTCATCAGGAGTATATGAAGGCAGATTTGAATTCCAGTTGTCTGGTAATTCACCGTTTAACATTCTTTTTAATTCTGCACCTTCAGAGGGATAGTTGTTTTGATATTCTTTAAATTTTAAATCCCATTTTTTCTCTAGCTCCTCACCCTTACTTATTGCTTGTCTAAATTGCGAATATACTTCATTTGGTATTTCGAATGGAGGATATTCCCAATTTAAAAACTCTCTTGTTAAGGAAGCTTCTTCTTCTCCCACTGCAGCCCCATGGATACCAGCAGTATCTGACTTGTTTGGAGAACCATAACCAATAGTTGTAGAAATCTTAATAATTGAAGGCTTGTCTGTTACTAACTTTGCATTCTTGATTGCTTGGGTAATTCCATTGACATCATGATTACCATCTTCAACATGTTGAACATGCCACCCGTAAGCTTCGTATCTTTTTAAAACGTCTTCTGTAAAAGAAACATCTGTGCGACCATCAATTGTTATTTGGTTGTCATCATAAAGTGCAATTAATTTACCAAGTTTAAGATGACCAGCAAGTGAGCAGGCTTCAGAAGCAATACCTTCTTGGTTGCATCCATCTCCCATTATCACGTATGTATAATGATCAACAATTTCACAATCAGGCTTATTGAATTTAGCTGCTAAGTGAGTTTCTGCAATGGCTAATCCAACTGCATTTGATATCCCCGCTCCTAGAGGACCAGCTGTTACTTCAACTCCTTCAGTCTCAAATGTTTCAGGATGACCAGGGGTTTTAGATCCCCATTGCCTAAATTCTTTTATATCTTCAATTGAAACCGATTTATAGCCTGTTAGGTGTAACAGAGAATATAACAACATGCACCCATGGCCAGCTGATAATACAAAACGATCTCTATTAAACCATTTTGGATTATTAGGGTTGTGATTAAGAACGTTTTGCCATAATGCGTAACCCATAGGAGCACAACCCATGGGCAAACCGGGGTGTCCACTATTAGATTTATTTACTGCATCTACAGCGAGCATTCTTATACTATTTACACATAGGGATTCTAATGAAACAGATGCAGCGACCATTTTTTTAAATTAAGATAAGTTGGAAATAGAGAATTGGTTGTCATCATTTGAATTTGCTGAAAGCCAAGCAAACATTGTGACCACCAAAGCCGAAAGAATTAGAAAGAGCAACTCTTATTTGAGCATCTCTCGCAATATTGGGTACATAATCAAGATCACAGTCTGGATCTGGATTGACGTAGTTAATTGTAGGAGGTATAAAATTATGTGTCAAAGAAAGTATACAAGCTACAGCTTCTATTCCTCCTGAACCTCCTAAGAGATGACCAGTCATCGACTTAGTAGAGCTTACAGGAATGAGGTAAGATCTGTCTTTAAAAATAGATTTAATTGCAGAAGTTTCATTCTTGTCATTAGCTGATGTACTCGTTCCATGAGCATTAATGTAATCAACTTGTTCAAGACTTATGGAACTATCTTCAATTGCAAGCTTGATAGCTTCTGCGCCTCCAACTCCCCCTGGAGAGGGAGCGGTAATGTGATGAGCATCGCAAGTAGTTCCATAGCCAATGATTTCAGCATAGATTCTTGCATTCCTTTTTTTTGCATTTTCAAGAGTTTCCAAAACAAGAATTCCGGAACCCTCTCCAATGACAAACCCATCTCTCTCCGCATCAAAAGGTCTACTTGCAGTTTGGGGACTGTTATTTCTAAAAGAAAGAGCTTTGGCACTTGCAAAACCAGCTACTCCAAGAGGAGTAATACTTGCTTCTGCTCCTCCACAGATCATTGCATCTGCTTTTCCAAGCTGCAGCAATCTAAAAGAATCACCAATAGCATTTGAACCGGCAGCACAAGCTGTGGATACAGCTGAGCTTGGCCCTTTTGCACCCAAAGCAATAGCAGCAAGTCCAGTTGCCATATTTGGAATCATCATTGGGACTGTAAATGGGCTTACTTTCTTTGGACCTTTATGACTTAGTATTTGAGCCTGCCTCTCCATTGTTAGTAAGCCGCCCACACCAGAGCCAATAATTACTCCAATTCTTGCTGCATTAGTTTCATTGATTTCAAGACCAGAATCATTAAAAGCTTCTTTAGCTGCTATGACTCCAAACTGTGAAAAACGATCCCACCTTTTTGACTCTTTTGCTTCAATAAAATTTTCAGATTGAAGATTTTTTACTTCTGCTGCAAATTTGCAGGGATGTTGTTCAGGATCAAAGAGGGTAATACCTGAAACTCCATTAGTTCCCTGTTGTAGGCCGAGTAAATATTCATCAATGTTGTTACCAATAGGAGTTACAGCTCCGATACCAGTAATAACTACTCGATGGAAATTTGGCATCCTAGATTAACCTTTCTTGTCTTCGATAAATTTAACAGCATCACCAACTGTTGCGATACCTTCAGCTGCTTCGTCAGGAATCTCAATATCAAAGGCTTCTTCTAAAGCCATTACTAACTCAACGGTATCGAGTGAATCTGCACCTAAATCGTTTTGGAAATTTGAATCAGATTTTACTTCTCCTGCTTCAACGCTTAGTTGCTCTGCAACAATTGAGCAGACTTTTTGAAGGATTTCTTCTTGTGACATAGTTTATGGAATTTACTAATTATCTCTATGATTTTATGCCCTAGAGTTAACAAGAGTGAAGCATATCTTAATTTTTTTAATTTCTTTGTAAGACAATAGTATTATATAAGCTAGGTTCTCAAAGACAATTTTTACATGTCACACGCAGTTAAAATTTACGACACTTGCATTGGATGCACACAATGTGTAAGGGCTTGCCCTCTAGACGTTCTAGAGATGGTACCTTGGGATGGCTGCAAAGCTGGCCAAATTGCCTCTTCACCAAGAACTGAAGATTGTGTAGGGTGCAAAAGGTGCGAAACAGCCTGCCCAACAGATTTTCTAAGTATTAGAGTATATCTTGGAGATGAGACAACTAGAAGTATGGGCTTAGCATATTAATTTTATAGTGCAGTTTTAAGACAGTCCATAAATAAATAAATATTCAATTTTTTTCAATATAATTGAAAAAAAGTATTTATATGTGTGGAATAGTTGCTGTTACAGGTTTTAAAAAGGCTTTGCCATTACTCATTAATGGGTTAGAAAAACTTGAATACAGAGGTTATGATTCTGCAGGGATTGCTATAATTAATTCTGAAACACAGAAAATTATATGTAATAAGGCTCAAGGAAAATTACAAAATTTAAAAAATCTTCTTAATAATAAGAATATTCATGGAACTGTTGGTATAGGGCATACACGGTGGGCAACTCATGGAAAACCAGAAGTTAAAAATGCCCATCCTCATATTGACAGTTCAGGGACAGTAGCAGTTGTTCAAAATGGTATTATTGAAAATTTCCAGGAGTTAAAAAATAAGTTAGAGAAAGAGGGGATAGTTTTTAATTCTGATACTGATACTGAAGTTATTCCGCATCTAATCCAAAGAGAATTAAATACTTTAGGTAAACTTAATCTGGAGAATAATGGTTCGTCTTTATTAGTAGCTGTAAGAAACGTAATTAGTGATCTAGAAGGATCATATGCCTTGGCAGTGTTATGGGCTGGTGCTCCTAATTCATTGGTAGTGGCAAGAAGGCAAGCTCCCTTGATTATTGGATTAGGTGAAGGAGAATTTATGTGTGCAAGTGATACCCCAGCAATAGCAAATTTTACGAATATAATTTTACCTATGGAGGATGAAGAAATAGCTCTGTTGACACCTCTTGGTGTAGAAATTTATGACTCAAATAACGAGAGACAATATCGAAATCCAATTTCTTTACAAATATCAGAACAAATAATAGATAAAATGAACTTTAAACATTATATGTTGAAGGAGATATATGATCAGCCTGAAACAGCAAAAAATTGGTTAGAAAAATATTTAATTAAAAATTCAAAAAATGGTCAATTTCAGATTAATTTACCTTTCGAGACCAATTTTTTCGAATCAATTGAGAGGATTGAAATTATTGCTTGTGGTACAAGCAAACATGCTGCAATGGTAGGTAGCTATTTATTAGAGCAATTCTCTGGTATCCCTACAAATGTCTTTTATGCTAGTGAATTTCGATACTCACCACCTCCATTACTACCAAATATATTGACAATTGGAGTAACTCAATCTGGAGAGACTGCTGATACTATTGCAGCTATTAATATGGAAATTACAAGAAGGTCTTTAGTGGAAGATGAAAATTTCAAACCTAATCTAATTGCTATAACTAATAGAACAGATAGCTCAATTGGAAGACAAATCTCAAATATAATTGATATTGGTGCTGGCATAGAAATTGGAGTCGCTGCAACAAAAACTTTTTTTGCACAACTACTATCTTTTTATGGATTAGCTATTCAATTTGCACAAATCAAAGGGAGTCAAAGTAAAGATGATATCAGTCAATTAATTGCTGAACTTATTAAATTACCCCCATTACTTGAAGATCTTTTAGATACGCATAATCAATCAGCAGAAAAACTTGCGCATGATTTCTTTAATATTAAAGATGTTATTTTTTTGGGAAGAGGTATAAATTACCCTATTGCCCTTGAGGGAGCTTTAAAACTGAAAGAAATTAGTTATATACATGCAGCAGGTTATCCTGCTGGCGAAATGAAACATGGCCCAATAGCGTTATTAGATAAAAAAGTACCAGTTATTTCAATTGCTTCTCCAGGGGAAGTATTTGATAAAGTTATTAGTAATGCCCAAGAAGCAAAAGCGAGAGATTCATATTTGATAGGAATTGCGCCTAAATGTAATGGTACTGAAATCTTTGATTATTTAATGATCATACCTGAATCAAATAAATGGATTTCTCCTTTGCTGAATATCATACCCCTTCAATTATTGAGTTATCATATTGCCGCTCACAGAGGACTTGATGTTGATCAACCAAGGAATTTAGCCAAAAGTGTTACTGTTGAATAAGCAAATTTAGTTGATTTCACAGATATTATTTATATGAAAAGTTTATAGTTCTAATAGTCCTTTGGGGGGGGTAATTATTAGAAAATTATTTTTTATATCGATTAATGGAACTATTTCTTTGACGAATGGGATCAAAACCTTTTTCCCATTTTTTAACAGTTGAATAACAAGTAAATTATTTTTCTCGTTTTCTAAATTAATAACTTTGCCAATTATTTTAAATTCTTTATTTTCTAAGATTTTTACTTCTAAATTTACAAGTTCCATTAAGTGAAATTCTTCTTTGCTTAATTTGGGTAAGATCTTAGTTTTGACAAGAATTTTATATTGTTTAAGGTCTTCTGCTTGATTTCTGGTCCTTACTCCTTTAAATGAAATGATGAAAGTTTCTTTACCAGGTTGTTTGAAACCGGAAGTCAGTTCTAGTTCTTTAGGAAGCTCGTTTGCTTTTTGTACCCATCTCATACCTGGTTTTATAAATCTTTCTTCAAAATCGCTAAAAGACTTAACTTTAATTTTGCCATTAATTCCATGTGGAGATGTTATTAATCCAACAACTAACCATTCATTTTCATTTATCATTATATTTGATGTATGTATGTATGTATTTATTTTATGGAATCCTCGAGTAAGCCTATTCTTCCAGGCTCATTAGTAGTTGTTAAAGATAATAATTCTATATATAGAGGATATAAGGGATTTGTACAAAGAGTTACTAAGAAGAATGCAGCAGTTCTTTTTGAAGGTGGTAATTGGGATAAACTCATAACTTTTCAATTAACTAATTTAGAAATAGTTTGAATATTGAATTTTACCTTCTTTTATAAATTTTTCTATTAGAATAGAAGCTGCATTTTTTTCTGCTTTTTTATGAGATTGGCCAAAAGCATACGCTTTTTTTGATCCGTTAATATATATTTCACAGGAGAACCTTTTGGGATCTCCATGGATCTTTGAGACTTCAATGATTTTATATTCTGGCAAATTAAATCCGCTGCTCTGACACCATTCTTGTAATGCTGATTTAGCATTAAATTTATATGGGGCTTTTAAAAAGGCTGCTGAGTCTTTTACCCAAAAGTCATCTAGCCATAAATTGACTTCTTTAATTGAATTGAAGGACTTATATATTGCACCTATTACTGCTTCAGTAGCTTCTCCAATAATCGTATCTTTTGCATTTTCATCGCCTAGAGCTTTGGGACCTTTGATTATAAATTTCTCTATATCAAATTTTTTACCTAGTTGAGTTAGCCATTCATCACTTACTATTTGAGACCTTAGCTCTGATCTATCCCCTACACTCATATTTGTGTATTTCTCTTCTATAAATTTAGATGCTGCTAATCTGAGGACTGCATCTCCAAAGAATTCTAATTTTTCGTAATTAATTTTTTTGTTACCTGAAGAGTGGGTTAATGCTTCATTGAAATTGTGAATTGTTTCCAGATTTTTTGAATTTATCATTTCATAAAATCTTTCCGAGTTAATATTTAATGACTTTAAAAAAGTAATTATTTGATCAATTCTTCTCCCATCAATTAAGATTGCCATATAAATTAAATACTTAAATGAAGTTGAAAGCAGGTCATAAGCCGGGTTCTGTTCATCTTCGTTAAGATGGGCAATCATCTATCTAGGACTGGAATTACTTCACAGTCTCAAGCGGCGCTTAAAAGTAGATTGTGTAATGGTCATAAATCTACTAAGCCTTGCTCCCAGCCGGGGTTTACCTAGCCAACACTTCTCAATGTTGCTGGTGCGCTCTTACCGCACCCTTGCACCCTTGCCATACATGAAGTATTCGGCGGTATGTTTCTGTGGCACTATCCTCACGGTTGCCCGCACTGGGAATTACCCAGCAAGCCTGACCATATGGGAGCCCGGACTTTCCTCAAAAAATGTTTTATTTCGTTTCCAAAATAAAACTTTTTTGCGATTGCCTCTCCTGCTTTCATCTAGCATAATGCCTATTACTCTAAAAAACATCTATTGGGGCTGTAGCTCAGCAGGATAGAGCAACGGTTTCCTAAACCGTAGGTCGTGGGTTCGACTCCCTCCAGTCCCGTTAAAGTAATAAACTATATGTAGTATGCGTGCAATATTGCCACTCTCTAGCTAGTGTGTAATTAGTAAAAAATCTTTTATGGCTAAGTTGCATGATATGCGTTTGAAGCTCTTAATTCAACAAGAGCATGAAAGTATTTCTAAATCGCAACCTAATGATTTAGACCTTTCTATAATCCAAGCAAGGTGTTTGTGCTGGCTTGCTTTACTGGCAGAAGCTCATGAAGACCAGGCAAATGATGCAGAAAAAAGAGGAGATGCTGAACAGGCAATGGGATGGTTTGCAGATTCTATGAGATTAAGAGATGTGATTAACTTGGTTACCAGTATTGAAATACCTTTGCCAGATAGTCCGGATTCGCTTGATGAAAATGACGAATTCTTGGATGGTCCTACAATTATGCCCAAATAGTGAGATGATATAGGAAGAATTATTGTATTCTTTTGACTGAAGAACCATGTCAATGCTCTGACTGTCAGAGATTTTATAGAGAGCATGATCGTCTTATTAGAGAATTCCCTACTTTTAAGCAGCAAAAGGAATTAAATTGGGCATCAATTCAATCATTTAGAACTCTTTGTACTAAAGTTACAGATGAATTACAAAAACAATTAGAAGAAAGGAAGTTAACTGAAGAAGCAATTGTAGATGATATACATGTTTCTGATATCGAAATTGCTGAAGCTATAGATGAACTTGAGAATGTTAATGCTTATTTATATGCAATTGAGGCTTTAATGGAGAGAATTTTTGATACTAGAGTTGCTAAAAATGTCGAATTGAAATTTAAAGAAATTTCTAAAGAATTGGCTCCTGATCCACTTAACGTAGATAGATTAATATTAAACAGATTATTTCATCAGACTCCAGACTTTCCAGATAAAGGAAATATTAATTAGCTACTTCTTCAATATCACAAGTAATTTCTACAGGCATAGGAGCTACCTTCCAAATAGAATCGCAATACTCTCTAATAGACCTATCTGAAGAAAAGTAACCCGACCTTGCAGTATTTAATAATGCCATTTGATTCCATGCATTTTTATTATTCCAGCACTTACTCACCTCATCTTGCTTTTTCAAGTATTCGTTGAAGTCGGCCATCACAAAAAAGGGATCATGTCCAGTCAAACTGTTTAATAAAGGTTTAAATAATTCTTTATCTCCATTACTAAAGTGGCCAATTTCTACTAGACGAATAACTTCTTTTAGTTCATCACATTTATCAATAAATGTTTTAGGAGAATAACCATTATTTTTTAGGTTCATTATTTCACTCTCTGTCTTTCCAAAAAGAAAGAAATTTTCTTTCTTTACAAGATCTCTTAATTCTACATTCGCTCCATCGAGAGTTCCTATAGTTAAGGCTCCATTCATAGCGAACTTCATATTTCCTGTTCCTGAAGCTTCTTTACCCGCTGTTGAAATTTGTTCAGATAGATCAGTTGCTGGATATACGATTTCTCCAAGCTTCACATTATAATCTGGTAAAAATACAACTCTTAAAAGACCATCCATATCTGGATCAGAATTAACTACATCGGCAATACCATTAATGAACCGGATCATTAATTTTGCCATGAAATAGCCTGGTGCAGCTTTCCCACCAAATATTATTGTTCTTGGAGCGTTAGAGTTGATTGTGCCGTTTTTAATCCTCAAATATTGAGCAATAATTTGCAAGGCATTTAAATGCTGCCTCTTGTATTGATGAATTCTTTTTACTTGAACGTCAAATAAACTAGATGGATCAACGAGTATACCTGTTTTGGAATGAATAAAACTAGCAAGTTTACGTTTGCCAGTTAATTTAGTTTCTTCAAATTTTTGTAGAAAGTTTGTATCATCTTTTTTCTGTTCTAGATTTTTTAAAAGTTCCATATTGGTTATCCAGTCAGGACCAACTTCATTCTCTAATAGGCTAGATAAAGAGGGATTTGCTAGTGCCACCCATCTTCGTGGAGTGACGCCGTTAGTAACATTAGTGAATTTTTCAGGCCAAAGTTCTGCAAATTCTGGAAGAAGTTGTCTTTTTATTAAATCTGAGTGAAGTGCTGCGACTCCATTGATGTGATGTGCTCCAATAGTTGCTAAATGTGCCATCCTGACAGACTTCGAACCTTCTTCATCAATTATTGATAACTTCTGAAGTATTTTGTCGTCTCCTGGATATCGTAGTCTTAGCTGTTGTAAGAATCTCCAATTGATTTCATAAATGATTTCTAAATGACGAGGTAAGAGATCATTAAATAAACCCAAATCCCATTTTTCCAATGCTTCGGGAAGTAATGTATGGTTTGTATAAGCTACTGATGAAGTTGTAATATTCCACGCTTTATCCCAACCTATTTGGTATTGATCAATAAGTAAGCGCATTAATTCAGCTACTGCAATTGCAGGATGAGTATCGTTTAATTGAACTGTCCAATGATTAGGAAATTCTGTTATGGGGATAGATCTTTTTTCAAGACTTCTCAACATATCCTGTAAAGAGCAACTTACAAAGAAATGTTGTTGTTTGAGTCTTAGTCTTCTACCTTCATCAGTCCCATCATTTGGATAGAGCACTTTTGAGAGAGTTTCTGATGCAACTTTTTCTTCAACTGCTCCGTAATAATCACCAATATTAAAAGCATAAAAATCAAAACTTTCAGTTGCGTCAGCTCTCCATAGCCTTAATCTGTCGCATGTATTTACCCTGTAGCCTAATACTGGAACATCATGAGGAACTCCAATAGCATGCTCTGAAGGTATCCATCTTGATCTGTAGCTACCCTTATCGTCTCTATAACTTTCCGTTCTACCTCCAAAACCAACGAAACATGACTCATCAGGCTGAGGTAATTCCCATGGCCACCCACCCTTGAGCCATTTATCAGTAACCTCTACTTGCCATCCATCTCTAATTAACTGATTGAATATTCCAAATTCATAGCGAATACCATAACCCACAGCTGGGACTTGTAAAGAAGCTAAAGATTCCATATAACATGCAGCAAGTCTTCCAAGCCCACCATTTCCTAGTCCTGGTTCTTCTTCGACTTCTAAAATTGTGGATAATGATTCTATCCCAAATCTCTGTAAGGCATCCTCTGCTTCTTGAGTTATACCAAGATTTAATAGGTTATTACTTAATTGCGGACCTATTAAGAACTCTGCGGATAAGTAAGCTACAGTTTTTTGAGGTTTTTTTCTTATTACTTCTTGACTGGCTAAATACCTTGTCATTAGTCTATCTTTCACTGCGTAACTTAAAGCCATATATAAGTCGTGAGGACTTGCAGAGGTAGCTAACTTACCAAGAGTATAGAAGAGATGGGCTGTCATCCCTTGAAATACAGCATGAGCATCCATTCCGGCTTTCTCAGGATCTAAGTAGCATCCGGGAGTAGGCAAACGTAGATCGAAGGGTTGGTTGGATTTCATTGGATTAGCCATATATATGACAATAGCTATTTTAAAAATAATTTCTTTGTTGTAACTTCAGATCCACACTTGTTGAGTATTTTTGCTTTTTTTTACATAGTTCTTAAAGTGGGCCCTCAATAAACTATCTTCCAAATAGATAGTTTAGTTTTTCACATTTTAAATGTATTCATTACTTGCTGAATTAAGTGCCCATGATTTAGAAGTTGCTGAGACGCTGATAGGAGTTATTAGATTTCTATTGATATTTTTAGCTGCAAGAGCATTAGCAGAAGTCTTGGTTAGACTAAGTTTACCTACTATTGTGGGTGAGCTTTTGGCTGGGGTTGTAATAGGAGCTTCAGGTTTTCATTTACTCATTCCACCTTCAGCTGGTACTGAATTAAATCAAGGATTGGTCAATATTATTAGTTCTTTAGCTTCAATACCTCCTGAAGCAGTGCCAGATGTTTATTTTGAAAGTTTTCCTTCTCTTCAAGCAGTAGCAACACTTGGTTTGTACGCACTTCTATTTTTAACAGGATTAGAAAGTGAGTTAGAGGAATTAGTGGCAGTTGGTGCTCAAGCTTTTACAGTCGCTATGGCTGGCGTGATTTTGCCTTTTGCTTTCGGAACACTAGGATTAATGTTTATTTTTCAGGTTGATCTAATTCCAGCAGTTTTTGCAGGGGCATCTATGACTGCAACGAGTATAGGAATTACTGCAAGTGTTTTTGGAGAATTGGGATATTTGAAAACTAGAGAAGGTCAAATAGTTATTGGCGCAGCAGTTTTGGACGATATTTTAGGAATTGTTATTCTTGCAGTTGTTGTAGCTCTCGCTGCTGGAGGTTCTTTGGAAATAGCTCCTATAGTCAAATTAGTTACTGCAGCTGTTGTATTTGTTATTGCTGCTATTGCATTAAGTCGTACAGCCGCTCCTGGGTTTGATTGGCTTTTAGATAGATTAAAAGCGCCTGGAGCTGTAGTAGTTGCATCTTTTGTGATATTAGTTTTATGTTGTTTTGTTGCGACAGCGATAGGATTAGAAGCAGCTTTAGGAGCTTTTGCCGCTGGATTAATTCTTAGTAGCTCTAAAAATAATCATGCAATTCAACAATCAGTTTTACCATTGGTATCATTATTCGCGACTATCTTTTTCGTATTAGTAGGGGCTGGTATGGATTTATCAGTTATAAATCCACTTGATCCAACAAGTAGGTCTGCGCTTGTAGTTGCTGGATTTTTATTAGTTGTTGCAATTATTGGAAAAATTGCTGCTGGATGGGTCTTTTCAAGTGATAAGCCTACAAATAGATTGGTTGTAGGCCTAGGGATGATGCCAAGAGGAGAAGTCGGATTAATATTTCTTGGCTTAGGTACAAGCGCTGGTCTTTTAACTCCTTCTCTTGAAGCAGCTATTTTATTAATGGTTATTGGGACTACATTTCTTGCCCCTGTTCTTTTAAGGATAGTTTTGAAAGATAAGCCCCCTGGTGGTGGTAATAAAATTTCAGATGATGTTGCGGCAGATCCTGTAGGTCTTCTTTAAGAAATAATTTTATTAGAATTATCAAACATAATAATTTGATAAATGGACAAATCAGTATTAATAAGCGACGAAGTTAATTATTCTTGGAATTTTTTAAATTATCCAATTCACACTGTTTCTGCGAAGCCTGAGAAAACTTCAAAAGATTGTGCAATTTTATTAATTCATGGGTTTGGAGCTTCTACAGATCATTGGCGATTCAATATTCCTGTGTTGAGTAAAGAATACGAAGTTCATGCAATGGATCTTTTAGGTTTTGGAAAAAGTCCAAAGCCTCAAGATGTCGATTATTCAGGATCTCTATGGAAAGATCAGGTTATATCATACGTAAAAGATAAAATAAAGAAACCCACAATTATTGTTGGTAATTCTTTAGGTGGTTATGCATCCTTGGCAGCTGGAGCAGAACTAGATGAACTTAATGCAGGCGTGATTTTATTAAATGCTGCCGGATATTTTAGTGAAGAAAAAACAAAGAACAAAAATATGTTGCAGACTTCAATTGAAACGATTGCAGGAATATTCCTTAAAAATATTGTTCTTCAACGTTTAATCTTTGACAATATGAGAAATCCAAAAAATATTAAAAAAACCTTGAATCAAGTTTATGTAAATAAAAAAAATGTCGATGATTTTTTAGTCGAATCTATAAGAAAGCCATCTTTAGACTATGGAGCTTTTAATGTTTTTAGGAGTGTATTTAACCCATCAGGTCCTCAAGGGTTGCCTTTAGATAAGTTATTTGAAAAACTTGATTCTCCTTTATTATTGCTCTGGGGTGGAAAAGATCCATGGATGAATACTCCTAAAAAGAGAAATCTATATAAAAAATTTACTCCAAAAAATACGAAAGAAATAATTTTAGATGCTGGACATTGTCCCCATGATGAGATACCAGAAATAGTCAATCAACATATATTGGATTGGATTGATTCTCTTTAAATAGTTATTGTGCAAATTAAATTAGTTAATAAGAACCAAGGTATATATATTTTTCAATTAGATGAAAATAACTACATTAAGTTTTGTCCTGAAAGAGGAGGAGTTATTACAAATTGGGTCGCGAATAATAATGAAATACTCTATTTCGATGAAAAAAGATTTATGGATAGGACAAAAAGTATTAGGGGAGGTATTCCTATTCTTTTTCCAATTTGTGGGAATCTCAATATATCTAATTCATTATTTGGAAAAAATTATTTGCAATTGCCCCAACATGGTTTTGCTAGAGATTTGCAATGGCAATATTCTTTAAATAAAAAAGAAAAATCTTTGTTTTTATGTCTGAATGATTGTGAAATAACAAGAAAATATTATCCTTTTAATTTCGAGGTCAGAATTGAAGTTACTTTAAAAATTAATTGTTTAGAATTTGATATTTTTATCCAAAATAAAACAAATATTGAAATGCCTATAAATTTTGGATTGCATCCTTATTTTAATATTTCAGATTTTAAAAATTTAGATTTCCTGGATTCCCCGTTAAATTGTCAGGACCAGAAAAGAAATATTCTGAGTAATACTTTTGAAGACTTAAAAAATATACATAATGGAATTGATTTACTTATGTATTCTTCAGGTAAAAGCTCCTTTAGAGATATGATCTTAAAAAGACAAGTAACTTTAAATCACCCATACCCTTTTGACTTGGCTGTTATTTGGAGTAATCCACCTAGACAAATGATATGTCTTGAACCATGGACTAGTCCTAGAAATTCTTTATTTGATGGATTAAGAAGAATTTTAATTCCTCCAAATGCTAGTCAAAACTTTGATGCTTCAATACACATAAATTCTTTTAAATGATTTTGATATACTTATGAAAATTGTAGTTATTGATGATGATCCAACAGGTTCTCAAACTGTAAATAATTGTTTATTACTACTTAAATGGGACTACTCAACCTTAGTAAAGGGGTTTGAATGTGAATCCAATTTGTTTTTTATTTTAGCTAATACAAGGTCATTATCTGAAAATGATGCGAAATTAACAATAAAAGAAATTTGTAATAACCTTAAAGAAGTTATTGCTTATGAATATTCTAAAAAAGAAGAAATTATTTTTGT
Source organism: Prochlorococcus sp. AG-436-O11 (assembly GCA_003212535.1). Taxonomy (GTDB): domain Bacteria; phylum Cyanobacteriota; class Cyanobacteriia; order PCC-6307; family Cyanobiaceae; genus Prochlorococcus_A. The sequence continues at coordinate 41,194 of QCPO01000001.1, forward strand.
CAGTAGAGGAGATTCTACTCTTCGAGGACATAACTTTTTAGAACCTAATACTATAAATAATTGTTTGGGACCCTTTGATGCTACTTTTCATATTCCAGCTTTTATTGAGGGTAAAAGATTAACAGTTAATGGATGTCATTTTGTAGATAAAATTCCTGTCGATCAAACAATTTTTGCTGAAGATAAAATTTTTGGTTATAAGACAAGTAATATAAAGAATCTTTTATTTCAGCAGAGTAAATCTCAAATAAATTTGGATGATATTCAAAATATAAAATTGTCAGATTTTGAAATTCTTGAGGTTGACGAAAAGAACATTATTTTTCAAAAGCTCAAGAATTTGAAAAACAATACTCATGTAATTGTAGATATAGAGAATTATTCTCAACTTAATAAGTTTTCTCTAGTAATTAATAAATTAAGTAAACAAAAAAGATTTCTTTTTAGAACTGCAGCAAGTTTTATAAGTTCAATTTCTGATATAAAAAGTAATCCTCAGGAAGATATATTTTTCTCTAATGTTATAAGAAAAAATAATGAGAATAAATTTCTTCCAGGACTTGTAGTCGTGGGTTCCTTCATCGAACTATCAACATTACAACTGAAGAATTTATTAAAGATAAGTCGTTGTGAACCAATTGAACTTGATGTCTTTGAATTTTTTAGAATTATTTCATCAGAGAATAATCAGGATAAAATGAAATTGTTTAGAAACAAATTGTTGTTAGAGATTAGATCTAATCTTAATAAAGGGAAAACACCTGTATTATTTACTTCAAGAAAATTTATGTCTCTAGATTGTTCTGAACAATTTAATTTTTATAATTCTCTAGCTCTTTTTATTGCTAATTTGGTTGCAGATTTGAAAAATGAAATAGGTTATTTAATATCTAAAGGAGGCATAACAACAAATGTCATTCTTAGTAATGGACTTAAAGCAGATTATGTTTACTTAGAGGGTCAAATAATAACAGGTATTTCATTAGTTACTTACAAACTTAGAAATGATGAAAAGCTTCCTATTGTGACATTTCCTGGAAACATTGGGACCCAAGATACATTACTTAAAGTCTGGAGTCTCTTAGAAAATAAAAATAACTTTTAAAATTAGAAATTTGAAATAATTTCTTCAGCAAATCTACTGCAAGATAATGGCTCTACCTTTGGTTCCATTAAACGTGCTAGATCATAGGTCACTTTTTTTTGTTCTATGGCCTTACTTATACCCTTAGTAATTAAATTAGCTGCTTCATGCCAACCAAAATATTCGAGCATCATTACTCCACTAAGAATTACTGATCCTGGATTAATTTTGTTTAAGCCTGCATGCTTGGGCGCCGTTCCGTGAGTTGCTTCAAAAATTGCTGCATTATCACCAATATTTGCACCAGGAGCCATACCTAGTCCACCTACTATAGCTGCAGCCGCATCAGAAATGTAGTCTCCATTAAGGTTTAACGTCGCAAGAATTGAATATTCTTGTGGTCGAGTTTGAATCTGTTGGAATATACTATCAGCTATACGATCATCCACTAAAACTAGTTTTTCCCATTTCCGATCTCCATGGGAATTTGATATTGATGCAATTACTTCTTTAATTTCTTCACAAATATATGCTCTTTTATTACTTGTGAGCTTTTCATAACCAGGTTCAATCATCCTTGCGTTATTTTCAATTGTAATGTCTGGATTTCTCTGGAGATTATCTAAAATCCAGCTTTCTCTTTCTGTAATGCAGTCTTCTCTAAATTCATTGACTGCCAATTCATATCCCCAATCTCTAAACGCCCCTTCTGTATATTTCATGATATTACCTTTATGTACAAGAGTTACATGCCTTTTATTCCCTGACAATCTTTTTGCATGCTCAATAGCCTTTCTAATATGCCTTTGGCTACCTAATTTGCTTACTGGTTTTATTCCAATGCCTGAACCCTTTGGTATGGATCTTGTTTTTAAATCCTTACTATTTGGTATCACAATATTATTAAGATGATTAATTAAATCAAGGCAATTATTATCTTCAGCTGCCCATTCAATACCCATGTAAATATCTTCTGTATTTTCTCTATAAACAATAATGTCTAAGTTTTGCGGGTTTTTATGAGGACTTGGTGTTCCAGAGTAATATCTACATGGTCTAACACAGCTGTATAAGTCAAATATTTGTCTTAAGGCAACATTTAGAGATCTAATTCCTCCTCCAATGGGAGTTGTTAAAGGGCCTTTGATTGCTACACCAAAGTGTCTAATTGCTTCAATAGTATCTTGAGGTAGGTAATTATATGTTCCATAAATCTCACAAGCTTCATCTCCTGCATATATTTTAAACCAATTAATTTTTCTATCACTTCCATAGCTTTTTTTAATTGCTTCATCTAGAACAATTTGAGTCGCTGGCCATATATCAACTCCAGTTCCATCACCTCTTATATATGGAACTATTGGATTATTAGGAATATTTGGTTTGCCTGCATTAAAAGTTATTAACTCTCCTTCATTAGGTAAATTTAATTTTTCAAATTTATGCATAGTACTATATAAAATAATAAAAAGATAACTAATTAAAGTTTTTTATATTTTAAATTGAAACGAGAGATTTTCTTTTAAAGCTAGAAATTTATTATTCAAATGTGAATAGAGAATAGTGTGTTGATCAGCATTTCAACATCTTTGTTAAAAGAAAAGAAATTTAATATGCAAGTCAAACGAAATTATGTCATTTTTCAAAAAAATTACATAGCTATTTTATGAATGCAAGTTCAAATGTTAGTAATGTTGAAATAGCTAATAAGGTGGCTTCTACTGCTGTATTGTTTCGTAAATATTTCCCAGATGCAAGTGTTAATTTTAGTCCTTGGGAAAATTTAAATGATGAGTCAAAGTTAGATACTCTTGATTTTGCTTTTCATTTTCCTGGTTGGAGTCCTCTTATTGAATGTAGAGCAATACTTTTACAATTGAGAATTGAAAATGTAAATGATAATAGAGTACCTAAATTGTTAGGAATAATAATGCGTGGCATGATTATTCCCTCTGAAAGATGGAGAGTAGCGACAATTGGTGAATGGGAAATGACAGGTACACATTTACCTCAAAAGGAACAAAAAGATAATCTTTTTCTGGTTTGTAAAGAACTTTATAAGTTATTCTCTAAAACATCCACTGGTAACAAAAATTAGCTGTTTTATGTATTTTCCTTGTAAATTAAATATACATACAAACTTAATGAAAGATAAATGGCAGTTGCTCTTGCAGGACAATTAAGAGAAGGGACAAAAAAATCCCATACTATGGCAGAAAATACTGGCTTTGTGGCTTGTTTTTTAAAGGGAGTTGTTGAAAAAAAATCATATAGAAAACTAATTAGCGATTTATATTTTGTTTATGAGGCTATGGAAGAAGAAATAGAAAGGTTGGTTCTTGATGAACATCCTGTAATAAAACCTATTGGTTTCAAATCATTATTTAGAAAAGAAACACTTGAAAATGACCTCAAATTTTATTTTGGTGATAACTGGAAGAATGAAATTAATATTTCTCAATCCGCAAAAGAATACGTTAGTAGAATTCGTGAGGTAGCCCAAAAATCACCAGAGCTTTTAGTTGGCCATCACTATACTCGCTATATAGGAGATTTATCTGGTGGTCAAATTTTAAAAAAAATTGCAAAAAAGGCTTTAAATTTGCAAGGAAATAATGGTTTAAATTTTTATGAATTTGAATTAATTGATGACGAAAAGAAATTTAAGGAAGAATATTCTCTAATCTTGAATCAGCTCCCTATAAATCAAAAAACTGCTGATCAAATTGTTCATGAAGCTAATCAAGCTTTTACTTATAATATGAAAATGTTTAAGGAGCTTGAGGGTAACTTGATTGCTGTTTTAGGCAAAATTGTATTTAATTACATTACTAAAAAAGTTAGAAAAGGAAGCACTGAGACTTAGTATTTATGTTTGAATCATTAGTTAATTGCCTAAAAACTAATATAGATGCATTAGATGGTCAAGAAGTACAAATATCTAATGAATTTACAGAGCATCATAATAAAGATTCAAAATATATTATCAAAAATTGGCTTTTTGAATCTCCCCAATATAGAAAGTGGCGAATTACTAAATTAGACGGAGGAGAAAAACTGCAAGTATTTAATACTGTTGCCTATCCAAATTTTGATAGTGAATTACCTATACTAGGAGCAGATATTTTATGGTTTGGCGCTTCTCAGAAATTATTAGCAATCCTCGATTATCAACCATTGATTCAAGAGAAAGAATATCTCCAAAAATATTGCTCAAGTTTAGAGTTTATTAAAAAAAAATATTCTGCATTTGATAATAATAAAATGAAAAATATTTATGATTCTAAAAAGTATTTCTCCCCATGGGTAATAATTTGTAGAGGAGATAAATTAAATCTTGATAGAGACTTAAATAATATATTCTATTTATTTGTTAGTGATTATTTAAAAATTAATAAATTAAATAATGTTAATCAATTTTTAAATTCAGAACAAATACAAATGAATCAAATTAAATATGATAAGTACAGCGTTGAAAAAGACCCTGCAGATAAGTTATTTAAAACATTTTTTGGAGACAAATGGACAAATAACTTTATTAATAATTTTCTTTTTTCATTAAATAGTGAACCTATTAATTAAATGCTAATAAAAGATACTATTTTTTATAGCCAAGAATGGAGATGGAATAATTTTATAAAATATTTAATTTCTAATTTAAGCGAATATAATTGTTTAGAAAAAGAAATACCTTCTGAATACTTATACAAAGAGTCAACTTATGGTTCAAAAAACTCGAAAAAAAATGTGAATCTTTTTACTTGGGGTGTAACCCATAATCAAAGAATTCAATTTGCAAGAGCTGTGTGTATTAACAGTCCTAATTACTCTGTCTTAAATTTTTTAATTATTCCAAAAACTAGTTATAATATTCCATTTTTTGGAGTCGATTTTGTTTCTCTGCCTAATAATCATTTATTAGTTTTAGATTTTCAGCCTTCATTAAATGTAGAGAATCAATTCAGTAATGAATTAATTGAAAAACTTTTAAAACTTAAAAAGCTTTGTCATTCATCACTTCCAATAGCCGAAAAAATGTCTGATGATGTAGCAAGATTTTTTTCTCCTGGATTAATCTGGTCAAAATTACCAAAAGAAGAATTTAGTGATTATTTAATTGCTAATCAGCTTTATAATGCATTTACAAAATATCTAAAATTGTATTTAGAAATTCTTTTCGAAAGTAATGAAGTTAATGCAAAGCTGCAAAAACAACTAATAATTGGTCAAAATCATTATTTGACATATAGGAGAGATAAAGATCCAGCTAGGCCAATGTTATCTAGTTTATTTGGAAAGGAATTTACTGAATCATTAATTCAAGAAGTTTTATTTACTACTTAAAACGTTTTATAATTTTTAAAAACTTGAAATTGTATGAAAAAAATATCAGTTCTTTTTGTATGTTTAGGAAACATTTGTAGGTCTCCTGCCGCAGAGGCTATTTTTATAGATTTAGTTAAAAAAAAAGGATTAGCTGATCGCTTTATCATAGATTCTGCTGGGACTGGTGGTTGGCACATAGGTAAAGAGGCAGATGCCAGAATGAGAATTTCGGCAGAAAGAAGGGGTATAAATATCTTGAGTAAAGCTCGACAAATAAATACTAAAGATTTTGAAAACTTTAACTATATTCTTGCTATGGATAACTCAAATTTCAAAAATATAAATGATCTAAAGAGTAGGAATTCTTCCCCTGATTTTTCATCAATCAAAAAGATACAAAATTTTAGATCTGCTTTTAAAGATTTAGAGGTCCCAGACCCATATTTTGGAGGAGATGAAGGCTTTGATCATGTCCTTGATATTTTAGAAGACTCTGTTAGTGGATTCTTAGAAAGCATTTCTTAAATTTATTGGTTCTGAACTTCTTTGGGAATTGTTTCATTATAAAAATCTATAATTCTATCTGCTACTTCATTAATTGAATATCCATCCGTTATGAGTTCGATTGCGTCTTTTGCTTTTCTGAGCGGCGAAATTTCCCTATTAGAATCCTCGAAATCTCTTTTTTTGATAAGTTCTTTTAATTGATTAAAATCTATTAATTTTGAATCTTTATTTTCTAAGTCAGTCTTTCTTCTTTTTGCTCTTTCGTCGATGCTTGCAGTTAAAAATATTTTAAGTTCTGCATCTGGAAAAACAGTAGTTCCTACGTCCCTCCCTTCAGCTACAAGTCCACCTGATTCTCCGATTTTCCTTTGTTCTTCTACTAGATATTCTCTTATTTCCTTTATTGAAGAAATTTTAGAAACTATTGAACTTATCTCTTGTGAACGAATTTCTTTAGTTACGCAATAGTCATTAATAAAAACATCTTGATTTGCATTCGCATTTGATTTAAAAACAATAGAAATATCTCTAAGAATCTTATTTAATTCATTTTCTTTTTGATAATTGATATTTTCTCTTATTAAAAACCAACTCAAAGCTCTATACATTGCTCCAGTATCTAAATATAAAAGTTTGAGTTTCTTTGCTATTAATTTTGTTACGGTACTTTTTCCTGACCCAGCTGGACCATCAATTGCAATTATTGGGCTTCTTTTCATTAGAAAAACGTGATCAATGAGTCTTGTCTCCCCACATTTTATCGCACCAGCAAGAATTGAAATATTATCTTTTAAGGTAGCTTTTTGAAGGCTATAAGGGTGTAAATGTTCTAAATACTCAATTAAGATATTTTTTGATTCAATTTTTTTAATTATTTTTTTTAAATTCATCGTTTTTTCTTGCTTAAAATGTTTTTTTGCAAGAAATAATTCATTTGAAAATAATCTAATCAATTGTCTTTCGTTTTTTGATAAACGAATATTTCGCGAGCTTAAAGGGATTCCATCAAAATCTCTCTGGGTAGGAATAGATTGAATATTTATATTAAGTTTCTTTTCTGAAATAAGGTTCTTCAAAATTAATAACTGTTGCCAATCTTTTTCTCCTAAATATAGATTTTTAGGCTTTACGAGATTAAGTAATCTATACACCACAGTGCAAACCCCATCAAAATGTCCAGTTCTCTTTAATCCGCATAAAGCAGAAGATAATTCTTCAGAGGCTTTTATATACTCAATGTTGTTATCATTTGGCGGATATATATCAACAGTACTTGGGATGAAAATTACATCTGCGCCATTTGAAAAGGCGATTGTAATATCATTATCAATAGACTTAGGATAATTTTCTAAGTCTGCTTTGTTATCAAATTGAAGAGGATTAATAAAAATACTGACTAAATTAATATTAAAATTTGAATTCTTTGCCGTAGATATTAATTTTTTATGGCCATCATGCAGATTGCCCATAGTTGGAATGAAGTTAATTTCATCTTTTATATTTTGTCTCCAATTCTCAAGTTCTTTAGTTTTTTTAAGAATTATTTTGTTCACGTTGTTTTAAAAATAAATCTATTTAATGAATAATTACTGGACAAATGCAATCTTAGGAGGAATATCTATATAGAGGAAGTCTATCATTTTGATTTTATGGATTACAAAACTTCAGGAGTTGATATAGAAGCTGGGCGGGAATTCGTTTCGGAAATCAAACATGCCGTTGAAGGAACTCATACATCTAACGTGATTGATGGTATTGGTGGATTTGGAGGTTTATTTAGACTTCCTCTAGATGGTTTAAAAAAACCTGTTTTAGTATCGGGGACTGATGGTGTTGGAACTAAATTAGAATTAGCCCAGAATAAAAACTTTCATTTTCAAGTTGGTATTGATTTGGTTGCTATGTGCATCAATGATATTGTTACTAGTGGAGCAAAACCTTTATTTTTTCTTGATTATATTGCTACGGGTAAGCTTGATAAGAAACAATTATTAGAGGTTGTGAAAGGTATCTCTTATGGTTGTGGAGAAAATAACTGTGCTTTACTTGGTGGTGAAACCGCAGAAATGCCGGGATTTTATTCAAAGAATAAGTATGATTTAGCAGGCTTTTGTGTGGGTATAGTCGATGAAGATAAGCTAATTAATGGTACAAAAATATCTGATAATGACTTGATAATTGCATTGAAAAGTAATGGTATCCATAGTAATGGATTCAGTTTAGTAAGGAAAATTATTAATAATACAAATTTCATAGATAAAGAATTTGAAAAAGTTCATCACTTAAATTTTTATGATGAGTTATTAAAACCTACAAAAATCTACAATAATGTAATCAATCAAATCTTATCCGAGAATATAGAAATTAAGGCAATGTCTCATATCACTGGGGGAGGAATTCCAGAAAATCTTCCTAGGTGTATACCTTTTAATTTTATGCCTTATATAGATACTAAATCTTGGGATATTCCGATTTTATTTAAATTCCTAAAAGAAGTTGGTATGATTCCTGAAAAGGATTTTTGGAATACTTTTAATCTTGGGGTTGGTTTTTGTCTCATTGTTGATAAAGAATTTAAAAATCCAATATTAAATATTTGCGAAGCTCATAATATCGATAGTTGGGAGATTGGTAAAATAGTTCCAAAAGATAACACAAGAAAAAATAAGTTTCTGTCAGAGATATTAATTTCAGATTATGATCAATAAATTGTTTATAGAACTTAAAAATTTAATTTTTATACACAAATGAAAAAGTTAGGTGTAATATAATAAAATTACCGCCGAATTATATCGGAAGTTTAAGTATTAAGATTTAATTTTTAATTCAATGCCCTTTGAAAATAATAGAAGAGTTACTCGTAGACGTAGTTCTGCAGGCCCTACACCTCCCAAAAGACCATTAGGTAATAATTCAGATTTTAATGGTCGACAGAATCAAGGCCCAAGGCCTACTTTTTTAACATTAAGAGATCATGGGAAAGTTTTTGTAGCTGATTTACCAAATTTATCTGATGGTCAATTAGCTCATATCAGTAAGGAAGCTAATGAAGTATTAAATAGTTTGGAAAAAAGGCTAAACGATCTTGAGAATGAACCATCTGTTAGTAATCCTGAAAATGATACTTTGATAAAAGCATCTACGAAAAGAGATGTGACACTAAGATTTATAAAATCTATAGAAGAGGAACAAGAACATAGAAAGAATAATCCTGCTTTGAGAGATGCTGCCTCAGAATCATTACCAAGAACTTTTCTTGAAGTCGCAAGACACAGATTGCCTGGTGCAACTTTTGATTCACTTCTAAGAGAAGCACTTGAGGCATGTGCTGTGGATGAAAGTCATGAAGAGAGTCAAATTAATGATGAGCCTAAAGAAACTGTAAAGATTATGGATATACCGTCTTCCACCACCAATGCCTCTCTTGTTGTTAGTATCGACTCAAATCACAATTCCCATAATGGAAATATTTGATTCAAAACACGATTTAAACAGTTTAAAATCTCCAAAAAAAATACAAATCTATTATTCTGAAAATAATGATGTTATTTTATGTAATCATTGCAAAAGAACAGCCAATAATGGGATTCGTTGTTTAGGAATGTGTATTGCAGATAATGATTATTAGTGTAACTTCTTAAAGTTTAAATTAAAATTTTGATCAAAACGCTTAATTATTTCAGATTCTTCTTGAAGACAATAAGTTTATTAAGATATAAGGAACATTCATCTAATAATTTTTTTATTTTAATTAATGGGATTATATTCATTGCAAATGCAAAGGTTAATTTTCTAATTATTAAATAAGTAATTGAAATTCTCTAATCGTTACTCAAAACTGCTTTTCTTGGAACGGTTTATAGGGAATTATGTAGGTAATCTGAAAAAGGCGGCACCCAGATTCGAATTGGGGTATGAATACTAGAAAAGAAAATTATATCTACAGTTTCAGCGATATAAATTAACAACTTACCGCCCACTTACCGCCCATAAGTGATATTTTTATTGCTTTTTTCTGCTCTTAATTAACTTATACGTCAGGAATTTTGGGCGGTAAAAATGATATTAATTGGTACCTCTAAAGTGTTCACCTAATGAATAGGTGAGGAAACCTTGAATCAGGATTGGCAAAGATTAAATATTTGGGATTATCGGAAGGAATTATCCATTGGAAATAGGAGAGATTTCCCTGCCAATTTAAGTTTGCTGAGAAAGGTTCATACTGAAAAAATATATGCTTTATGGTTGCCAGATCTGGAGGAAGATACACGCATTAGAAAGAAAGATAAATCTGGAATAAAAAAGAAAAGAAGACCAATAGAAAAAACTACAGGAGAAACTGATCCAAAAATTGCGGCAAGATACGCCATTCATTGGGTCAAGCAAAAACAAATAGAACTTGCCCAAAAGGTTCAAACTTTTGAAGATAATATTTCCTATTCTTTGGCACATTACTGGGAAATATATTTTCCAAAGTTTCAAGAAGAAAAGAAAAATAGAATATCTGCTGATCAGTTAATCAGAGATGAAAGGAACAAATGGTTTTCTGAAAAGATTGGAATAAACAAAGAAGAATTTGCTCATAAGGATCTAAGACAAATTACTAAATTAGATCTCCATAATTATTTCCAGAATTTAAAAGTTGGAACTCAGAAAGATATAAAAACCTTGATCAACAAATTATGGAACGAGGCACAACTTCAAAATTCAGAATTATATGTTGGTCACAACTTTCCATCATTTCCAAAGATAAAATCTAATAAAGGTAAACAGGTAATTCATTTCAGATCTAATGATTGGGAGTTGCTTGTAAATTGCATCAATCAATTATCAGGAGGAGCGGCAAGAAAGAATTTATCTATAGAAGAATATGAAAACCTAGAGTTCAAAACAAGCACAAGAGATAACCAAAGAAACTGGGTTGATTTATTTGATGCACTTTGGGTCAATTATTTCTTCTTTCTTAGATCTCAAGATTTGCATAGATTAAAAATTGAATGGTTTAGACAAGATTTAAAGCATAGAGAATTTGTTCTTATGCACCCCACACCAAAAAGTGATCGCAAGATAATAAAAACTAGGAATATGAGAGATGATGCTTTTGATTTTATGCTCAGATTGATGAATAGAAGACCTGATAAAGGTTGGTTATTGTTTCCTAGTTACAAGAGAAAATGCGAGGGTGGTGCAGAGAATAAGGTAATGAGGAATATGAATTTCCTTTTGCAAATTGCTGTAGAGAAATGTTTACCAGAGTTCCCACTAATAGATGCAAATGTAAAAGCAGTTAGGCATACAAGTTTTAGACATCACTTTGAAGATGATCCGACATTGGGAGATCCAGATAAGATCAGAATGTTTGCTGAAAATGCACTTACAACACCTGAGATGCTTCAATCTACTTACCTTGATTACATCAATAGGGAAGCAACATTAAGGGGTTCAAAGAAGAAAATGAGAAAGAGCAACTACTCACTTATTAAAAGAGTTCAAGCAAATTGATGCTTATACATTTTCCTGTAATCATCGTGCAACCTTTCAGTTGCTAATTTTCTATTATTCATTGCATCTCTAATCAAATCCATTTCATTGAATTTTTGATTGAGGATAGTGAAAGGAGTAATGAGTTTCATAAGACCTCCTATATCTACACTTATATTGTCCTCCTTTTAACTTGAAATTCATAGTGTATTTCTACCCGAGTAGAAGTGCTTTGTGGTTGTCACGACTATCTTTTTCCATTCAAGAGGAGTAGAAATAATTCAGGAGTCAAAGCACTTCCCCGACTTTGTAGACAAGGAAGTGGATAGGACTCGAAGAGGGCAAACAAATGCCCTCTTATTTTATGTTTAGGTAAAATCGAATAAAGTAATAAAGAGAAAAAGAATAAAGATTAATATGTCACCTGCTAAAAAATGGTATCCAGAAAATATCAAAACTGAAGCATTAAAATATGATGGCAAAAAGAAGTTTATGGATGGATGTTATGGAGCATATAAAGCAGCAAAGAAGTATGGAATAGTAGATGAAGTTTGTGCCCATATGAAATCTAGATATTGGACAAAAGAAAAATTATTTGCAAGAGCAAGAAAATATACATCACTTAAAGAATTTATGAAAAAAGAAAAAGGTGCTTATCTCCACGCAATGAGGAATGGTTTTTTAAATGAAGCAACTCAACATATGGAGAGATTACAGTTGCCTCCAAACTATTGGACTAAAGAAAGATGTAAGAAAGAAGCAAAAAAATATGAATATAGAAAAGACTTTATGCGTAATAGTGGTTCAGCATATAATGCTTGTTCACGAAATAATTGGATCGATGAGGTCTGTGCTCATATGGGATCTCCTGCTGATGGATATAAACATTGCGTTTACGCAATTTTTAATAAGAGAAAAAACCTTGCTTATATTGGAATTACAAGGCAATTATTTAGTAGGAGAATTCAAGGTCATCAAGATGAAAAAAATGTTGCAAATTCCAGAGAAATAGCACAACTAAAAGATACTGAATTCATTAAATTAACCGACTATTTGTATGATGCTGAAGAAGTAAAAGATGCTGAATCTGAATGGGTTGCAAAATACCAAGAAAAAGGATTTAGGATTTTAAACGATATCAAACAACTTGGTAGAACTGGAACAGATAAAAGAATTCATACTGATGAAATAATCTTTAAGGAGGCAAAAAAATATCAAACTAGAGTGGATTTTAAAACCAAGAGTCCAAAAATTTACGATGCTGCTGTTACTCAAAGACTTCTTGATGATGCTTGCTCTCATATGAGAGGAATTAAAGAAAAGAATTATTGGACAAAAGAAAATTGTATAGAATTTGCGAAGACTTGTAATGATAGAACAGAATTTAGGAAAGCAAAAAATGGTGCTTATGCATCTTCAAAAGATAATCAATGGTTGGATGAAATTTATTCATTTATAAGGTCTAGAAATGATATGAGTTGGTTAAGACCTGCTACTAGAAAAGATGTTTGGTCTAAAGCAGATGAATATTATGAATTATGGTTGAGTAATGACAAATGCGGATATACAAAATTAGAAACCTTAACTGGTATAAATTTAGATAAATTACAAAAGAAATTTTCCAAAGGATGGGATCCAACAAAAGATGAAGATTGGAAAAATTGGTCAGATAATATAAAAAATAGTTAAAAACAGAATCTTAAAGAGGTGTTTCAACAACTTTGAATGTATGAAAAACCACAAATCTTGACACACACCCATACTAACCACTATTACAGGTGTCTTATTGTGTGAAGTATATGTATGAAGATGTCCTATAATACAGGTATAGATTTCTAAGGCAATGAACACTATTTTTGGATACTGGAGATGCTCAACTGATGCCCAAGACCAAGAAAGGCAAATAAGATCTCTGAAAGATGCAGGAGTTGAAGTTCTTAGGGGAGATAAGATCACAGGAACTTCTGATTATGCAGATAGAAAAGAATTATCCAAATTATTAGAAGAAATAGAGGAAGGGGATCTATTGATACTTGATGAGTTAAGCAGATTAGGAAGAACTATGGTCACTATGTTGGTTGAAGTTAATAAGTTGCTTGATAAAGGAGTGAAGATAAGAACATTAGATGGCAGATTAGATACAACAACAATGAATAAAGAGATAATCAACTTGATAGTTGGAGTTATGGGATATTCAGCAGAGATGGAATTAACTAACATCAGGAGGAGAACTGCTGAAGGTCGTGCAGTTGCCAAGAGCAGGGGAGTTAAGTTTGGAATGAAGAGAAAATATGATAAACACCAAATTGCAGAAATTATGAAAAAGAGAGAACTAGGAGAAGGTTATGGAACTATTGGCAGATCAATGGGTATGAGTAGAGCAACAGTTGCTTCTATAGTTAAAAGAGAGAAAGTTGCAGTAGGTATCCAATGAAATCAATAACTGACGAATCAACAAAAACTATCTGGTATTACTCAGAGAGTGGTTTCCCTAGTTATATGGCAATCAGTTCTTATAGAGAAAAGTCACCATCATATGAACATTGCATTGCTAGTAAAGAAACTTGGGAAAAATTAACTAAAAATCAAAAACAATATGGTTTAGGAAACCCAAAAAATAATATAGGTAAGCAATGAAGATAATTGCAAAAGTCAGATATGTAGATTTCCAAAAACGATCTCACACAGTTGAAGTTGAAAGTGATAGTGCGGATAGGAGGTATCTAGAAGATCTAGTTAAGGCAAGGTATCCCGCAGATAAGGTTTATTTTCAATCAGTTAGGCAAAAGTAGGATCAAATATGCAATTTACCCCCTCTAGGATCGCTTTAGAGGTGCTTCTAAATGTTATCGGGTATGTTTATATCCCTAGATTAATTAATATTTAAGAGAACACTAAATGTAAACAAATAATCTCTTTAACTACTGGTATGTAACGGAATGTAAACAAAAAGAGTATGTGAAAATCTTCATTTATATAACTAGGTTTGTCTAGTTTGATATGTTCAAGAACACTCTAAAGTAGAAATAACAACAGAATACGTTTCCGAAGGAAACCATATGCGTAGCATATGCCATTAAGAATGTTCCAAAGAATAGGTATGTGTCTTCATTAAAGACCGCAAGGTATGGAGAAAACCAAGAAGGATAAATAGAAGAGGCACACCTGAAACAACTACCTGTTACCACTATGTTTGAGACACCTGTAAAACAACAAAGACACGTTACTTACAAGAGAAGAGAAGTAAAGATATACAAACCAATGGAGGAAACTCTAATGGATGAACTTGGATTAACTTATTCAGACCTAGTAAAGAAAGGAGTTAGAAACCTCTGGAATAAGAGACAACAAGAGAAGGCATTAACACTATGACCACTAAAGCATTACCTAGAGTTTCAGCGGCACATTACATAATGTTCAAGGAAATTATGAAGAGAAGAAAACTTCGTAAGGAAGATGAATGTATAGAGGAAATGATTCAAGAACTTTATAACAGAAAATAAAAATGGAATCACAAATAGGAAAATTATATTTTGTGAGATGTGGAGACAACCCTAACTACTTCAAGACCTGTAGAGTTGTTCGCAATTTAATGACAGGAAACTTACAAACTCAATTATCTAATCCTGTATATGGAGAACCACCTGATGGAATCCCAGAGATGCCACCATTGATGCGTCAAAGATTGCAATCTTGCAATAACTCACTTCCATATACGAAATGAAAAGAGCAAAAGATTCAATACAAGTTCGTGCCAAGATGATTCTCTTAGTGGAGGCGTTGGAAGATTATCTGGCACGAATTAAATTCCACAGAAGATTTAAAAAATTAGAAAAACGAGTTCACGAATATGAGGAGAAATGTGGTCGGAAAAGAATAAATAATAATATGTTCGCTTCCCCTAGTTTGAATGAAGTAGTTCAAACCAGATCAGGGTGATCTTCTTTTTTCTTTCACCCTTTTTAGACAAACTGAACTGCCTCAAGCATCCCTGTCTGGTTTCGGGGGTGCTTTTATATTGCCTACACAAAACAATTTAGAGGTACCAGTAGCAGTTACTTTGTATGCAAAATCAAGGAACCTTATAAATCTAAAACGCACCTAATTCGACCTTTAAATATACTTTCAAATAAAAAATTTCCCAGAATATTTTTTGACTCATATACCCCTACTAATTAACACTAACTGTACCCTATAGCACCCTTGTAAGTCGTTCCAGCACAGTAGATCTCAGAGGGCATTTTAAAGTTGGCACCCCTAAAGTGTTTCCCTTGTGAGAGTGAACAAAACCTCTCATAAATCAAATAAAAAGGAGAACATTATGACTCAACAAAAGGAACAAATCCTTTTAGAAATTATTCAAATTTATGAAAAATTATCCGATGTTAAGAGTGATTTAGTCAGTTATGTATTCAATTCTAAAACACAAAGAACTAGCGATTATTTTGAAGTGATTGAAAATCTTGAAGAAATGATTAGTAAGCGTAAAAAACAATTAAAGGAGGAAAACTAATGTCTTTGAATGAACTGAACAATCTCTATTCAAATCTTTGTGAAGAGGTAATCGAAATCTTTGAAGAAGATGTAATAGGTTTCTTCCGTACTCGTGCTTTAGAAGATGCTTACTCAAAAGGCAAAGCAAGTAGAACTCAAATAGAAGAATTATTTAAACCAATTTTCAATTTGATTATTGAAAAAGTGGTTGAAGATTCAAAGTGGGAAGCAAGTCAAGTCACAAACTTTGATTGGGAGGAAAACTAATGGGAAGTAATCGTAGAGAAATTATTCTTTCAATTCAATCCAGATATGGAGGAGATTCACCTGTAGTTTTTGAAATAACTCAAGCGAAGTTAGACAAAATTCTTCAGATTCTTGATCCTGAAATTAAGAAAAAGAAACTGAAGGATAGAAGCACTACAGCAAATGCACTTGAACAATTTTTTAAGGAGGAAAATCAATGAGAACAACACCATTAGAGAAATTAGATGCTTACAAGATGCCACCAGATAAAAGGCAAGAGCGTTTAGCAGATGCACTTAGCAATTTAACTCTAGGAGAACTTGAACTTATACAAAGAGGAGATACCCCTTTTAAGAAAGCACTTAATTTCGCAATAGATGAAATGAAATGGAAGGAAGGAATAGATGATGAAGAATCTAAACAAAAGATTCTTCAATCTGATGAATGGCAATGGTGGGAAGAATCTTTCAAGTTGCTTAAACACGCACCTAAAGAAGTGAGCATTAAAGTAAAACAAAATGTAAGAGAGAGTGTTCTTAGAGATCTTGTTCACGGAAGAGATACCACATTTATGAGAGAACAATGCCAACTTTGGAGAGATAAGTATCTGGAGGAAAATTAATGCCTAATGGGCGGTAAATGAGATAATAAAAACAGGTTAAAAAAGACCTGATAAATTATCAGCAAACTTACCGCCCACTTACCGCCCACTCTGAACGAATTGAGTTATAACAATCGCTACGAAAAACTTCAGTTCTTGGAACGCTTTACGGGGAATATTGTCACTAGTTTAAAAAAGGCGGCACCCAGATTCGAACTGGGGATAAAGGATTTGCAATCCTCTGCCTTACCACTTGGCCATGCCGCCGATGAAGCTTTAATTGAATCTCTTAATGATCCTAACAGTAAGAAGACTCATTCTTTATTAATTATATGCAATGGTCATGGCGAAGATGTGATCGCATTGGAGATAATTAAACGATTATTAAAAAAAATAAAAATAAATCATATTGAAGTTTTACCTTTGGTAGGTAATGGTGATGTATTTAACTGTCTCAATTCAAAGAAGTTTCATAAAATCGGACATCTAAAAGAATTACCTAGTGGAGGTTTTAGTAATCAAAGTTTGACAGGATTTATGCTTGATTTATTAGCAGGATTTTTAATTGATACTTTAAAGAACTTCTTACTTATAAGGCGAAAGTCTAAATATAATTGCAAAATTATTGCAGTAGGTGATTTATTACCATTATTCTTTGCGTGGAGTTCCGATTGTGAATTTAGTTTTATTGGAACTCCTAAAAGTGATCACACATGGAGTAGTGGACCAGGTTGGTCATTAAGCGATTTTTATCATAAATTAAAAGGTTCGGAATGGGATCCTTGGGAAATATTACTAATGAAATCTCCCCGATGTAAAACTTTGATCATGCGGGATCAAATTACAGCAAATAATTTGAATCGAAGAAAAATTCCTGCAAAATATTTTGGTAATCCCATGATGGATTTTGTTCATGAAAATAATGAAAATATTTCAAATATTATTAATTTTCCCAGAATAATTGTTTTAATAGGAAGTCGCTACCCCGAAGCATTAAATAATCTTGAACTTTTTCTAGATTGTTTGCAAGATTTAAATCTATCCAAAGATTCGGTAATTCTTTTGCCATTAAGTATTAATGCCAATGATAGTAAAATAAAAAGCTACTTGAAAAAATATGGTTTTTTAAAACAAACCAAATTTAATTTTATGGTTGGAGAAGATTCAGTTTGGAGAAATAAAGAAAAATTTATTTTGATAGGAAAAGGTAAGTTTAATTTATGGGCAAATATGGCAATTGTTGGATTGTCAAATGCAGGAACTGCTACAGAGCAAATTGCTGGTCTTGGTGTACCTTCTCTTTCCCTTCCAGGTAATGGCCCACAATTTACAAAATCATTTGCAAAAAGGCAATCTAGATTATTAGGAGGAAGTGTTTTAGTTTGCGGTAACAAGAAAATTCTTCTAAGACGTTTAATTTTACTGTTAAATAAAGAAAATTATAGGGTTAAGCAAGCTAAGATTGGAAAAGAAAGAATGGGTAAGAGTGGAGCTAGTCAGAAAATTGTAGATTCTATAAACTTTAATTTGTTATCTTAATAAAGTAGGATTTTAAAATTATTAAAGTTTTTTCATGTATCCAATTAATGATCGGCAATATCTAAAAATATGTGCGGAAATAGCAAAAATATTGAGTATTAGCTTGTCCTCTGCTAAAAAGAAAGTGGAAATTAAGATTGCACAAAAAGGTTTTAAAACTATTGAAGAAAAAAGACAAGTTGCTCAAGATCTCTTAGAAATTTGTAAAAAAGATGAGGGACAAAAACTAAGTTCATCGAAAATACTTGATCAGCTAATGGAAACTTTAGATGATGAAGATAATTTCCTGACTGAAGATTGATTACTAATGTTCAAAAATATTTGAGAATTTTAAAATATCTAAATCAGCATGCACTGGAATAGTGTTAAAACATTTCTGGGCCAAATCCTGTCTACCTTCTCTCTTGAGGATGACTTTAAGTTTATGCATCGCTTTAATTAAATATCTAACGTCATTTGCAGCATAATCTATTTGTTCACTTGTTAAATCTTCATCACTACCCCAATCACTGCTTTGTGAACTCTTGTCTAATTCTATCCCTAAGAGTTCATTTATTAGGTCTTTTAATCCATGTTTATTTGTGTATGTTCTTGCTAATTTACTAGCTATTTTTGTGCAAAAAATATTTTTTGTATTAATTCCAAGGTTGCATTTCAGAGCTGCCACATCAAACCTTGCATAATGAAAGATTTTAATTATTTTTTCATCTTCAAATAATTCTTTTAAATTTGGAGAACAAGAAGTGTTAAGTGCAACTTTTATACAAGAAGTTAAGTTTAATTCATTACATATTTGGATCAAACATAACCTATCTCTCCCATGTATTAATCCCATGGCTTCAGTATCGACTGCAAGATATGAGGAGGTTTTATAAAGATTATAAAAATCGTTACTTATATCATTATGACAAAAATTTATGTTTTTATTTTCTTCACTTTTCTCCATAACTATTGAATATAGATCTATTAATCTTAACTTTTCATTATTTCGAAAAGTTTATTATTAACAGTATTTCTTAAGTTTTAAAATATTTATTAATAGTATAAATTATAAAAAATTATAATATGATATAGGTTAAATTTTAATTATAGATTTATTAGAGAAATTAATAAATGTCTTATTCCCTGAATTCAACATTATTGCTTACAATACTTCTTGCAATAGGTTTATTTTTTTTTCTAAGAGCTTCTAGTAAAGATAGAACGACAGTTGTGGAAATTTCATCTTCACAAAAACCCGTAAAAGTTTTAAATGATCTATATGAATGGCTTAATTTAAGAGGATGGAAACAGACTGGTGGAGATTTTGATCACAGAATTTTAATATTCAAGGGACAGGTTGTATCTAGTAAATTCTTAGCAATCTTTTTAGGAATTCTTGGTGGATTTGGATCTTGTGCTTTGGGATTAGTAATTATTCAAATATATCCCGTATTAGGCTGGTGGCCAATTCTTTTAGGCTTCATTGGAGGTCCTTTATCAGGAATGGTTTATTTTAAAAAATCAGCTAGAGAGGAAAAGTTTGAATTGAGATTAATAAATAATGATGATGTTATGACTGTTATGAGATTAAGAGCCCATAGAGATGAATTAATATCTCTAGAAAATGAACTAGGTGATAGACTGGAATTGAAAAGTGATGGTTCTTTATTCAAAACGCCTATTTAAAATTATTAATTTAGAAGTTGAAGATTGGCCTAATCAAAAATATTATTTTCTAAACAGAATCTTTCTAAGCTCTTATCGTTTTGCCAATCTTGTGGTTTTGTAAAAATCGATGTGAGAAAATCTTCTCTGGAGTCTTTTTTAGCCTTGTATCCATATTCCCATCGGGCTAAAGGGGGTAAAGACATTAATATAGATTCAGTGCGGCCATTGGTTTGTAATCCAAAAATTGTTCCTCTATCCCAAACTAAATTAAATTCTACATATCTTCCTCTTCTATAAAGCTGGAATTCCCTCTCTTCTTTTGTAAATTGTTGCTTAATCCTTTTTTCAATTATTGGTTGATATGCAGGCAGAAATGCATTACCACAATTTTCTGCCAAACAAAATAAATCATCCCAATTTAATTGTGCATCTCCCAATTCTTTTGAGGCTTGAAAGGCTATACCGTTTTTATTATTCCCTTTATAAATACTTCCAGAACCATCTTGATAATCATAAAAAATACCTCCAATTCCTCTTGATTCATTTCTATGTTTTAAAAAGAAATATTCATCACACCATGGCTTAAAGACTTTGTGTAAATCTTGATCAACTTTGTCACAGGCTTTCTTATGTTCTTCATGAAAATGTCGTACATCAGAAAGATAAGGGTAATAGGGTGTAAGATCTGCACCTCCCCCAAACCACCAAACTGGCCCTGCTTCAAAGTAACGGTAATTAAGATGAACTGTAGGAATAAAAGGATTTTTGGGGTGCAATACCATTGAAGTCCCAGTCGCGAACCATTCATGTCCTTTTGCTTCTGGCCTTTGAGAAATTATTGATTGTGGTAATTCTTTGCCGTGTACTTCAGAGAAATTCACTCCAGCTTGTTCAAAAATGTAACCGTTTTTTAAGACTCTTGATCTTCCACCACCACCTTCTTCTCTTTGCCACGATTCTTCAATAAATTTCCCTTTACCGTCAGAATTTTCAAGGCCTTCACAAATGTTATCTTGCAATTTCAATAAGAGATTTTTAGTTTTATCTCTTGAGTTCTTAGGAGGTTCTTTAAACATATAATTTCTTAAATTATAGAAGAATTAAATTTTTTTGATAATTATTATTTTCCCTTTATAATTTCCTTTAAAGGGTAATTATTCCCTATTATTTGATAGTTCGACATAGTTCTTAATCTTTTATAGAGTCGACTAACATGAAAAACTCTCGAAAAATTTAATGACCACAATAGAAGATGCGAATTATGCTTTATCAAAGATTCTAGATGCTGGATCAAAGAGGAATGTAATTGAATTAGCTTGGATTAAAAATGTAAGGATAATCATACCAAGAGTAATTGTCACACTCTCTTTGCCATCATTTGCTAATGATCAGAGAGAACGAATAGTTAAAGATGTCAGAAAGATGCTCCTTGAGTTTGAAGATATCAATGACGTACAAATAGAAGTAGATAATAACCTTTCTCAATCAGAATCTAAAAGTGAAATTAATGTTCCTGATTTAAAGAATGTAGAGGGTATTAAAAATATTATTGCTGTAAGTAGTGGCAAAGGAGGGGTAGGGAAAAGTACAATCGCAGTAAATATTGCATGTTCATTAGCTAAATTAGGATTAAAAACTGGTTTATTGGACGCTGATATTTATGGACCTAACACTCCTTCGATGTTGGGTGTCTCAGAGGAAAATCCAAAAGTTACAGATGGTGTTGGCAAGGATCAGAGATTAATACCAATTAACAAATATGGTATTTCATTAGTATCAATGGGTTTTCTTATAGAAGAAGGTCAACCTGTTATTTGGAGAGGACCAATGTTAAATAGCATAATACGTCAATTCCTTTATCAAGTTGAATGGAATAATCTTGATTTTTTAGTCATCGATTTACCTCCAGGAACAGGTGATGCACAAATTTCTTTAGCACAATCTGTACCTATTTCTGGAGCAATTGTTGTTACTACTCCTCAGCAAGTTTCTTTGCAAGATTCAAGAAGAGGATTAGCAATGTTTAGACAACTTGGTGTTCCCTTATTGGGTATTGTAGAAAATATGTCGGTATTTATTCCTCCAGATATGCCTAATAAGAAATATGAAATCTTTGGTAAAGGTGGTGGAAAAATCTTAGCTGAAGAAAATAATTTACAATTACTTGCTCAAATTCCGATTGAAATTCCTCTTGTTGATGAGAGTAATAAAGGAATACCTATTTCCTTAAGTCAACCAAATAAAGAGAGTTCGATGAAATTTCAAAAATTGGCTCAATTGATAAAAAATAAATTTGTTAATTAACAATTAATGTTCAAAGAAATATCTTTATTTAGTAAAAGACAATTTTTTCAAAAGAAAGATAATTCAATCAGAAGATTTTTGTTATCTCCGCTTCTGTTGATCCCTTTATCTTTAGTAATTATTTCTAGTTTTTTAATAAAAAGTGTACAAAGAGACTTTTTAGTATCTGATTCTTTAAGCCATCTATTAACTGGTCTTTTTGGCTATTTTGTAGCGTTTTTTATTTCATACATACCTATAGATAGATTACGAAGGTATGTGATCCCTTTTTATTGTTTTTCTTTAATATCATTATCACTTATATATTTTTTTGGAATCTCAGTGTCTGGAGCTCAAAGATGGCTTAGCTTGGGAATTTTTTCTTTTCAGCCTTCAGAAGTTTCTAAATTAAGCACAATATTAACTCTGGCTTTAGTCTTAGATAGAAAAATAATTTTGAAAGTAAATGATTTAGTATTACCTTGCTTGATTGTTATAATTCCATGGTTATTAATATTTTTTCAACCTGACTTAGGTACATCTTTAGTCCTGATAGTGCTTACTTTTGTAATGCTCTATTGGTCTCAAATGCCTATAGAGTGGATACTAATCTTAGTCTTATGTATTGTTACTGCAATATTATCTTTTTTTTCAGGACATTTCCTTATCTTGTGGATTCCCTTTATAGGCTACTTAGCTTATAGATCTTCACAAAAGAAATTTATTTTCTCAAGTTTGGCAATTTCTCTTCATTTATTAATGGCAAAATTGACACCTATTTTGTGGCAATTTGGTTTAAAAGAATATCAAAAAGATAGATTAATTTTATTCTTAGACCCTGGTAGAGATCCATTAGGTGGAGGATATCATTTATTGCAAAGTAAAATAGCAATTGGTTCTGGAGGCTTTTGGGGTAATGGTTTATTAAGGGGTAAACTTACTTATCTGCAATTTATACCTGAGCAACATACTGATTTTATTTTTAGTGCGGTAGGAGAAGAATTGGGTTTCATTGGTTGTACACTTATTTTATTTTTATTTTTTCTTTTAATTTGGCAACTTATTAAAATTGCTAAAAATGCTAGAACTGATTTTGAGTCATTAATAGTTATTGGAGTCGCCTCAACTTTTTTATTTCAAATAATTATTAATTTATTTATGACCATTGGATTAGGCCCAGTTACTGGAATTCCTCTGCCTTTTATGAGTTATGGCAGAACTTCTTTGGTGATTAATTTTATATCTATTGGATTGGCGTTATCTATATTCAAACGCTCTAGATCATTAAGAAATCCATGAAGTCAAAAATTACGATAAAAAAAATTCAAGATTTGCTACTGGAAGGATTGCAAACTATATATGTTGATGATGATACCTCGAGGCGGCTGTGGTGGGCAGCCTTAGAAGTTGTTCAAAAAGAATTTCTTTCTCAGAATTATCATGAGGGAGGTATATGGGTTGCATCACCTTTGCCAGCTCTTAATGAAAAAAAATTTTTCACTAAACTACAAGGTTGGTTATGGTCACCAGAAGGATTTCCATATTTCAAAAAAGAGAATGCTGGCTTTTTACCTGGGGAGAATTCTAAGACAATTAAAGGTGAGTATGAAGTTACTAGCCATTACAAAGTCTTAAATTTAGACCCAAAAGATGGTTATGAACCTTTTTTAATGGTTATAACTCCAAATTTTCAATGCGTTTTAACAGTAGCGGGAGAAAAAGATCAGAAGATTTTATTAATGAGATGTGATGAAGAGAGCTTAAAAACCGTCATTGAATTAATTCATGCAAAGTTTTATCAAGAAAATTACGATGAAGGTATTCAGTTTCGTAATGCAATCAATAACTTAGGAGAACTTAATTTTAATAATCAATTTGCAACAAACTTTTGGCCAAGTTTGTCCGCTAAAGTCTCTAAATTGATTCCCCATCTAACTGTTAAGAATTCTATTAATAATGATAATAAAACTGTTCAAATAACAGAAGCAAAATTGTTAAAGGCAATTTCTCATGAAGTAAGGACCCCTTTAGCAACTATAAGAACACTAATAAGTTCAACTTTAAGAAAATATAATATGGATGAATCAATGCGTAATCGTCTAATTCAGATAGATAATGAGTGCAACGAGCAAATTGATAGATTTGGTTTAATTTTCAATGCTGCAGAACTTGTAAGTAATGAAATATCTCCTCGAAATCAACTTGCAAAAATAAATTTATCTGAAATTTTTAATAAATTAACTCCAGTTTGGAGAAAACAACTCAGTCGACGTGGAATATTACTCAAAATTGATATTCCTAGTCAGCTTCCTCAAATTTTGAGTGATTCTGAAAAACTAGAATTAATGCTAAGAGGACTAATTGATAAAAATACTAGAGGGTTGAAAGAAGGAAGTACATTGATTTTAGAATTGCGCCCAGCTGGACAAAAACTTAAACTTCAACTAAAAGTACAAAAATTGGATAGTAGTACAAATGAAATATCTAGAAAGGAAAATGGATCTGATATTGGTCCAGTTCTAAATTGGAATCCTCAAACAGGCAGTTTACAATTAAGTCAAATTGCAACTCAAAAATTGTTAGCTAGCCTAGGTGGATATGTTACGCAAAGGCGAGATGCTGGTTTGACAGTTTTTTTTCCGATTTCCGATTCAAAATGAAAAGAAAATCAAATATTTTTTTTTTAATTTATTAAATAATGTAGAAACTTTTCTATTAATTTGGAGATTTGTAAAATAGTAATGCTAGTTTCTTATTATAAATAACTTAAAAATTAGGATGACTGAAACTTTAGTTGGTCAATTTCCAAAGCATATAGGTAGTACTGGGGGGTTATTAAACTCAGCAGAAACCGAAGAAAAATATGCAATTGTATGGAATAGTTCTCAAGAACAAGCATTTGAATTACCTACTGGTGGTGCAGCTGTGATGCATGAAGGTGATAATTTAATGTATTTTGCAAGAAAAGAACAATGTCTTGCCTTAGGTACACAATTAAGAGGTTTCAAACCTAGAATTGAAGACTTTAAAATTTATAGAATTTTTCCTGGTGGAGATATTGAATTTTTACATCCTAAAGATGGAGTATTTCCTGAAAAAGTTAATGAGGGTAGAGAGATAGTTGGCCATAACCCAAGAAGGATAGGCGAAAACCCTAATCCTGCAGGGTTGAAATTTACAACTAAAAAAACTTTTGAATAAATTTCCAAAAGTTGATATAAAAGAAAAATTTATTTATAATTTGGACTGACATTATTGATATGATCAGTTCTAATAAGGATAGTTTCTTAAAGGCTTATGAAGATGGTAAAAATTTTATACCTATCCTTCAGACTTGGCCTGCAGATTTAGAAACCCCCCTATCAACATGGTTGAAATTATCTGAAAAGGATTCACATGGAGTTTTTCTTGAGTCTGTTGAAGGTGGAGAAAATTTAGGTAGATGGAGTATTGTTGCCACAAAACCACTGTGGGAAGCAGTATCTTATGGAGAGGAAATAGTTAAAACTTGGAATAATGGTAAAACTGAAATACATAAAGGAGATCCCTTTAAAATCTTGAGGGATTGGACAAACGAATATAAGTCAATTAGTCTTAATGACTTCCCCTCTGTTGGCCAATTATATGGTTCTTGGGGTTATGAATTAATAAATAGAATTGAGCCTAGCGTCAAAATCAATCATATAGATTCGAATGATATTCCTTATGGATCTTGGATGTTTTTTGATCAATTAGTAATCTTTGATCAAATAAAAAGATGTATAACCGCAGTAAAATATGCTGATACAGCTTCTTCAGGAGGTCTTTCGATTGAAGAAATTTATCAAGAATCTATAAGTAAAATCAATGAAATTAGAAATTTAATGAGAGTCCCTTTAAAAGAAACAGAGTTTCTAGATTGGAATGAACATGATAATCTTCATCTTGATTTTAAAAGTAATTGGGAGAAAAAGGAGTTTAAAAATGCAGTACTCTCTGCTAAGGAATATATAAGAAAAGGAGATATCTTCCAAATTGTTCTCAGTCAGAGATTTCAATCTAATGTTAATAATGATCCCTTTAATTTATATAGAAGTTTAAGGATGGTTAATCCATCTCCTTATATGGCTTTTTTTGATTTTGGTTCTTGGTATCTAATAGGTTCTAGCCCTGAAGTTATGGTCAAAGCTGAAAAAAATAAAAATAATCAAATTTTAGCAAGTTTAAGACCAATTGCTGGTACTAGACCGAGAGGGAAAGATATGCAACAAGATCTACAACTAGAAAAAGATTTATTAAATGATCCAAAAGAGATAGCTGAGCATGTAATGCTTATAGATCTTGGAAGAAACGATTTGGGAAGAGTTTGTGACGTTGGCACTGTAGAGGTCAAAGATTTAATGATTATTGAGAAATATTCACATGTTATGCACATTGTAAGTGAGGTTGAGGGGGTTTTAAAAAACAACACTGACGTCTGGGATTTGCTAAAAGCATGTTTCCCCGCTGGCACCGTGACTGGGGCCCCCAAAATAAGAGCTATGCAATTGATTAATAGCTTTGAAAAAGATGCGAGAGGACCTTATGCAGGTGTTTATGGATCTATAGATATCAATGGTGCATTAAATACGGCAATAACAATAAGAACTATGATTGTTACTCCCTTAAAGGATGGTTCATATAATGTTTCTGTTCAAGCTGGAGCGGGAATAGTTGCAGATTCTTCTCCTGAAAGTGAATATCAAGAGACTATTAATAAAGCCAAAGGAATTTTTAAAGCTTTATCGTGTTTGGATAAATAAATGATTATTGAAAATTTATATAAGGGTTTTGAAGTGGAACTCTTCACAGGTTCTTTAAATTCTCATATTGGAGTTTCAGATGAGATTGAAAAAACATTTTTTAATTTTGTTAAAGAGCCTGATAAGAGGAATGTTGAATATATTACTACTCCGGAAAAAGATTATAAAGTTATATTTAATCAATTATTAACTCCAAGAAAAAATTTAAGAAAATGGTTAATGAAGAGAGATTTGACTATTATTCCTTCATCTACTCTTTGCTTTACCCATAATAGTCGGTTTCAACGCTCTGATATTGATAATATTTATCATCAATTCATACAAGATAATTACGGAATATCTATTGCCACTTCAAGTGTTCATATAAATATAGGGATTGATAATTTAGATCAACTTTTTGCTGCGATTAGATTGGTTAGGTGTGAGGCTGCTCTGTATCTTTCTATAAGTGCTAGCTCACCTTTCTTAAACAATCAAATTACCAATAATCATTCTCAGAGATGGATTCAATTTCCTAAAACACCAAACGCAGTACCGTTTTTTATAAATCACGAAGGTTATATTAAGTGGATTAAGACGAATATAGCAAATGGGAATATGCAAAATATTAGACATTTCTGGTCCTCTATTAGACCGAATGGACCTGAAAGACCTTTAATTTTGGATCGCTTGGAATTACGAGTATGCGATTTCGTTTCAGATATTAATTTGTTGATGGGAATAACAGCTTTGCTAGAATTGCGAATTTTAAATTTGTTTGAAAATATAAAAACATTAGACCCTATTAATGCAAGTATTTTTTCTTTGGATGAATTATCACAAATATGTGACCAAAATGAAATCAAAGCTGCAAAAAATAGTTTGAATGCAGAGTTAATTAATTGGACAGATGGCAAAAAAATAATTTGTAGCGAATGGATAGAAAAGTTACTAGCAGATGTATCGCTTACTGCAGAAAAGTTAAATATGAAGCATCTTTTGAAACCTATCTATAGAGTTTTAGAAGAGGGTAATCAATCTATGAAATGGATCAAACAATATGAAAAGGGACTATCTATTGGCGAAATTATGAAAGTTGCTATTTATGATATGGCAAAAAGTGACGAGGAAAGTATTTAATAATTTAAACTAATATTTGATCTGAAAATATTCACTTATGACATAATAATTATATGGAATCTATAGAACAGTTAACAAATAATAATGTGGATCTTATAAGTAACAATGATCCGCTAGATAAAAATCGTGCATTGATAGAAGATTTGTGGGAATCAGTCTTAAGAGAAGAATGCCCATTTGATCAAGCAGAACGCTTAATACAGCTTAAAGAATTAAGTTATTCATCACCAGTTGATGAGCATACTTCAAAAGAATTTAAAAATGAGATAGTTCATATTGTAAATTCTATGGATTTGGCAGAATCTATCTCTGCTGCTAGAGCTTTTTCATTATATTTTCAACTAGTTAATATCTTGGAGCAAAGAGTCGAGGAAGATAGGTATATTCAAAGCTTTACAAATAAGAATGTTCACAAATCTCCCGATAATCTTGATCCTTTTGCCCCTGCATTGGCTAGGCAAAATGCACCTGTAACATTTAAAGAATTGTTTTATAGGCTTAGGAAATTAAATGTCCCTCCCGGTAAATTAGAGGAGTTATTGGAAGAACTGGATATTCGTTTGGTCTTTACGGCGCATCCGACAGAGATAGTAAGACATACAATTAGGCATAAACAAACTAGAGTTGCAAACCTCTTAAAAAAAATACAGGTCGAAAAATTTTTAACAATAGAAGAAATTAATTCTCTAAAAACACAATTAAAAGAGGAAGTAACCCTTTGGTGGAGGACGGATGAATTACATCAATTCAAGCCTTCAGTATTAGACGAAGTTGATTATGCCTTGCATTATTTTCAACAAGTTCTTTTTAATGCGATGCCGCATTTGAGAGGTAGAATTGCTTCAGCGCTTAACGATAATTATCCAGATGTTCAGATGCCATCTGAATCATTCTGTAACTTTGGTTCTTGGGTAGGTTCTGATAGGGATGGTAATCCATCAGTAACGCCGGAAATAACATGGAGAACTGCCTGTTATCAAAGACAATTAATGTTGGAAAGATATATTCATGCGATATCTAATCTGAGAGATCAATTAAGCGTCTCAATGCAGTGGAGCCAAGTAAGCTCTTCTCTTTTGGAATCACTAGAAACTGATAGAGTTAAGTTCCCACAAATTTATGAAGCAAGAGCAACAAGATATAGGTCAGAGCCTTACAGATTGAAATTGAGTTATATTTTAGAAAAATTGAAACTAACCCAAGAAAGAAATAAGCTATTAGGAGAAAGTGGTTGGAAGTTAGCTTTAGAAGGACAATCAGATTTTAAAAATTTAGAGCAAGTTGAAAAATTACACTATAAATCAGTCGAAGAATTTACTTATGATCTTGAATTAATAAAGAATAGTCTAAACAGTACAGATTTAAGCTGTCAGGAGGTAAATAAATTACTAACTCAGGTACATATTTTTGGGTTTTCTTTAGCAAGTTTGGATATACGTCAAGAGAGCACTAGGCACAGTGATGCAATACAAGAGCTTTTAAATTATCTTGATTTGTCTGTCCATTATGATCAGATGTCCGAGGAGAAGAAAATGGAATGGTTAATAGAAGAGTTCAATACAAAAAGGCCTTTAATTCCTTCAGAAGTTAAGTGGAGTAACAGTACAGAAGAAACCTTTGCTGTTTTTAAAATGGTTAAGAGACTGCAAGAAGAATTTGGAAGTCGTATTTGTCATTCTTATGTAATTTCAATGAGTCATAGTGCATCTGATTTGCTTGAGGTACTTCTTCTGGCAAAAGAGATGGGACTTCTTGATCAAAATTCGAAAAAGTCAAAACTATTAGTTGTCCCTCTGTTTGAAACTGTGGAGGACCTTAAAAGAGCTCCAGAAGTAATGGATAAATTATTTAAATTAGATTTTTATAGATCACTTTTACCAAAAGTTGGCGAATCTTTAAAACCTCTTCAGGAATTAATGCTAGGTTACTCTGATAGTAATAAAGATTCAGGATTCCTTTCTAGTAATTGGGAAATTCATAGAGCTCAAATAGCTCTTCAAAATCTTTCAAGTAAAAATAATATACTCCTCAGGCTTTTTCACGGAAGAGGCGGTTCTGTAGGGCGAGGAGGGGGCCCTGCTTATCAAGCTATCTTAGCTCAGCCAAGCGGTACCTTAAAAGGAAGAATTAAAATAACAGAACAAGGAGAAGTTTTGGCTTCTAAATATAGTCTTCCTGAGCTCGCTTTGTATAATTTAGAAACCGTTATTACTGCAGTTATGCAGAATAGTTTAGTTAATAATAGGCTTGATGCAACCCCAGAATGGAATGAGCTAATGACTAGGTTGGCAGAAACCTCAAGATTGCACTATAGAAAATTAGTTCATGAGAATCCTGATTTGTTAATTTTCTTTCAAGAAGTGACTCCAATCGAAGAAATTAGTAAATTACAGATATCAAGTAGACCTGCCAGAAGAAAAAAAGGAGCTAAGGATTTATCAAGTTTAAGAGCTATTCCATGGGTTTTTGGCTGGACACAAAGTAGATTTCTTTTGCCAAGTTGGTTTGGTGTAGGAACTGCACTGTCAGTCGAATTAAAATCTGATCCCCAACAAATTGAATTATTAAGAGTTCTTCACCAAAGATGGCCCTTTTTTAGGATGCTTATATCAAAAGTAGAAATGACATTATCTAAAGTAGACTTAGAAGTCGCGAAATATTATGTTGATACTCTAGGCAGTCAGAAAAATAAAGATTCTTTTGAGGTCATCTTTGATGTAATTTCTAAAGAATATAATCTGACAAAAGCTTTAATACTTGAGATTACGGGTAAAAATAAGCTTCTTGAGTCGGATAGAGACTTAAGATTATCTGTAAATTTAAGAAATAAAACAATAATACCTTTAGGATTTTTGCAAGTTTCACTTTTAAGAAGACTTCGAGACCAAACGAGACGACCTCCAATTAGTGAGTCTCTTGTTGATAAGGATGAATCTAGGAGAGCTTATAGCCGAAGTGAATTATTAAGGGGAGCACTTTTGACGATTAATGGCATAGCAGCAGGTATGAGAAATACGGGTTAATAATTGCAATATTTTCAAAA
The DNA here is from genome assembly GCA_003212535.1 of Prochlorococcus sp. AG-436-O11. Taxonomy (GTDB): domain Bacteria; phylum Cyanobacteriota; class Cyanobacteriia; order PCC-6307; family Cyanobiaceae; genus Prochlorococcus_A. The sequence continues at coordinate 72,348 of QCPO01000001.1, forward strand.
AAAAAAAATTATTCTTCCAGAGGGTTATTTTGTTAATTCTTTTCATGCCCCATTAGCTAAGGATGTAAATAAGCTTTTAGCAAATTGTGGCTGTGAGACGTTTCCAATAAAAACACTAACTAAAGCTATTCAGAAAAGTAATTTCTTTTTTACCATACAAAAGGAATCTGCAAAAAATATCTATGGGTTTGTGAGGGTTACTTCAGATAGAGGATTAAATGCTAATTTATGGAACTTAAGCGCTCAATCAGGCGAAAATCAGACACTTTTTTATTCGATTCTTCTTCAAGTAACACTTGAAAAAATAAATAGGCAAATGCCAGGATGCAGTATTTCTGTCCAAGCTCCAGTTTCCTCCTTTAACAGTTTAGAAGAAAGTGGTTTTATATTAGATCCAAATGGAATTAGAGTAATGGGTTATAAACTTTAAGTTTGTATACGAGCATGGAGGGATTCGAACCCCCGACTCTCAGAACCGGAATCTGATGCTCTATCCAACTGAGCTACATGCCCTTAATTTTTTCAATTTCTTTAAAGAAAATCTAAATATTTTAAATTTAGCTAATTTGACAAAGGAATGCATAAAACAAATTTTCTTAAATAACTTAAAAATAAATAATTTTCGTAACCATAAAAGTTTCGAAATTGATCTTAAGGAGCAAAGAACCATTGTTCTAGGTTGTAATGGCATTGGTAAGTCAAACTTACTTGAATCAGTTGAATTTCTTAGCCAATTAAAATCTAGTAGATCATTAAGCGATAAAGATTTAATAGAAAATGATAGTGATTTGGCAGTGATTGGTGGTCAAATTGATTTTAAGGATGACTTAAAAGTACATTTATTGAGAAAAGGTGCTAAAAAAGTCTATGTAAATGACACATTACTGAAAAGAAACAGTGAGATAAAGAATTATATTCGGAGTATATGTTTTTGTTCCAATGATATAGATATTGTTAGAAGTGAACCGAGTTATCGAAGAATATGGATAGATAAGGTTGTGTCTCAGCTTGAACCAGTATATGTCGAATTACTTAGTAGATTTAATAGGCTTTTAAAACAAAGAAGTCATTTTTGGCGTTCAGAAAGTTTTCTAAAAGATCAAGTCCCAGAAATGATTGATAGTTTTGATATTCAAATGTCATTAATAAGTACAAGAATTTTTAGGCGTAGAAGAAGAGCTTTATCAAAAATCAAACCATATGTTGAATATTGGCATAGTCACTTGAGCAAATCTAAAGAGAAAATTGGTATAAATTTTCTTTCTGGGATAGACAACATACTTCAAGAAGAAGAAGAAGAAGAAATTAGTAAGAAAATTGCAGAACAATTATATAATCAGCGTTCAATAGAGGAATTAACCGGTAAATGCAATGTGGGCCCTCATCGTGACGATATAGAGTTTCTTATTAATGATATTTCAGTAAGAAAATATGGTTCATCTGGGCAGCAACGCACTTTTATCTTGGCTCTAAAGATGGCTGAGCTGGATTTATTGCGTAAAACATTCAATGAGCCACCAATATTGATATTGGATGATGTGTTGGCAGAACTAGATATAACTAGACAAAATATATTATTAAATTCTGTTGGAAAAGATAGCCAATGTCTGATAAGTGCGACACATCTAGATAAGTTTAATCAATCTTTTTTAGGCTCTTCACAAATGATTTACTTATAATTTTTAAAAGGTACGTTTTTTAGCTAATCTATAACTCATATAAATTTCATTAATGGATCTCTCAAAAAAAAGTCAAATTTTAAAAGGATTTAGTAATAAAGATAAGTTAGCCCATCAAAGTAAACATTTTTTGTTAGAGCTGTATAGATGTGATTACGAAAAATTAAATGATGAATCTTTTTTACGTTGCACATTAAGCAATGCTGCAAAATTGGCCAATGCAACAGTTCTAAATCTGACAAGTAATAAATTTGAACCTCATGGCGTAACAGCAATCGCATTACTAGCTGAATCTCATCTTTCAATTCATACATGGCCTGAATCATATTATTCCGCCGTAGATATCTTCACATGTGGTAAAAATATGAATCCTGAAAGAGCTAGTAAATATTTAATTGAAGTTTTGATGGCTGAAGAACATCTTTTGCGTATTATTAATAGAAATCCTCCCTCAACAGTTCATAATCAGATTAGAACAAAAGTCTAAATTGCAATTTTTATCTATTTAATTTTCCACTGATTAATCCTTCCAGATCTAGGCTTGTACAATTAAATCCTAAATTAGAAAAATAATAAACTAATTCATTAAAATCATATTTCTTAAAAAATTTTTGGAATTGATCTTTGGGAATTTCGATTCTGGCGGTTGATCCTTGACATCTAACTCGCACTTCGGATATGCCACCTTTTTTTATGTATTCTTCAGCCTTTTCAACCATTTTTAGTCTTTTATTAGTTATTTCATCGCCATAAGGAAATCTTGATGATAAACACGGTTGAGCAGGTTTGTCCCACCAAGGGAAGCCTAATGCTTTCGATATATCCCTGATATCTTTTTTGGTAATGTTAAATTGAGCGAGGGGAGAAACAACCCCTGCTTTTTTGGCTGCCTGAATTCCAGGCCTATAATCTCCAAGATCATCTAAATTTACTCCATCTAAAACAATTTTGTAATTCAGTTTTTTAGATAAATATGTTGTGTGTTTGTGAAGCTCTTTTTTGCATGCAAAACATCTATCTTTTGGGTTTGTACTATAACTTTCTTGATCTAATTCTGATGTCTCAATTTCTAAATGTTTAACCCCAATCCATTTTGCTTGGCTTCTTGCTTCTTCAAGTAGTGTTTCAGCTAATGCAGGAGAAACACCTGTAATAGCAATTGCTTTACTGCCTAATTGCTCGAATGCCAATGAGGTTACTAATGTGCTATCTACGCCACCTGAATAAGCAACACAAACACTATCCAGATTTTTTATATAACTTCTCATTGCATTAAGTTTTACATTTTGTTCATCAGAGAGAATTTCTAGTTGATTGAACATGTTAATTACTTTAAAATTTAAAAAATATTAATAGGTTGAATTTATTATTAAATTTTTAATAATATTCATTACTTTATCTTAGATTAAATTGACTAACCTTGTTCAATTGACAAATACAAGTAGAAATAGAGGGATTGGAATTGTTACTGCAAGTGACAGCCAAGAAAGATCAAAAGGCCAACTACATATTTATGATGGAGAAGGAAAAGGGAAGAGTCAGGCTGCGTTGGGTGTTGTTCTTAGAACAATAGGTTTAGGAATATGCGAAAAAAGACAGTCCAGAGTACTTTTGCTGAGATTTCTTAAAGGTCCTGAGAGGTCATATGATGAAGATTCGGCTATTGAAGCCTTGCAAAGAGGGTTCCCACACTTGATTGATCATGTGAGGACAGGAAGATCGGAATTCTTTAATGCTGATCAAGTGACAAAATCTGATATCTCTGAGGCAGAGAGAGGATGGAATATTGCCAAAGGTGCAATTGCGAGCTCTCTTTACTCAGTTGTTGTTCTAGATGAATTGAATCCAGTTCTAGATCTAGGCATGCTTGATATTAATGAAGTCGTCAGTTCGCTCCAAAATCGTCCTGATGGCTTGGAGATAATCATTACGGGAAGAGCAGCGCCTTCTTCTTTGGTAAGAATATCTCAGCTTCATTCAGAAATGAGACCGCGTTTGAGAAGAGAGGTCAATATAACAAACAGACAAATTAATGGTTCTGGTGGAATTGAAATTTATACTGGCGAAGGAAAAGGAAAATCTACAAGTGCACTTGGTAAAGCTCTTCAAGCTATTGGGAAAGGAATATCTCAAGACAAGAGTCATAGAGTTTTAATTTTGCAATGGCTAAAAGGTGGTAATGGTTATACTGAGGACGCTGCCATAGAAGCTTTGAGAGAAAGTTATCCGCATTTAGTTGACCATTTGCGTTCAGGCCGAGATGCCATCGTATGGAGGGGGCAGCAACAACCAATTGACTATGTTGAAGCTGAAAGAGCATGGGAAATTGCTAAAGCGGCTATTCTTAGTGGTTTATATAAAACTATTATTTTGGATGAATTGAATCCAACTGTTGATTTAGAACTTTTACCAGTTGAATCAATTCATCAAACTCTTTTAAAAAAACCTACAGATACAGAGGTAGTTATTACTGGCAGATGTAAGAATGAACCTTCATACTTTGAACTTGCTAATGTTTACTCTGAAATGGTTTGCCATAAACATTATGCGAATGTTGGAGTTGATTTAAAAAGAGGAGTAGATTATTAAAATTTCATCTAAATTTTAGTTGAGTATATTTTGTTTAATTTTTCAATTCCACCTTCAATTGATCTTGATTGAATGCTAAATTTTGACAAGAGCTTTGCCGCTTTTTCAGAACGCTTACCCAATTGACATAAAGTAAAAACCTCTTTTATTAAACTTTCTTGTTTTATAAATTCTAAATTAGATTTTTGGTCTAGATTGCTAAGTGGGATGGATATAGAACCCTCTATGCATGAATTAGAGAATTCTTCATTTTCTCTAACATCTATTAAAAGTATTTTGTCGGGTTTTTTTTTGTATAAAATCTCAAATTCTTTGGCATTTATTTTCTCAATTTCAATAGCATTATTCGAGCATTCTGTATCGTTGTAAAAATCATCGAACTGAGCAAGATTTTTGATTGTTTTATTTAACCTATCAGCTTTTAAATTTAATTTTTTTATTGTCATAGTTAATAGATTAAAAATCAAAAATTTTCCATCTAGACTCTCACCTCTTTCAAGGATGATTTTAATTATTTCATTGCTTTGTAGAATTCCTATAAGACCAGTTGAAACTCCTATAACCCCAAATTCTTCGCAGCTAGGTGTGCTAGTTTTTGAAGGGGATTCAGGAAGCAAGTCTCTCAAATTAGGACTGTTTTGAAAAAGATTGAAAACACTTACTTGACCTTCAAAACCTTGAACACTGCCAAAAACTAAGGGTTTATTAAGTATTACACACGCATCATTGATTAAATATCGAGTACCAAAGTTATCTGAGCAATCACAAATAACATCAAAATCTTTAATAATATCTAAAACATTATATGGATTAATTCTTTCATGAAAAGTTACTACTTGAGGATTAGGATTTAATCTTTGAATTCTTTCTCGGGCAGAATCAATTTTTAGATTGCCAACAGTATCTGTTTCATGAACAATTTGTCTTTGGAGATTAGACTTCTCAACTTGATCATTGTCAACTATTCCAATTTTCCCAACTCCAGCGGCCGCAAGATAAAGTAAAACAGATGATCCTAGACCTCCTGCTCCAATACATAAAACTGAGCTATTTTTTAGTTTTAATTGACCTGAAATCCCTATTTCTTTAAGAGTTAAATGCTTTTGGTATCTTTCTTTTTCATCTACACTTAAGAAATTAAATTTGAAATCTTTTGATATTGTCATTACTTGATTTTCAACAATAGTCTATAAAAATATAATAATTTAAATAAAAAAATTAGCCTTTTGAATTTTTGCTATTTATGAGATTTTTTAATGTTTTTGTTAGAACTAGGAAATATTGTGAAGTTTTTTTTAAATCGAATTCCAGCTTAAATATCTCCAAAATCTAAATATACCAATACATCTTAAAAAATACAAAATGTTTCGGTTCGGAATTAAGCATAACAAAAAGGTAGTCAATAGACGTTTTTTCCGATACTGTCTGGTTCATATATATAATTTGCCACCAGACTGTTCATGAGTGACAACACTTCCGAGTCAAATCAAGACTCTGGTTCCGATACAAGCACTGAAAACAAAAGTTTTTCCGAGAAGTATTCTGATGTAATGGGAAAAGTCAACGAAACTCTTGGAAATGTTGATTGGACCCAAATGGGAAAATACGGTAAAGCAGCAGGTATTGTTGCTGTTGTCGTTATTGCTCAAATAATAATTAAAGTTGTTATTGACACTATTAACTTTTTCCCAATCCTTCCAGGTTTACTAGAACTACTAGGCCTTGTAGTTGTTGGTCAATGGAGTTGGCAAAATCTTCGCACGAGTGAAAATCGTGACGCAGTGATAGATAAGGTTCAAAATCTTAAAAAGACATACTTAGGAAATTAAAGAGTCATTATTTTTTTTACGTAATCTTGAACTTGATGACAATATGAACCTCCAAACATGTTGGCATGATTCAATATATGATAAAAATTATATATAAAAACTCTTTTTTTAAATCCTTGTTTTAAAGGAATAATTTTATGATACTCTTCATAAAATTCATTATTAAAACCTCCAAATAATCTTGTCATAGCAATATCTACTTCACTATCAGCCCACCAAGATGCCGGGTCAAATAGAACTCCCTTCCCATCTTCTTCTATACCTTTATTCCCGGACCATAGATCACCGTGTACAAGAGCATTCATTGGTTGATGCGTAATAAGTTCTGATCTAATTTTTTCTTTAATTATATTTTTAGTTTTTATGTCTAAAAAATTATTTTTAATGCTTGATAATTGAGGTTCAATTCTTAAGTTAATAAAACAGTCTATCCAATTTTTTTCCCATCCTCTCTCTTGCTTTGTAATACCAATAAAACCTTCAACAGGACATCCAAATTTCTTTGGATTAGACTCATGCGATTTTAAATGCATTTCTCCCAAACCTTTTCCTAGCTTTTTTTGATCACCGTTTTGCATATCAATCCATTCCATCACAAGAAGTTCTGCATCTAAAACTTCTAAATATAAAATCACTTTAGGAATAGTTAGGTTTTCTTCATTAATATTTGCTTGTAGATTTCGAAGACAATATTCTTCAAATTTAAGAAACTTTTTCTGTCTTTTATTTCTTTTAAGAAAGAATTTCTTGTTTTTGAATTCTATTTGCCAAGAGTTATGAATATTACCCCCATATACTTGTGTAATACTTTTTGGATAGTTATTGCCTAATCTATGACAAATTTCGCTAACTTCAATATGAGATAAATTTTCCATTAGAATGCTTAAGACTGAAGTTTTGGTAGTTGGTGCTGGTATCGCAGGATTAACTTCCGCTGCAATTTTATCAAAATTGGGCTGTTCAGTGACTTTAATTGAATCTCATACTCAATCAGGCGGATGTGCAGGTACTTTTAAAAGAAAAGATTATGTTTTTGATGTTGGAGCTACTCAAGTTGCTGGTTTAGAGAAGGGAGGGATACATTCAAAAATTTTTAATTTTCTTGATATTAAAATTCCTGAAGCAACTATTTTAGATCCAGCTTGCATTGTTGATTTAAAAGATGGTAGCAATCCAATACCTATTTGGTATAAAAAAAATGAATGGATTGCAGAGAGGGAAGTTCAGTTTCCAGGAAGTAGTAGATTTTGGCAACTATGCTCTTTAATTCACCAAAGTAATTGGGCCTTCGCGAATAATAATCCTGTTTTGCCAATTAGTAACTTTTGGGACCTTTCTCAACTTTTAAGAGCATTGGCTCCATCAAATTTAGTTACAGGGATATTAATTAAATCTACTGTTTTTGATCTTTTATGTATTTGCGGGTTATCTAAGGATGAGAGGTTGATTAAGTTTCTTAATTTGCAATTAAAGCTTTATTCCCAAGAAGATGTTTACAATACTGCAGCTTTATATGGTTCTACAGTGCTGCAAATCTGTCAACAGCCTCATGGACTATGGCATATGAAAAAATCTATGCAATCTTTAAGTGAAGCATTAGAAGATTCATTACATAAAACTGGTGCTAATATGATTTTTGGACAAGAAGTAAATTCTATAATTTTTGATGATCAAAATAAGTGTTGGAAAGTATTTGCAAAATCTAAAAAGTGTTATCTGGAGTATCATGCAAATAATCTAGTGTATACTCCACCCCCACAATCTTTACTAAAGCATTTAAAGTATCTTTTAAATAAGAAACCAAGTTATAAAAATCGATTAAAAACTTTACCTGATCCTTCTGGAGCTTTAGTTTTTTATTCCGCATTAAAAACAAAACATATCAAAAAAATCTCTTCTAATCATTATCAATTTGTTTCTAATGAATTAGGGCCACTTTTTGTTTCTATCAGTAAAGAGGGGGATGGGAGAGCACCTAAAGGAGAGATTACTTTAATAGCAAGCCTTTTTACTAAGACGAAAGATTGGTTTAATTTAGAAAAAAGGCAGTATATAGATAAAAAAAAGGAGTATCTTAAAAAAATCTCTTTTGAATTAGAAAGTCAATTTAATATTGACTCTGAACATTGGCTTCATAAGGAATTGGCAACCCCATTAGGATTTGAGAAATGGACCAATAGGCCAAATGGAATTGTAGGTGGCCTAGGCCAAAATCCTGATATCTTTGGATTATTTGGATTATCAAGTAGAACACCCTTCCAAGGTTTATGGTTATGTGGAGATTCAATTTATCCTGGAGAAGGTACAGCAGGTGTTAGTCAGTCTGCTCTAATGGTCTCTAGACAAATTTTAGCCTCTAAAGGAATCGATAATTTTAATTTATAAAACTTCCTCTTATCTTTTTTGCCTGTGAAAGTTTGTTAGAAAGTAATTCCCAATTTTTATCTTTGATAATTGATTCTAATTCGTTAATTTTATTCTTAAATTCCTGTATAGCATTTAAAATATTATGCTGATTATTAATAGCCAAATCTAGACCTAATTGAGTGTTACCGCCTCCAACTCTTGTTGTGTCAGCAAATCCCGAAGCTGCGAGTTTTTGAGTTAAACTTAATAATGAATTATCTTTTTCTTTGTAGGCAGTTTCTATTAGAGCAGAAGCTAAAAATATAGGTAAATGAGAAATTAAAGAAACTGCTTCATCATGATCCTTTGGTGATGCTTTGCAGATTTCACATTCCATTGAAGTAATTAGTTTGGCAAGTGTATTAACAGCATTCGAATCACTATTTAATGTAGGGGTAATAATCCATTTTGCATTTTTTAAAAGATCTTCAAAACCCGAATCTACTCCTTTTTGTTCTGTTCCTGCCATTGGATGTGATCCAACAAATAAAGGATGCATTTTTTCCCATGTATTTATTATTGGTTGTTTAATGGAACCAACATCGGTTACTATTGCATCTCTGGGAATTGCCTTTATTAATTCATGAGCAGGTTTTATTAAATCTTTAATAGGCAATGCCAAAATTATGAGCGAACATTCCTTTAATATTTTTAAATCGCAACTAATAACATTTGCAAGGTTTCGTTCTTTGGCTTTTTTTTCATTAATATCATTATTTGTGATCCCATAAATGGTGTGGTTTAAACGTTGGAGATTTAATCCTATTGAACCGCCAATCAGGCCTAATCCTACTATTCCTATTTTCATTGATTTATTAATTTGGGGCTTTCTTATATTGATACCAATTTTTTGTATATTAGAGTCATATTTTTTTGTGAATTTGGTATTAAATTAATTATAAATGCTTGAAATTCTAAGTCATCAATTTTTAAAAAAATTTGTGAGATCGCACAATATAGATTGGGATCATATTTACTCTTTCGGGAGAATAATTTCTAAGTGTATTCAAAATGACTCTACATATCTAATTAATTCAGAAATTTTCTCTACCCAGAATTGGATAGCGCCTATTTTTATTTCACTATTTTTACACGAAGAAAATTCTACTTTTGTTTTGAATAGTGAAAAAATTAAATTTTTCAAAAATAATCAGATGGAAAATCTAAAAAATCTTGGATTTAAATATATTTTAGAAAATGATCAATTAATTTTTTCAAGCCATAAAGTTCGTTTGTTAACACTTAAAAATTTATTAAATGAAACGAATTACTTGAGTTTGAATAACCATCGTATTGTACTTTCGGGAATTGAAGATATAAAACAAGATTTAAAAAATTATTTCAGAATTAAATTATTTAAAAAGGATTGGTTTAATCAAGTTAATCAATCAGAACCCATTTATCAAGATGTAATAAAGACATACAACTTTCTCAAGAAAAAGTTTTTCTTGAGAAAGAGTTTAGGTAATTGTTATTTATCTTTAGAGAAAGAAGAACTAAGTTTTTTTGCCAAATTCTTTAATAAAAATGCTTATTTCTCTGATCAATTTTCAAGAGTAAGTAATGCATTATCTCAAGGATGGGCATGTTGGGTCAAATTAGATAATAAAAATTTTGAGTGGATTTTTTATTTAGAGCCTATAGATGAACTTTCTCAAATTAGAAAGTTATTAAATAATAATAAATTTGTTTTTTTATCGGCTTTGAGAAAAGATAATTTTTTCGAAAAATATCTTCAAAATCAAAGATTAGATATTGATTTGGTGGTCAATTTTAAAAGTAATTTTACTGAGAAAAAGATTTCATTGTACGTTCCTCCTAAACAGATGCTTCCTAATAATCCACTCTTTAATAATGAAATTTTAGATAAGTGCAAAAAACTAATAATTTTTAGAAAGGGTTTGACTTTAGTTTTATCTGATGATGTTAATTTGAAAAAATACCTGGCTACAGAATTGGCATCAGTATATGGGAAGAGGGTATACCTCGAGACAATACCCTCTTTGAAAAATGAAATTTTATTTGCAAGTTATGACTGGTGGATTAAGAATTCTTTTTTAGTAGAAATTCCAGAACAAATTATTATTCCTCTACTACCAATTCCAAGTATGTCAGAACCAATTAATTTAATTACTGTTTCTTATAATAAAAAAAATTCAAAAGATTGGTTTAGAGAATTCTTACTTCCTGAAGCAAAAGTAAAATTAGAAAGGTCTATTGCACCTTTAAGAAGGAATTCAGGTAAGTTAATAATCCTTGATGGCAGAGCTAATAAAAGAAAGTGGGGGAGATTACTTCTGCAAAGTATTCAACCCTCAAAACAAATAAATTATATGCTACCTTTCGATTAGGTTATGATTCAGTAAATATGGTTTAAATATGGGTGAAGCAAAAAGGCGAAAAACATTAGGGCTGCCTTCAAAACAAAATAATATTAACTCTAAAGGAGATAATTCTCCTCGATTGTTTGAATGGTTTCCTTTCACACGTAATCAAAGAGATAGTTTTATAAAATTAAGTATTAAAGCTAGTTGGTTTGGAATTGGTGCTTTAGTTCTTTTATGGGTTGTAGTCAGATTTGTTGGACCTGCTGCAGGGTGGTGGACTTTAGCTGATTCGTTATGAATCTAGGCTACTGTCTTTATTTCATTAGCAACGATTGTATCTCTTGGATTGTTATTTAATACTTTCATAGAATTAGCGCTTACTTCACTCCCTTCTGTTAGTTTGTTTTTGACAATAGACTCTACTTTATTCCTTATCTCTATGTTTTGATCAAGCCAAATAATTGTGTTATCTCTTCCTTGCCCAATATTTTCTCCTTCATAACTGTACCAAGCTCCTCTCCTAATTATAATGTTAGTCTCTTCTGCTAAATCTAATAAACATCCTGTTGTGCTTATCCCTTTTCCGAATAAAATATCAAATTCAGCAATTCTAAATGGAGGCGCAACTTTGTTTTTCGCTACTTTAACTTTTGCTCTTATTCCGTATTCTTCTGTACCTCTTTTAAGAGTTTGAATTCTTCTGATATCAAGTCTTACTGATGCGTAAAACTTTAATGCATTTCCTCCTGTGGTTGTCTCTGGATTTCCGTAAGTAACACCGATTTTTAAACGTAATTGATTTAGGAATATTACTGTACATCCAGATTTTCCAATATTTCCTGTTATTTTTCTCATTGCTTGACTCATCAGTCTTGCCTGGCTTCCTATCACATGATCTCCCATTTCTCCTTCTATTTCGGCTCTTGGAGTAAGTGCTGCTACGGAGTCAACAACAACAAGATCTACTGCACTTGACCTTATCAGTTGATCAACTATTTCTAGAGCCATTTCACCTGTATCTGGCTGTGAGACTAATAAATTTTCAACATCAACCCCTAGAGAAGCTGCGTAAACTGGATCTAAAGCATGCTCAGCATCTACAAAGGCTGCTACGCCGCCATTTTTTTGAACTTCTGCTATTGCATGTAACGTCAGTGTTGTTTTTCCGGAACTTTCCGGTCCGTATACTTCAACTACTCTCCCTTTTGGATAGCCTCCTCCTAATGCTAAATCTAATGTGAGAGCCCCAGTCGATATTGTTTCTACTTTCATTCTTGAAGCATCACCCAGCCTCATAATTGATCCTCTTCCAAAGTTCCTTTCTATTTGTCCTAGGACTAGGCTTAATGCCTTGTCTTTTTCTTTAGATATCATTTCCTTTGATTCATTTTTTGCTCTTTCTTCAAAACTCATTTTTTTAATTTATTGATAAGTTTTCATAATTATTTTAAATTCAGAATTTGTTTTTTACTCTAAATTTAATAATTAGAAGTTATAGTACATCCGTACTCTAACTGGTACAGGCTAAATTGCAAGTAAATCTTCTAGATTTCTCAATTTTAATAATCTTATTTCTTTCGGCAAAGTACTTATATCTGATTCTTTTAAATAGCCCCAATCAGCCAAAAAACAAGGAATATTTTGTGTATCAGGGTTTTGTTTGATTTCAATTAGGGTTTTCATCCTGTCTTCTATGAAACCTACAATTTCATATGTTTTATATAGTTTTTTAGCTATTTCAGTTTTTGTACCTGATTCATAACCGAAAATTAATTCAGGAAAAATATTTAATGTTTCAAGAATTTTTGTAGCAAATATTGCTCCTTTTGTAGTTATTATTCCTGTCTTTATTTTTTCTTGCTTTAACTTTTCCATAAAGGAAATAACTTCATAAAATGGTTTATGTAAATTTACCCACATTTCAAAATCTTTATCTATTTGGTATTTGCGTGACTCATCTAGAAATTTCTGTAAATCTTCGGCAAGCCAATCATTATTCTTAAGTATCTTTTGACAATTTTGATGATATTGGTTGATAAAATCTTTTTTATTATTTTTATCTAGTGGATTTTCTAGTTTGATGATTTCGTGAACGATGAGAACCATCTCCCATCCATATTTAACCCAGGGCCTAATTTCTTTAAAAGTATTTGAAACCTTTTTATAAAGGTCTTGGTTAATTTTTATATCTGGTGAATTTAGAAATTTGTCGCATGCTAATAAAGAACTTTGCCAATATTCATTCATTCCATCAACAATAACTCCGTCAAAATCAAAGAGAAATAATTTCTGCCCGTCCACTTATACTAAATTTTAAAACTGGGCCGCTAGGATTCGAACCTAGGAATGTCGAGACCAAAACCCGATGCCTTACCACTTGGCGACGGCCCAATGAATTTTTATTTTAATACATGAAAAGATTTTTTTCTATTAAAAAACACAAAGTTATTTTCACAAATCAGAATGAGTATAAAATTTAGTTAACTTATTTTCCATGGCTTTAGTAATTTCTGTGCTTCTTTGATTGCTAAAGCCATTCTTTCAGGGTATTCATATAATTTTTTGTTATTTTTGTTGGCGTATTCAATAAATGGCTGCATTATTTTTCTTGCAGAACTTCCAAATCCAATTCCATCTGGAAAATTATTTACTTTTAATAATTCATGAGTTTTTCCATTTGTACCGCCAGCTAATTGAATTAACCCAGGTGGAAGATGAGAGCCTATTCTTTCAAATAATTTAACTGTATCTCTACCTGTTGTTGGTCCTAGATCGCCAGACATTGGTCTCCCATCAAGTTGCCAAATAATGGGAAGGTTTAGTTCAGAAAGAATTTCATATCTTTCCCACAGAGCTTTCAAGAGATCATTTGGGGACTTTTGGGATTTTGGTGATTGATTTAACCCACAACTTACAGATATTGTTTTTAATTTAGTGTTTGAATTTTTTAGAATGCGAACCACTTCTATAAAAGGATCTATTCTATTTATTTCCGTATGAATTTCTACTGCATCAGGTTTGATTATTTGAAGTGATGTTGGCAGCTCATCTTTTGATAAATTAAAATCGTATTCAGAAATTAAATTTAATGGACAACTTTTTATACACCTTCCGCATCCATAACATTTACTCTCTGTGACCCCGTAATTATCAATTGCGAAAGTAGGACATATATTTTCACATGGTCTTGGACAATTAGTAGGGCATTTGATTGGGTCAAATTTTGCTTTGCGAAAGTGTATATCTTTACCATCACAAATGCTTATCATTAAGCCTGGGGAAGTGCCAAAAAATTCTTCCGACCATTTGATACCATTTCTTGCTGCTTGAGCTATCGACTGTTCAGCAGCAATATCAATGTAGTCGACGCCAGCAGCGGAATAAATAGCACACAAATCTTCAATAGCGTTAATATCTTCATTGCTAGCACCACATATTAACTTAACCCATTTATTGGTTTTCTTCTTATTTTTTTCAAAAAATTCAACTTTAGAATTCATTCAATATGTAATCATTTAGTGGCCTCCATTCAAGTTTTCTGGAACCCCCCATTTCAATAACAATTTGCAGTTTATTATCTTTAGTACAAATTGTAATTAAGCTTTCAAGTTCACTTTGAGATAAGACTTGACCTTCTAGTAACCACAATAATTTCTTTTTGTCATTTTCATTAAATAATTCAGAGGCTTGGGGTATAACTTGTTGAACTTCTCCAAGAGCACCATTTCTACCTACACTTTGATGCCCTAGGTGAGGAGGTCTTATACCGTGCAATTTCATTAAGAATACTTCAGGATCTCCTAATCCTCTAGCTGAGGTTATGTAAGTTTTATAACCTTTAGCTCTCATTCTTCTTAAAAGACGAGTTTCATATCCACCCTCAAGAGGGGCAAACATTGCTAAACATTTATTGTTTTTTAAATCATTATGAAACTTTTTTCCTGTAAGAAGTAATGGCATAAAGATTTCCTTTATTTATATATTATTTCATTTTATGGTACTTGATGATGTACAATTTAAATTCAGTGAATTTGTAAGCTCGCAAGCTAGCCGAGCCTCTGTAAACTTTCACATTTTTTAGCGTTTCGTTAAAAAACTTAGGATGGGTTAACCCAAAGAGAAACTATCTACTTTTTAGATAAGTCTCATCCTTATTAAATTGTTTTTTGATTAGCTACTCCTTTCAAACTTAGAAGGTTTAGAAAATTGAAAAATTAATTACCAGCTGGCCTACTCAAGTCTTATGTCAATAGGAATTTTAGGAAAGAAATTGGGCATGTCCCAACTTTTTGATGATGATGGTAATGCGGTACCAGTAACTCTTATAGAGGCTGGTCCATGTCGTGTTACCCAATTAAAAACCCAAGCTTTGGATGGTTATACTGCCGTTCAAATAGGGTACGGTTTATCAAAAGATAAGCACATAAGTAAGCCTGAGAAGGGGCATTTATTGAAGTCAGGTGAAGAACTTTTAAAGCATTTGAAAGAATATAGAGTTGAAGAAACCACAACTTATGAAGTTGGAAATCAAATAACAGTTAAAAATTTTGAGGTTGGTCAGAAAGTTGATATCAGTGGAAAATCTATGGGTAGAGGTTTTGCTGGTTATCAGAAAAGACATGGTTTTAGCAGAGGGCCCATGAGCCATGGTTCAAAAAATCATAGAGCTCCAGGTTCAACTGGTGCAGGTACAACTCCAGGTAGAATTTATCCTGGTAAAAGGATGGCAGGAAGATATGGAGGGAAAAAAATTACTACTAAGGGTTTATTAGTAGTTAAGATTGATGATCAAAAAAATTTACTTATAGTAAAAGGTTCTGTACCAGGTAAGCCTGGCTCACTTGTCAACATTAAGCCTAATAATGTTGTAGGAAAAAAAGGAGGTGAAAAATCATGACAAATCTCGACACTCTTAAGTGGGACGGTAAAAAAGCAGGTAAAGTCTCAATCGATTTAAAAGTTGCTAAGGAAACTTCATCTGCCGACTTAATACATAGAGCAGTTCTTAGACAATTAGCAAATAAGAGACAAGGTAGTGCATCTACTTTGACAAGATCTGAAGTCAGGGGTGGAGGTAGAAAACCATACAAACAGAAGGGCACTGGAAGAGCTCGTCAAGGATCAATAAGAACTCCTTTAAGACCAGGTGGTGGAATAATTTTTGGACCTAAACCACGTTCTTATAACTTAGATATGAATCGCAAAGAAAGGAGGTTGGCTCTTAGAACAGCCCTTATGTCAAGAGTTACTGATATTAAGGCTGTTGAAGATTTTGGGTCTACATTAAAAGAGCCTAAAACAAGTGAAATAATTAATGGTCTTGTTCGCCTAGGAATAGAAAAGTCAGAAAAGGTATTGGTTATTCTTGATAGACCTTCTGAATTAATAAAGAGATCTATTAATAATATTGAAAAAGTAAAATTAATTGCTGCTGATCAATTAAATGTATTTGATATTCTTAACGCTAATAAGTTGGTCATAGGTCAATCAGCAATAAAGAAAATTCAAGAGGTTTATGCATCATGAGTAAATTATTTGATTCACGTTTAGCAGATGTAATACGTAAGCCCGTTATTACAGAAAAAGCTACAAATGCACTAGATCTTAACCAATATACTTTTGAAGTTGATCATAGAGCATCGAAACCTCAAATAAAGGCTGCAATTGAGGCCTTGTTTAGTGTTAAAGTGATAGGAATTAATACTATGAATCCTCCGAGGAGAACAAGAAGAGTCGGTAAATTTTCCGGAAAACGTTCTCAAGTTAAAAAGGCTATTGTACGTCTTGTTGAAGGAGACAAAATCCAACTATTTCCAGAATCTTAAGGAGTTTTAATCATGGCAATTCGTAAATTTAAACCTTATACACCTGGAACTAGACAAAGAGTAGTTACTGACTTTAGTGAGATAACAAGTTCAAAACCAGAAAGATCTCTAATAGTTTCAAAACATAGAGTTAAAGGGAGAAATAATCGAGGGGTTATTACCTGCCGTCACCGTGGAGGTGGTCACAAAAGACAATATAGATTAGTTGATTTTAGAAGAGACAAGAGAAACATTAAAGCTAAAGTTGCAGCTATTCACTACGATCCTCATAGAAATGCTAGGCTTGCACTTTTATTTTATGAAGATGGAGAGAAGAGATATATCATTGCTCCAGCGGGGGTAAAAGTTGGTCAAAATGTAATTTCTGGTGAAAGCGTTCCGATTGAAGATGGAAATGCAATGCCACTTTCAGTTATGCCATTAGGATCAAGTGTTCATTGTGTTGAATTATATGCTGGTAGAGGCGCTCAGATGGTTAGATCAGCAGGCTCTAGTGCCCAAGTTATGGCTAAAGAGGGTGATTATGTTGCTTTAAAACTACCATCTACTGAAGTTCGACTTGTAAGGAAGGAATGCTACGCCACTCTTGGAGAGGTTGGTAACTCAGAAATAAGAAATACTAGCTTAGGTAAAGCAGGAAGAAGAAGATGGCTTGGAAGGAGACCACAAGTAAGAGGAAGTGTAATGAACCCATGTGACCATCCACATGGAGGAGGAGAGGGAAAAGCACCAATTGGTAGAGCAGGACCTGTAACTCCATGGGGTAAGCCAGCTCTCGGTTTAAAGACACGTAAAAAGAACAAACCAAGTAATAAATTAGTAGTTCGAAAGCGCCGTCGTGTTTCTAAGAGGAGTAGAGGAGGAAGAGACTCTTGATTACTTCAATTATTACTTTAATTTTTATTTTATAAATCATGGGACGTTCACTAAAAAAAGGACCTTTTATAGCAGATAGCTTGCTCAAAAAGGTAGAAAAACAAAATACTGATAATGACAAGTCTGTTATTAAAACGTGGTCTAGATCCTCTACAATATTGCCTGTAATGATTGGCCATACAATCGCAGTACATAATGGTAAGGCTCATATACCAGTTTTTATAACTGAACAAATGATTGGCCATAAATTGGGTGAATTTGCTCCTACGCGTACTTATCGTGGTCATATAAGAGATAAGAAAGGAGCAAAATCATGACTCAAGCACCCGAAACAACAAAAAAAGCAATTGCTCATGGAAACTATATTCGTGGGTCAGCTTCAAAAGTAAGAAGAGTTCTTGATCAAATTAGGGGGAGATCCTATAGGGATGCACTAATTATGTTGGAATTTATGCCTTATAGATCTACTGATCCTATTACTAAAGTTTTAAGATCAGCAGTGGCTAATGCAGAACATAATTTTGGAATGGATCCATCTACCTTAGTCATATCATCTGCTTGGGCCAATAATGGTCCTGTAATGAAAAGGTATAGGCCTAGAGCTCAAGGAAGAGCTTTCTCTATTAAAAAACAGACTTGCCACATAAGTATTTCTGTTGAATCTGCTCTTACTCAAACTAATTCTGAGGTACAAAACTAATGGGACATAAAATACATCCTACGGGACTTAGATTAGGTATTACAAAAGAGCACCGTTCCAAATGGTTTGCTACTTCTAAAACTTATCCAATTCTTCTTCAAGAGGATTTTAAAATTCGTACTTTTATACAAAAAAAATATGGTGCAGCTGGAATTAGTGATGTTTTAATAGCCAGAAAAGCGGATCAGCTTGAACTAGAATTAAAAACAGCAAGGCCAGGAGTGATTGTAGGAAGGCAGGGAAGTGGTATTGAAGAACTGAGATCAGGAATCCAAAAAACCATCGGAGATAGGACAAGACAAGTAAGAATAAATGTTGTAGAAGTAGAGCGAGTAGATGCAGATGCTTTTCTACTTGCTGAATACATTGCACTTCAACTAGAAAAAAGAGTTGCCTTTAGAAGAACCATTAGGATGGCATTACAGCGAGCTCAACGGGCTGGGGTTTTAGGTTTAAAAATACAAGTCGGAGGAAGATTAAATGGTGCTGAAATTGCTAGAACTGAATGGACTCGAGAAGGAAGGGTCCCATTACACACCTTAAGAGCTGAAATTGATTACGCTACTCGTGAAGCAAATACAACTTATGGAGTTCTAGGAATTAAGGTTTGGGTCTTTAAAGGTGAAGTCCTTCCTAAGGAAGAGCAAAATATTCCTGTAGGTGGAAACGCAAAAAGAAAAGCCAGTCGCAGACCTCAGGAATTTGAGGATCGTTCAAATGAGAATTCTTAGGAGGTGTAACAATGCTTAGTCCAAAACGTACTAAATTCCGTAAACAACATAGAGGTAGAATGAGAGGAGTAGCCTCAAAGGGTAATACAATTGCATTTGGTCAATTTGCTCTGCAAGCACAAGATTGTGGATGGGTTACTGCCCGACAGATTGAAGCAAGTAGGCGAGCTATGACTAGATATATTAAACGTGGTGGTCAAATATGGATCAGAATATTTCCTGATAAACCAGTTACCATGAGACCTGCCGAAACTAGAATGGGTTCTGGAAAAGGAAATCCAGAGTTTTGGGTTGCAGTTGTTAAACCAGGTCGAATATTATTCGAGATGGGCGGAGAAGATATCACAGAAGAAATTGCAAAAGAAGCTATGCGTTTAGCCCAATACAAATTACCAGTAAAAACAAAATTCATCTCTGCCGATACAAATCTAGCAAGTTCTGTACAAGAAAAGACTAAAAATAAAAAAAAATCTCAAGAGGAGGTTAAACAATGAAAAACTCAGAATCACTTAAAGAATTTAAGAAATTAAACTCTTCTCAATTGACTGAAAAGATTGACCAGTTACGTAAAGAACTTTTCGATTTGAGGTTCAAGCAAGCTACCAGACAGCTCAACGAAACTCATAAATTTAAAATCATAAAAAGACAAGTTGCGCAATTACTAACTCTTAGTAAAAGCCAAAATGATTCTCAAAAAACTTCTGTTTAATTATTAGCTATGGCCCTTAAAGAAAGAATTGGTACTGTTGTAAGCGACAAAATGGATAAAACGGTTGTTGTCGCTGTTATTAACAGATATCCACATCCAACTTATAAAAAAATTGTTAGTAGAACTACTCGATATAAGGCACATGATCCAGAAAATACATGTGTTTTAGGTGATAGGGTTAAAATTAAAGAAACAAGACCACTTAGTGCTCATAAAAGGTGGGCTATAGAAGAGATTCTGAATAAAACAATCCAGCCTAAGGAGGATAAAAAATGATTCAACAAGAGACATATTTAACTGTTGCTGATAACAGTGGTGCTAAGAGACTACAATGCATTAGGGTTTTAGGATCTAATAGAAGATATGCACATGTGGGAGATGTGATTGTTGCAACTGTGAAAGATGCACTTCCAAACATGGGAGTTAAGAAATCAGAAGTTGTAAGGGCTGTTATCGTAAGAACGAAAGCAACTTTAAGAAGAAATACTGGCAATTCAATTAGATTTGATGATAATGCTGCTGTTTTGATTAATGAAGATAAGAATCCAAAAGGAACAAGAGTTTTTGGTCCTGTAGCAAGAGAACTCCGGGACAAAAATTATACTAAGATTGTTTCTCTCGCTCCGGAGGTGATTTAAATGTTGGACTCATTAAAACAAAAGAAAAATTCCCAAAGAGTAAAAATGAGAATTAAAACTGGTGATTTGGTAAAAGTCATTAATGGAAAAGATAAAGGTAAAACTGGAGAAGTTCTAAAAACTATTCCTTTTGAAAATAGAGTTGTGGTTAAAGGAATTAATCTAAGGACTAAACATGTAAAACCAACTCAGGAAGGTGAAACTGGCAGAATCTTAACTGAAGAAGCATCTTTACATGCATCCAATGTAATGTTTTTCTCTAAGGATAAGAATCTAACAAGTAAAATTGAATACTTTATAAATAAAGAGGGAGTTAAGAAAAGAAGATTAAAAAAAACTGGTGAAGTAATTGATTAATTTTTCATCAAAAACCAGATTTAAACTTTTCTTAATTTCTCAATTCTGACAAAGACCAGAATTAATAAAAAATTATGACTCTAAAAAATCGCTACAAAGAATCAATTAGACCAAAACTATTAAAGGATCTTGGTCTTAAAAATATTCACCAAGTACCAAAAGTTGTTAAAGTCAATGTCAACAGAGGTCTTGGGGAAGCTGCGTCAAATTCAAAATCTCTTGAAGCTTCTTTAAATGAAATGGCAACTATTACGGGGCAAAAGGCTTTAGTGACTAGGGCTAAAAAAGCTATAGCGGGTTTTAAAATTCGTGAAGGTATGCCTATTGGTTGTACTGTAACTTTGAGAGGCGATCGGATGTATTCCTTCTTAGAGAGATTTATAAATCTAGCTTTGCCTAGAATCAGAGACTTTAGAGGAGTTAATCCAAAAAGTTTTGATGGGAGAGGTAATTACACTCTTGGAGTGAAAGAGCAATTGATATTTCCTGAAATCTCTTTTGATAAAATTGATTCGATAAGAGGTATGGATATAACTATCGTAACTAGTGCAAGAACTGATCAAGAAGGTAAAGCTCTCCTAAAAGAGTTAGGAATGCCTTTTAGTAAGAATTAAATTAAAACTATGTCAAATCACGATCCTATTTCAGATATGCTAACTCGCATAAGAAATGCGAGCCAAAAGAAGCATACAACAACAACAATTCCAGGTTCCAAAATGTCCCTAAGTATTGCAAAGGTACTTCAGAAAGAGGGCTTTATTTCTGATATTAATGAGGAAGGTGAAGGTTACAAATCACAAATAATACTTGGTCTCAAATATAGTGGTAAAAATAAATTTCCAACTATTAGATCTATGCAAAGAGTTAGTAAACCTGGATTGCGAATTTATAAAAATACTAAAGGACTGCCAAAAGTTCTTGGAGGTCTTGGAGTTGCTATAATATCCACTTCAAAAGGCGTCATGAGTGATCGCGATGCTAGAAAGCAAGGCATTGGTGGCGAAGTTCTTTGCTATGTTTATTAAGGAGCATTAATCATGTCAAGAATTGGAAAAGCACCAGTACTAATTCCAGAAAAAGTATCTGTTGATTTTGATGGACTAACTGTTATAGTTAAAGGCCCTAAAGGGGAATTAAAACGTTTAATGCCTCATGGAGTTAGTTTTGATAAAAAAGACAATACTGTTGTTGTAATCCCTACTACAACCAAAATACATTCAAGGCAAAGACATGGATTATGTCGAGCTTTAATTGCAAATATGATTGAAGGAGTCAGTAAAGGCTTCACCAAAAAACTAGAAATTGTTGGAGTTGGTTCTAGGGCTCAAGTGAAAGGTAAAAATCTAGTAGTTAGTGCAGGATATAGTCATCCTGTGGAAATGACCCCCCCCCGATGGTATAACATACAAAGTTGAGAGCAACACAAACGTAATCGTATCTGGAATTGATAAGGAAATTGTTGGTAATGAAGCAGCAAAAATCAGATCAATTAGACCTCCAGAGCCCTATAAAGGAAAAGGAATTAAATACCATGATGAGAGAATACTTAGAAAAGCTGGTAAATCTGGCAAAAAATAATTCAATAAAAAACCATGACTAAAATTTCAAGAAAACTACAAACCCAGAAACGTCATAGAAGGTTAAGAAGATTCTTAATTGGCAATGAAAGTCGCCCAAGATTGTCAGTTTTTCGTTCAAATAACCATATCTATGCCCAGGTTATAGACGATGGCGCTCAAAAAACTATTTGTTCGGCTTCAACTGTTGACAAAGAGCTTAAAGAAAAATCAGAAAAGCTATCTTCTAATTGTAATTCTTCCTCTATTGTTGGAAATTTATTAGCAAAAAGAGCCCTAAAAAAAGGGATCAAGCAAGTCATTTTTGACCGTGGGGGAAATTTATATCACGGAAGAGTGAAGGCACTTGCAGAGGCTGCTCGTGAAGCCGGCTTGAAATTCTAATCTTTAATTTTTTACAATGACTGACACTCCAACAAAACAAGAAAATCAACCTAAAATTGATAAGGTTCCTGCTTCTCATGTAAGTGAAAAAAGGCAGAATAATCGTAATAATGATCGAAAAAGAGGAAGAAGAGGTGATTCAAGGAATCTAGAGAGAGATTCTGATTGGCAAGAAAGAGTTGTTCAAATAAGAAGGGTTTCCAAAACTGTAAAAGGTGGAAAAAAAATGAGTTTTAGAGCCATTGTTGTTGTTGGTAACGAGAAAGGACAAGTTGGAGTTGGAGTTGGTAAAGCTGGAGATGTTATTGGAGCAGTGAGAAAAGGAGTCTCAGATGGTAAAAAGAATCTTGTCAGAGTACCTTTAACCCCAAACAATTCAATACCGACTTTATCAAAAGGGAGAGATGGTGCAGCTAATGTACTTATTAGGCCTGCTGCTCCAGGTACTGGTGTAATTGCTGGCGGGTCAATTAGAACAGTTTTAGAATTAGCAGGTATAAAAAATGTCCTAGCCAAAAGATTGGGTAGTAAAACACCTCTAAATAATGCACGTGCTGCTATGGTAGCTCTCTCTCAACTGAGAACTCACAAATCTGCCTCAAGAGAGAGAGGAATTTCTCTTGAACAGCTTTATTCTTGAAAATTATGACTTCAACACTAAATACACTCAAGTCAAATACTGGCTCTAGAAAGAAAAAATTAAGAAAGGGCAGAGGTATTGCCGCAGGACAGGGAGCTTCATGTGGTTTCGGAATGAGAGGACAAAAATCACGTTCTGGTAGACCAACACGCCCAGGGTTTGAGGGTGGTCAAATGCCCTTGTATAGAAGAATTCCTAAATTAAAGCACTTTGAAATAATTAATCAAAAAAACTATTCAATAATAAATATTGGTAAATTAAATGATTATAAAGATAACGAAACAGTTAACTTAGATTCACTGGTCAAAAAAGGATTGCTTTTTAAGCCAAAATTCCCTTTGAAAATACTTGGTAATGGAGAAGTTAATGTTAAGTTAACAGTTCAAGCTCATGCATTTACAAAAGTTGCTAAACAAAAAATTGAAGATGCGGGTGGATCTTGTGAACTTATAAATAATAAATAAATTTAGTTTTATCTATGTTTGTTAATAAAAGTAGAAACCCTAGCGCATCAGAAATAATTTCTCAATTATTTTTGAATAAGGAGTTAAGAAGCCGAGTTTTAACAACACTAGGTCTTTTACTTTTAGTCAGAATTGGTATCTATATTCCAATGCCAGGGATTGATAGAGTTGCTTTTAAAAGCTTCATAGATCAAGGAGGACAGTTAATAGGCTTTTTAGATATTTTCACTGGTGGTGGAATTTCAACTTTAGGAATATTTGCATTAGGGATTCTCCCTTTCATTAATGCTTCAATTATTATTCAGCTGCTGACAGCTTCATTACCTGTGCTTGAAGATTTACAAAAGAACGAGGGAGAAGCAGGTAGGAGAAAAATTGCTCAAATAACAAGATATGTTTCCTTAGGATGGGGGTTTTTGCAGAGTATTATTTTTTCGTTAATTCTTAGACAATATGCAATTGAGGGTATAAGTGAAACTACATTTGTTTTACAAACATCTATTGCGTTGGTCACTGGTTCAATGCTAGTTATGTGGTTCAGCGAAATTATTACAGAGAAAGGGATAGGGCAAGGAGCATCATTAGTAATTTTTTTGAATATTGTTGCAACTTTGCCTAAAGCCTTGAGTTCCACTATTGAGAAAGCTCAAACTGGTGATCGTGGAGATGTTTTAGGTATAGCAGTCTTACTTGGAGTTTTTTTACTGACAATTGTTGGGATAATTTTTGTTCAAGAAGGAGCAAGGCGCATTCCTATTGTTAGTGCAAAAAGACAAATAGGAAATTCAACATTACTTCCTACAAGGCAGAGTTATTTGCCATTAAAATTAAACGCAGGTGGAGTTATGCCTATAATTTTTGCATCTGCCTTGATATTCTTACCTATTACTATTGCAAATGTGACGGGTAATCCAATTTTAATAAAATTAGCAAATAGTTTGAACCCTGGCTCTTCAAATCCATGGCCATATGCAATTACATTCTTTGCTTTGATTTTGGGATTCTCATATTTTTATGCATCTCTTACAATTAATCCAGTAGATGTGGCATCTAATTTAAAAAAAGGAGGAGTTGCAATACCAGGAGTTAGGCCTGGCACTAATACAGCTAATTACTTATCAGGAATACAAAATAGGTTGACATTATTAGGAGGATTATTTTTGGGTTCAGTAGCTATTATCCCAGCCGCTGTAGAAAGAGCGACAAATGTACAAACTTTTCAAGGTTTAGGAGCAACTTCTTTGCTTATTCTTGTAGGTGTTGCAATCGATACTGCTAAGCAAATCCAAACTTATGTTATTTCTCAAAGATATGAGGGATTAGTGAACAATTAATGAAAAAACATTTACTATTTTTGGGAGCTCCTGGAGCAGGAAAAGGTACTCAGGCTGAATTACTCAGTCAAACAAATTCTTATTTGCATCTTTCTACAGGTGAATTGTTAAGAAAAGAAATTGAGATGAATACTAATCTTGGTATACAAGTAAAGGATATTATTAATCGAGGAGAATTAGTTAGTGATGAACTTGTTTTAGAAATTGTAAGGAGAAATCTAGATAAAGATAATAAAGGTTGGATCTTAGATGGATACCCCAGAAATTTATCTCAAGTAAACTCACTTAATGATGTTTTAATTGAAATAAATCAACCTTTAGAAGTTGTTTTTTATCTAGATATTCCCGAAGAAGTGTTAATTAAGCGTTTAATGTTAAGAGGCAGGAAAGATGATAATGAAGAGACAATTAGAACAAGATTAAATATTTATAAAAAAACTACAGAACCTTTGATTGAATATTTTAAAAATCTTGCATTATTAGAATATATAGATGCTGATAGAGATTTAAAAACTATCTCTTCTGATATTAAACAAAAAATTGCTTGATGATGATGTAGAATAAAGTATTAACGTTTTATTTGTTAAACCCCATGAAGGTCAGATCCTCAGTCAAAAAAATTAGCCCTGACGATCAGATCGTGAGGAGAAGAGGTAAAATCTATGTTATTAACAAGAAAAGACCTCGCAATAAACAGCGTCAAGGTTAACCTTGAAAAATTAATTTAATTCAAACTTTTACTTACTCAAACACGTGGCCAGGATTGCAGGAATTGACATACCTCGCGAAAAGCGAGTCGAAATTGCACTTACATACGTCTATGGAATTGGTTTAACAAGATCAAAGCTAATTCTTGCTAATACAGGGGTAAACCCAGATATTCGTGTCAAAGATCTTTCAGATTCGGATGTTCAAAAACTTAGAGGTGCTACAGAGGAATTTACTTTAGAAGGTGATTTGAGAAGGAAAGAGGGAATGGCTTTAAAGCGTTTACAAGATATTGGTTGTGTGAGGGGAAGAAGACATAGAATGAGTCTTCCAGTCAGAGGTCAAAGAACTAGAACTAATGCTAGAACCAGACGCGGATCAAGAAAAACAGTCGCTGGAAGAAAAAAATAATTAATTAATTCTCTATTACAAATGCAAGTCCTAACTTAAAAATTATCATGCCAGCCCCAGTAAAAAAAACAGGTTCAAAAAAATCAAAGCGCAATGTACCAAATGGTGTGGTACATATTCAAAGCACATTTAATAACACAATTGTTTCTATCACTGATACCTCTGGTCATGTGATTTCTTGGTCTTCTGCTGGTGCAAGTGGATTTAAAGGAGCTCGTAAAGGTACGCCATTTGCAGCGCAAACAGCTGCTGAGGCGGCGGCAAGAAGAGCACTGGATCAGGGCATGAGACAAATAGAAGTATTAGTTAGAGGACCTGGTTCAGGTAGGGAAACCGCCATAAGAGCTTTACAAGTGGCGGGTTTAGAAATAACTCTAATAAGAGATGTAACTCCATTACCTCATAATGGATGTAGAAGACCTAAACGGAGACGCGTTTAGAGCTTAACCATTTTCCAACCCCCCCCCCAAAAAAAACTTACAACCTCATTATTTTCCGTGTTGCAATACCAGATTGACAGAATCGACCATCAAATAGCAGATGATCGCTCCCAAACAGGAACATTCTTAATTGGCCCTTTAGAAAGGGGACAAGCCACAACCTTGGGCAATTCCTTAAGAAGAGTTCTTATGGGAGGACTTGAAGGCAGTGCAGTGACTGCAGTTAGAATAGCAGGAATTAATCATGAATATGCAACTATTCCTGGTGTGAGAGAAGATGTTTTAGACATCCTTCTAAACTGCAAGCAACTTTCTATTAATAGTTCTAATCCAGAGATTGAAATAGGTAGGCTAGTAGCAACTGGTCCAATGGAGGTCAAGGCGAATGATATACAATTCTCATCTCAAGTAGAAGTAGTGGATGGTGAGAAACCTATAGCAACTATTCAAGCAGGTCACAATTTAGAGCTAGAAATACACGTTGAAAGAGGTGTGGGTTATAGACCAGTAGATCGTAAGAATGAAGAGACAACTGCCATTGATTTGTTGCAAATAGATGCTGTATTTATGCCTGTCAAAAGAGTTAATTTCACCATTGATGAAACTGCTGTAGCAGAAGGTGGCACAGGTAGAGAAAGGCTAAAAATGGAAGTTGTAACAGATGGTTCAACAAGTCCTGATGATGCAATTGCTGAAGCTGCAAACCAATTGATTGAACTTTTTCAGCCTCTAGCCACTGTTACAATGGTAGAGGAAATACCTGAAGAACCTGAACCATCTCCAGAAGCTCAAATTCCTTTAGAAGAACTAAATTTGTCCGTCAGAGCATATAATTGTTTGAAAAGAGCACAAGTTAATTCTGTCTCTGATTTGATGGGCTTTAGTTATGAAGATCTTTTAGAAATTAAGAACTTTGGCTCAAAATCTGCAGATGAAGTTATTGAAGCTCTTGAGCGCATAGGAATTTCAATTCCTCAAAGCAGAACCTCCGTTTAAAAATTTTAAGATTATGAGACACCAACTTAGAATTCCTCTATTAAGTAAACCTGCAGATCAGAGGAAAGCACTTTTAAGAGGTTTGACGACTCAATTAATTAAAGAGGGCAGAGTAACGACAACAAAAGCTAGAGCAAAAGCTTTGAGAAATGAAGCTGAAAGGATGATTTCATTAGCAAAAGACGGTAGTTTGGCTGCAAGAAGAAGAGCGATCGGATACATCTATGACAAGAAGTTAGTGCATTCATTATTTGAAAAAGCGAATGAACGATATGGAGACCGAAAAGGAGGATATACTCGTATAGTGCGCACAGTTTCTAGAAAGGGTGATAATGCTCAAATGGCAATTATTGAACTTATTTAAGATCACCAATATAGAAGCCTAAACCAAATAATTGAACTTTTGAAAAGAGTTGCGTTAATTATCCAATATGATGGCAGTTACTTTTCAGGTTGGCAAAGACAAAGTAATGCAAATAGTGTTCAGGAAATTTTAGAAAAAACACTTTTAAAAATTTCGAATCATAGGGTAAATACTTTTGCAGCAGGAAGAACCGATTCTGGAGTTCATGCTTCTGGTCAAGTCGTTCATTTTGATATTGATTGTGTTATTCCAGGTAATCGTTTCTCAGACGTATTAAATGGTCACTTACCTCAAACAATTAGAATCTTAGAATCAGTTGAGGTTAATGATGATTGGCATGCTTGCTATTCAGCAATTTATAGACATTATCGATACGTAATTAATAATAGTAAATTACCAAACTTATTTTTAAATAATTGGTCATGGCATAGGTATCAGAAAGTTCTTGATGAAGTTTTAATGTCAACTGCATTGAAAGGTATGGAAGGAGAACATGATTTTTTTGCTTTTCAGAAAAGTGGAAGTAATAGGTCAACTTCAATCACTACAATTAAAAATATTAAGCTAAAAAGAGTGGAAGATTTAATTTTAATAGATATCAAAGCTACTGGTTTTCTCTATGGCATGGTTCGTTTAATTGTTGGACAACTTGTTTTGGTTGGAGAAAAAAAAATATCACCAGAAATTTTTAGGAACAGATGGGTAGATAAAAAGAAAAATGAGGTTAAAGAATCTGCTCCTGCCAAGGGATTATGTTTCGTAAATGCAGTTTATAAAGAAAATGTTTTTAAAAAGATCAATAAAAACGATCTTTTCCCAGAATTTGTAATTAAGGGGTATTCATAGGCAATTTAGATGTCAAAAAACTATTTGTTTAAATTACCCTAAATTATTGTTCAATAACGCGGCAATAATGTAGAATTTAGTACTGATTTCATTTTATTTTTGTAAATTTGATAAATGAATAAAACACTTACGCCGTCCATAGAAACTATTGAAAGGAATTGGTTTTTAGTTGACGCAAAAGATAAGACATTGGGTAGACTTGCTTCAGAGATTGCCACTGTATTAAGAGGGAAAAATAAACCCACATTTACTCCCCATCTAGATACTGGTGATTTTGTTATTGTGGTAAATGCTGAAAAAGTTGAGGTAACAGGTAAGAAAGCATCACAAAAATTATATAGAAGACATTCGGGTCGACCTGGAGGAATGAAGGTTGAAAAATTTGAGTCTCTTCAGGAAAGAATCCCTGAAAGAATTATTGAGCAGGCGGTTAAAGGGATGCTCCCTCATAATTCCTTAGGCAGACAGCAATTTAAAAAATTAAAAGTTTATAAAGGTGCTGATCATCCTCATGCTGCGCAGAATCCTGTATTATTAAATAGTTAATTTATAAATTAATGAATAGTCAAATAAAAAACAAAGCTGTTTATTGGGGAACTGGAAGAAGAAAAACCTCTGTTGCCAGAGTTCGTTTAATACCTGGGAATGGACAAATCAAAATAAATGGTCGGTCAGGTGATGACTATTTAAACTTTAATCCTTTACACTTAAACTCTGTAAAAGCACCTTTACAAACATTAGGTCTCGAAAATTCTTATGATATTTTTGTAAATGTTTTTGGCGGTGGCTTAACAGGTCAAGCAGATGCTATTAAGCAAGGTGCAGCAAGGGCCCTTTGCGAATTGTCACCCGATAATAGGAAGCCTCTCAAAACAGAGGGCCATCTTAGTAGAGATCCTAGAGCAAAAGAAAGAAGAAAATATGGGCTTAAAAAAGCTAGAAAAGCTCCTCAATTCTCTAAACGTTAAAGTAATCTTAATTATGCCAAAATCTGAAATTCACCCAAAATGGTATCCTGACGCAAAAGTTATTTGCAATGGAGAAGTTGTCATGACTACAGGATCCACCCAGCCTGAATTACATGTTGATGTATGGAGTGGTAATCATCCTTTCTTCACTGGAACTCAGAAAATTTTGGATACAGAAGGAAGAGTTGATAGGTTTATGAAAAAATATGGAATGGGTTCGGCCAATACTGAGAAATCAGAAGAAACAAAAGACTCTAATAAATAGAATTTTTTAATATTAAGCATAATTTCAATTGGAATACACCACATTAATAGCAAGGTTGAAAACTGCTTCAGAAAATTTCGGGAATTTGGAATTGCAGCTCGCAGATCCTGATATTGCAAATGATCCTAAGAAATTAGAATCAATAGCAAAAGAGAGAGCAAAATTAGAACCTTTAGTTATTGATTTTAATAAATTGCTCAATACTGATAAGGAAATTGAAGATTCGAAAAGATTACTGAAAGAAAATAGAAATGATAAAGAAATGGAATTATTAATTAATGAGGAGTTAATTAACTTAGAGCAATGTAAGAATAAACTTATTGAAAAAGCTACTATTGCATTATTACCAAAAGATCCAAGAGATGAGAGGAGTGTAATGTTGGAAATTAGGGCTGGTGCAGGGGGTAATGAAGCTTGTATTTGGGCGGGCGATTTAGCAAGAATGTATGAAAGATATGGTCAAAAAATTGGATGGTCTGTAAAACCTATTAGTGCTTCTGAATCAGATATGGGAGGATTTAAAGAGTTAGTTATCTCTGTGAAAGGGGGTGCTGTATATAGTCAACTTAAATTTGAGGCTGGTGTACATAGAGTTCAGAGAGTTCCTGCTACTGAATCTCAAGGTAGGGTGCATACTTCTACTGCAACAGTTGCTGTTATGCCTGAGGCTGATCCTGTTGAGGTCAAAATTGATCCAACAGATTTGGAGGTTGGTACAGCTAGATCAGGAGGCGCTGGTGGTCAAAATGTTAATAAAGTAGAAACTGCAATTGATCTACTTCATAAACCAACAGGTATAAGAGTTTTTTGTACTCAAGAGAGATCACAATTACAAAATAGAGAGAGAGCAATGGAAATTTTAAGGGCTAAATTATATGAAATACAATTAAAGGAAGCGAATGAGAAAGAGAGGTCACAGAGGCTAATGCAGGTTGGAACCGGTGATAGGAGTGAAAAAATTAGAACCTATAATTTCAAAGACAATAGGACCACAGATCATAGATTGGGCTCTAATTTTTCATTAGAACCAATATTGGCCGGCCAATTAGATGAAGTTATTGATGCTTGCATAGCTCAAGAGCAAAAAAGGATGATGGAAGATTTTAATAATGCAGGAGATTAAAATACTTTTTTAAGCAGTTATCCCTATTACATATTTACTCCATTCTTTGTGTTTGCCTGAGTCAATTTGTCTTGTGGCTTCAAAGTTGAGATTACTTAATGGACGATATGGTTTTATTCTTAAGGGCATATTTGCTTCTTCTGGAGTTCTATTGCCTTTTTGCACATTACATCTAAGACATGCTGTTGTTACATTTTCCCATTTATCAGTACCACCTCTGCTTCTTGGTAAAACATGATCTATTGATAAATCATTACCTTTGTGATTACAGTATTGACAAGAATTATTATCTCTTAAAAGAATATTTTTCCTTGTTAAAGATACCTCCCTAAAAGGTACTTTAACGTAGTAACGAAGCCTTATAACTGTAGGTAGTTTTTGGCCGCAGTGTATTGAATAAGACTGATCTTCCTCCAAGCTTTCTGCTTTACCCTTAATCATCAAAATTACAGCTCTTCTCCAAGAAGTGATGTTTAAAGGTTCATAAGATGCATTTAAAACTAGAGTCTGGCTCATGCCAAAAATCAATTTACATGTCATGCTAACTGTATATTCCAGTATTCGCACATAAATGCGAAAAAGTTAATGCGAATAAGCTCAAAAGATAAAGAAATCAATTTTGATAATTATCAAGTTATTGAGGGGGAGTTAGATCCAACACAAAGAGCTTGGATAGAGGTTAATGGACCTGCAATAGAGAAAAACGTGAGGCAATTAAGATCTAGATTAAAAAAAAATTGTCAATTGATGGCAGTTGTTAAAGCTGATGGATATGGACATGATGCAAGAGTTGTATCAAAATACGCAATCAAAGGAGGTGCTTCTCAATTAGGTGTAGCAACTTTAAATGAAGGGATAAAACTCCGTTCTTTGGGAATAAATATTCCAATTCTTGTTCTGGGTAATCTCCATACAAAGAAGGATTTATTGACATGTTTTAAAAATGATCTAATGCCGACTATAAGTAGCATTAGTGAATGTTTTATTTGTAATAATATTGGAAAGAATCATAGTTCTAAATTTGCTTTGCATCTAAAAGTTGATACTGGAATGTCAAGGCTTGGCTTCGAAGTTGACCAATTTATAAAGAGTTTTAATAAGATTAAATCTTTTGAAAATATCTGTATAAAAGGAATATACAGTCATCTTGCATCCGCAGACGAAAGTAATGCCTTGGATCCTAAAAGTAGTACCCAATTGCAAAGAAAAAAATTTCAGGAATTATTGAAACAAATTAATTTTGATAAAAACAATCCAATAAATATTCATCTTGCAAATTCTGCAGGCATGCTTCTAGGTGAAGATTTTCATTTTGATATGGTGCGTGTTGGTTTGTCTATCTATGGCTATAATCCATTAGCAAAGATAGAGGGTAATTTATTTCTTAAACCTGCTTTAAATTTGAAGGCCAAAGTAGCTTTTATAAGAACTATCGAGACTGGAGTAGGAGTAAGCTACGGAAGTAAATTTGTCAGTATTCGCAAAACGAAGATAGCAGTTTTAAGTATTGGTTATGCAGATGGCATTCTCAGAAATCTCTCTGGCAAGATAAATGTCATTCATAATAAAAAAATGTATCCACAAATTGGATCGATAACAATGGACCAAATGATGGTAGACATAACAGATTCAAATGACATAAACATTGGCAGTACCATGTTATTACTAGGAACTGATGGAGATACAAGAATTTCTCCCATTCATTGGGCACATCAATCTAATACTATTACTTGGGAAATCCTGTGCTCTTTTAAAAATAGATTGCCGAGAGTTCAAGTTAATTAGACATTTCGATTAAATAAAAAATTTTGAATCTTGGCAAAAAAATTGATAATGTATAAGAGTTGGAGAGGTGGCTGAGTGGTTGAAAGCGGCTCCCTGCTAAGGAGTTACAGGAGGTAACTTTTGTCGAGGGTTCGAATCCCTCCCTCTCCGTACCAATCTGTTGCCTTAGATATCCTGAGGTTGCCAAGAAATAAAAATTTAAGTACAAGC
Source organism: Prochlorococcus sp. AG-436-O11 (assembly GCA_003212535.1). Taxonomy (GTDB): domain Bacteria; phylum Cyanobacteriota; class Cyanobacteriia; order PCC-6307; family Cyanobiaceae; genus Prochlorococcus_A. Next base: position 105,529 of record QCPO01000001.1, read on the forward strand.
AAGGGGAATTGATAATTCTGTAAGTCTATGGCAGCCTCACAATGCCATAATTTACCAAAAAATGTTGTTAGCTATTTTGTGAGGCTAATAATTTCTAGCTTTTTATTTTCTCCATTTATAGTAATACTTTCGCAGAGAAATGTTGTGGGAAAAGATTACTTTTGCTGAATATGATGTCTTAAATTATTGATATTTGTATTTAACTAAGTTAAAAGAGATAAATTTATTTTTGTAATTATGTCAAAGATTATTCGTCCAAAAAATGGAAGATGGCTTTAGGGTGTTTTAAAAGGACTTGAATTATCTGGAATTGGTAAAGCGAATGTGTGGCGAATTGTTTTTTTAATTGCTTGTTGTTTTAAGTTGGAAGGAATAAAAAAATTCTATAACATACTTTTTTAAGCAAGCAGAAGAAGATTCATCATCGCATATGCCTCAAATAATCATTTTAAGGATTAATAACTTTCAAATAAATCAGTACAAATTTTTTTAAGATCATTTACTGAATTCAAAATGATATCTGCACCTGCCTTTCTTAGATTTGATTCATATGAATTACGATCTTTTAAACGAGACTTTAAATGTAGATGAGGAGGAGCTACTCCTATACTTATGAACTTTTGAGTTGGAATTTGTTTTCTAGCATTGATAACTGTCTTGATATCTGCAATTGTGTCGCCTACATATGCGATTGGAACATTTGATGGGCCAAGTTTATCCCCAAGAAGCTTTTTAGATAATAGAATAAAACCTTCAGGATCTGGCTTGTCTGGGGCATCTCCCATAGCTATTAAAGGAGGGGCTGTTAATTTTAGTCTTTTTTCTAAAACAAATTTCGCAGATTCAAACTCGGCACCACTTACAAATCCCCATACTATTCCTTTTTGGTTCAATATATTAAAGAATTCTTTATCAACTAATAACTCCTCATTATTAATGAATCCTGACCAGCCTAAACTATCTTTATTAATACTTTCTCCAAAGTAAAAACCTTCGAAAGACTTCACTATATCTTCTCTATGAGGTATCTGAAGATTTAAATTTTTGCTTTTAAGATGTCTTTTGATAAGTTCCAAACTTAAATCCCAATCGTTGTTCCAAATTCCTTCATTTTTTGCGCTATCTATATCTATATAGCTGGGCTCCCATCCTGAAAATTTGTAAACTGTTTTTCTCAGTGAAAGTCTGTAACTATTTTCTACGCTACGGATTACACCATCTATATCAAATAAAATTAAACCAATATTTTTCAATGATTTCTTCATTAATACTTATAAAAGATTAGTATTCCATTATAAAAAAAGCAAAGATAAATTATTCTTAGGCATTCAAGAGATTTCTTGAGTGTTACTTTTATAAATATCCTCTAGGAGTAAGAAATATATCATCTATCAAAGTTGTTTTAGAATTACCAATGATAATTATTGATAACATATCAACGTCTTTGAATGGGAAACTATTTAGGGTAAAAAATTTCTTGGATTGATTTTCACGTCCTACTTGCCTTGCTATTAAAACTGGAGTATTTTTAGATCTAAATTTTAAACACAACTCTATTGCACTTTTTAATTGCCAATTTCTTTCTTTTGATTGAGGATTAAAAATGGCAATCACGAAATCTCCCAGAAGTGCTCCTTGAAATCTTTTTTCTATTAATTCCCAAGGTGTTAACTTATCACTCAGGCTTATTGAACAAAAATCATTCATCAATGGAGCGCCCCCAAGAGCAGCTGCTAATTGAACACTACTTATGCCTGGATGTACTTCATAGTTAGGTCGATATTCTTTTTTAATATTTTGGATCAATTCTAAAATTAGACCAGCCATCCCATAAAATCCAGATTCTCCAGAAGAAATTAAAGCTACTTTTATTCCTTCTTCAGCAAGTTTTATTGCTTTTTCACATCTGTCCTTTTCCTCAGTAAGGTTACTCTCAATAAAAACCTGATCTTTCCTTTTTAAAGGTTTAATTAAATCTAAATACATTTTGTATCCAATCCAAACTGAACATTTTGATAAAGCTTTTTTGGCATTATTTGTTAGGAACGAAACATCTCCAGGTCCACTACCTACCACATGAATTTCACCATTTGCTGGATAGTATTGATTTTTAGATTCTGCTATCGCAAAAGTTACTGCACCATTCTTATTGATTGAAAAGTCTATATTTTTAAAAATTCTTTTTTCCTTTAATAACTTTGAACCTTCTCCTGCAGCTAGTAAGCAAGCCGCTTCAGCTACTGAGGGTGTGCCTATTTCATTTAGAACTATATTTGATGGATTTGGGACATTACGTTTCGATAGATTGTCTATAGAGAAAAACTTTATAGGCAAGTTTTGCTCTTTAGCGATTTCTATTATTCCTTTTTCATCTTTTTTTAAATCAACGGTTGCAAATCCAGCAATTGATAGTCTTGATAAGTTATTAGACTCTAATAAATGATTTAAAGATTCTTCTATTAATTCTTTACTAGTGTTTCTTTCACAACCAATTCCAATCCATAAAATAGGAGGGTGCCACGAGTTTGAATAATTATTAAAGATAGTCACATTAAATGTTGAGTTCAGTTTTTCATTTTTATCTTGTGATAATTGAGTAATCAAACTACCTAACTCTGAACTTTTCCATAAATTATTACCAGATAATTGCTTACAAAAGATTTTTTTATTTTTTGATTGTTTTATTACTAACTTTGACCAATCTTTTGTTTTTCCAGATCTTTTCCAACCCCATTGATGCCCAAATGAATCAAGACTTAAGTAGTTTTGATCATTTGAATTATTTGTCTCGATTACTTCCCCACTAAATAAACTAGAAATCTGAAATGCAATATTTTGAGTATTTGATTGGTGTGATCCGATAATAGGTACGATTCTAGATCCTTTTTTATCCATTACAAGTACCCCAGGATCTTTATCTTTTGTAGTTAAAAAAGAATTTATTAATCTAATGGAGGCACCAATTGAACCTATGAAAATTATTAAATCTAATTTTTCCCATTTATCTTTCAAGAGAACTTTAGGTTTCTTAAGTGGTATTTCATTATCATCTGTTGTGCTCTTATAATCTGAGCTAGCAATATAAATTTCATTAATAAATTCGGTTTTCTTTAGCCTTTTGAGGATTTCTTTTGACGTATCAGATAAACCTATAGCAATGCCTTTCAAATTTAAAATCTTTTTCTTATGTTGGAATTATATACTCTCACTGTATTCAATAAAACTTATACATCAAATACAAAAGAAACCTTAAGAAATCTGTGCATGTTTTGAGTAATTATGCCTAGAACTTAGTTATATTTTAGAAGTTTACAAATTATTCATATAGTAACAATCATTAGAACATTTGTTACGTTAATGCATAACCAAAGAATCTTTGGCTTATTATTTTTGAAACGAATATCTAAAGTTTTGATTGTTTCGTTTTCTTGAGAATTATCATTAAAGATAAGTTCAAGATTCAATCAATCTTCTTTAGGGTCAATTATTTTCGAGGTGCTAGATGACCATCAGCCCACCAGAAAGTGGAGAAAACAGCAACAAGGTTTTGCAAGAGCCAGTAAAGGCTGATGCAAGACCTATTGATTTTGCAAAATTTGATAAACCAGGTTTCTGGTCAACTAAATTATCAAAAGGACCAAAAACAACAACTTGGATTTGGAATTTGCATGCAGATGCGCACGATTTCGATGTGCATACAGGAGACGCAGAAGAATCAACTAGAAAAATCTTCTCAGCTCACTTTGGACATCTTGCAATCATTTTTATATGGATGAGTGCAGCATTCTTCCATGGAGCAAGATTTTCAAATTATTCAGGTTGGTTAGCAGATCCTACCAATGTTAAACCAGGAGCTCAGCAAGTTTGGGCAGTCGTTGGCCAAGAGATGCTAAACGGCAATCTTGGTGCTGATTACAACGGTATACAAATAAGCTCTGGAATTTTCCATATGTGGAGAGCTTGGGGTATTACTAACGAAAGTGAGTTAATGGCTCTAGCTATTGGAGCAGTAATAATGGCTGCTCTTATGCTGCATGCAGGAATATACCATTATCATAAGGCCGCTCCAAAGTTGGATTGGTTCCAAAATATTGACTCTATGCTTAATCACCATATTGCTGGTTTGGTTGGCCTTGGATCAATAGCTTGGGCTGGACATTGTATTCATATCGGTGCTCCAACTGCTGCACTTCTTGATGCAATAGATGCAGGCTCACCTTTAGTGATAAATGGACAAAAGATAGCAACTATTGCTGATATTCCTATGCCGCATCAATTATGCGATCCTCAGATAATCTCACAGATTTTCCCTGGACTTGCTAGTGGAGTAGGTAATTTCTTTAGTCTAAATTGGTTTGCTTTTTCAGACTTCTTAACCTTTAACGGTGGTGTTAATCCTGTTACAGGAAGTTTATGGATGACTGATATTTCTCATCATCATTTAGCTTTCGGAGTAATTGCAATAATTGGTGGCCATTTATATAGAACTAACTATGGTATTGGTTCTAGTATGAAAGAAATCTTAGAAGCTCATCAAGGAGATCCAATATTATTCCCTGCGCCAAAAGGTCATCAAGGTCTGTATGAGTTTATGGCTGAAAGTAGACACGCACAGCTATCTGTTAACCTTGCATGTCTAGGTTCTCTTAGTATCTTGATTGCTCATCATATGTATGCGCTGCCACCATATCCATATTTAGCGACAGATTATATGACTGTCCTTGGTTTGTTTACTCATCATATGTGGATAGGAGCTCTATTTATAGTTGGAGCTGGAGCACATGCTGGCATAGCGATGGTAAGAGATTATGATCCTGCTAAGCATATAGATAATGTTTTAGACAGAATTTTAAAGGCTAGAGATGCATTAATAAGTCATCTTAATTGGGTTTGTATGTGGTTAGGTTTCCATAGTTTTGGACTTTATATTCACAACGATACGATGAGAGCTTTAGGTAGACCTCAGGATATGTTTAGTGATAAGGCAATCCAATTACAGCCAATTTTTGCTCAATGGATTCAAAGTATTCAGGCTTCTGCTGTAGGAACCTCAATTTTAGCTGGTACTCCAGAGGGATTACCTCATAAAGTTTTAAGTGAAGTTTTTAACGGTAATGTAGTTGAAGTAGGTGGAAAAGTCGCAATAGCTCCAATTCACCTTGGAACTGCTGATTTGATGATCCATCACATTCATGCTTTCCAAATACATGTAACTCTATTGATTCTCCTTAAAGGTGTACTTTATGCAAGAAGTTCCAGACTCATCCCTGATAAAGCTTCTCTTGGATTTAGATTCCCTTGTGATGGTCCAGGAAGAGGAGGTACATGTCAGGTTTCATCTTGGGACCACGTATTCTTGGCTCTTTTCTGGATGTATAACTGTATATCAATTGTTATCTTCCACTTCTCTTGGAAAATGCAAAGTGATGTTTGGGGACTTACCGGAGGCAACTTCTCTGAAAGTGCTATCACAATTAATGGTTGGTTAAGAGACTTCCTATGGGCACAGTCATCTCAGGTACTAACAAGTTACGGTGAAGCTATTAGTATGTATGGATTGATGTTCTTAGCAGCTCACTTCATATGGGCATTTAGTTTGATGTTCCTATTCAGTGGAAGAGGCTATTGGCAAGAATTATTTGAATCAATAGTATGGGCACATAACAAGCTCAAAGTTGCTCCAACCATACAGCCTAGAGCTCTATCAATTACTCAAGGTAGAGCGGTTGGTGTAGCGCACTTCCTACTTGGAGGTATAGCAACTACTTGGGCTTTCTTCCATGCACGTCTGTTTGGCCTCGGCTAAATAACCTGAACTTCACCTTTTTAATTCAATGGCAACAAAATTTCCATCATTTAACCAGGGTCTAGCTCAGGACCCCACAACCCGCCGTATATGGTACGGAATAGCAACTGCTCATGACTTTGAGAGTCATGATGGAATGACAGAAGAAAAACTTTATCAGAAGTTATTTTCAACTCATTTCGGACATCTTGCAATTATTGCACTTTGGGTGGGCGGTAACCTATTCCATGTCGCTTGGCAAGGTAATTTTGAGCAATTTGTTCTTGATCCAACTCATGTTCGTCCGATAGCTCATGCTATTTGGGACCCTCATTTTGGAGAAGGGATAACAGAAGCAATGACACAAGCTGGAGCTAATGGTCCAGTTAATATTGCTTATTCTGGCTTGTACCATTGGTGGTACACAATTGGAATGAGAACTAACGAACAACTTTTTCAAGCTTCAATCTTTATGAATATTTTAGCTTGTTGGGTTTTATTCGGTGGTTGGTTACATTTACAGCCTAAATTCAGACCTACACTTGCTTGGTTTAAAAATGCAGAAGCACAATTAAACCATCATTTATCAGTTCTATTTGGTTTTAGTAGTATTGCTTGGACTGGTCACTTAGTTCACGTTGCAATTCCTGAGTCTAGGGGTCAGCATGTTGGCTGGGAAAACTGGTTAACAGTTCTTCCTCATCCTGCAGGTTTAGCTCCCTTCTTTACTTTAAATTGGGGTGCTTATGCACAAAACCCAGATTCATTGGATGCTGTATTTGGAACAACTCAAGGTGCAGGAACAGCTATATTTACTTTCTTAGGTGGCCTTCATCCTCAAACTGAATCCTTGTGGTTGACTGATATTGCACATCATCATATTGCTATAGGTGTAGTATTAATTATCGGTGGCCACATGTATCAGAATACATTTGGTATAGGGCATACTTTAAAAGAAATAACTGAAGCACATAACACAAGACATCCTAATGATCCACATAAAGGTTTCTTTGGGATTAGTCATGATGGAATTTATGAGACTGTTAATAACTCTCTCCACTTTCAATTAGGTTTAGCTTTAGCATCTCTTGGAGTTGCTACTTCTCTAGTGGCTCAACATATGGGGGCTCTTCCTTCTTACGCGTTTATTGCTAGAGATTACACTACTCAGTCAGCTCTATATACACACCATCAATACATAGCTATGTTTTTAATGGTTGGAGCTTTTGCTCACGGAGCTATTTTCTTTGTACGTGACTATGATCCAGAATTAAACAAGGATAATGTTTTAGCTAGAGTTTTAGGAACTAAAGAAGCATTAATAAGTCACTTAAGCTGGGTCACAATGTTATTAGGATTCCATACATTAGGTATATACGTTCATAACGACGTTGTTGTAGCTTTTGGAAATCCAGAAAAACAAATTCTAATTGAACCAGTATTTGCTCAGTTTGTACAAGCTGCCCAAGGAAAAATGATGTATGGCTTTAATGCTTTATTATCTGATCCTGCGAGTTCAGCTACTATTGCAGCAAATTCTATGCCAGGAAATCATTACTGGATGGATTTAATTAATAGACAAGATGCTCTAAGTTCTTTCTTACCTATTGGACCAGCAGATTTCTTAGTACATCATGCTATTGCACTTGGACTTCATACAACAGCGCTAATACTTATTAAAGGAGCATTAGATGCTAGAGGTACAAAATTAATTCCTGATAAAAAGGATTTAGGCTATGCTTTCCCTTGCGATGGCCCAGGTAGAGGAGGAACTTGTGATAGTTCTTCATGGGATGCTATGTACCTAGCAATGTTTTGGGCTTTAAATCTCATGGCATGGGTAACTTTCTATTGGCACTGGAAACACCTAACAATTTGGCAAGGTAATGTAGCTCAATTTAATGAGTCCGGAACATATTTGATGGGTTGGTTCAGAGACTATCTTTGGTTGAATTCATCACAGTTAATCAATGGATATAATCCATTTGGAGTTAACTCACTTTCACCATGGGCTTGGATGTTCCTCTTTGGACATCTAGTATGGGCTACTGGCTTCATGTTCTTAATCTCATGGCGTGGTTATTGGCAAGAATTAATCGAAACATTAGTTTGGGCTCATCAACGCACACCAATAGCTAACCTTGTTGGATGGAGAGATAAACCTGTTGCACTTTCCATTGTTCAAGCAAGATTAGTCGGAATAGCTCATTTTACAGTCGGAAATATCCTTACATTTGGTGCATTTGTTATTGCATCTACTTCAGGTAAGTTTGGATAAATTCTTAATAAATAATTTAAATCACCACTTATGTGGTGATTTTTTTTGTTTAATTTTTATTGTTCTAAATTAAGTTAAAATTGTAAAATTATTCTCTTCAAAATATATGAAAGATATAAACCAGTTTATTTCTATAATTATTCCTGTTTTTAATGAAAGTGAGAGTATTGCTTATCTTTTAGAAGAAGTTAAGAGTGTTATGGAAGATAACGAATTAAATTATGAGTTAATTGTAGTAAATGATGGTTCGGAAGATAATACTCACGCAGTATTAGATGAACTTACGAACAATTTGAACGAATTATTAGTCATTTCTCTTCGCAAAAATTATGGTCAAACTGCTGCAATGGCAGCTGGTTTTGATATCTCTAGGGGAGATATTGTTATTACTTTGGATGGTGATTTGCAAAATGACCCAAATGATATTCCTAAATTAATTTCTGAAATCAATACAGGCTACGATTTAATATGTGGATGGAGGTTTGATAGAAAGGATAAATTAATTAATAGAAAGATTCCATCAAAAATAGCAAATAAATTAATTGCTAAAGTAACAGGTTTAAAGTTACACGACTATGGGTGCTCTTTAAAAGCTTTTAAAAAAGAGATAATAGATGACGTGAAGTTATATGGAGAACTTCATAGGTTTTTGCCAATTTTAGCAAGTATTGAAGGAGCAAGGATTAAAGAAGTAAAGGTTAATCATAGAAGTCGAAAATATGGATCTAGTAAATATGGAATTGATAGAACTTTTAGAGTTTTAATGGATTTACTAACTGTTTGGTTTATGACGAAATTTTTGACAAGGCCCATGTATGGATTTGGCTTTGTTGGAATAATAAGTATTCTAATAAGTCTTTCAATGACTTCTTATTTGTTAATTATAAAAATATTGGGTCAGGATATTGGAAATCGTCCGATGCTAATGTTTGCATTAATCTTAGGAATTGCTGGGGTTCAATTATTTAGCTTTGGATTATTAAGTGAACTTCTAATGAGAACCTATCATGAAAGTCAAAAAAGACCAATTTACAGAGTGAGAAAAATTCAAGGTGCCACTAATCATGAAACTTTTACTTAAATTTTCTAATTAATTTAGCTGACCTTTCGACTATCTCTAGAGATGGATCTTTTAAGCCTCTTCTAAGAATAGGCAATGTTGATTTGTCACCTAATTCCTCAGCAATTCTTAAGGCTTTTAATTTACCTTCGAGATTACTTTGAAAAAGTTTAAACATTTTATTTCTTAGAGATTTTTTATGAAATTCTGAGTATATTTTTTTTTCGCGTTTATAAGAAAGAATATTATTTTTTGATTGAGATTTATTATTATTTTCTTCATTATTTAATAATTTATTAGAATATAAATTTTTTATATTTAGTGCATTTTTAAATTTTTTTCTTTTAAAAATGAATAGTAAAAACACTATAAAAATAATTAGTACTATTGCGATAAAATTTATCATGTAAAAAGTTAATAATTTTTATATCATCCAGTAATAAAAGTAACACTATTTCTCAGATAAATACTAAAGTGTTTAAAAGATGTTAAATCAACTATGTCATCTGAATTCTCAAATCTTCTGCCTTCGGTCTTTGTTCCAATGATTGGCTTGGTAGCACCTGCTGTATTTATTGTATTAATTGGCAGATTCATAACAGCTACTGAATAAAAATCTATTATCACATTATCTTTTTTTACAATGAGCGATTCACAAACACCATTAGGAGCCAATCCTAAATTTCCTGAAAAGTATATAGACCAAAGTGTTCAACCAACGGATATTGGTATCGCAGAACAATGGGCTGTCAAAACAGTTGCTGATCCATGTGTCGGGAATTTGGCAACACCCGTTAATAGTGGTTATTTTACCAAAGCTTTTATAAATAATTTACCTTTCTATAGAGAAGGAATCTCTCCGAATTTTAGAGGTCTAGAAACTGGAGCAGCTTTTGGTTATCTCTTATATGGTCCATTTACTATGACTGGCCCTTTAAGAAATTCTGATTCTGCATTAACAGCAGGACTACTTGCTGCTGTTGGAGCTGTTCATATTTTAACAGCACTTTTAGTTCTTTATAATGCTCCAGGTAAAGCTCCTAATGTTCAACCTGCTGATGCTACAGTAAATAATCCTCCTTCAGATTTATTTACTAGAGCAGGATGGGCTGATTTTACGAGTGGATTTTGGTTAGGGGGTTGTGGTGGTGCAGTATTTGCATGGCTTCTTGTAGGTACACTGCATTTAAACAACATAATGCAACTAATTCAAAATATTTGGACTACTGGCTAACTTTATAATCTAAAAAAGAAATCATATTTTCAATATTATAATTTAATATAAATAATTTCTATCTCATAGTTCGATCCCATCTGTAGCTTCTAATTACTCTTCCTGCAGAAATCAACTTTGATTGATAATGCAATGAAATCTTATCATTAGTTTCTTTTATAGTGTCTACTCCTATCCCATTTCTTCCAAAATCTTTGCCAGAACTGTGGAAAAAACAACCATCTCCTTTGTAGATTCCAACATGATCACATTTCTCTCTATTTCCAAAGAATAAAATATCCCCTGCTTGTAGAGATTTGTGATCTTCTTTGAAATAAAAAAGGTGTTTACAAAAACTTTTTATTTGATGAGAGTCTCTAGGGATGTAAATTCTATGTATAAAGAAGGCTGTTTGAATTAGGCCAGAACAGTCGAAATTTGGTCCTAATGTACCTCCCCAAAGATATTGATTTTTTAAGTCACCTTGAACCTTGATCCAATTAAGAATTAATGGAATTTTTTGCTTTATAAAGGAGCCTTCATTTTCTATAATCTCATTTCTTTTGAATTGGTATTTCTCAATAATTAATTTGTCTAAATTGATCCAACATATGTAACCATCTTCAAAAAATTGAACTAAAACTCTTGAAAGTGTCTTTTTATATTGATATGAATTGGGATGAATGAGTTTAAAAATTCTATCTTTAAATATTTCTGTTACTAGATTATGCTCAGTTTGATTTTGATACCCAGAAATGTTAACTTTTAATTTCCACCAAATAGTGTTTGAAAAATTAGTTTGCTTAAATAGTGAGATAGGGTCTATATAATTTTTCATACGATGTCTTTTTACTCTTTGAGCAAAGAAATGGGCTCAGCCTTAAATAATATTTTAAGTAGAGTTTGTTCTAATAGTAAAGAATATTTAAATGAAGATATAGCAATAACTTGGATTAACTATAAAAGTGAAAATAATAATATTTTTAAAGGTTATGGATTTGGTATTAATAATAGAAAAAAGATATATCCTGCAAGCATAGTCAAGTTAGTTTATGGCCTTGCTGCTTATTATTGGATTAGAAAGAAAAGAATAATTATATCTGAAGAAATAAGTGATGCTGTAAGAAAAATGTTATTTTATTCTAGTAATAATGCTACAAGCTTTTTAGTTGATATACTTACTGGAACTACAGGTGGTCCATGTATTGAAGGTGACTCTTGGGAAAATTGGAAATATCAAAGGGGTATCATTAATGATTGGTTAAAAGAGTTGAATTGGGAAGAATTGTATGGAATTAATTGCTGTCAAAAGACTTGGGACGATGGTCCATTTGGTCGAGAAAAAGAATTTTATGAATATCAAAATCAAAATAGAAATATAATGACAACCGATGCGACTGCAAGGATTTTGGAGGCGATAATGATACATATTGATTATCATAAAAATGACTTAAATTTAAGAAGTTTTTTAAAAAGGAATTTAAATAAAGCTGTCTTGAAAGAGGATCCACTTAATCAGGTAGAGGGTTTTTTAGGAGAGGGGTTACCAGAGAGCACAAACTTATGGAGTAAAGCAGGGTTAATGTCAGAAGTAAGACATGATGCTGCTTGGTGGATAAATAGTAGTTCATTACAAACTTTATTAGTCGTTTTTTGCAATGGAAAACAATATTTTAAAGATACTTCTTTATTTCCATCTATAGCTAAAGCGGTTTACGAATATAATAAAAAATTTTGTATTAGAAATTAATTTAATTCATCTAAAAAATTCTTATCTAATTTATCTGTATAGGCTTCAAAAGGTAACATCATAATTTCTTCAAAATCTACATCATTGATAATCCATTCTTTATATTCTGCTAATAAACTTTTTCTATCCTTATCATTTAATTCATAAATACGTAATGCCGTGTCTTTAAGATGTTCTTTAATCAGGTTTTCGAGTTCTTTATTATTCATCTTATCTTTCTTCTCCATCTAAAATTATTCGCCTGATTGTTGATAAGGCAATTCCTGTTTGAGTTCTAATTGAACGATATGAATATCCCTCATTACGTAGTCTCAATACTAGTGATTCTTTTAAAGGACTAATTTTAGGCCTCCCTCCTAAATTATTTCCTAATAATTTCCTACGTATTACATGTTCTTTTTTTCTTTCTAATAAATAGTTTTCCTCTAAAGTATCTAATTCATATAAAATATTAAAAATTGAAGAATTTATTTTAGAAGAGTAATTATCTGCTAAGAAACCAGATATCGTACGCAATCTAATATCATTATTAATTAGTTTATTTATTGTTATCAAACAGTCTTTCTTGTTTGAAAATGCACGATCTAGCTGAGTTACTATTAATTCATCTCCTTTTGATAAAGAACTAAAAGCCTTATTAAGTTGAGGCTTTATTTCTGCTTCTAAGCTTATTAGCTCAGAAAAAACTAAATCGCACCCCTCTTTTTTTAAACTTTCTATTTGTTGGTCTAAATAGTCAAATTCGCTTTCAATAGCTCTTGCATAACCTATAGATTTAAAACTTTTAGTTTTGTCAGATAATAAAAGATGTTTTCTTTTGAATTGGAAAGGCAATGTTTTATTACATATATTTTTTACTGTATCAAAAATACAATAAAAAAACACTTTCTAGTACACTTAACTGTTATAATATAAATATATTTGGGTATGATGATAGTAATTTAAATATTATGATATCTATATTAAAAATAACGTTCTATATATTGTTTGAAAACTGAGATAACAGAACATTGCTATAGATTTAGAGAGTTCTTAATATAAAAGTTTAATAAAGTTAGTCTTCAGATTGTTATAGATAAATTTCCCCTTGTGAGCATTAATGAATACAGCTTTCTTGCCGAACACTAGAAATAGTACATTCCCCCTGTTTTGAGTAAGATAATAATATAATGAGTAGAATCAATTAATTTGACTAATAATTCTAGTAACGCTGTTGTAAAGCCTGATTGGCTAAGAGTAAAAGCCCCTCAGGTTGAAAGGATAGGTAATACTGCAAATCTATTAAAGGATTTAAAACTAAATACTGTATGTCAAGAAGCAAGCTGCCCTAATATTGGTGAATGTTTTGCTAGTGGCACTGCAACCTTTCTTATTATGGGACCAGGTTGTACAAGAGCATGCCCATATTGTGATATTGAATTTGATAGATCGAAAAGAGATTTAGATGAAACAGAACCCTATCGTTTAGCGGAAGCGGTTTATAGGATGAAGCTTAAACATGTAGTAATTACATCAGTTAATAGAGATGATCTTGAAGATGGTGGTGCTTCGCAATTTTATAAATGTGTTTCAGCAGTAAGAAAGAAATCTGTGGAAACTACTATTGAGCTATTAATTCCAGATTTTTGTGGCAATTGGTATGCTCTTGAAAAAGTTCTTGATTCGAAGCCAGATGTTTTAAACCATAATATTGAAACCGTTTCATCTCTATATAAAAAAGTAAGACCGCAGGGACAATATAAAAGAACACTCGAATTACTTAAAAGAACAAGGGATTACTCCCCTAAAGTTTATACAAAGTCAGGTTTTATGCTGGGCTTAGGGGAAAAAGATGAAGATGTTTTGAATCTTCTAAGGGATTTAAGAAGAAATCATGTAGATATAGTTACTATTGGACAATATTTATCTCCTGGCCCTAACCATTTACCTGTTCAAAGATTTATCAGTCCGTCAAAGTTTAAGTATTTCAAATTATTTGGGGAAAACGAATTGGATTTTATGCAAGTAGTAAGTTCACCGTTAACTCGAAGTAGTTACCATGCTGAAGAAATACAAAAACTAATGAAACAGTATCCAAGATAAATGAAGATTTTATTGATCAATATCGATCCATTCATTTAATTTCCACTCAACTATATTACTTTTAATCATTGGATCATTTTTGATGATTTGTAGTGCTGCTTTAAAAGTGTTCATTTCAATAATTAGTAGCCCTCCTGCTCCTGGTCTTTGGTACTTATCAACCATAAAACCACTTTTAATATTTACACCTTTTTTTTTTAATTTTTTAATCCAATTAATATGTTCATTAATTATTTTTTTTCTTAAATCTTTTTTGATTAGGTATTCTTTTTTTATGATTTCAGTTTTTACAAAGAAAGGCATTTATAAGTTGGATATGCCAAGGATTTCTTCCTCGCTTGGGGGAACTATTAATTTGAAAGTACTCTTAAAATAAGACCAATTATTGATTATTTTAGATGCTTTTAAGCTCTTTGTTTTTTCATAGTATTCGTTAATAATTTCTAATAAAATCTCCTCTTGCTTTGGTGAGGTTATTTTATGAATGCTTACTATTTCCTTATTGATTTTATTGCTTAAATCATTTTTTTCATCGAGTATATATGCTATTCCACCAGTCATCCCTGCACCAATATTCCTTCCTGTGGAACCTAGAATAACTACTATCCCACCAGTCATGTATTCACAACAATGATCACCTGCTCCCTCTGTTACTGCAGTAGCTCCACTATTTCTTACTGCAAATCTTTCTCCCGATTTACCTAATGCAAATAATTTCCCTCCTGTTGCTCCATAAAGACAGGTGTTTCCTAAAATAACTTGCTCGGAGGATTTCTCATCTATTTTTGGTGGAATTATAGTGAGTATTCCTCCATTCATTCCTTTGCATACATAATCATTGGCTTCTCCCATTAATTGGACATTCATTCCCTTTAATAAAAATGCACCAAAGCTCTGGCCTGCATATCCTTTGAAATTTAAGTTAAGTTCCCCATTGAATCCAGTGTTACCATAAAGTGCTGCGATTTCGCCTGATATTTTCGCACAAACACTTCTATCTGTATTTCTGATCTCAATTTCTTTGGTTAATTCTTCGTGATTTTTAATTGAATCTATAAATTTAACATCCGATAAAAACTCGTCTTCTAATACATAACCATTACTATGAGCATTTTTTGAATGGTTTAACCATGATCTATCATTAATTGAACATTCATCATTTACTAAAGAAGAAAGATCAATATTAGAAGTTTTTGGGAGACTGATATTTCTTGCAGCAAGAAATTCTTGATTCCCAATAAGTTCTTCCATATTAGAAACACCGATGCTACTCATTATCTGTCTTACTTCTTCAGCAATGTATAAGAAAAAATTAACTACATTTTCTGGAATACCCTTAAATCTTTTTCTTAATTCTTCTTTTTGAGTAGCTACTCCAACAGGACACTTATTTGTATGACAAACACGAGCCATTATGCATCCTTCAGCAATCATCGCTACTGAACCGAATCCGTATTCTTCAGCACCCAGTAAAGCTGCAATAACTACATCCCAACCTGTTTTAAGACCTCCATCAGTTCTTAGAATTACTCTTTCACGTAAGTTATTCTCTAAGAGAGATTTGTGTACCTCTGCGACACCTAATTCCCATGGTAAACCTGCATGTTTAATAGAACTTAAAGGTGAAGCACCTGTACCTCCGTCATGTCCTGATATTTGAATTACATCTGCATTTGCTTTGCTTACTCCAGCAGCAATAGTTCCTATACCAATTTCAGACACAAGCTTAACACTCACCTTTGCTTTTGGATGGACTTGGTGTAAGTCATGGATTAGTTGAGCTAAATCTTCAATCGAATAAATATCGTGATGCGGGGGAGGAGATATTAGGGCTACTCCAGGTTTACTATTCCTGAGTTTTGCAATGTAAGAATCAACTTTTGGACCCGGTAATTGTCCTCCTTCTCCCGGCTTTGCACCTTGAGCCATTTTAATTTCGAGTTGTTTACCACTTCTTAGATATTCAGGTGTAACTCCAAATCTACCTGATGCTATTTGTTTAATTGCTGAGCATGCAGTGTCTCCATTTTCTAGACCATTTATAAAAGGCAATGTGGCTGATTGAGTATTTTCATCAATATCATTTAAAACATTAAAACGAGCTGGATCTTCTCCCCCTTCTCCACTATTACTTTTCCCACCAATTCTATTCATTGCAACAGCTAAAACTTCATGAGCTTCTCTTGATAATGCACCTAAACTCATTCCTCCAGTGCAAAACCTTTCGCAAATTGATTCAACACTTTCAACTTCCTTTAATGGAATGCTTTTTCTTTTTGAACTAATTGTTAGTAAATCTCTTAAAGAAGTTGTGGGTCTATTACTAATGAGTTTTTTGTAAGTTTCAAAATGATCGTATCCTGGCCCTTGCTTTACAGCCGTGTGTAAAACCTTAGACATCTCTGGATTATTGGAGTGATATTCTCCATTATTTCTAAATTGTACAAATCCTAAAAATTCTAGTTTCTTTAGATCGATCTCAGGGAAGGCTTTTGTATGTATTGAAAGTGTTTCATTAGTTAATTCTTTTAATGTTATGCCTGCAATTCGGCTTGTCGTTCCATCAAAAGCAATTTTTATTAAGTCAGAACCAAGACCTACTGCTTCAAAAATTTGTGCACCATGGTAACTAGATAAAAGTGAGATTCCTATTTTGGAAAGAATTTTTCTTAGACCGTCTTCTAGAGCTTTTTTAATATTTTCTTGAACATTAATTATTGATAAAGGATTTATTTTTTTGCTATCTATAAGTTTTTGGGTTTTTGGATGTTGTAACCAGTGTCTTCCTGCTTCGAAGGTTAACCAAGGGCAAACTGCGCTTACGCCATAACCAATCAAACAAGCTAAGTGGTGCGTACTCCAGCATTGACCTGTTTCAATTATTAAAGAAGCTTTTAGCCTGATTTCTTTTTTAAGAAGATAATGATGAATTGCTCCAACAGCAAGTAAGGGAGGAATAAAAGTCTTTTTAGGATTAATACCCTTATCAGAAATAATAATTAAAGAGCAACCTTCTTTTATCGAGAGCTCACTCTGTTTACAAATTGCTTGTAATTGGTTCTCTAAGCCTTGAACACCTGCTTCAATATCAAACAAACTTGAAATCGTTTGTGATTTAAGTTCTGATTTTTTTATTGATATAAGCTCTTCCTCGTTGAGAATTGGACTTTGTAAATGAACAAAAGGTTTAGAGTCTTTAATCTCAAATGGTGTACATCTTTCTCCAAGATGCATTTCTAAACTCATTACTAGTTTTTCTCTCAGAGGATCAATTGGAGGATTAGTAACTTGCGCAAATCTTTGCTTGAAATAGTTATATAAAATATGAGGTTTTGATGATAGCACTGCTAATGGGATGTCATCACCCATACAGTAAGTAGGCTCTTTAGCTAATGAAGCCATTGAATCTAAGATAAGATCATTATCTTCGGCTGAAAAACCATATGCAGTTTGTTGTTGTAATAACTCAAGGTTTTGTAGTTTGCAGTCTTTAAACCATTCTTTATTTTCAATTTCTATAGTTCTATTCTTTAGTAGATCTTTATAATTATGCCTTTGAGCTGCTTCAGATTTTACTTCCCAATTTCTTAGGATTCTATTTTGATGAAAATCAACTGCCAGCATTTGACCTGGTCCTAATCGACCTTTTTCAATTACTCTTTCCTCTTCAAGATCTACTACTCCTGTTTCGGAACCCATTATTACAAAACCATCATTTGTTATTGAATATCTTGCAGGTCTTAGACCATTCCTATCAAGCGTTGCACCTACAAAATTTCCATCAGCAAATACAAGGAGAGCAGGTCCGTCCCATGCTTCTTGTAGGCTCGCAGAATACTCATAAAATGCTTTAATATCTTCTCTCTGTTCAAGTTCAGGTTGATCTCTAAATGCTTCAGGCACAAGTTTTAATAATGAGTCAGTAATTGGTTGGCCTGAACGAATATTAATTTCAAGGGTCGCATCAAGATTTGATGAATCACTTTTATTGACATCTACAATTGGCTTGATTTCATTAGATAACTCTCCCCAAAAATCATCAATATGTGTTTCTGAAGCTTTCGCCCAGTTGATATTACCTAAAAGAGTGTTTATTTCGCCGTTATGTCCTAAAAACCTCATTGGCTGAGCTAGCGGCCATTTTGGTAGTGTATTTGTACTAAATCTCCGATGATAAACAGAAAATGAGACCTTAAAGCTCTTTTCTTGTAAATCTTGATAAAACTCAGATAAGATTTCAGATCTAACCATACCTTTGTATACAACTGTTTGAGAACTCAGTGATGCAAAATAAAATTCACAAGACTCATCGTGGTTATTCAAAGTTTCTCTTATTTTTTTTTCAATTCTTTTCCTTAATTGGAATAATAGCCTCTCAATATCCTGATTATCTTTTTTATCTATGTATAAAATCCACTGACTTATCAATGGAGCATTTGCCTTGGCTAAAGGGCCTAAGATTTCATTGTTAACAGGTACAGTTCTCCAAAATGTTTTTTTGACTCTTAATTTTTCTGCTTCATCGTCACATATTGATTTACATTCTTCAATTTTCTCTTTTCTGTTAGGCATGAAAACCATGCCTAAACCTCTATCAAAATCTTGTTTATTCTTTAGATTCATTTCTTCATCTAAGTATTGCCATGGAATTGAACATAAAATCCCTGCTCCATCTCCCGAGTCACTATCTCCTCCACAACCTCCTCTATGCTCCATGCAGTTAAGACCCTTCAGGGATTGTTTAAGTATCCAGTTGCTTTCTATCCCTTTAATATTTGCTATGAAACCTACTCCACAAGCATCTTTCTCACCAATTATTCCATTGGGGGAGTAACTATCTTGATATGGCCCAACGATTCTTTTGATACTCTCTCCCATAGATTATTTAACTAAATTTTGAATATTTACTTATTTCTATTATAAAAATAAATATCCAACTAAATCTAAAAATAATGAATAATTACTAAACAATTTTTAATTAAAAACTTTTACAAAAAAATATCATAAAAAACTTTTAGTTGGTGCTCTTAAAAGGTTATGATAGTAGATATTTAATTTTATTTATACAATCATAGATGCCAACTATTTCCCAATTAATTGGTTCAGAAAGAAAACGTCTGACAAGAAAAACAAAATCTCCTGCTCTTAAATCTTGCCCTGAAAGAAGAGGAGTATGTACAAGGGTTTATACCTCAACACCTAAAAAACCTAATTCAGCTTTAAGAAAAGTTGCAAGGGTAAGATTAACTTCGGGTTTTGAGGTTACTGCTTATATTCCTGGAATTGGTCATAATTTACAAGAACATTCTGTTGTACTTCTAAGGGGTGGAAGAGTAAAAGATTTACCTGGAGTTAGATATCATATAATTAGAGGAACTTTAGATACTGCAGGAGTCAAAGATAGGCGTCAGTCTAGATCTAAATATGGAGCCAAAGCTCCAAAAGATTAATTTGTAAACAACACTTTTAAAAAACATGTCACGTCGTAACGCAGCAGTAAAAAGACCAGTTCTTCCGGATCCTCAGTTTAATAGTCGTCTTGCCTCAATGATGATTTCTAGGCTTATGAAACATGGCAAAAAATCCACTGCGCAAAAAATATTATCTGATGCTTTTTCTTTAATAAGTGAGAGGACAGGTGCTGATGCTGTTGAATTATTTGAAACCGCTGTTAAGAATGCAACTCCTCTTGTTGAAGTAAGAGCAAGAAGAGTTGGTGGCGCAACTTATCAAGTACCCATGGAAGTCCGTCAAGAAAGAGGAACAGCTATGGCTTTAAGGTGGCTTGTTACATTTTCTCGTGCGAGGAATGGAAAAAGCATGTCACAAAAATTAGCTGGGGAATTAATGGATGCCGCCAATGAAACTGGTAGTGCGGTTAAAAAAAGGGAGGATACTCATAAAATGGCAGAGGCTAATAAAGCTTTTGCTCATTACAGATATTAATTTCGTCAAAAAGGTACTTAATTAGTTTATTATTAGAAAAGTTTACTTTTAATGTAAACATTATTTATTTGTAAATCATTACTATTTGGAGCTTTAAAATTGGCACGCGACTTTCCCCTACAACGAGTAAGGAACATAGGTATAGCCGCTCATATTGATGCAGGGAAGACAACTACAACTGAACGAATTTTATTTTATTCAGGTGTTGTTCATAAAATTGGAGAAGTTCATGATGGTGCTGCAGTAACAGATTGGATGGATCAAGAAAGAGAGAGAGGAATTACTATTACTGCTGCTGCAATATCTACAAGTTGGCAGGATCATAGAATTAATATAATAGACACTCCTGGACACGTTGATTTTACAATTGAAGTTGAAAGGTCAATGAGAGTTTTGGATGGCGTTATAGCTGTATTTTGTGCAGTAGGTGGAGTTCAACCGCAATCGGAAACAGTTTGGCGTCAAGCTGATAGGTATTCTGTTCCAAGAATGGTATTCGTAAATAAGATGGATAGAACTGGAGCAGACTTCTTGAAAGTTAATCAGCAAATCAAAGATCGTCTTAAGGCTAATGCACTACCTATTCAGCTTCCTATTGGAGCAGAAGGTGATCTCTCAGGTATTATCGATTTAGTAGGTAACAAAGCTTATTTATACAAAAATGATTTAGGTACTGATATTGAAGAGGCTCCTATTCCTTCTGAAATGCAGAAAGAAGCTTCAGAATGGCGCAATCAATTGATGGAAAGCATTGCAGAGAATGATGAGGAATTAATAGAAATATTCCTTGAAACAGGAGAGCTATCTGAAGAACAACTGAAGAAGGGTATTAGGGAAGGAGTTTTAAAACATGGATTGGTTCCTGTTTTATGTGGTTCTGCTTTTAAAAATAAAGGTGTTCAACTAGTATTGGATGCTGTGGTTGATTACTTGCCAGCTCCAGTTGACGTAAAGCCAATACAAGGTGTCTTACCAAGTGGAAAGGAGGATCTTAGGCCCTCCGACGATAAAGCTCCTTTCAGCGCACTAGCCTTTAAGGTAATGTCAGACCCCTATGGAAAACTAACTTTCGTAAGGATGTATTCAGGTGTTCTATCAAAGGGTAGTTACGTTATGAATTCTACAAAAGACGCTAAAGAAAGAATTTCCAGATTGGTTATACTCAAGGCTGACGAAAGAGAAGAAGTTGATGAGTTAAGAGCTGGAGATTTAGGGGCAGTTTTGGGTCTAAAGAATACGACTACAGGTGATACTTTATGTAATACTGAAGACCCCATAGTTCTGGAGACTTTGTTTATCCCTGAGCCAGTTATTTCTGTGGCTGTTGAGCCAAAAACTAAAGGTGATATGGAAAAATTATCCAAGGCCTTAACAGCTTTATCAGAGGAAGATCCAACATTTAGAGTTAGTACTGATCCAGAGACAAATCAGACTGTTATCGCAGGTATGGGTGAATTACATTTGGAAATACTTGTTGATAGAATGTTAAGAGAATTTAAGGTCGAAGCAAATATTGGAGCTCCTCAGGTTTCTTACAGAGAGACCATACGAACTAGTTCTACTGGGGAAGGTAAATATGCAAGGCAAACTGGAGGAAAAGGTCAATATGGTCATGTGATAATCGAAATGGAACCTGCTGAAGTTGGGAAAGGCTTTGAATTCGTTAACAAAATTGTTGGCGGAGCTGTTCCAAAAGAGTATATTGGACCTGCATCAAATGGGATGAAGGAAACATGCGAATCTGGTGTTCTTGCCGGTTATCCACTGATTGATGTAAAAGTAACACTAGTCGATGGTTCGTTCCACGATGTAGACTCATCTGAAATGGCCTTCAAAATAGCAGGTTCCATGGCTTTTAAAGATGGGGTTAAAAAATGCAACCCTGTCCTATTAGAGCCTATGATGAAAGTTGAGGTCGAAAGTCCTGACGACTTTCTTGGATCTGTCATCGGCGACCTCTCCTCTAGGAGAGGTCAAGTCGAAGGACAATCTGTTGATGATGGATTGTCCAAGGTGCAGGCTAAAGTGCCCTTAGCCGAAATGTTCGGTTATGCCACTCAACTCCGATCAATGACTCAAGGTCGGGGTATATTTTCAATGGAGTTCGCAAATTACGAGGAAGTTCCTCGTAATGTGGCGGAAGCCATCATTTCCAAGAATCAGGGCAATTCCTGATCTCTAAACTATAAACAACCTTAAACCCTCGATTCTTTAATACAAATGGCTCGCGAGAAGTTCGAAAGAAACAAACCACATGTCAACATTGGTACTATTGGTCATGTTGATCATGGGAAAACAACCCTTACAGCTGCTATTACAAATGTTCTAGCTAAAAAAGGTCAAGCACAAGCTCAAGATTATGGAGACATAGATGGTGCTCCAGAAGAAAGAGAACGTGGCATAACAATTAATACTGCGCACGTTGAATATGAAACTGAAGGCAGACATTATGCCCATGTTGACTGCCCAGGCCATGCTGATTATGTAAAAAATATGATCACTGGTGCAGCTCAAATGGATGGTGCAATTTTGGTTTGTGCTGCAACAGATGGTCCTATGGCTCAAACAAAAGAGCATATTCTTTTAGCTAAACAAGTTGGTGTACCAGCATTAGTAGTCGCTTTGAATAAATGTGACATGGTTGATGATGAAGAAATTATTGAACTTGTTGAAATGGAAATTAGAGAACTTCTAGATAGTTATGATTTCCCAGGTGATGATATACCTATCGTGCAAGTGTCAGGTTTAAAAGCTTTAGAAGGAGATTCTACTTGGGAATCAAAAATTGAAGAACTAATGAAGGCTGTTGACGAGAGTATCCCTGAACCAGAAAGAGAAGTTGATAAGCCATTTTTGATGGCTGTTGAAGACGTATTCTCAATTACAGGTAGAGGAACAGTTGCTACAGGTAGAATTGAGAGAGGTAAAGTCTTAAAAGGAGAGGAAGTTGAAATTGTTGGTATTAGGGAAACAAGATTAACTACTGTTACTGGGGTAGAAATGTTCCGTAAGATGCTTGATGAAGGAATGGCAGGCGATAATGTTGGCCTACTCTTAAGAGGCGTTGAAAAAGAAGATATTGAAAGAGGAATGGTGCTTGTAAAGAAAGGATCAATTACTCCTCATACAAAATTTGAAGGAGAAGTGTATGTTCTTAAAAAAGAAGAAGGTGGCAGACACACGCCTTTCTTTGCAGGATATAGACCACAATTCTATATTAGAACAACTGATGTAACAGGCCAAATCACAGCATTTACTTCTGATGATGGATCTAATGTTGAGATGGTTATGCCTGGAGATAGAATTAAAATGACTGGTGAATTAATTTGTCCAGTAGCTATTGAACAGGGAATGCGCTTTGCTATTCGTGAAGGCGGACGCACTATTGGTGCTGGTGTTGTTTCTAAAATAATTCAATAATTTCTATTTTTTAGAAGTTACCCTCAATCACCTAAAATAAACAAATTGATTAGGGTTGTTTTAATTAACAACCCTTCTACTAGAAGTTAATTTGAAATTATGACTGCATCTATTGCACAACAAAAAATACGAATAAGGCTTAAAGCATTTGATAGAAGAATGCTTGATTTATCTTGTGACAAAATAATACAAACAGCTGATACAACATCTGCCTCAGCTATTGGCCCTATTCCCCTACCAACAAAAAGAAAAATTTATTGTGTTCTAAGATCTCCACATGTAGATAAAGATTCTAGAGAGCATTTTGAAACAAGAACGCATAGAAGAATAATTGATATTTATAGCCCATCTGCTAAAACTATTGATGCATTAATGAAGTTAGATCTTCCTAGTGGTGTCGATATAGAAGTTAAACTTTAAGAAAGCCCGAAATGGACTTTAATTTACTAGTATAAATTTGTAATAAACGAGGTTTAAATGGGAGAGCTCTCAGTAAGGGAATTACCTTTATTTCCTTTGCCAGAGGTAGTTCTTTTCCCTCAAGAAGTGTTGCCTTTACATATCTTCGAATCAAGATACAGAATAATGTTGAAATCTGTACTTGAAATGGATTCTATGTTCGGAGTTATTAAATGGGATCCGAATACTAAAAGTATGGCAAATGTAGGTTGTTGTGCCCAAATAATAAAACACCAAACAGCAGAAGATGGAAGAAGTAATATTATTACCCTTGGTCAACAAAGATTTCAAATTTTAGAAATTATTCGTTCAACTCCATATTGCTCAGCAATGGTGAGTTGGATTAATGACGAAAATGTTGAAAATTTTCAGAAGTTAGATGCTTTAAAGGATTCTGTTACTGAAGCACTGAGTGATGTTGTCAAATTAACAAGCAAATTGACAAATTCAAAAAAAAATCTTCCTGATAAGTTACCTAATAACGCAATGGAATTATCATTTTGGATAGGTTCTCATCTAGGAGGACCTGTCGCGGAAGAGCAGCAAAGACTTTTAGAAGAGAGAAATACTTATAAACGTTTACAAAGGGAGTTTGAAATGCTAGACCATACTAGAAAACAGCTAGCAGCTAGAACAGCCTTGAAAGAGAGTTTACCTGATATAAAAGAAAATTAAATGTCGTCATTTTTAGTACCAATTATATTTTTATTATTGATTTTTTTCTCTTTAATAATTTGGAGAATTAATACTAGAAAATTTATTTCTTCTGGAACTGTGGCATCGGCATATGATTCATGGACTCAGGATAAACTACTTGAGAGGTTGTGGGGTGAACATATACATTTGGGTTTCTATCCCCCAGATCAGAAGAATATTGATTTTAGACATGCTAAAGTAAATTTCGTTCATGAGTTAGTTCGTTGGAGTGGTTTAGATAGATTGCCAAGAGGTTCTCGGATACTTGATGTCGGCTGTGGAATTGGAGGAAGTTCAAGGATTCTTGCAAAGTATTATGGATTTAATGTAACAGGGATAACCATTAGTCCTGCTCAAGTTAAAAGGGCAATAGAACTTACTCCTGATGAACTTAATTGCAACTTTCAAGTTATGGATGCTTTGGATTTGAAATTTGAAGATGGAGTATTTGATGGTATTTGGAGTGTTGAAGCAGGAGCCCATATGAACGATAAAACTAAGTTCGCTGATGAAATGTTGAGAACTTTAAGGCCTGGTGGATATATGGCATTAGCTGATTGGAACTCAAGAGATTTAAAAACTCATCCCCCATCTTTTTGTGAACAAATTATCCTAAACCAATTACTCGAACAGTGGGTTCATCCTAATTTTATTAGTATTAATGAATTTGTGAATATTCTTCAACATAATAAAAATAGTTCAGGTCAAGTTATTTCTGAAAATTGGAATTCCTATACTAATCCATCTTGGTTCGAATCTATTATTGAGGGATTCAGAAGACCTAGTGCAATTTTAACCCTTGGTCCTCTAGCAATAGTAAAGTCCTTCAGAGAGATTCCTACAATACTTCTTATGAATTGGTCCTTTAGAAAAGGTTTAATGGAATTTGGAGTTTATAAATGTAGAGGCTAAGTTAATCTAAATCAATTTTGTGAGAATAATAACAACCGAAATCTATGAAATGTTCACATAAAGGTTTTATGTGTTTCTTCAATTCTTCAATGCCCTCCATATTTTTTTGATTCTTTATCTCTAAATCAACGTAGATTATATATTCTCCTAATTCTCTTTTAGAAGGCCTTGATTCTATTTTGCTCATATTGAATCCAAAATCTGCAATATAATTTAAAGCTTTAAGTAAAGCTCCAGGTTGATTAGAGAGCAATGAGAAAGCGAAACTGGCAATATTGACTGAAGAAGAAATAGATTCCTTACTCAATAAGACAAATCGTGTGCAATTACCTGGGACATCATTAATAGGGAAAGCTAATTCTTTTAGTCCCTTTATTTCTATTAATGATTTGGATCCAATTGCGGCTCTAAATGTACTACCTTTTATCATATTTACAGCTTCTGATGTTGAATTTGTGGGAAGAGTGATTGCGTCTGGAAGATTTTCAGATAACCATTCGGAGCATTGAGCTAAGGCTTGAGGATGAGACAATACTTCTGATATTCCTGAGATCTCTCCATTACTTATCAATGCATGTTTTATTGGCAATACAATTGCTTTGTTGATATTAATATCAGGAAATTTCCAAAGTGAGTCTAAAGTTGCTGTAACTCCCCCTTCTACAGAATTTTCTATAGGTACTACTGCCGCATCACAATTGTTGTAGGCTAATGATTTAATAACCGAAGTTAGCCCATTACATGGTACAAATATAGGAGTCTGAAAACTGGCAAGCTTTGATAAAATATGAGCTGCTTTTTCTGCGTATGTCCCTTTAGGACCTAAATATGCAACTTGTTTGCGCATGATTAATTGTAAGAAAAAAAGAGATCAAATAAGCATTGGAGGGATATAGAGAATGCTATTGGCTTTTGATGCTAAACAGAAACTAAAGCTTTCTGTAACAAGTAATAAAGAATATCTTTCTAACTATCTTTTGGAAGAAGAAAGAGTTGTTGGAGCAATGCTGGACTCCAGAAAATTAGTGCCTGAAGGGGAAGGTAAGTATAAGTATACAGTAACAAGTTTCAAGGTCTTTCAATTAGATATTAATCCTGTTGTATCAATTGGCGTAGAGAATAAAGATGGTGTTTTAACAATGAGCGCGCTTGATAGTAAATTAGACGGTTTAGGGATGATAGATGATTTTACACTCATTTTGAAAGCAAATTTACAAGCAACTGATAATGGATTAGAGGGAGAAGCACTGTTAGGAGTATCGGTAAGTCAACCCCCTTTGTTGAAGCTAGTACCAAAGAAAATCTTGGAATCTACTGGTCATTCTGTTTTGAATGGGATCTTATTAGGGATAAAGGCGAGGGTTCAACAGCAATTAGTTAAAGATTTTTTAGATTGGTGTGAATCAAATCAGATTTGATTTTGTCAAGAAACTTTTCCTATGGAGATTCGTTATTCCATTTTCTTTGATACTGCAAAAATGTTCTCTGGTTCCATATCCTTTATTTTTAAAAATCATATATCCGGGGTATTTTTTCTCTAATCTTTCCATAAGAATGTCACGATATACTTTTGCGATTATGCTTGCTGCCGCAATAGAAGTAAATTTGGCATCCCCTGAAACTATATTTCTTTGATTTCCCTCCCAAGGCCTAAACAATAATGGGCCATCAATTAATAGTTCAGATGGTTTATCTCTTAATTTTTTTACAGCTCTAAGCATTGAAAGCTCAGTTGCAAATCTTATGCCAAATTTATCTATTTCTCTTACCGATGATTGGCCTACGCCATAATCTGAAGATAGTTTAATTATATGAGGTACAAGAAATTTTCGTTTTTTTGGAGTTAATTTTTTACTATCCATTACACCTAACTTTTTTAGAGTTAATCCATTTTGTTTTGTTATAAATACAGCTGCTGAGAAGACTGGTCCAAAAATTGCTCCTCGGCCCACTTCGTCAATTCCTATTTCAAATACTTTATTCAATACTTGCTGAAGATCTTCTCCTTTTTTTTCTTGAATTATTTATCTCATCTGTAAGTTCAATTTCACTTTCCTTGTCTATTAATTCAGCTTCCTCATTTTTGTTGATTATTTTAGGTAATTTATTTGTAGTATTCACTTCTGCCTCTGTACTTCTCTCCTCAATCTCTTCTTGTACATCCGATTTTAGGATTTTTTTACTTTGTTTTGATGTTGATTGTTTAGCACTCTGTAAGATAGTTTCTTTTTCTTTATTTCCAACATCCTCTAAAAGTACAAGATTATTACTAGTTAGATATTCTTTCCCTAATTTTATTAGAGGATTAATTCCTAATTGACTGAAAACAACTTTCTCATCAATAGTTAGATCCATAGTGATTACGTTTCTTTCTTTCGCATTAAATGTGTTCAACATGTCATTATCATTTTTCTTTTTACTAGAAATATCTTCTTTATTTAAATTATTGGTGTTCTGCAATTCTTTTTCAACTATTTTTTCCTGCTTATCACCTAACGGCATAGGGTCTAGTTCTTGATTTTTTGTATTATTTGATTTATTAAGTTTCCCCCCGAGATTTTTGGTTGCTAAATTAGAATTTTGATAATTAAATAAATTCTCTACATTTCCTAATCCATTGCAAGAACTACATTTTTTCCCAAATAATTCATATATGTTTTGACCTTGCCTTCTTCTTGTTAATTCTACTAATCCTAATTCAGTTAACTGAGCTATCTGAGGTCTTGCAGAATCATCCTTTATTGCTGAAGTAAAATGTTCAAGTAACTGGAATTGATCTCTTCTAGATTCCATGTCTATAAAATCTACGACGATAACTCCTCCAATATTTCTTAATTTCATTTGCCTTGAGATTTCAAGGGCTGCTTCGCAATTTGTCCATAAAACAGTTTGTCTTGAGTTTGCTGATCTTGTAAAAGACCCAGAATTGACATCAATTACTGTTAAGGCTTCAGTGGGCTCAATAATTATATAACCTCCTGAAGGTAGTTCTACTCTAGGTTGAAGAGATTTTTGAATAGTTTTCTTAATTTCGTATTTTTCTAAAATATGTTCGTTTAAGTCGTTATCGTGGAATCCAAGTTCTACATTAGATTCATGACTTTTTAAAAAATCCTTTGCTTTTTCTACTGATAATTTATTATCAATAATAATTTTTTTAGTTTCTGACTTAACATTATCTCTCATAATTTTTAGAGAAAAATCATCATCTCGCTTTATTAAATTTGGTGGATTACAACTCTCTGAAAGTTTTAAAATTGTTTCCCATTTTTGAATTAAATTTTCTAAATCTTCAATAATTAATTCTTCTTTTATATTTTCTGCCTCTGTTCTAAAGAGTAAACCTGTGCTGGGTGGTTTTATTAAAACTCCGAGAGCTCTTAAACGACTTCTTTCTGTCTCGGTGTTTATTTTTCTAGAGATATTTACACCTTGCCCATAAGGTTGCAATATTAAATATTTTCCAGGTATTGAGATGTTTCCGTTGAGTCTAGGTCCTTTATTCCCAGTAGGTTCCTTCATGACTTGTACAAGAACTTTTTGTTTTGGTTCTAGTAATTCAGTAATACCTACGACACCTTTTTTAAGTCTTAATGGACCTAGATCTGATACATGAATAAAGCCATTCTTATCACTTTCACCAATATCTATGAAAGCAGCATCAATTCCAGGAAGAACATTTTCAACTGTTCCTAAGAAAATATCACCAATTTGATATTGACCTTGTGCGACGATTAATTCATCAACTCGATCATCTGTGAGTAGTGCTGCAATTCGCGCCTGCTCAGCTATGACAATTTGCTGAGACATAAAATAAATTTAAGAAGGGTTTGGATTTTAAAAATCATTTAGAATTAAATAATTTAATTTTTACTTAATCGATTAGCAATTATTTTTCGCTAGGATTATTTGACTTTTTAAAATAATTATTAGCAGTTAAATTGTACTACTTATACTAGCTTTAGAGGACTTTCAAACAATTTAAAATTGATTGTAAGCTATGATTATTCTTTTAATTAAATCATAACTAAAATTATTTTAACATTTAATTATCACTAAGGCACATTGATCCATTATTCTTATTACAGATTAAATTTCTTTTTTTTTCTAACGTGGTTCAAGTAAACGAAAATTATTTAAAACTCAAAGCAGGCTATTTATTTCCTGAAATTTCTAAAAGAGTTAATGCTTATACTCAAAATAATATTCATAGGGACATTGTTAAGCTTGGTATTGGGGATGTCACAGAACCATTACCTAAATCATGCCGAGATGCTATGAGTAAAGCATTAAATGAGATGGGAACCAAAGATGGGTTTAAAGGTTATGGACCAGAACAAGGATATGCTTGGCTTAGAGAAAAAATATCTGAACATGATTTTATTTCAAGGGGCTGTCAAATATCACCAGAGGAAATCTTTGTTTCAGATGGTTCAAAATGCGACAGTAGCAATATCTTAGATATTCTGGGTAATGATAATTCAATTGCTGTAACTGATCCTGTTTACCCTGTGTACGTAGATAGTAATGTGATGACTGGAAGAACTGGAGAATCTCTCCAAGATGGAACTTATCAGGGCTTAATTTATCTTCCAATAAATGAAGAAAATAATTTTTTGCCTGAAATACCTAAGAGTAAAGTTGATATTTTATATCTTTGTTTTCCTAATAATCCTACTGGAGCAACAATATCTAAAAGAGATTTGAAGAAATGGGTTGATTATGCTAACCACAACAATTCATTAATACTTTTTGATGCCGCTTATGAAGCCTTTATTCAAGATAAGGATATTCCTCATTCAATATATGAGATAGAGGGAGCCAAGGATTGTGCTATAGAATTTAGATCCTTTTCTAAGAATGCTGGTTTTACTGGAGTAAGATGTGCCTATACAGTAATACCTAGAAATCTTTCAGGGCTAAATTCAAAAAGTGAGGTAATTGATTTGTGGTCTCTTTGGAATAGGCGACAATCAACTAAATTTAATGGAGTGAGCTACATTGTTCAAAGGGGCGCAGAGGCGGTTTATTCTTCTGATGGTAAAAAAGAAGTTAGAGATCTTATTGATTTTTATATGGAAAATGCAAAGATTATGAAAAATAAACTTAAGACCTCAGGTTTTACAGTATATGGTGGGGATAATGCTCCTTATATTTGGATAAAAGTTCCAGATCAAATGACATCTTGGGACTTTTTCGATTATCTACTAGAAAAAGCAAGTGTTGTAGGTACTCCTGGAAGCGGATTTGGATTATCAGGAGAAGGTTATTTCCGTTTGTCAGCATTTAACTCTCGAAAAAACGTTATTGATGCAATGGAAAGAATAATTAGCATATAATATTAATGATTAATGAAGATACCTAAAAAAATTAAATGTTAAGGACAGAGTTAGTAAAAATGGAAAACAATAATACAGCTGTTATTGAAAAGAAACCTGCTGAATTAAAAAACAAATCTCCTAAATATAAGGTTTTACTTCATAATGATCCTATTAATTCTATGGAGTATGTCACTATTTCACTAAGAGAGGTTGTCCCACAATTAAGTGAGCAAGATGCTATTGCTATTATGCTAGAAGCCCATAATACAGGAATAGGGTTAGTTATTATTTGCGATCTAGAACCAGCAGAGTTTTATTCAGAATCTCTTAAATCAAAAGGAATATCAAGTTCTATTGAAAGAGAAGATTCATAAATATATCTAACAATTTCTTCTTAAATTATTTAGATTATTTAATTCATTTCTTCAATTTAGCTACTTTTCTCTCTGCGAGTGGGCGAACTTTTATTGATTCTTTTATGGTTGATTTCCCAAATTCCCTCTCAAGAATATTGATAACAGTTTTACCAAATTCGTCCTCTTTATTCTCAAAAGCTTCTAAACAAACTTCACCAAGTGTTTCCCCAAGAGTTCCTGGATTCCATAAAAGCTTTCTTGCTGTCCAAGGCATCATACTCATTGGGTTGTAATTAGGTTTCAAAATCTTATTATCTAAAGCATATTTCTCTAGAAGAGTATGAGGTTGTAATCCTATAAAGAATATTGCTGGATCTACTAATCCTTTTCCAAAAATGTTTTCTAATTCTCTGTGATAAGCAATAGTTTGTCTTATTGTATCTGGTGTTTCATCAAACACGTTAAATGAATAATTCACTGAGACATGATTTTTAAAGCCTGATTTGACAAGTAGTCTGCAATTATCTAATACGGTTTCAAGGTCATATGCTAATTGCATTTTCCTAACAAGTTCTTGTGATCCTGAAGTGATACCTATTTCAAAATAACTCATTCCTGTATCTACCATTAGTTGAGCAAGCTCAGAATCAATGTTATCTGCTCTTATGTATGCTGCCCAATTAATGTCTTCCCAGCCTTGATCTTTGATAGCTTTAAGGAGTACTTTTGCATCTTGAATGTGTTTTTTTGCAGGAATAAACTGGGCATCAGTGAACCAAAATCCTCTTATACCAAGATCATAAAGTTGCTTCATTTCTTTAATTACTTCATCAACGGGATTAACTCGAACTTTTTTCCCCTCTACTACTGTATAAACACAAAAACAACAATTATGAGGGCAACCTCTTTTTGTCTGAACCCCTACATAGTACTCTCCTCCTTCGATATACCAATTAAATTCAGGCCATATTGATTTTATGTATTCGTAGTTACAGGCTGTTTTAATCGTACCAACTGGTTGTTCATGAATTAACTTGTTTCTTGGTTTTTGTCCTGCTAGATAACATCTTTCTTGCTCAATAGAATCACCTCTTATGATTTTTTCAATGAGGTTTTCACCTTCTCCAACAGAAATCACAGTTCCTTTTGGAAGTAAATTACCTAATTGCTCATAGAAAACACTTACAGCACCTCCCCCCAAGATTACTTTCACATCTTTGTTATATTTTTCAGCTCTTTTGAGTCCAATCTTTACCAATGAAGTATTTCGATTGATTTCTTTGTAATGAGATGCGATTAATTTTAATCCTCCCCAAGCTCCTCTAATCTTTTGGAAAATGTTTTTTGAATAGAATACTTCAAAAGAGTTTTGTAGAGGGTTACCACTTCGCCCATCAACAGGTGCATATATTTGTATATCTCTCCATGAAAAAATTATTAAATGAGGTCTAAATTGATCAATTTTTCTTTTCAAGTATTTTGAAACTTTATTTGAAGGAATTATTGCTAAATCAATGAACTGCTGCTCAATATTGGAAAAACATTTATGAATATGGTCCGCAATGTAAATAGGTCCTATGGGAAATATCGGATTGCATGGAAGTCTTACAGTAAGAATTTTCCCATAGTTTTCTCTGCGGAAATTATTATTAGTATTTAATTTTTTTAAGTCAAAACTAAATCTCATAAAAACAAATTCAAATGATCCTATTTCCTAGATAGAATCTAACTACTTTATAACTAATTTTGCGAAAATAAAACTTTT
Organism: Prochlorococcus sp. AG-436-O11; assembly: GCA_003212535.1. GTDB lineage: Bacteria > Cyanobacteriota > Cyanobacteriia > PCC-6307 > Cyanobiaceae > Prochlorococcus_A. Next base: position 138,572 of record QCPO01000001.1, read on the forward strand.
TTAAAAAATAACCTTTTAAATCAAATATCTGAAACCATGTAGACTAAGCATACTCTAAGAAGTTTTAATCCATCTATCCATCTTGATATATTTGGTGCCCCCGATTTTCTTGCATAATACCTTACAGGGTAATTAAGAATCTTGATATTATTATTAGCTGCTTCAAAAATTATTGTAAAATCTCCAAATGGATCTATCTTAGAATCCCAGCTTCCATTCTGTTTCATGAGGTTGAAAAATTTTCTTGAGAATATTTTTGTTCCACACAGTGAATCAGAGACAGGCTTATTTATAAGGATGGATAAAAATATTGCAAAGCATCTATTCCCAATATAATTTGCCCATCTCATTGCATTTTTTTCCATTGGAAAAGTTGTTCGAGCGCAATTAATAAGTATATTCTCATTTTTTGTTGATTCCATTATTGCATTTATACTGTCGTTAATATCTACTGTGAAATCGCTGTCAATTATTGCAAGAGTCTCGCCAGATGAAATATTAAAACCCTCAACAACTGCATTTTTCTTTCCTTTAGAAGTTTGTTTTAAAAGGGAAATTTTGAATGATTCTGAGAAATTATCTTTTAAATCATTCAGCATTGAATATGTGTTATCTTTACTATTGCCTTCGACAAATATAATTTCAAGTTGATTAGGTATTTGTTTGAATTTATTTAAAGCTTGGATTAAAAGTTCTTTATTACCCTCTTCATTTCTTGCAGGGATAACAATAGATATAAGTTGATTACTCTTCTTTTCATGATATTTGTAAAATACAATTTCAAGTTCAAATGCAAGTTGTTTAATAATGGGCACCTTGCGTAAAGTATTTTTTATAAAGTTAGGAATTAGCTTTGTAGATATTGGCGTTAATTTCTTTGCTTTCCATCTGATAGATCTATAATTATAAATTTCAGCTAGTGATTCAATATCGCATAAAGTAATCCTTGCTTTATTAGTGGTCTCTTTAAACAGTCTTGAATCTAATTTAAGCCACCTTGTAATCGGTTCCCAAGTATTACCTCTTACTTTAAGAGATATAAATTCATTATTATCTTTAAATAATTGATGAAGTTTATTATTTGTTAGATTCCAAGTATTGACTGATTTCATTAAGTAAAATTTTAGTCAATATTCATATTAATATAAATTCATTGATTTTTTTTCATTAATTTCCAATGGGATAAATTTTTATGATTAAAATTAAGTTGATACGAATTATCTTTCCTATACCTTTTTTAGAGTAATTCTACCAAGCATAATCCTAAGTATTATCTTCTTCTTTACTATTTATACAATCTCCTAGATAATGACTAAGTAGAGAAATTCTTAATATTTTTGATTAAGACTCTTCAATATTTATCTGAAAGTGCCGATAATTGGAATTGAACCAACGACCTACTGTTTACGAGACAGTTGCTCTTCCGCTGAGCTATACCGGCAATAATAAATTCTGATAATTTGATATAGAATTAATTTTATATTTAATAGAGGTAATGTCAAAAATTGATTCTGAATTAAAAAAGAAATTACTAAAGGAGTCTCAAGCTCCATTTAAAGGATTACGTAGGATATTATGGATAGCGTTTAGTGGCTCGGCTTTTTTAGGACTTTTAATTATGCTTTCTAAACTTGCTAGCGGAAATGAATTGCAGCAAAATAATCTTTTAATACAACTTGGTGCTTGTATATTGTTTCCTATTTTGTTATTTCTCGATAGAAATAAAGACGACTAAGTTAATTTTTATTTAACGTTCTTCTTTGAGTAACGAACTTGAATGCCTCGATGATGTCTCCTTCATTCCAAGAAGAAAATTTATCGCACCCAACACCACATTCAAATCCTGTATTTACTTCTTTTACGTCATCTTTAGACCTTTTCAAGGAGTCTAAATTACCTTCAAAGATCAATTTATCTGATCTAAGAACTCTTAGAGAACAATTTCGTTGTAGTTTACCGTTTTGTATGTAACACCCAGCAATAGCACCTTTACCAACTGCAAAAGTTGCTCGAACTTCTGCTCGACCTAATGATTCTTCTACAAGATCAGGTTCAAGTAGTCCTTCCATGGCTGATTGAATATCTTCTAAAAGTTTATAGATTACTTCATACTCTCTTATATCAACATCATTGGCATCAGCTGCTCTCTTTGCACCAGAAGCTAATGAAGTATTAAAACCGATTATTACAGAGCCAGATGCAGCTGCAAGATCTATATCAGTCTCAGTTATTTCGCCAGGTGCAGCAAGTAAAACTCTAACTTGAACTTCATTTTTTGGTAATTGTTCCAATGATCCTAGTATCGCTTCAACACTTCCTTGAACATCAGCTTTAAGAATTAAGTTTAACTCTTTCAGTTCTCCATCATTTGCTTGAGTTGATAAAGAGGATAAGCTAACTCTTCTAGATGCCATTTGTTGCGCTAATTTTGTTGCCCTCGCATCAGTAGCCCTGTCTCCAACAATTGCTCTAGCAGTTTTTTCATCGGGGTAGACTTCAAATTCATCACCTGCTGTTGGCACTTCACTGAATCCGAGAGCCTCTACTGGGAAGGAAGGCCCCGCTTCTTTGATTCTATTGCCATGTTCATCAACCATTGCTCTGATTTTTCCAAGTACTGAACCTGCAGCTAAAACATCACCAGATTTTAATGTACCATTTTGGACTAATAAAGTAGCAACAGGCCCTTTGGCTTTATCTAAGTGGGCTTCAATTACAGTTCCTTTAGCTAATCTCTCAGGGTTAGCTTGAAGATCTTCCACTTCTGAAACTAATAAAATCATTTCCAGTAATTTATCAATGTTTTGTTTTTTGACAGCACTTACTGGAACCATAACTACATCTCCGCCCCAATCTTCAGCGATTAAATCTTTTTCTGATAACTCTTGCTTGACTTTATCTGCAGAAGCACCCTCTTTATCAATTTTATTGATTGCTACTACTATTGGTACTTTTGCCGCTCTTGCATGACTAATAGCTTCAAGTGTTTGAGGACGACACCCATCATCTGCTGCGACTACCAGCACAGCTACATCAGTAACCTTAGTACCTCTTGCTCGCATAGCAGTAAAGGCTTCATGACCAGGAGTGTCAAGAAAAGTTAATTTTTTCTTTTTCGATTCATGTTCAAATTCAACTTGATAAGCTCCTATATGTTGAGTTATTCCTCCAGCTTCACCAGAAGCTACTCTTGATTGTCTGATTGAATCTAAAAGGCTTGTTTTGCCATGGTCCACGTGACCCATAACTGTAATTACTGGAGGTCTTGTGATTAGACTATCGATATCATCTTTTTCAATCATATCTACCGTTTTCTTTGCAGCCTCTTGAATATCATCTTGCAAAACAGGGACTCCAAATTCTTCTGCTACGGTTTCAATAGTTGCTAAATCAAGAGATTGTGTGACTGTCGCAGTTATTCCTTTAAAGAAAAGAGATTTTATTATTTCAGAACTTTCAAGGCTTAATTTATCAGCTAGTTCTTGAACTGTTAAATTATCTTCGGGTACGATTATCATCTCGGGCCTTACTTGTTTAGCCTCTTTGGCTGCCCTTAATTCCATAGCTCTTCTCTTTTGCCTTTGTCTTGTAGACTCTTTTTTCTTTTTCTTAAATTGTCTTGAAGCTTTTTGTGATTTAGGCTCATCAGACTTTTCCTTTTTCGGACGTGCCAAACTAGCTGATAAGATTGAGATTTTTTCACCTGAATACCCACTAGTTTCAGAGGTCAATGAATCATCATTCTCACCTATAATATGAACTTTTTGTCTTTGTTTTTGAGGATTTTTATTTCTTAATGCTTCTAGTTTTGCACTGTCGTCCCAATCTGTTCTGCTAGTTTTCTTTGAACTATTTGTAAATGATCTGTGAGGGGGTTTTTTGGAAGTAGGAGCAGTACTTGGACGACTATTGGGGGCTTTGGCATTCTGTTTAGGAGACTGAATCTCTTTGTTTGGAGCATTAGTTCTATTGATTTTTTCTTTATCTGATGCAGTTGTTTTTTGTAGTTGCATCAGTTCATTTGGGGCAACCGGTTTCCTTATGCCTGAGGATCTCTGACCATTAAATTTAGAACCGGTTTTGTTGAAATCTCCTTGTCTGTAATTGACATTAGGTCTATTAGGTGACCCAGTCCTATTAGGTGCCCCAGTCCTATTAGGTGCCCCAGGCCTATTAGGTGCCCCAGGCCTATTTCGATTGCCTTGTTTATTAAATGTGCCAGTTCTGTTCTGCGGTCCTTGTCTATTAAATGTGCCAGTTCTGTTCTGCAGTCCTTGTCTATTTTGTAATTCTGGTCTAATCGGTGTACCTGGTCTAATCGGTGCACTAGGTCTAATCGGTGTACCTGGTCTAATCGGTGTACTAGGTTTAATGGGTGTATTAGGTCTATTAGTTTTACCAGATCTATTAGGGACAATAGGTTGATTAGATATGTTTTGTTTGTTATTAATATTTTGTCTATTGGGGTTTATCCTAGTTTCTTCTCTCCTTATAGGAGCGCCTACAAGTTCGGGGGTGTTTTTGTTTCGGGTATTATTGAGGTTCTTTTTAGTAGATTTATCAGAATTTTGATTATATTTGTTTGCAAGGGGATTTTTGTTTGGAGAATTATTTTTTATGATTGAATCATTACCTTTAATATTATTTTTTATATTTTTAGGCTTTTCTATTAACTGAATTGCTGGTTTTGCAGCTCTTCTTATAGGAGGTGTTATGTTCTTGGAAAAGGAGTTTTTATCTTGATTGAATTTTTGTGAACGGGGTTCTGAAGAAATTTTTGTTGATTTGTCTGAAGTATTTCTTCTATCTTGATTTCTTAGCTTTTCTTGAGATTTATGGTTAGCAGCAATAGTTGGTTTTTTGGGGTTATTTAGTTTATTTGAAATTGTTTTGTTCGCTATTATTTCTGGACTATCTCGCTTAGTTACTGGTCTGATTAATAGGGGTTTGCTATTTAAATTATCTTTGATAGGTTTCCCTGGATTTTGTGTGTTGATTCTTGGCTTATTATTTATGTTTTGTTTATCAAGATTTTTTAGATTATCAGATTGTTCTTTAAATGAAGGTTTATTGACGGAAATTATTTTTTCAACTGAACTTTTTTTATTGATAAGATTTTTAATCTTTTTTGCATCATCCAAGCTTATAGAACTGCTGTGACTCTTGACTGAAATGGAAAGTTTTTGTGCAGCATCCAAGATATCCTTATTTTCCAGGTTTAAATCTCTGGACAGTTCATAAATTCTGATTTTATTGCTGATGGTCATTAATAATCTCTATTTTAATCTTTAATTAATTAAAGAGGATTTAATTTAATTATATTCCCTTAATGGGATAGTTAATTATAGTTTGCATTTCCTTTTCATAAATATCAAAAAAATCAGGATCGAAAACTGTTTTTAACGCTTTTTGAAGCTTTTTTTTGATTTTAGAATCTGTGTAACAGTTTTTAGACTTGCAAATGTAAGCAGAACGTCCCATTCCTTTGTGAAACATAATTCCTTGTTTATGATCCTTTGTAATTTTCAAAAGATTTTCCCTATCATAAGTTTTCCTACATGAGATACATAGACGCATAACAGGAGATTTTTTTATCACCGTGTCTTCTCCTCTTTAGACAATATTTCATTTTCTTTGATATTTTCTAGTTGATCGTTTTCAGACAAAAGTTCACCTTCGTATTGTTCATCTCCATATTCTTGCTCATCCTCGGGAAGAGGATAGAGTTCTCTTAATCTTGCATCTTCTGCTGCACGCTCTGCTTGTTCAGCCTCTAATCTTTGTTCAGCTTCTTTTTGAAGATTCTCTTCATCTTCTCTTTGTATTATTAATTCAGCAACTACTGCGTCTTCCGCTTCTTGATCATATTCGTGTGAGTTTTTGACATCAATTTTCCAACCAGTTAACCTTGCAGCGAGTCTTACATTTTGACCTTCTCTGCCTATGGCAAGACTTAATTGATCTGGGGGAACTAATACGTGCGCATGTTGCCCTTCTGGGTCAACTAGTCTAACCAAATCAACTTGTGCTGGGCTTAAAGAGTTTAAAATATATTGAATAGGGTCAGACGACCATTTAATAACATCTATCTTTTCTCCCCTTAATTCATTTACTACTTGTTGTATTCTTGCACCTCTTGCGCCAATACAAGCTCCAACAGGGTCAACTTCTTGCTCGATACTGTCTACCGCGACTTTTGTTCTTGGACCCACAGCTCTAGAAGGCGGGTTGGCTTCTCTAGAAACGGCAACAATTTTTACTGTCCCTTCCTGTATTTCTGGCACTTCATTTTCAAATAAATATACTACTAAACCAGCATTAGCTCTACTTACAAATAGTTGAGGTCCTTTTCTCGCTATTTCACTAACTTCTTTTAAAAACACTTTAAATGTTGCGTTCGCTCTATAGTTGTCATTAGGTAATTGATCCCTTTTGGGAAGTTCTGCCTCTACTTCAGGTCTACCGATTCCTGAACTTACTCCCATAATGATCGATTGCCTCTCAAATCTTATGACTCTTGCCGTTAAAACAGGATCCTCCAAATCTGCAAATTCTTCTTGGATCATTTTGCGTTGTTGGTCTCTCAATTTTTGAGCTAAAACTTGTTTTGTTGTTGAAGCAGCCATACGCCCAAAATCTTCTTTTTCTGGAGTAACGTCTAGAACGACCGTATCACCTACTTGAGCATCATCTGCCACTTGTTTAACTTCTATAAGAGAGATTTGATGATCCTCGCTTTCAACTTCTTCTACAATTATTTTACTTGCTAATATTCGATAACCTTCCTCATCTAAATCTAATCCAACATCAAAGTTACTAAAATATTCTTCGTCAAAAGGATCTTCTTTAGCACCAATGTAGAAAGTTCTTCTATATTTTTCATAACCTTTTAGTAAAGCTTCGCGCAGAGCTACTTCGACAACGTGAGGAGGTAATTTTTTTTCCTCACTAATGTCTTCAATAAGATTGTTTAAACCTGGGAGAATAACTAATGCCATCTATGATGGGAAAATTGAATAATTGTTGAAAATTAATTAATCTTTTAATGTGCAAAGACTAATCCTTAGTACTTCATTAAAAGGGATTTTTTTTATCTTACCTTTTATGTTAATGGCTAAATACTCTTTAGACTTTTCATAAAGCAAACCATTCAAATTTTTAATTTTGGAATTCTTTTGGTTTAACTCAACATTAACTGGAAAACCTTTAAAAGTTTTGAAGTCTCTTTCTGAGGTTAATTCATCACTGACCCCTTGACTACTAATTTCTAAAACATATGAACAATTTAAAAGATTTGAATTTTCAATTTCAGTAGATGCTGGGGTATTAAATTTTGAACAATCATCAATCGAAATATCATTCTCATTGGTTTTTTTTATTTTAATTTGCAAAATAATTGGATTTTGATTGGTTTTGATATCTAAACAGCAAATCTCAAAATCATATTCCTTAGCAACTTTTTGAAGAATAACTTCTAGTTTCTTTTTGTTTTCTTTATTCAATTTTTAGAATTTATGAGTTTATTTATTTTTATTTTCACATATTAAAATATTATTTTATAAAAATAATGCAAAGATTTTTATTTTATGGATGTAAACAAATAAACAACACTTATTTATTTATTCAATTAAATTTATTGAATTAACTCAGAAACTTTTTAGGTAAATGCAATTTCTAAAGATTAAATTTGCTGATTTAATCAAAATGTTCATTGTTGTCTTTTTTTGTTTAGTAAATTTCTCTCAAAACAATGAGGTTTTAGCTCTAAATTCTTTCGATAATCATAATTTTGTTTCAGATGCAGTTAAAAATGTTGGTCCAGCTGTTGTAAGAATTGATACTGAGAGATTAGTTGAAAGACAACAGTTTGATCCAACTTTACTAGATCCTTTATTAAGGGATCTACTTGGAGAAAATGGTATGACTCCCGATAGAGAAAGAGGTCAAGGTTCGGGCGTAATTATTGATAATAATGGTTTGGTTCTAACAAATGCTCATGTAGTAGAAAGAGTTGATAATGTTTCAGTAACTTTGGCAGATGGAACTATTTGCGACGGCCACGTTTTAGGAACAGATGCAGTAACTGATTTAGCTTTGGTTAAAATTGAGGACTCTACTAGTTCTAGTTTCGCACCGCTTGGGAATTCTGAAGATCTTGAAGTTGGAGATTGGGCAATAGCATTAGGTACTCCTTTTGGTTTAGAAAAAACAGTTACCCTTGGAATAGTTAGTAGCCTACATAGAGATATTAACAGTCTGGGATTCTCAGACAAAAGGCTTGATCTTATTCAAACAGATGCGGCAATAAATCCAGGTAATTCTGGAGGACCGCTTATTAATTCAAACGGAGAGGTAATAGGAATCAATACCTTGGTAAGAAGCGGCCCTGGTGCTGGCTTAGGCTTCGCAATTCCTATTAATTTGGCAAAAACAGTATCTGATCAGCTTTTTAAAAATGGAGAGGTTATACATCCATATTTAGGAATACAATTGATTTCTTTGAATCCAAAAATTGCTAAAGAACACAATCAAGATCCCAATTCAATAGTGCAATTGCCTGAACGATCTGGAGCGTTAATTCAATCTGTCATACCAAATAGTCCTGCAGAAAAAGCTGGCTTAAGAAGAGGTGATTTAGTAATAGCTGCTGAAAATATTTCTATAGAAGAACCTAAAGCTTTACTTGACGAAGTAGAAAAGGCCCAAATAGGAAAAGTTTTTCTACTAAATGTTTTAAGAGAAAATAAGGAGATTAAGGTAAATATCAAACCAGAGCGACTTCCAGGTTTGACATAAATCACCCATTGAAATTAAATAATCTATAAACCTAGAAAAAAAATTTTGGATTCTCAGACTCAAATGAAGCAAATAGTTGCTGATGCAGCTATTAAAGAAGTTGAAAGTGAAATGATACTTGGATTAGGATCTGGATCAACAGCAGCACTTATGATAAAAAGTCTTGCGGATCAAATTCACTCAGGCAACTTAAAAAATATAAGAGGAGTTGCAACCTCCTTTCAATCAGAAGTCCTTGCACTAGAACTTGATATACCTCTTATTGACTTATCTTCTGTTTCTCAAATTGATTTAGCTATTGATGGAGCAGATGAAGTAGATCCTGGCTTTCAACTAATTAAAGGAGGAGGCGCTTGCCATGTTAGAGAAAAATTAGTGGCATCTAAAGCTCAGCAATTATTAATTGTTGTTGATGAAACCAAGATGGTAAAAAATTTAAATAAAAAGTTTCCGCTTCCTGTAGAGGTCCTTCCAAATGCTTGGAAGCAGGTTAAGGATATAATTTCAGAAATGAATGGACGTTCTACTCTAAGGATGGCCACAAAAAAGGCAGGCCCTGTTGTTACTGATCAGGGTAACTTAATCTTGGATGTATTATTTAATGATGGTATTAAGAATCCCAAAGATATTGAAATGAGTATAAATAATATTCCGGGAGTCTTGGAAAATGGATTATTTGTTGATATTACTGATAAAGTCTTGGTAGGCAAAATTGAGAATAATACTCCAGTAGTTTACTCACCCTCCAAAGTTCGTTAATCTTCAAATCTTATTTGAACAGAATTAGCATGACTATGAAGTCCTTCGCTTAGAGCTAGATTTATAATATCTAAACTATGAACTTTTAAACTTTCTTCGTTAAATTCTATTATTGAGGTATTTTTCATGAAAGTCTCAACTCCTAACGAACCACTAAATCTGGAATTTCCTGAAGTTGGTAAAGTGTGATTTGGCCCTGCCAGATAATCTCCAACAGCTTCAGGAGTCCATTTTCCTATAAATATTGCTCCTGCATTCTCTATACCTTTAATAATTTCTTTTGGATCAGAAGTAATGATTTCTAAGTGTTCTGGGGCGAATTTATTGCTGAGTTCAATACATGTTTCATAATTCTCGCAAGTAACAATTAAACCCCAATCTTTTATTGATTGCATGCAAATTTCTTTTCTTGGGTGATCATCTATTTTTTTATATACCTCATCAAAAACTTCTTCAGCTTGGGTATGTGATGTAGTAAGAAGTATTGAAGAAGCTAAAGGGTCATGTTCTGCCTGAGCTAGTAAATCAGATGCTATTTGTGAGCTTTTAGCAGTTTCATCTGCGATGATTAATATTTCACTCGGACCAGCTAGGGAATCAATTCCAGTAGATCCATAAATTAGCTTTTTAGCATTAGTTACATAGATATTCCCTGGGCCTGAAATTACATCAACTTTTTTAATTTGCTTAGTGCCAAAGGCTAATGCGCCAATTGCTTGTGCTCCTCCAATTCTAAAAACTTTATCAACTCCAGATAAGTGAGCTGCTGCTAAAACAGTTTTGTTTATTAGCCCTTTTTTATTTCCAGGAGATACCATTGTTATTTCTTCTACTCCTGCTACTTTTGCCGGTATTGCATTCATCAAAACTGTGCTTGGATAAGCAGCTCTACCTCCAGGTATATATATACCTGCATTTTTTACGGGTTTCCATCTCCTTTGGACCAAGTCACCATGTTCGCCTTTGATAGTAAAAGATTCTGGAATCTCTTTTTCATGAAATTTTTTAATTCTTTTGTATGCAACTTCTAATGAACTTTTTAAATTGTTGTCAATTTCATTCCACGCATCCTTTAAAGCATTTGTGCTAACTTGCATGGGGTCAGGGTTAAAACCATCAAATTTTTTTGTATAGTTTTTTACAGCTTGATCCCCATGATTTTTCACTTCTTGAAGAATTTCCTCAACTATTGAATTTATCTTTTTATTTTTTTCGGAATTAGTTCTAGTAGAAATTCTATTTAATTCTTGAATAGCCTTTTGTTTATTATTTATGATATTCATATTCTTAATTTTTTCAAATTCTAAGGTTAAATAACTAATTTAATAACCTTATCAAATTATATATGATTGATTAGTAGTCTATTTATTTGTTATGATGTTATCTTCTATAAAAAATACTCTCTGTGGCTAATACCAAATCAGCAAAAAAGAGAATTCAAATTGCTGAAAGAAATCGTTTAATTAATAAATCTTACAAATCAACGGTTAGAACTTTGACAAAAAAAACGTTAGAAAATTGTGAAAAATATAAAAAAGAACCGAATGCTGATAATAAAAACTTGGTTCAATCAAGCCTTAGTAATGCTTTTAGTTTAATTGATAAAGCAGTTAAAAAGAATGTTCTACATAAGAATAATGGGGCTAACAAAAAATCCAGAATTAATAAAATAGTAAAAACTACTCTTACAACAAAATAAATAGGCAGATCATAATATGAGCGATATTGAACTCATAGACTCACACTGTCATTTAATATTTGAAGATTTTGAGCAAGACCTTAAAGATGTTGTTGCAAGATGGCGTTCTAGAGGTGTAAAGAAACTGCTCCACGCATGTTGTGAATTATCAGAAATTCCTAAATTAAAAAAAATATCCCAAGACTTTGATGAAATTTATTATTCAGTAGGTTTACACCCTCTTGAAGCAAATAAATGGGAAAGAAACTACAAATCTTTATTACTTAATGCAGCTCAAGAAGATAAAAGAATTGTTGCTATTGGAGAGTTAGGCTTGGATTTTTTTAAAAGCGAAAATAAAAAGAGACAGATTGATGCGCTTATGCCGCAAATGGAGTTGGCATTTGAACTAGACTTGCCTGTAATTATTCATTGCAGAGATGCAGCAAATGAAATGATTAATATATGTAGTGACCTCAAGAAAAAAGGAAGATGTCCAAGAGGAGTCCTTCATTGTTGGACAGGGACTCCAAATGAAATGAAGCAATTTTTGGATCTTGGTTTCTATATAAGTTTTAGTGGAATAGTTACATTTCCTAATGCACATGAAATTCATGAGTGCGCAAAAATAGTTCCTTGTGATAGATACTTAATTGAAACTGACTCACCCTTTTTAGCCCCTGTGCCACATAGAGGTAAAAGAAATGAGCCGGCTTTTGTAGAAAATGTAGCTAATTTTCTTTCAAATTTACGATCAACCGAATTGATTAATATTGCCGCAGAGTCATCTAGGAATGCTAAAGATTTGTTTAAATTTGACTTGTTAAATAGACACTAACGCTGCTAGAATAAGAAATTACTGGAAATTTTCTTTATTATTTTAGTATTCTATCTCTAAAAGTTGATAAACATTTATCCTGAAATTAACTTTACGTTTATTTTTTAGGTATACATTTAAATCAAGAATAAATCTTGGTTTTATAACTAAGAGTTGAATTAATAAATTAAGTTAATTTATAGTAAACAGCAAATCTTACATAATAACGGGTTTTATTGGATGAGCAGTAGCGCTTTACAGGTAGCAAAAACAGCTACTTATCTACCGGATTTAGTTGAGGTACAGCGAGCAAGTTTTAAATGGTTTTTAGAAAAGGGATTAATTGAAGAATTACAAAATTTTTCTCCAATTTCAGACTATACAGGAAAATTAGAATTACATTTTATTGGAGAAGAATATAGGTTAAAGAGACCTAGGCATGATGTAGAGGAAGCTAAAAGGCGTGATGCTACTTTTGCGTCTCAAATGTATGTTACGTGTAGATTAATAAATAAAGAAACAGGTGAAATTAAAGAGCAAGAAGTATTTATAGGAGAGTTGCCTTTAATGACAGAAAGAGGGACTTTCATCATTAATGGAGCAGAAAGAGTAATAGTTAACCAAATTGTTCGAAGTCCAGGAGTTTATTTCAAAGATGAGCAGGATAAAAATGGTCGCAGGACATATAACGCAAGCGTCATCCCTAACAGAGGAGCATGGTTAAAATTCGAGACAGATAAAAACAACTTACTGTATGTGAGGGTTGATAAAACTAGAAAAATCAATGCTCATGTTCTTATGAGAGCTATGGGACTCTCAGATAATGATGTGATAGATAAACTTAGGCATCCCGAGTTTTATCAACAATCAATCGATTCAGCAAATGATGAAGGTATAAATTCAGAAGACCAGGCCTTATTAGAACTTTATAAGAAATTACGTCCTGGCGAGCCACCCTCCGTATCTGGCGGTCAACAACTTCTATACAGTAGATTTTTTGATCCCAAAAGATATGATTTGGGAAGGGTTGGTAGATATAAAATTAATAAGAAATTGAGGTTAACTGTTCCGGATGAAGTTAGAACACTTACTCATGAAGATGTTCTATCTAGTATAGATTATCTAATAAACTTAGAACTTGATATAGGCGGTGCGAGTTTAGATGATATTGATCACCTTGGTAATAGAAGAGTTAGGTCTGTTGGGGAACTACTCCAAAACCAAGTTAGGGTGGGACTTAATCGTTTAGAGAGAATTATTAAAGAAAGAATGACTGTTGGCGAGACAGATTCTCTTACTCCCGCTCAGCTAGTCAATCCAAAACCTTTAGTTGCGGCTATCAAAGAGTTCTTTGGATCAAGTCAATTAAGTCAATTTATGGATCAAACAAATCCATTGGCGGAATTAACTCACAAAAGAAGAATCTCAGCTCTAGGACCTGGTGGTTTAACTAGAGAAAGAGCAGGATTTGCTGTAAGAGATATTCATCCTTCACACTATGGAAGGTTATGTCCTATTGAGACTCCTGAAGGTCCCAATGCAGGGCTTATAAATTCACTTGCTACTCATGCAAGAGTAAATGAATATGGCTTTATAGAAACTCCTTTTTGGGAGGTAGATAAAGGCAGAGTTCTGAAAGATGGCACTCCAGTGTATTTATCTGCTGATTTAGAAGATGAGTGTAGGGTGGCACCAGGAGATGTAGCTACTGACAAAGATGGAAATATACTTGCAGATTTAATACCAGTTAGGTATAGACAGGATTTTGAGAAAGTACCTCCTCATCAAGTTGATTACGTACAACTCTCTCCTGTTCAAGTAATTTCAGTCGCGACTTCACTTATCCCCTTTTTGGAGCATGATGATGCTAATAGGGCACTTATGGGATCTAATATGCAACGCCAAGCTGTTCCATTGCTTAGACCAGAGCGCCCATTAGTTGGCACGGGCTTGGAATCTCAAGTTGCCAGAGACTCCGGGATGGTACCCATAACAAAAGTAAATGGAACCATTTCCTATGTGGATTCCAATGAGATTGTTGTTAAGGGTGAAGATGGTAATGAACATTTTCATTATCTGCAAAAATATCAGAGATCTAATCAAGATACTTGCCTTAATCAAAGACCAATTGTAAAAATTGGAGATCAAGTCATATCAGGACAGGTTCTTGCTGATGGATCGGCATGTGAAGGAGGGGAAATAGCACTAGGACAGAATGTCTTAATTGCTTACATGCCATGGGAAGGTTACAACTACGAAGATGCAATTCTTGTAAGTGAAAGAATGGTTACTGATGATTTATATACATCGGTACATATAGAAAAGTATGAAATAGAAGCTAGACAAACAAAGTTAGGTCCTGAAGAAATTACAAGAGAGATCCCTAATATTTCGGAAGATAGTTTGAATAATCTTGATGAAATGGGGATAATTAGAATAGGAGCTTTTGTAGAAAGTGGAGATATCCTCGTAGGAAAAGTCACTCCAAAAGGGGAATCAGATCAACCACCTGAAGAAAAACTTTTGAGAGCTATATTTGGTGAAAAAGCTCGAGATGTTAGGGATAACTCTCTTAGAGTGCCTAAAACAGAAAAGGGAAGAGTGTTAGATGTTCGTATTTACACTAGAGAACAAGGTGATGAGTTACCTCCTGGGGCAAATATGGTTGTTAGAGTTTATGTTGCCCAACGGAGAAAAATTCAAGTTGGTGACAAGATGGCGGGTAGGCATGGGAACAAGGGCATCATTAGCAGAATCTTACCTAGAGAGGACATGCCCTATTTGCCTGATGGTACTCCTGTTGACATAGTGCTTAACCCTCTAGGTGTTCCAAGCAGAATGAATGTAGGCCAAGTCTTTGAATTGTTGATGGGATGGGCTGCTTCGAACTTGAATTGCAGGGTTAAGGTTGTACCATTTGATGAAATGTATGGTGCTGAAAAATCACATCAAACTGTTCAAGCATTTTTAGAAGAGGCCGCTAAACAACCTGGGAAAGATTGGGTTTATAATCCTGATGCTCCTGGAAAGTTATTACTAAAAGATGGCAGAACTGGTGAACCTTTTGATCAGCCTGTTGCGGTTGGATATTCTCACTTCCTTAAGTTAGTTCATTTAGTCGATGATAAAATTCATGCTAGATCTACTGGCCCTTACTCTCTTGTTACACAACAACCTTTGGGTGGTAAAGCTCAACAAGGTGGTCAAAGGCTAGGTGAAATGGAAGTATGGGCTCTTGAGGCTTATGGTGCAGCTTATACTCTTCAAGAACTTTTAACTGTTAAATCAGATGATATGCAAGGAAGAAATGAAGCTCTAAACGCGATAGTAAAAGGTAAGCCTATTCCTAGACCTGGGACTCCTGAATCATTTAAAGTTCTGATGAGAGAATTACAATCTTTAGGTTTAGATATTGGGGTTTATACGGATGAAGGTAAAGAGGTTGATTTAATGCAAGATATAAATCCAAGGAGGAATACTCCCTCAAGGCCAACATATGAATCTCTTGGAACTTCTGAATATGAGGAAGATTAAATACTTTACTAAAACTTTCTAATTTAAATCACCTACAAATGACAAACAGCAACTTAAGAACTGAAAATCACTTTGATTACGTCAAAATTTCAATTGCATCTCCGCAAAGAATAATGGATTGGGGACAGAGGACATTGCCTAACGGACAAGTAGTAGGTGAAGTTACTAAACCCGAGACTATTAACTACAGAACACTTAAACCAGAAATGGATGGGTTGTTTTGTGAAAAGATTTTTGGCCCGTCAAAAGATTGGGAATGTCATTGCGGAAAGTATAAAAGGGTTAGACATCGTGGAATTGTCTGCGAGAGATGTGGCGTTGAGGTAACGGAAAGTAGAGTTAGAAGACATAGAATGGGGTATATAAAACTTGCAGCACCAGTCTCACACGTTTGGTATTTGAAAGGTATTCCAAGTTATGTAGCAATTCTTCTAGATATACCACTAAGAGATGTAGAACAAATAGTTTATTTTAATTGTTATGTTGTTTTAGATCCTGGCGATCATAAAGAACTTAAATACAAGCAATTACTCACTGAAGATGAATGGTTAGAAATTGAGGATGAAATCTATGCAGAAGATTCAACTATTGAAAATGAACCTTTTGTTGGTATAGGTGCTGAGGCGCTTAAGCAATTGCTTGAAGATCTTGATTTAAATCAGGTTGCTGAAGAGCTTAGAGAAGAAATTACAAATAGCAAAGGTCAGAAAAGAGCAAAACTTATTAAAAGGATCAGAGTTATTGATAATTTTATTGCAACAAATGCAAAGCCAGAGTGGATGGTATTGGACGCAATTCCTGTTATACCACCTGATCTGCGACCAATGGTTCAGCTTGATGGAGGAAGATTTGCAACGTCTGATTTAAATGATCTATATAGAAGAGTTATAAATAGAAATAATAGACTAGCTAGACTTCAAGAAATTTTAGCACCTGAAATAATTGTAAGAAATGAAAAAAGGATGTTGCAGGAAGCAGTTGATGCTCTTATCGATAATGGAAGAAGAGGAAGAACTGTTGTTGGAGCAAATAACAGAGCTCTAAAGTCTCTTAGCGATATTATAGAGGGAAAACAGGGAAGATTCAGGCAGAATCTTCTTGGTAAACGTGTTGATTATTCTGGAAGGTCTGTAATTGTTGTGGGCCCTAAGTTAAAAATGCATCAATGTGGCCTCCCAAAAGAAATGGCTATTGAGCTCTTCCAACCGTTCGTAATTCATAGATTAATACGCCAAAATATAGTAAATAACATAAAAGCTGCAAAAAAATTAATACAAAAAGCTGATGATGAAGTTATGCAAGTACTTCAAGAAGTTATAGAAGGGCATCCAATACTTTTAAATAGAGCCCCAACTCTTCATAGGTTAGGTATTCAAGCTTTTGAACCGAAATTGGTGGGAGGTAGAGCCATTCAACTACATCCTCTAGTTTGTCCTGCATTTAATGCTGACTTTGATGGAGATCAAATGGCGGTTCATGTTCCTTTAGCTTTGGAGGCACAAACAGAAGCCCGTATGCTCATGTTGGCCAGTAATAATATTCTTTCTCCTGCGACAGGTGAACCAATTGTGACTCCATCACAAGATATGGTTTTGGGATCTTATTATTTGACGGCTTTGCAACCGAATTATAAAAAACCAGATTTTGGAGATAATAACAGTACTTTTGCTTCATTAGAAGATGTGATTTTTGCTTATGAAAATAAAAGAATTGGATTACATGAATGGGTTTGGGTCAGGTTTAATGGTGAAGTGGAAGATGAAGAAGAAGCTAGTAAGCCAAAAGAATCTAAAGAACTAGAAGATGGTTCTAGATTAGATATTTGGAATATGAGAAGAGATAGATTCGATTCTCAGAATAAATTAATAAGTAGATTTGTTTTGACAACAGTTGGAAGAGTAGTAATGAATTCTACGATTATTGACTCTGTATCTAAAACGTAATTTGAAAAAACTCACTATTCATTCATTAAACAATCATGACATCATCTAAAACTAAAAAAACTTCCAGAGTACGTAAAACTGCTAAAAACTCTAAAAAGAGTAATAAGCTCACTATGCCTGTTTTAGCAAAAACGCCTCCTTCATTTAAAAATAAAGTAGTTGACAAAAAAGCTTTAAAAAATTTAGTGTCTTGGGCCTATAAAACTCATGGTACGGCTGTAACTTCAGCAATGGCTGATAATTTAAAGGATTTAGGATTTAAGTATGCTACCCAAGCTGCTGTTTCGATATCAGTGGATGATTTAAAAGTTCCTGAAGCTAAGCAAGATTTGATAGGTCAGGCTGAAGAGCAAATTAGCGCAACTGAAGAATGTTATCGACTTGGTTCAATCACAGAAGTTGAGAGACATACAAAAGTTATTGATACTTGGACAGAAACTAATGAGAGATTAGTCGATGCAGTAAAAAATAATTTCAACCAAAATGATCCTCTTAATTCAGTTTGGATGATGGCAAATTCAGGGGCTAGGGGTAATATGTCTCAGGTAAGACAGCTTGTTGGAATGAGAGGATTAATGGCTAATCCTCAAGGAGAAATTATTGACTTACCGATAAGAACAAACTTTAGAGAAGGACTTACTGTTACCGAATACGTGATTTCTTCTTATGGAGCAAGGAAAGGATTGGTTGATACTGCTCTAAGAACAGCAGATTCTGGTTATTTGACAAGAAGATTAGTAGATGTGGCTCAAGATGTAATTGTCAGGGAAGAAGATTGTGGAACAGAACGTTCAATAGTTGTTGAGGCTGAAGATGGTAAATTTGGGACACGACTTCTTGGACGGCTTACCGCTGTAGATATTATAGATTCTGAAGACAACTTAATTGCTCCCAAAAATACTGCAATTGACCCAGCATTGTCCGAAAAAATTGAGACATCATCAATTACCAAAGTGGATATTAGATCTCCATTAACATGTGAAGCAAACAGATCAGTGTGTAGGAGATGTTATGGATGGGCATTGGCTCATAATCATTTAGTTGATTTAGGAGAAGCAGTTGGAATAATTGCAGCTCAATCAATTGGGGAACCTGGGACCCAATTGACAATGAGAACTTTTCATACTGGGGGTGTATCAACTGCTGAAAGTGGAGTAGTAAGATCAAAGATTTCTGGTAAAGTTGAATTTAGTGCAAAAGCAAAAGTTAGAGGTTATAGAACTCCTCATGGAGTAGAAGCTAAACAAGCTGAAGTTGATTTCTTTTTAAAGATTGTTCCGACAGGAGGGAACTCTAATAAAGCTCACAAAATCGAAATTTCTAGTGGATCACTTTTATTCGTAGAAAATGGTCAAGAAATTGATGCTGATATAACTGTTGCTCAAATTACTGCTGGAGCTGTTAAGAAGAGTGTTGAAAAAGCTACGAAAGATGTTATTTGTGATTTAGCTGGTCAAGTAATGTATGACAAAGTTATTCAACCAAGAGAAGTTACAGATAGACAAGGGAATATTACTTTGAAAGCTCAAAGATTAGGCAGATTATGGGTATTAGCTGGCGACGTATATAATTTACCTCCTAACGCAAGACCTGTCGTGAAATCCTTGAGCAATGTCGAAGAAGGAACTGTTTTAGCTGAGGCGAGTCAATCTAGTGAGTTTGGAGGAGAAGTTCGATTAAGAGACTCAATAGGAGATTCAAGGGAAGTTCAAATTGTTACTACTTCCATGACTCTAAGTAATTTTAAATTAATTGAAGAATCTACACATTCAGGTCAAATATATCATTTGGAATCTCAAGATGGAACTTCTTATCGATTAAATACTACTCCTGGTAGTAAAATTAGTAATGGGGAAGTTATAGCTGATTTAGCAGATGAAAGATTCCGTACAAAAACTGGCGGATTAGTAAAATATGCTCCTGGATTAAGCGTAAAAAAAGCGAGATCATCCAAGAATGGTTTTGAAGTTAGTCAAGGTGGAACTTTGCTCTGGATTCCACAGGAGACACATGAAATAAATAAAGATATCTCTCTATTAATGATTGAAGATATGAAATGGATTGAAGCAGGAACAGAAGTTGTAAAAGATATTTTTAGTCAAACATCAGGAATTGTAACCGTGACTGAAAAAAATGATATTTTAAGGGAAATTACGGTTAGAAATGGTACTTTTCATGAGTGCGACGATGAAGAAGTTTTGAATCGATTTAATGAAGAAGGAACCTTAGTTAATCCAGGGGAGAAGATTTTGGATGGAGTAGATAATCAAGAAATACTCTTTGTGCAGAAATTAGAAACTCCTAAATGCAGGGGTTTGTTATTAAGAACTGTAGAAGAATTTACTATTCCTGATGAAGCAGAGTTACCACAATTAGTTCATGTTAAACAAGAGAAAGGGCCACATCTAGGGTTGAAAGCTATTCAAAGGCTTACTTATAAAGACGGTGAATTAATAAAATCAGTTGAGGGAGTTGAACTTCTTAGAACACATCTAAGTTTAGAAAGCTTTGACGCTACTCCTCAGATGACAATAGATGTTGAGATAAGTCAAGATAAGAATGATGATTCAATTAATAGATTAAATTTAGTTATATTAGAGTCTATTCTAGTAAGAAGGGATACAATATCTGACTCTAGCCATGGTTCCACCCATACAGAATTACAAGTAAAGAATAATCAAATTGTTCAGGCAGGTAATGTAATAGCTACCACTCAGATCCTTTGCAAAGAGAAAGGGATAGTTCAATTGCCAAATGTAAATGAGGCTGAACCAATCAGGAGGTTAATAGTTGAAAGAGAAGAAGATAAAATTAAAATTAACATTAGCAAAAATGCATTAGTAAAGGTTGGTGATCGTGTAGTTGATGGTGATCCTATTACTAAATCTGAAAAGTCTAATTCTTGTGGGGAAATTGAAGAGATTTCTGATAAGTCTGTAACTTTAAGACTTGGAAGGCCTTATATGGTTTCTCCTGATTCAGTCTTGCACGTAAAAGATGGAGATTTAGTGCTGAGAGGAGATGGTCTAGCTTTACTTGTTTTTGAAAGGCAGAAAACTGGAGATATTGTTCAAGGTTTGCCAAGAATTGAAGAGTTGTTAGAAGCAAGGAGACCAAGAGATTCTGCAGTTTTATGTAAAAAATCTGGAATTGTTCAGATTAAAGAAGGAAATGATGAAGAATCAGTATCCTTGTCAATTATTGAGAAAGATGATGTGATTAACGAGTATCAAATTTTAGTTGGAAAGAATATAATGGTTAGCGATGGTCAGGAAGTTATAGGTGGAGAACTTTTAACTGATGGTCCAGTTAATCCTCATGAATTATTAGATTGTTTTTTCACTGACTTAAAGGATCAAAAACCATTATTAGATGCAGCTCGAGAATCCATATCAAAACTACAAAGAAGTCTGGTCAACGAAGTTCAAAATGTTTATAAATCTCAAGGTGTTGCAATTGATGATAAACATATTGAAGTTATCGTAAGACAAATGACAAGTAAAGTACGTGTTGAAGATGCTGGAGATACAACTCTCCTCCCAGGTGAATTAATAGAATTAAGGCAAGTAGAAGATACAAATCAAGCAATGTCAATTACTGGGGGAGCTCCAGCAGAATTTACACCAGTATTGTTGGGTATAACTAAAGCTTCTCTTAATACAGATAGTTTTATTTCAGCAGCTTCTTTCCAGGAAACTACAAGAGTTCTCACAGAAGCAGCAATAGAAGGTAAATCTGATTGGTTAAGAGGCTTAAAAGAAAACGTCATTATTGGTAGGCTCATTCCTGCTGGTACAGGATTTAGTGGATTCGTAGAAGAATTGGCATCAGAAGCAGGACCACATCCTGACATTCTTGCTGAAGAATCTGGGGGATACAGGAGGGCTCAGAATTTAAGGCCAGATTATACTGTTGATATGCCTCAATCGCCTACCGTTAGCTCCACTGCTATACTTGATGATCCAAGTGATGAAGATCTGGAGACTACTAGAAATAGACATGGAATTGATCCTGCTTCAAGTAATTTTGCAGCCTTTGCAAGACCAAATGCTGAAAATGAATTTTCTGAGGATCAGTTACCAGATCCTGCTGCCTTGGAAGGATTACAAGAAGAAGGATTGCTTTCTGATGAATAGAAACTATTCTCATTTTAAGTTACTAGAATATATTTTTAATTTTCGTTGATGATTAAACCTGAAATTATCCCAAAAAGAAAATTGCCCCGTTATGGTTTTCATATTTATAATGAAAGACTTAATGGCAGAATTGCTATGATTGGATTCTTTGCATTAATTCTTGCAGAATTCTTGTTAAAGCATGGATTATTATTATGGTGAAAGTAGTATATAATCTAAACGACCAATAATTTGAAAAATCTTCTTGGAAGTAGTATTAAAGATTTAGAAAATGTAGCTTTAAATTATGGTCAGGCTGCTTTTAGAGGTCGGCAAATTTACAATTGGCTCTATAATTATAAGAATAAGAAGAAAAATATTCACCAAATTGAAGTATTACCTCTGGATTTCCGAAACAAATTAAAGCAGGATGGCTTCGAAGTAAGTGAACTTATATTGAAAGAAAAATATGCATCTAGTGATGGAACTATAAAGTTGTTACTTTCTACTGGAGATAGTGAGAGTATTGAGTGTGTAGGTATACCATCTGAAAAAAGATTAACTGCATGTCTGTCAATTCAAGTAGGATGTCCTATGGATTGCAAATTTTGTGCCACTGGTAAGGAGGGATTAAAGAGATCTTTAAAAATGAGTGAAATAATAGATCAGATTTTATTTATTGAAAATGAAATGAATAGAAGAGTAACTAATATTGTTTTTATGGGTATGGGTGAGCCATTATTAAATATTGATGAGTTGCTTTTATCAATTAGATCAATCAATGAGGACTTTCATATTAGTCAGAGAAAGATAACTGTAAGTACTGTAGCTATACCAAAAATGATAACCAAATTATCAGAAAAGTCTTTTCAAATTTTGGGGAAATGTCAATTTACATTGGCGATAAGCCTTCATGCTTCAAATCAAATAATCAGAGAAATGATTATACCCAGTGCAAAGAACTACAATATCAAAAATATAGTTGAAGATTGTAAGCAATTTGTTAGAAAGACAGGAAGAAGAGTAAGTTTTGAATACTTAATGCTAAGAGGAGTTAACGATAAAATAGAACATGCCGATGAATTAATTCAATTACTAAGAGGTTTTCAATGTCACGTGAATTTGATTCAATATAATCAAATAAATGAGGTTGAATTTAAACAGACTTCTCGAAAGAATATTCAATTATTTCAATCTAGACTTTCTAATAATGGTATAGCTGTAAGTTTTCGCAAAAGTAGAGGATCAGAAAAAAACGCTGCATGTGGTCAGTTAAGACAAAATGCTAATAATAAATAATCATATTTAAAATTATTTTTTAAATTTATCTTAAACACGTTATGATAAATTTAATTGATTTTTGATTATTGGGTTTTATTAAAACAAAAGTTTTACCTTTTGCAATTGTTAGCCTATTTGGGATTGCATTTTTTGCCGTGAGTGCAAGAATTTGGTTGCCAGGAGATATGATGTCACCTGCTCCAATTAATTAATATTTATCAATACTTGTAAGTTAAATGACAAACAATAGGGATCCAAAAAAAGAAAGTTTAGCAGAAATAGCAATTGATCCTGATGTTTTAGCCAAAGAATTAGCTTTTGAACTTGAAATAGATCCTTTAGAACAAATAGATTCAGATAATTTCTCAAAAGTGAATTTAAATATAACTTCTGAATGCAACGAAGCCCTTAAATTGCTTAAGGGCGATAGAGAACAAAGAATACAAGGATTAAGAATATTTTGTGAATATAGAGATAAAAGATCTTTCCCCCTTTTATTACCTCTTCTTGATCAACCCTGCCCTGTGGAAAGAATGAGTGCAGTATATGCTTTAGGTAGAAATCCTTGCCCTAGCGCAGTTCAAAAACTCGTTAGTCTTTTAGAAACAGATGACAACGCTTATGTCAGAAGAGCTACCGCTTGGAGTTTAGCTAACTATGATAATCAAATTGTTTTAAAGCCATTAATAAATGCATTGAAGAATGATGTAGCTGCCGTAAGATTATGGTCTTCTAGTTCTTTAGCTGAAATTGGAAGTATCTCATCTGAAAACGCTCAATTAGCGGCTGAACAACTTTTAATAAGTTTAAAAATAGATAATGAGACAGGAGTTAGAAGCAATTGTATTTGGTCTTTGTCTAGGTTGTTTGAAAAGTTAAACGAAACATTTCAGGAGAAGTTCGTTGATGAATGTACTAAAATAGCTCTTTTTGATAAAGAACCCTCAGTTATGGAAGAAGCAAAAACTGCTTTAGACTCCATGGGGATGGAAAGTTTTTATAATTAGACTTGCAATTATTGATAAGATAATAATATTTATTAGACAATACTCATAAAAATAAAAATAATATTAATTTGTACCAACTGAAACTAAAATTTTTCGTTATTCTATATAAAGTGTAAATACTAATTAATTGAATTTAATGCCTCAAAGAACATTAAGATTCAAAATTCACCAAGATGGCAGAGTTGAGGAAACTGTTGAAGGTTTCATAGGAAGCGCATGTAATGATGCGACAAAAAATCTTGAAAATTCTCTTGGTGAAGTAAAGGTTAAAAATCAATCATCAGATGCATTTATAACCAATCAAGTTAAAAATTTAAGTAAACTTAACAACGAATCTAATGTCACATTTTAGTACTATTAAAACTGAGCTTAAGGAAGTAAAACCCTTAATTAAAGCTTTAAATCAACTTGGGTATTCTATCAATCAAGAAAAAAATTATATTAAGGGATATAAAGGTCAAGTTACAGATGTAGACCTAAGTATGGAATTACAAGGGAATACTATGGTGGGATTTAAATTTAATAAAAATTCTAACTCATATGAGTTAGTGACTGATATAGATCTTTGGAATTTAGATTTGCCCGTGGAAAGATTTATTTCTAAGGTAACTCAAATGTATGCATATCATACGATCATTTCAAAAACAGAAGAGGATGGTTACCAAGTTGTTGAGCAACAGAACAAAAATGACGGTTCTATTGAATTGGTTTTAACTAAATGGGAAAACTAATATTTGGGCTTCAATCTCATTAAAAGTATAGATAATTTCGAAGAAAGTAATCTTATTACTGGTTTTGAACCAGTTCTGGGAGGTACCTTATCTGAAAAGGCAGTTTGGGTTGATGAATCTGCATGTATAGGTTGTAAATACTGTGCACATGTTGCGACTAATACTTTCGTAGTTGATGGAGAATATGGAAGAAGTAGAGCAATTAGGCAAGATGGTGATAGCCTTGAAATCTTGCAAGAAGCTATTGATACATGTCCTGTCGATTGTATCCACTGGGTTAAATTTGAAGAATTGGAAAATTTAGAAAATAGTCTTGATAGAGGTATGTTTCAATCATTGGGAAAACTACCAAGAATAAATAAGCATTAATTATCAATGAATTTGCCTAACCGTAGATTCGGTAGAACAAATTTACAGATACCCGTTTTATCATTAGGGGGTATGAGATTTCAAAAAAGTTGGCAGCAATTAGATCTTTCTGAAATTTCATTTAAGGAACAAAAGAAAGTTGAAAATATTTTAAATCTTGCAGATAAATATGGCTTAAGTCATATAGAGACTGCAAAGGATTATGGTACTTCAGAAGTTCAGTTGGGAATGTGTTTTAAGAACATAAAAAAAATACCAAGAATAATTCAAACAAAAATCCCTCCTAATCGTGATCCGAAAATCTTTGAAAAAGATGTTATTAGAAGCTTTGAAAAATTACAAGTAAAGAAAATTGATTTATTAGCAATACATGGAATGAATTTACCTGAACATCTTGATCAGGCTGTGAGAGATGGAGGCTGTGTTGAAGTTTTAAGAAAATTGCAAAAAGCAAATTTAATTGGTTCTATCGGTTTCTCAACGCATGGAGAATTATCACTGATAGAAAAGGCAATATCAACAAATTTATTTGATTATGTTAATTTGCACTGGTATTACATCAACCAGTCGAATTCAAAAGTAATTGAATTAGCACATAAATATGATCTTGGAGTTTTTATAATAAGCCCTACAGATAAAGGAGGACATCTTCATACGCCTTCAACCAAAATGTTGGAACTGTGTAGACCGCTTCATCCCATAGTTTTTAATGATCTTTTTTGCTTAAGGAATAAAAATGTACATACAATAAGCGTTGGGATTGCGAAGGAGAGTGATTTTGATTTACATTTAAGTGCAGTGTCTTTGATTTCAGAATCTGAAAAATATATTCCAAAGATAATAACTAGATTAAGAGAAGAATCAATAAAAACTTTAGGTCTTGAGTGGTATCAATGTTGGAATAAAAATTTGCCGAGTTGGCAAAATACTCCAGGTGGGATTAATATACCTGTTCTTCTTTGGCTTTCTAATTTAATAGATTGGTTAGATTTGGAGGGATTTGCAAGATCAAGATATCAATTACTTGGTAATGGAAGCCACTGGTTTCAAGGTAATAATGCAAATTTATTAGATGTCAATGTTTCAGAAAGTCAATTATTAAATGTTTTGGAAGGCCATATAAATCCAAAGAAGGTTTTAAAAAAATTGAGAATCTTAAAAGATAAGTTTGGACAAAAAACAATTCAAAGATTGTCAAATAATTAGCGGGATAATGGTCTTTTTTCAGGTTTACCAACGCTTCTTGGATAAGTTTCTGGACAAGCTCTGTTTGGCTGAATACAAATAATATTTCTAGTACCTTTATTTCTTGGTAACAAAATTTTTTTTCTTTCTTTAATTTCTCCTCCCAATATTTTTAAGGTTTTTTTTAAACTATTTTCATCTTCTTTACTCCATTTGCCGCAATATAACACTCCTAATCCTTTTGTCTTCAATATAGGTAATATATATTCTGCAACTGTTGAAGGAATACTTACAGCTCTTGTAGTTGCAATATTAAAGCTGTTTCTAAATGAAGATTGATGAGCGATATTCTCAACTCGGTCGTTGATTACAAATATATTATTTTTGAAGTTAATAATTTTGATTAGTCTTTTTAATGCATCTGTTTTTTTCTTGGATGAATCGATTAGGTATATTTCTGAATCAGGATGCGTTATTGCGTAAGCAAATCCTGGAAAACCACAGCCGCAGCCAATATCTAAAAATTTTTTATTATTAAAATTGTAGTTTGGAATAAATTTAAATGGCCAGATGCTATCAAAAACTTGTGATATCCAGTAATCATCTCCTTCAATCAATCGTGTGAGATTTGTTCTCTTATTTAATTCTCGGATTTTTATTTGCAATTCTTTGAACATCAGTATTTCTTCTTCAGTTATTAATTCAAAAAGTTCAAAAGGTATGCTTTCTTTTCTCATTGCGTTATTAATATTTTCTTTTTGTTTGAATTAAAAACATTCTATTTCATTAAAATTGATTAGAATATTTTCAAAAATAAAAAAATATTTTGAAAGGAGATATATCCTACTATAAGATTTTAGGGGTTAATGAAAATGCCTCTAATAATGAATTAAGAAAGGCCTTTTGTAGACTTTCTATTGAATTACACCCAGATACCACTTCTTTAGACTTAGAAGACGCTAAAAATAAATTCCAAAAAGTATTAGAGGCTTATGAAAATTTAAATAATAGTAGGTTGAGAAAAATATATGATGACAAATTAAAAGAGAAATCTAAAAATACGAATCAAAAGAAAACAAATGTTTTTAATTCTTTTCTAATAGATTCTAGTAATCAAAATTTAGTAGGCAATAGGAGACCTTTTTCAAATGGAGAGATTTTTTCATTATTTCTCTTGATAATTATTATTTTTATATGTTTAGTATGCTCTATTTTAATCGCTTCTTTGACTGGTAAAGAATTAGATACTATACCTACTTGGCTTGTAAAATGATTATTGATAAGTAAGTTTTGTGAATTCTTCTGACACTCCAATCAACCAACATTCGCTACAATCATTAGAATTA
Source organism: Prochlorococcus sp. AG-436-O11 (assembly GCA_003212535.1). Classification (GTDB taxonomy): domain Bacteria; phylum Cyanobacteriota; class Cyanobacteriia; order PCC-6307; family Cyanobiaceae; genus Prochlorococcus_A. The sequence goes on from QCPO01000001.1 coordinate 166,133, forward strand.
TGGCTTAATGATTTAGGTGCAAAAAAGGATACTGATAATCCCTCTAAATGGTATTTATTATTATCTAATTGGAAAGCAACTATTTGTTTTGAACAGGAGGATTTAAGTGTCGTCTGGGAGAGTGAAGGGGAAGAAACTAAAAGACTATTTTCATATTGTATTAATAGAGAGGATGTAGAAAATGCAATTTTACAAGGCCCTTAAATTTATCTCTATAGATCATTCAAAGTTTCCCATATTATCTGATAACTTTTTTCTAATTGATCATCTGTGATACAAATTGGCGGCAAAAGATAAACTACATTTCCTAGGGGTCTAATAAATAAACCTTTTTTCATTGATAAGCTCTTTATCTTTTTTCCAATATCATTTAAGTAACCAACCTTTTTCCCAAGTTCTAAATCAAAAGCAGCTATAGTTCCAGTGATCCTAATTTTTTTTAGGAATGGCAATTTTCTAAATTTAACTAGATGATCAAAATGCTTTTTCTCTAATGACAGATATTTCAATGGTTCCTTTTCTAATAAATCAAGGCTTGCATTAGCTGCTGCGCAACCTAAAGGATTAGCAGTAAAACTATGACCATGCCAAAAAGTTTTTCTAGGGGACTCATCTATAAAGGATTGAAAAATTTTTTCTTTAGTTAGAGTTATTCCCATGGGTAAGAATCCACCCGTTAATCCTTTTGAAATACTAATTAAATCAGGAATTATGTTAGCTTTTTTAAATGCAAAAAGGCTTCCACATCTTCCAAAACCAGTCAATACTTCATCGGCAATTAATAAAGAATTATTATTTTTAACTACTTCTGCAACTTTTTTAATAAATTCAGGCCTAACCATATTCATCCCTCCAGCACCTTGTACAAGTGGTTCAAGTATTACTGCAACAGTTGGAACCTTAAGAAGAGTAATTAATTTTTGGATTGCCTCATTCTCCTTCCTTTCCACTTCGTCATCGTTTATCCAAGTAGAAGGCCATGGAGCTCTTTTAACTGGGAACATTAGATTATCGAAATTCTCATTAAAAATATTTCTTTCGCCTAAAGCCATTGCACCAAATGTGTCTCCATGATAAGCCCCTTCAAAAGCAATGATTTGGGTTCTTCTTTCTCCTTGATTTTGCCATGATTGGTAAGCAATTTTTAAAGCCACTTCTACGGCAGTGGATCCATTATCCGAAAAAAATAGTCGTTCTAATTGTGTTAACTTGCTGAGTCTTTCTGCTAATCTTTTAGCCTGTGGGTGTAAGAAATCGGCGAATATAACTTGCTCAAGACTTTTAGCTTGATTGAAAATAGCATTTGCAATATATTCATTACTATGGCCATGAAGGGTTACCCACCAACTACTTATTCCATCGATAAGTTCTTGTTGAGGATCTTTAGTAAATAGAAGTGCATCTTTTCCATGAGTAACTTCTTGTTGAGGCTTGCTGTTGGTGATCTGGGTAAAAGGCGGCCATATATTAGGGTGCCAATCTTGATTTTGAGTGTTTGAAACCACAGATTTAATTTAGATTGCTTTTGAATTTAAAATTGAGACTAATTTCTTTTTAATATTAAGTTCTTTCCATAGTATATCTAAATTATTTGAATCAACTTTGTGCAGATAAGGAAATTCAGCAATAACTGGTATACGACTAAATTCAACTAATGTTTTGGGATTGTCCAAGTGTTTTTCTCCATTAACAACTAGACCTAAAATATTAATATTTCTTTTTTGTAAGGCTTCAATACTTAGTAGAGTGTGGTTTAGAGTACCAAGTGAGCTCCTACATACAAGTATTACCGGAAGATCCCATTGTTTTATTTGATCTATTTGCAAAAAATTGCGTGTTATTGGAACCATTAATCCACCTGCAGTTTCTACAATTAATGAGTCTTGCACTTTTGGCAATCTCAACTTGTCAAAGTTAATAATTTTTTGATCTATTTCAGCAGCCCAATGAGGAGATAGAGGTTTTGTAAAGACATAAGCTTCTTTGATGATTTTCTCTTTACTTACTTGTGCAAGTTTTTTAACAGTTTGACTATCAGTTTGCAATTCAATACCACTTTGAATAGGCTTCCAATAAAAGGAATTTAATCCTTTAACGAAAAAAGAGCTTATTAAAGTTTTCCCAATATCAGTATCTGTTCCACAAATTATAAATTTGAAAATATTATTGTGACTACTCATAATTTCTTTATGATTTGAATCTCAATTTGCCATGAAAGGTTCACTGTCTTATTGTAATTCTTTGGCCAAAACTTTTGAATTTCCTTTAACTCTTTGACAGTTTTGCGTTTACAATTTGTTGATTGTGCTCCTACATTTTTAATGCTTCTAAAAAGCTTATATACATCTTCAAAATTTTCAAGATAATTAAACTGTTCTGAATAATGTATTTCAGTAGATTTGAAATCTTTTAATAATTCTTTAGAACAAAGGAAATTAAGACCACTATATTCAATATCAATTTTTCTACAAGTATTTTTCCATTCAGGAAAACAATCTTTTGTTGGATATGAAATGATTAAAAAACCTCCAGGTATTAATTTGCTAAACCAATTTTTTATTATTTTTTCTGGGTTGTTTAACCAATGTATGCAAAAATTAGATGTTAATAAAGAACAGTTATTTATTTCAGGAGGTAAATCATTATTCAAATCCCATAAAATTTTTTTTCTAGATAATTTATTCTCAAGAAGCATTTTCTTGCTGAAATCAATTCTGGATACTTTTTGGGAACAAAATTTTTTTTCTATTTCATCTGCTAATAGTCCTGGTCCTGATCCTAGATCTATCCATTCTCCTTTTTTTTGGGGATTTAATTCTTTGATAAATTGAACAATCTTTTTTGCAAAAAATTTCTGAATATTTGAATGCTCTAAATACCGATATGCAGCATCATTGAAATTATTTTTTATTTTCTCATTCCACTTTTTACTACCCATTTCAATCATTAAGTGTATTAAGTAAGATCTCGTATAAATTGAAATTATTCAAGCAATGACCTTGTTGAGCTAATTTAATTAAAATTGGCTTCCTATCAAGTGTTTTATTTAAGGTATCTAAAAAGTTATTATTTGATTCGTTGTCAAGAATCAAATCATTTTCTGATTTTATAAAAATAATTTTGCAATCTTTTCTTAAAAATACTGGAAAATCTCTATTGATGTAAAGTTGTTTTAAATCACTTAAAAGAAGAGTTTTATTTAAACTCTCTAAACTTTTATAAAAGATATTTTTAAAACTATTATTCATATGATTTGGCATAAATGATCTATGTATAAATTCTTTCAACATATCCTTAGGTTCATCTTTTATGATTTTTGTTTCCATTCTTTTTAGAGACCTCAAAATAAAGTTTCTCTTATTACTTAAAGGAAGAAAATTATTAAAAGAATTTATAAGAACAATATGAGTTGCTTCTTTTAAAATTTTTTTTTGCATTAAATGAAAACCAAATGAATGGCATAAAGTCATTCTGATTTCTTTGTTAGATTCGCTTTCAATCCATTTTGCTTGATAATTATTTGTCGAAAAATACCCCCTTTCATTATCTTGCCAATGCCAATTATTATTTAAAAAATCAACTTTATAATCATCCCAGAAATATTTATTTAGTCCCCACCCATGTTGAGTAATAATTTGTTTCATTTATACTCTTTTAAAACTGCAATGAAATTTTTTAGCAGATTAAAATCTAAGTTTCTTCGTATTGTTATTCTGATTCTTGATTGCCCCACTGGAACAGTTGGAGGTCTTATCGCAATTGCTAAAAACCCATTTTCTTCGAGATATTTTTGTAGATAAATTGCCTTCTCTTCTTGGCCAACAATAATTGATAAAATGTGAGAATCTCCCTCAACTGGAAAACTAAAATTTTTAATAATTTCATCTTTCCATATCTTCGCAGAAGATAATAGATCATTACCCCATTCTTTATTTTCTAAAATTTTTTTTAAACCTTCTAGCGCTCCAGCAGCTAAAGATGGCGCAAGAGCGGTTGTGTACCTAAATGCACCACTTGTTTGGATAAGATATTCACCAATTTCTGAATTTGAAGCTATGAAAGCCCCACCGCTTCCAAATGCTTTTCCAAAAGTTCCAGTAATCATAGTTATATCTGAACGGCAATTAAAACTTAAACCCCTGCCTTCATGGCCCAAGATCCCAATTGCATGGGCTTCGTCAACTAATAATTGAACACTATTTTTTTTGCAAATTTCCGTTATTTCTCTGAGCGGAGCAATTGATCCCTCCATGCTATAAAGAGATTCGACAACAACTAAAATGGAATTTTTTGTGGGGTTAGATTTAATAATTTTATCTTCTAAATCTTTTAAATTATTGTGTGAAAATCGAACCAGTTTTGCTTGAGCAGCTTTAACTCCAACCAATAAAGAGTTATGGATCAATTTATCTGCTATTACGATACTATTTCTGTTTGCTAAAGCCTGGATAGCGGCTATATTTGCTTGAAATCCGCTTGGGAAAAGTAATACTTTCTCTTGATCAAGCCACTTGGCAAGTTTTGTTTCTAATAATTTATGTATTGGTCTTGAACCTGTAATAAACCTAGAGCTTCCTGAACCAAAACCTTCTAACATGCTTATTTCGTAAGCAGCTTTTATTAAATCCTTGTCCCTACTTAATCCAAAATAATCATTACTGCATAAGTCTACAAGTTTTTTATTTAGCGAATTTAAACTTAGAAGTTCGAATGATTTTTTACCTAAAGAAAATGTTTTTAATTTACGGATTCTATTTTTTGGAATTTTTATTTTTTTCATTTTGGCAAAATAAAATATAGTGGATTTAATTAAAAAGATTTAGATTTACTATTAAAGTTTGCAAGGTGTTTTTTGTTTATTAATATCTATATAGATCATATATTAAGAAGTTAACTCATCCTCTCTTCAATCACAATTATTGCTTAATTTAGAGGAATATTTCCCCTTTCCGCTAGATGATTTTCAATTAGAAGCAATACGAGCTATTAATAGCGGAAATTCTGTTGTTTTAACGGCACCAACAGGGTCGGGTAAAACATTGATAGGTGAATTTGCTATATATAGAGGCTTATCTCATGACAGCAGAGTTTTTTATACAACACCTTTAAAAGCCCTATCAAACCAAAAGTTTAGAGATTTTGCTAATCAATATGGTGAGAATAGAGTTGGTCTTTTAACTGGAGATATAAGTATAAATAGAGAAGCACCAATCTTAGTCATGACGACTGAGATTTTTAGGAACATGCTTTATGGCGAATTTGATGAATTTGATGATCCCTTAGAAAATTTAGAATCTGTGATTCTTGATGAATGTCATTATATGAATGACCCCCAAAGAGGCACAGTTTGGGAAGAAACTATAATCCATTGCCCTACTAGAACTCAAATAATAGCTTTATCAGCAACAATAGCCAATGCAGATCAACTACAAAATTGGATAGAAAAAGTTCATGGACCCACAGTACTTATTAATAGTGATAAGAGACCAGTCCCACTTGATTTTATTTTTTGTAGTGTTAAAGGCCTCCATCCACTTTTAAATAATAAGGGTAATGGAATTCATCCAAACTGTAAGATTTGGAGAGCTCCTAAAGGGCAGAAAATGAGAGGAAAAGTGGGCAGGATAATGCAACCAAAGTCTCCCTCAATTGGCTTTGTGATCTCGAAACTAGCTGAACGAAATATGTTGCCAGCTATTTATTTTATTTTTAGTAGAAGAGGATGTGACAAGGCTATTGAGAATATAAAAGATTTAACTTTAGTAAGTTATTCAGAAGCAAGTATTATATCCCAAAAATTAGATGTTTATCTTAAAAATAATCAGGAAGCAATTAAAGATAAATCTCAATGCGAGGCATTAAAACGCGGTATTGCATCTCATCATGCTGGATTATTGCCTGCATGGAAAGAATTGGTTGAGGAATTATTTCAGCAAGGTTTAATAAAAGTTGTTTTTGCAACTGAAACTCTTGCTGCAGGAATAAATATGCCCGCAAGAACAACTGTTATTTCTTCTTTATCAAAAAGGACAGAAGATGGGCATAGATTATTATTTAGCAGTGAATTTTTGCAAATGTCAGGAAGAGCTGGAAGAAGAGGAAAAGATACCCAGGGATATGTTCTTACATTACAAACAAGATTCGAAGGTGCCAAAGAAGCAAGTGCACTGGCTATTAGTAAACCAAATTCTTTAGAGAGTCAATTCACTCCTAGCTATGGAATGGTACTTAATCTTTTACAAAGTTATACTTTAGAGAAGTCTAAAGAATTAATTAAAAGAAGTTTTGGTAGTTTTTTATATTTAGGTGAATCTTCAGGTGAGAATATAATTCTTGAAAATTTAGATAAGGATTTAATTGAATTAAAAAAAATTACATCTAACGTTTCATGGAAAGATTTTGATGCCTACGAAAAGTTAAAAAATCGTCTTAAAGAAGAGAGAAGACTCTTGAAAATTTTAGAAAAACAAGCAGCAGAAAAATTATTAGAAGAGATAACTAATGCGCTCCCATATATTAAAGATGGAAGCTTAATTTCAATCAAAGCTCCTCAAATTAAAAGAAAAATTGTTCCAGGATTAATTTGTAAGAAAATATATGAATCCCAAAAAATTAAGAGTTTATTGTGTTTGACAATTGATAATTTATTTATTCTTATAAAACCCTCATACATAGTAAGTATTTTTAATGATTTGGATGAAATTGATGTCTTAGGACTTGAAGTACCAAAGATGTATTTTTCTGGAGAGGTATTTATAGGAGATGATATGTCGAAGTGTTATGCGGATCGAATTTTAGAAGTTTCTAAAAAAAATGATTTACAAACTCCACAATATGATTTGACAACGGAAGTTTTGGCACAACAGCAACAAATTCATAATTTAGAAGAAACAGTTACTGATCATCCCGTACATAGATTTGGAGATTCCAAGAAATTAAAGAAATATAGAAAAAGAATTATTGATGTTGAACAAGAAATAAATATGAGAAAAAAACTTCTTGAGGATAAAGAAAATTATAACTGGAGAACTTTTACCGATTTGATTAAAATTTTGAATCATTTTGGTTGTTTAAATGATTTGGAATTGACAGAAGTTGGACAAACAGTTGGTGCAATAAGAAGTGAAAATGAATTATGGATTGGTCTTGTTTTAGTTAGTGGTTATTTAGACGATTTAGATCCTCCTGAGTTAGCTGCAATTATTCAAGCTATATGTGTTGATGTAAGGAGGCCTAATCTTTGGTGTAATTTCAAGCCTTCTTTAAAGGTAATAGATGTTTTTAATGAATTAGATGGTTTAAGAAAATTAGTCTCTTTTCAACAAAATAAGTTTCATATTGAAATTCCTATCTATTTAGAAACAGAGTTGACTGGAATTATTTCTGAATGGGCAAGAGGAAAACAATGGAAAGATTTGGTTTCTAATACTTCATTAGACGAAGGTGATGTAGTGAGGATTATTAGAAGAACAATTGATGTCCTTTCTCAAGTGCAATACTGTATTGGTGTTAGTAATAAATTAAAAAGCAAAGCAAAGCTAGCATTAAAAGCTATTAATCGTTTTCCTGTTTCTGAATCTAATGATCTTATAAAAGTCTCTGAAGATATTAATCCTGCAACAAAAAGAATTGACAATAATTCTTAAATTTTTTAATCAAATCATTGAATTGATATTCATTGCTTCATCAAATTCATCTTCGTTTAAATAACCTAATTTAAGTGTTGCCTCTTTTAAATTTAATGATTCTTTGAAGGCAAGGTTTGCAATTTCAGCTGCTTTTTCATAACCAACTTTTGGCACTATGGCTGTAACCAACATTAGTGAATTTTCTAAATTTAACTTCATTTTCTTTTGATTAGGTTCCATCCCATCAACTAATTTTATTCTGAAGTTTTCTATTGCATTTTTAAGTAATTTTAAACTTGTAAGAATATTAAATCCAATCAGAGGCTTATATTCATTCATCTGTAAAGTGCCGCTAGAATTTGCCATTGAAACTGCATATTCAAGACCCATTATCTGAGTGCAAACCATTGATAAGGCTTCGCATTGAGTCGGATTCACTTTACCCGGCATGATAGAACTTCCGGGTTCATTTTGAGGGATAATTAATTCATATATTCCTGACCTTGGTCCTGAAGATAGAATTTTTATATCATTTGAAATTTTAAATAATGAACCTGCTAATATTTTAATCTGACTCATTACTTGAGCTAGACGATCATGCGAGGCCATGATAGAGAAATTATTTTTTGATTTATAGAACATTAGATTAGTATCATCGGAAATTGATTTTATAGACTCTTCACAAAATCCTTTTGGACAATTAATCCCTGTTCCAACTGCAGTTCCTCCCAGAGGTAAGAAATACAATTCATTCAGACTTATAATAATTGCATTCTCAGCATCTTTAAGTTGCTCTGACCATCCTGATATTTCTTGCCCAAAAGTAAGGGGCACTGCATCTTGAAAATGGGTTCTTCCTATCTTTATAAGGTCTTTCCATTCTTCACTTTTTTCATCGAGGATCTTCGTAAGTTCTCTTATCGTTGGAACTAAATTTTTGATTATTTCACTAACAACAGACATTTGAATAGCAGCAGGAAAAGTATCATTAGTTGACTGAGATTTATTTACATCATCATTCGGATGAATTGGTTGATGACTACCAAGCTCTGAATTTGTTTTTAATGCTGCAATGTTTGAAATTACCTCATTAACATTCATATTTGTTTGCGTGCCACTACCTGTTTGCCAAACCTTTAGGGGAAACTGTGAATCATGAAGCCCATCAAGTATCTCTGTACACGCCTCTACAATCAAATCTTTTTTTCTTTTATCTATTAACCCTAAATTGAAATTCGCAATTGAAGCAGCTTTTTTTATGAGGGTGAGTGAATAAATTAACTCAATTGGAATTAATTCTTCTCCAATAGAAAAATTTATTATCGATCTTTGTGTTTGAGCACCCCACAAAGCTTCGATGGGAACCTCTATTGTTCCCATACTATCTTTTTCAATCCTAAAGTTTTTTGTCATTATTCCTCTGAAAACACTGGTTTAACTTAGATAAGGTTTTCAGTAATCCTAGATACCTAACTTCTCCCATATTACACTTAAATTATTGAGATGAATTGAAGGATTAAAACATTCTTCTAAGTCACTTTGATCAATAAAATCCATTATTTCATTATCTCTCTCTATATTTTGTTTGAAATTCCCATTTTCAGTATTCCACGCCTGATGCGCATTTTTTTGTACTAAGCTATAAGCTTTTTCTCTAGACAACCCTTTCTCTACAAGCAAAAGTAAAACTTTCTGACTAAAGATTACACCACCATATATATTTAAATTTTTGAGCATATTTTTTGGATAAACTTCCAAATTGCTTACTATATCTTTCATTTCCCTGAGCATAAAATGCAAACAGATTGATACGTCAGGTAACATGATACGTTCATTTGAACTATGGCTTATATCTCTTTCGTGCCAAAGTGGAACATTTTCCAGTGCAGTTAAGACGTAACTTCTCAAAATTCTTGCTAAACCGCTTACTCTTTCACTTCGAATAGGATTTCTTTTATGAGGCATGGCAGAACTTCCTTTTTGCCCTTTTGTAAAGCCCTCCTCAACTTCTAGAACATCAGTTCTTTGTAAATTTCTTATTTCAGTTGCGAATCTATCTAGAGAAGCGCCAACTAGTGCAATAGTTTGAACATATTCTGCATGCCTGTCTCTCGATATGACCTGCGTACTTGCTGTATCTGGTTTTAAGCCGAGTAAATCACAAGTTATTTGTTCTACTTTGGGATTCGTATTAGCGTATGTTCCCATTGCACCACTTATTTGTCCAATAGCTACAGATTCTTTCAGTGTTAACAATCTTTTTTTGTTCCTTATTATTTCTGCTAACCATCCAGCAAGTTTAAAACCGAAGGAAATTGGCTCCCCATGAATTGCATGAGATCTGCCAATCATTAATGTATTTTTATGCTTCCTTGCTAATAATCTGACTTCATTTTCTAGATTCTTCATTTCTTCTAATAACAATTCGCAAGAATCTTTTAACTGAAGAGATAAGCCAGTATCAAGTACATCACTACTGGTCATACCAACATGTATATATCTTCCAGAATCTCCTACAAATTCATTAACGCTTGTAAGAAATGCTATGACATCATGTTTAACTTCTTTCTCAATTTCTGTAATTCTAGATTCATCAAACTTTGCATTTGAACGGATCTCTTTCATGGCATTCTCAGGAATTTTTCCTAGGGAAAAATTTGCTTCACATGCAGCTATTTCAACCTTAAGCCAACTCTGGAATTTTGCGCTATCAGTCCAGATTTTCCCCATTTCGGGTAATGTGTAACGCTCGATCACAATTTTTATTAATTATCAATTTAAACTTTATAACCAAAATCGAATTATTGCTCTATACCTTAAAGATGTACTTGCCATTGAACATAATTCAACTCGGATTATTGTTTTATGTAACAAAGCTTCAGCATATAAAAACTCTTACTCTTACCCAAATATGGTATTTATTTATCTTTATCAATGATATTACTCTTCTCTATACTTAAAGTCTAAAATTAAAATATGTTTATAACTGTCGATCTAAATCAATTATTAGTTCTTTCCCTAAAAATTTTTTTTTGATGTATATATGATTAAAAAAAGTAGATTAGATATTTATCTTCTGAACAAAGGTTTATGTGAAACTCGTCAGAAGGCTCAAGGGATAATTCTTGCAGGAAAAGTTAAAGATATAAATGGTAAGATTTTCGATAAGCCTGGACAGCAAGTAATAATTGGATCTGAATTTTTTATTGAGTCTGAACCTCAATTTGTATCAAGGGGAGGAGAAAAATTATTAGAGGCCTTTAAAAAACTTGAAATTAATGTAAAAGATAAAGTTTGTATAGATGCCGGCATCTCAACGGGTGGTTTTACTGATTGCTTATTACAACAAGGAGCAAAGTTGGTTTATGGCATAGATGTGGGTTATGGACAAACTGCATGGGAGATTAGGAATAATCCAAAAGTAATACTCCTGGAAAGAACAAATATTCGTAATTTAAAGCCTGATGATTTTTTTGTTAAAGATAATTTATTCCCCAATTTCGTAGTTGCTGATTTGTCTTTTATCTCATTAAAGTTAGTTTTTCAATCTATTAACAATTTATTATCTGGAGATTGTATAGAGGGAATATTTCTTATCAAACCGCAATTTGAAGTAGGAAAAGGTCGAGTAAGCAAAGGTGGCGTTGTTAGAAAACCTGATTATCACATAGAGGCGATAGATTCAGTTATTAATGCTGCTAGAGAATTTCAATGGAATATTAAGGGTTTGATATCTTCTCCATTAGTAGGTCCTGCAGGAAATCATGAATACCTAGCTTGGATGTGCAAAAGAGATATCTCAAACTCAATTATAGATAAGAAATATATTGAAAATTTAGTAAAAGATACGCTTTAGTTAAAGTGCTTCCGCATCTCTTTCTCCAGTTCTAATCCTTACAACAGATTCAATTGATGAAATGAATATTTTCCCATCTCCGATCTCCCCAGTTTTTGCGGCTTCGGCTATTGCATCTATTACTGAGTTAACTTGTTCATTCTCCACAACAACCTCTACTTTAAGTTTCTGAAGAAATTCAACTGTGAATTCTGATCCTCTATATCTTTCAACCTGTCCTTTCTGTCTCCCAAAACCTCTAACTTCGCTAACTGTCATGCCAACAATACCGGAGTTTACTAATGCAATTTTTACATCTTCCAATTTAAATGGACGAATGATTGCCTCAATTTTCTTCATGATTTAATCTTCAACATTTTTATATTAATTGTTTTTTTGACAAACATCCACCTTTGAAATACAAGAAATTGATTTAATATTTAGCCCAGCATTAGTTGCATCTTCAATTAATAATTTAGAGTTTTCTTCAGAAATTAATACTGAATTGTTTGATAATGCTTCCCACTGGTCATTTTCAAAGTGCGTTTGAAGCCATAACATTCCAATTACACTTGTAGGCTGAAGAGATTTAGTTAAGTTGTTATCGATATTTATCAAACAAATGTCCATTAATTTTTTTTTAACTAAACACATAAAACCTTTTAAATGACATCATTATTGTTACTGTTGATACAAAATTAAGATTTCATATCCTTTTTTAGCTATTTGTCATAGTTGTTGAGGGTTTAATTTTTGCAGATTCATATCTTTTTATATAGGTTTAGTAAATATATTTTGCAAAAATGAGTTCAACTAATTTACATGATTCAACTGAAAGACCCTTGTATGGGGAAAGATTAATTGAAGAATCAAAAATAATTTGTTTTGATAATCCCAATAATAAAAGAATTTATGAAGTTTCCATTGATTTGCCTGAATTTACATGTAAATGCCCATTTTCTGGTTATCCAGATTTTGCAAAACTAAATATTTTTTATCAACCGAATATGAAAGTTTATGAGTTGAAATCCTTGAAACTTTATATTAATAATTTTAGAGATATAAAAATATCCCATGAAGAAGTTGTTAACAGAATAATGGATGATCTAGTGAATTCCTGTTCACCTCACTGGATACATTTACATGCAGAATTTAATCCTAGAGGGAATGTGTCTATGAAGTTAGATATTGTTAGTGGACAGAAAAAAAATTAAAACTTCTGAATTTCTTCTGATAATTTTAAAAACTCTTTTTTAAAACCAAGTAGATTTCTATTACTAAGACCACCGATTAATAATTTTTTAGATTTTTTATTAAATAAAATCCATAATTGATTCGTTGGTATAAGACTTAATACCGTTCCAAAGATTATCAACATAAAAGAAAAGTAAATAAATGGAATTGAAGGATCATTTTTAATTATCAAACCACTGCTAGAGATTATCTTTTTTAAAGATAATTTAGAAGAATTAATTTCTAGTGAATCGCCATTTAAATAGATTTTTTTTTCAGCAAAATTTTCAAGATTAGAGATTTTTATAGGACCATTTTCATTATCTATTGTCAAGAGATAATTTTTTTTTGTTTCTTCGCCTAATTCAAGCAATATGCCCCAAACTTGATTACCTATCTCAGGTATCGGTTTGAGTTGGAGCTGGTAAAGAATATTATCTATTTCAATAACTACATTTGAAACGGCCCAATCAGCTTGATAAATAGTTAATCCTTTAAATCTGATTGGGTGATTAACTTTGGTTGCTTTGATTTCATTTAATTTAAGATCTTCGGAAAAAAAATGTAGCCTTGAAATAAATTGCTTTGGTATGCCATCACTTTCGCGTTCTATTACGAAATTGTCTAGTTTTATTGTCGCTTTGGAATTGTTACTCTCATTGATCAAGTCTAAGCTTTCTCCTGGAATCAAAAATTGTTCTTTTGATTCGCTAGTGAAACTTCCGTAAGCTGAACCTATAAGTAAAATTATTAGTCCGATATGGACAATAATAGGCCCTAGTTTTCCAATTAAACCTTTTCTAGCAGAAAGGCGATTTTCAAATTTGGATGTGCTCCAACCATTTGTTTTAAGAAATAAATTCGCTTTTGATATATATTCTCCATCATAATTTGTTTGGTGATTTGAAATTAATTGCAATTTTTCGAATTTTTTTTCATTTTTGTAGTCAGTCCATTGTAAAGACGCTTTTAACGCAGGAATTTGTCTTCTAAAACTACAAGCTGCGAGAGAAATACAAAGAAGTATTAATGCTAATAAAAACCAAAAACTTGTATATAAATGATCCAATTGAAGTTTTAGGACTCCCTCACCATTTATAAATCCAAAAATTGGAGATTTATTGAATAAATCAATATAAGCTTGTTTATTATTCCCTTGAGGGATAAAAGTTCCAATACTACTTGAAATGGCAATAAAAATTATTAATGAAATTGCAAATCTTAAACTTGATATTTTTAAAATAAGATTCTTAAAAATAATCATTTAAATCCAATTTGAGAGTAAATTTAAACTTCCGAGGGAAACTAAAAATATTCCACTTAATTTAGGAATTACTTGACTATATTTTCTAAGTTCTAGAAATTGTTTTAAATTTTCTGTTGTAGCCCCTGCAATTATTATTGGGGTCACTTGTCCCAGACCAAAGAAAAATAAAAAGATAATTGAGATAGTCGGGTTTTTAGCCTGTGATACCCAAGCTAATAGACTAGCTAATACTGGGGTGATACAAGGTGAAGAGGCAAATCCAAAAGTAGTTCCTATTGCAAAAGGGGTTATTAAGGAGGGTATTTTTTCTTCAATAAATTTTAAATCAGGTCCATTTGGCAACTGGAATTTTAAAAGTCCTAATAAATTAAACCCCATGATTATTGCTATTAAGGCAACTATAGAGGTGTAATAGTGAGGGATTTGTCCGTATATTTTTCCTAAAAATCCACTTAATGCTCCCAATGTAACAAGAGCAAAAACCACTCCTCCTGAAAAACTCAGCAGTTTAAATTGATTTTTCTCTGTTCCTCCGATATAAGCAATAGTTACTGGTAGTAAGGATAATGAACATGGACCTAGGCTTGTTAAAAGGCCTGCACTGAAAACTAAAAATACTGTAAAGGGCCCAGGATGATTAAGTCCTTGCTGCATAAGTAAAGTGCCCTTTTGAGATAATTCAGAAATAAATAAATTAATTGATACGATAACGAGACTCAAATCTCTTGAATTCTAACTAATTAAGAGTCTTTCTTGCACTAATAATACCAATAAAGCCTGTTGATTCTAATGAACATCTTAATAACATTCCAGTAATAAAAAAGGATGCAATTAATGAATTCCCGCCATAACTTATAAAGGGTAATGGTAAGCCTGTAGTAGGCATTGATCCTGTTGTTACTGCTATGTGCATTATTGATTGACCTATTAATAATGTTCCAGATCCAATAGCAATTAATTTTGTGTAGTTATTTCTACACTTCAAGGCAATTCGTAAACTGATGTAAGAGAAAACCACTAAAAATGCTAAGAATAAAGTACATCCAAATAGGCCAAATTCTTCTGCAAAGACTGCAAAAATAAAATCTGTGTACATAAAAGGTAAATATTGTAATTTCTGGATAGATAGACCAAACCCCTGACCAAAAAGACCACCTGAACCTATTGCTAATAAACTCTGAATCAATTGAAATCCGGAATCTTGTTGATCTTTCCAAGGATCAATAAATGATGTAACTCTTAGCTTTTGATATTCATTATTAAGGATACTTATATATCCAGTAAAGAATCCTAATGAGGCAACAGATCCAAGTGAACTAAGTTTTACCCCTCCGCATAAACCCATAATCCAAAAAAGAATTCCGGTTAATCCGGCAGTACTTAAATTGGGTTGTTTAAGTATTAACAAAATTAATAAGCAAAAGGTGATTATGGTAATTAATTTTTTATCGTTTTTTACTAAATTCCAATGAGCGAAGAGGTTAGCTGACTCTAGAATCAAGAAAGGTTTAATTAATTCAGATGGTTGAAGACGTAAATTTCCAATTACTAACCATCTAGAAGAACCATTAACTGTAATACCAGTTACGTTTGTGAGTAAAATTAAAAATAATAAAAAGTAGAAAATAATTTTTGAAAATTTTAAAAGATTTCTGATGTTTGTATTAAGAACAAAATAAAAGACACACAAACCTGGAATAGTCCAAATAATTTGTTTCTTTAAATAGTACGCCCAATTTCCCATTTCCTTACTAGCTACCCACCAACTTGATGATCCAAGGATAAACAAACCTAAGATTGACCAAATACCAATAAACATTATGAGGATTTTTGCTTCATAAGGCCAAATTTTCCAAGGCAAAGGAATCAAAGATTCACTTAAATTATTGGAATTATTTTTCGCACTAGAATTAAAAGATTTTTTTCTTTTAAAAAGTCTTCTATATTTTATTTTTTCTTGACTTATCTCCAATTTGTCAGTTCTAGATATACTATTGAGACGTTAAATTAAGCCTTTGCCAAGTCTTTCAGCAATGTTTTTAAGTGTTTTAATATTAAATAATTAAATATTTATAACAGTTAAGTCATTTGATATGAACAAAAAAATATGTAATACATTCATCACAAATCTTAAGAATTCGCCTTATATAAGAAAAACCCTAGCTAAATGGGCCCTCTCCATGATAGATTCCGTGAGTTTATATACTTAATTAAAACCATCTAGAGGGGGATTTCTAAGTTATGTTCACATCAGTGGACTCAAATAGAAAAACAGTTGAACATCTTTCTAGCGAGAATGTTCAAAACCCTCAAGTCCTAGATAATTCATACATCAAAGAAAGTAAATCAGGTATTGCAAGTCAATTCGATAAATTACTTTCTAAAAATGATGAGTATACAAAATTGCAATTAACAATTTTTGGTATTACGTTTATCGTTTCTATCCTCATAGCATCTTTAACAGGAATTATTTTTGGATTTACTTTTGGTTTTAGCGTTTTTATAGGCGCCCTTGCTGGTATTTTTTACTTACGTTTGCTCGCTAAAAGTGTAGGAAAGATAGGTAGAGAATCGACAGGTGTATCAAAATTGCAACTTTTGGTTCCAGTTTGCCTCTTTCTTTTTGCAAGCAAGCTAGGATCTATTGAAATTTTCCCAGCAATGATAGGCTTTTTCATTTATAAGCCTTCTCTTATCTTTTATTTTTCACGTTCCTAAGTAAATTTTGTTTCATCAAAATTTAGTTATCTTTCTTAAAATCAAATGTTCTTTAATTCCTTGCTAACAAATTTTGCAGCATTAGAAGTTGGTCAACATCTGTATTGGCAAATAGGAAATATAAGAATTCATGGACAAGTTTTTCTAACATCTTGGATTCTCTTGGGTGCATTATTAATTTTTATTTCCTTAGGAACTAAAAAAATGGAAAATGATCCGAAAGGATTACAAAACTTGCTTGAGTTTTTATGGGATTACATAAGAGATCTTGCTAGGACACAAATCGGAGAGAAAGTTTATAGAGATTGGATGCCATTTATAGGCACTTTATTCTTATTTGTATTCGTCAGTAATTGGGGAGGTGCTTTAATACCTTGGAGATTGATAAAGTTACCCAGTGGAGAATTAGGTGCCCCTACAGCAGATATTAATACCACTATTGCATTAGCACTTTTGGTTTCATTGTCTTATTTTTATGCTGGTTTAAGTAACAAGGGTTGGAGATATTTTGAATATTATGTGCATCCAACGCCAATCATGCTCCCATTTAAAATTTTAGAAGATTTTACTAAACCATTATCCCTATCTTTCAGGCTGTTTGGAAATATTTTGGCTGATGAACTTGTTGTAGGTGTTTTGGTGTTTCTAGTTCCTCTAATTTTACCAATACCTGTAATGTTCCTAGGTTTGTTTACAAGTGCAATTCAGGCGTTGATTTTTGCCACACTGGCTGCCTATTACATTGGAGAAGCTGTTGAGGAACATCATTAGCTTTCTATTAATAAATTCAGATCCTTTTACATAAGGGTCTGTAATCTGGCAAAATAGCTAATCGCGTAGGTCTGATAATATCAGGCCCATTCTTAAATCAAAGAATGTCCAAGCGTGTATGACAAAAAAAGATTTATCACAAGTATTAAGCTCTTTATTTCAAAATTATGGATTCGATTACTTCCGCTGCATCAGTTGTAGCTGCTGGTTTAGCAGTAGGTCTAGGTGCTATTGGCCCAGGTCTTGGACAAGGTAACGCAGCTCAGGGTGCTGTTGAGGGTATAGCCCGTCAACCAGAAGCTGAAGGTAAAATCAGAGGAACTCTTCTTTTATCATTCGCTTTCATGGAGTCATTAACAATCTATGGATTGGTTGTGGCTTTAGTATTACTTTTTGCTAATCCTTTTTCCTAAAAGTTAATATTGCTTCTATTTATTATTAGCAATATTTAAATTTAAATTTTTTAATTTTAACTGAATCATATGTTGGCCTTTAATTTTTTTGGTGCTACTGAAGGTGGATTATTTGATATAAATGCCACTTTGCCATTAATGGCAATACAAGTAGTTGCCCTTACTTACATTTTAAATGCTCTTTTTTTTAAGCCAGTTGGCAATGTTGTTGAAAAAAGAGAAAAATTTGTAAGTAATAATATTCTTGAGGCCAAAAATAAACTTTCAGAAGTTGAAAAATTGGAGTCTGATCTACTAAGTCAGCTTCAAAGTGCTCGTTCTGAAGCCCAAAGAATTGTGAGTGACGCTGAAAATGAATCTGACAAGCTTTATAAAGAAGCACTAGAACTTGCTAATAATGAAGCAAATGCTTCAAAAGAGAAAGCAAGACTAGAAATTGAAAGTCAGACATCGGCAGCCCGTGAACAACTTTCTAAGCAAGCGACAGATTTGAGCGAACTTATTGTTAATAGATTGATTTTAGAAAAATGAATTTACCTCTTTTAGCTACAGAAGGTTTTGGATTAAATCTGAATTTATTCGAAACTAATATTCTTAATTGGGCTGTAGTGATTTTTGGACTTTATAAGTTTTTGCCTGGTTTCCTAGGTAAAATGCTTCAAAAAAGAAGAGAGGGAATCCTTCTTGAATTAAAAGATGCAGAAGATCGACTTCTTAAGGCTACAAAAGCTTTGGAAAAAGCCAAGACTGACTTATCTTTAGCAGAAGAAAAGGCTAGTCAGATAAAGTCGGATTCTCTTAAAAGATCTGAATCAATCAGGATGGAAAGCGAGAAAAAAGCTATTGAAGAGATGGCACGAATTAAACAAAGTGCAATTTCTGATGAAAGCTCAGAAGCTTCTAGGGCAACATCTCAACTTCGAAAAGAAGCTGTGGAACTTGCAATTAAAAAAGCTTTAGATTCTCTGCCAAATAGACTTGATCAAACAACTCAGGAAAATTTGGTGACTCAATCCATTAATAATATTGAGGTGAATTAATGCCACTTTTAAATTCAATTACTACGCCATATGCAGAAGCATTACTTCAGGTTGTAAATGAAAATGACCAAACTGAAGAGATGGTCTCAGAGGTTAAACAGCTTTTGGCATTAATAAACGATTCACCTGAATTGGGAAAGGCATTCTCCTCCCCAGTTTTAGAGACAGAGGCTAAGAAAAAAATCATTATTGAACTTTTTTCAGATAAGATTAACTCCTCCTTATTTAATTTCTTGAAATTATTGGCCGATAGGCAAAGAATTGGAATTCTTACTTCAATTCTCAATAGATTTTTAGAAATCTACAGAGAAAATAGTAATATTGCTTTGGCAACTGTTACTTCTGCTGTAGAGCTTACTGATGAACAGAAAGGTTTAATTACCAAAAAGATCATCAAGATTGCTGGAACCGAAAAATTAGAACTTGTAACTAAAACCGATCCATCTCTTATTGGTGGCTTCGTCGCGAGTGTAGGATCTAAAGTAATTGATGCAAGTCTTGCCTCACAAATCAGAAAACTTGGTTTATCACTTTCCAAGTAAATTTTAAATCAACCTTAAATTCTTAAATCCATGGTATCTATACGCCCTGATGAAATCAGTTCAATCTTAAAACAACAAATAACTGATTATGACCAATCCGTAAGTGTTAGCAATGTAGGAACTGTTCTACAAATAGGTGATGGCATTGCAAGAATATACGGCTTAGATCAGGTCATGGCTGGTGAATTATTAGAATTTGAGGATGGTACCGAAGGTATAGCTTTAAATCTTGAAGATGATAATGTTGGAGCCGTTCTAATGGGCGAAGCTCTTGGAGTTCAAGAAGGAAGTAACGTAAAATCTACAGGCAAAATCGCTTCTGTTCCTGTTGGTGAGGCAATGCAGGGAAGAGTTGTTAATCCTTTAGGTCAACCTATAGATGGAAAGGGGGAAATTGCAACAAGTGATACTAGACTTATTGAAGAAATGGCCCCTGGAATAATCAAGCGAAGATCCGTACATGAACCAATGCAAACAGGTATTACATCTATAGATGCAATGATTCCTGTAGGAAGAGGCCAAAGAGAATTGATTATCGGTGATAGACAAACTGGAAAAACTGCTATTGCAATAGATACGATTATCAATCAAAAAGGCCAAGACGTAGTTTGTGTTTATGTCGCAGTCGGTCAGAAATCAGCATCTGTAGCAAATGTGGTTGAAGTTTTAAGAGAAAAAGGAGCTCTTGATTATACTATTGTTGTTAGTGCAGGAGCCTCTGAAGCCGCAGCTTTACAATACTTGGCTCCATATACTGGTGCAGCAATAGCTGAGCATTTTATGTACCAAGGCAAAGCAACACTAGTTATTTATGATGACTTAACTAAGCAGGCACAAGCTTATAGACAAATGTCTCTTCTTTTGAGAAGGCCACCAGGAAGAGAAGCTTATCCTGGGGATGTTTTTTATTGTCATAGTAGATTACTTGAAAGGGCAGCAAAATTATCTGATGATATGGGAGGTGGTTCAATGACAGCATTACCAATTATTGAAACTCAGGCTGGTGATGTTTCTGCGTATATTCCAACAAATGTTATTTCAATTACTGATGGACAAATTTTCCTAAGTGCAGATTTGTTTAACTCAGGATTACGTCCTGCGATCAATGTAGGTATTTCAGTTAGTAGAGTTGGAGGAGCTGCTCAAACAAAGGCAATTAAGAAAATTGCTGGAACACTTAAGTTGGAATTAGCACAATTTGATGAATTAGCAGCATTCTCTCAATTCGCTTCTGATCTAGATGAAGCTACTCAACAACAACTTGAAAGAGGGAAAAGATTAAGAGAGTTGCTAAAACAAGCACAATTCTCACCATTAAATCTTGCTGAACAAGTTGCAGTTGTATACGCAGGTGTTAAGGGTCTTATTGACGAAGTTCCAGTAGAAGATGTAACCAAATTTGCTGATGAATTGAGAGAATATCTTAAGTTAAATAAAGCAGAATTTATTGAGGAGATACTTAAAGAGAAGAAATTAAATGATGGCTTAGAATCAACACTCAAAGAGGTAATAAAAGAAGTTAAATCTTCAATGCTTGCCACAGTTTAAATTTATTTAAGGAAATATCATGGCAAATCTTAAAGAAATTAGGGATCGAATTGTTTCTGTTAAAAATACTCGAAAAATAACAGAAGCTATGAGATTAGTTGCAGCTGCAAAAGTTAGGAGGGCACAAGATCAAGTTCTAAAAAGTAGACCTTTTGCTGATAAACTTGCTCGTGTTTTGGAGAATATTCAATCGAGAGTTCAGTTTGAAGCTGTAGATTCTCCTCTTTTATCCAAAAGAGATGTGAAAACAATTTCTTTGGTATGCATAACTGCTGATAGAGGATTATGTGGAGGATACAATACCAACATAATCAAGAAGGTAGAAATTAGGTACGCAGAATTGATTAAACAAGGTTTCCAACCGAATTTGATTTTAGTTGGTAAAAAGGCAATAGCTTACTTCCAAAATAGAAAAGATAGATACATAATAAAAAGTACATTCAAAGAGCTAGAACAGGTACCAACAGCCAAAGATTCTGAAGGTATAACCAGTGAAGTCTTAGCTGAATTCTTATCAGAAAGTGCTGATAGGGTAGAGATTATTTATACTAAATTCATCACCCTTGTAAGTTGTGCACCAGTAGTTCAAACATTGTTGCCACTAGATCCGCAAGGTATCGCAGATGAAAACGATGAGATTTTTAGGTTAACAACTAAAGATAGTAAGTTACTTGTTGAGAAATCAAATATTGCAAAAAGTGATTCAGAGAAATTACCATCAGATATTGTTTTTGAGCAAAGTCCAGATCAATTGTTAGATTCTTTATTGCCATTGTATTTACAAAATCAAGTCCTCAGAGCTCTTCAAGAGTCAGCAGCTTCAGAACTTGCTTGTAGGATGACTGCTATGAATAATGCAAGTGATAATGCTAAAGAATTGGCAAGTACTTTAAATCTTACTTATAACAAAGCTAGACAGGCTGCTATTACTCAGGAGATATTAGAAGTCGTTGGAGGTTCAGCAGTTTAGTTAAATTTTAAAAATGTCTGAATTTAATATCAAAGTTCAATTTGGTGAGAAAACCTATAATTTTTCATGTCCTGAAGATCAAGATATTATTTCAGCTGCTAAAGCTAATGGAATCGAGTTGCCAAGTAGTTGTTGTTCAGGAGTTTGTACAAGTTGTGCATCAATGGTGGTTGATGGATCCATTGATCAGGAAGATGCTATGGGATTAAACGACGATTTAAGGGAAAAGGGTTTCGCCCTTTTATGTGTGGCGTATCCAAAGTCAGATTTAAATATTCTTATAGGTGATGAAGTTGAAGATAATTTATATAATGATCAGTTTGGTAAGTATCAAAAATGAAATTAATTAAGGTTGATTTTTATTTAGATTGGCCAGTTTCAATAGAAGTTATAAATTTAAGGAAATATGTGATGAAAAATTTGATGAAAAAAGGCGAAGTAATTCGATGGTCAATTATCGATATCCAAAATTCAAAGGACTCTTTCGATACAAAAAAACTAAGGATTCATGCTGTTTTAGCTAATTAAATAGCTATATAAAAATGCAATAGTTTTATTAATGGAAAAATCACCCACAATATTCATTGTTCCAACTGGGATTGGCTGCGAGATAGGAGGATTCGCAGGCGATGCACTCCCAACTGCCAGATTATTAGCATCTGCAAGTGGATGTTTAATTACGCATCCAAATGTCATGAATGGTGCTACTCTTTCTGAAAAAGATAGCAAAATATTATATGTAGAGGGTTACAGTTTAGATCGATTCGCTAGAGGAGAAATTGGCCTTAAAAGTGTAAAACAACAGAAAATTGGAATAATTTTTGATTCAGGCATTGAACATGCAATATTAATAAGACATTTACAAGTTGCTGATGCATGCGTTGCTACTTTAGGTATTAATGTTGATTCTTATGTACTAACTAAAAAACCTTTAAGTATAGTTATTGATTCTGATACTTCAAAAATGAGTGGAGGAGTCATTGAGAATCCTGATACTTTAATTGAAGCTGGCAAAACTTTAATAGAAAAAGGAGTAACGGCAATAGCAATAGTGGCTAAATTTCCCGATGATTCAGATTCGAAAGACACAAATGCCTACAGAGAGGGCAAAGGAATTGATCCTATTTCTGGAGTTGAGGCTATAATTAGTCACTTGGTAAGTAAATTTCTAAAAGTTCCATGTGCGCATGCACCAGCCTTAACTCCACTTGAGCTGAATGAAAAATTAGATCCTCGCGCTGCTTCAGAAGAGATAGGATACACATTTTTGCCATCAGTATTGATTGGCTTAAGCAATGCCCCAGATCTTATTGAAATACCCAACAAAAATAAATTTATTACTTTACACCCTAATCAACTTGAATCCATAGTTGTTCCACATGGTGCCCTTGGTGGCGAAGCAGTATTAGCTTGTGTTGAAAGAGGGTTAAATATTATTTCTGTAAAAAATCAAAATACACTAAAAGTTACTAATCAATTTTTAAATTATCCTAAGTTTATTGAAGTAAATAATTATTTAGAGGCTGCTGGCATAATTCTCTCCATAAAAAAAGGTATTAATCTAAGTTCCATTAAAAGGCCTTTAAAAAAAATCCAAGAAATATCCTTCAATGATTAAGATGATATAGCGATTGGTACTCTCCAATCACTACCTAATGATTGACTGCTTAATTTGAGAATGGGAGGAGCTTGCTTTCTTTTGAATTCAGATTTTTTAATAAGTGAGATTATTTGCAAAATAAGTTCCTTTTTATGACCATCTTTTACAAGAAGCTTGAAATCTTTTTTCTCTTCAATAATGCTTTTAAGAATATTGTCCAATATGGAATAAGGAGGGAGAGAATCAGTGTCTAATTGGTTAGGACCTAATTCTGCGCTTGGAGCCTTTAAACGAATATTATCACCAATTATTTTAATATTTTTATTTAAATTATGCAGTTTTCTATGATTTTTTGAATCATCACTATCAAGCCAATCACATAATTTAAAAACATTAGTTTTATATAAATCCCCAATTACTGACAAGCCTCCATTCATATCGCCATATAGTGTGCAATATCCAACTGCTAGTTCTGATTTATTACCAGTGGAGAGTAATAAATGCTTTTCTTGATTTGCTAAAGCCATTAAAAGCGTTCCTCTGATCCTTGATTGAATATTTTGATTAGTTATTCCTTCTGCCTTAAAATTTAAGCTTTTTATAAAAGATTCTTCAAAAGAGGTCATAACATTCTCAATTGAGATGGTATTAAGATTTATCTTTAGTCTTCTTGCTAGATTTTTTGCATCACTTTTGGAATGATCGGAACTCCATTTTGAGGGCATTGAGACGCAATATATATTTTCACTTCCAAGAGCAGCTGTTGCGATTACTGAGACAAGCGCCGAATCAATTCCACCGCTTAATCCAATTAAAGCTGTTCTAAATCCACATTTTTTAGCATAATCTCTTACTCCCAAAACTAACGCATCAAAAACAGATGATATTTCATCGTATTTGAATTTAGCTATTGTTTCCTTTGGTTGGTCAATTTGCCAACTTGAAAAATCTTCTGAAAAAGCTTTTAATTGTTTTATTTTAGATCCATTCTTATCAAAAATAAAACTATTACCATCAAAGATTAAATTATCATTTGCCCCAACTTGGTTAATATAAATTAAAGGAACTTTAAGGTATTTAGCAGCAAAACTTGAAACTTTTGATCTAAGCTCTAACTTTTTGAATGTATATGGCGAAGCAGATAAATTCAATAAAATATTAATATTTTTGCTCTTCAACTCAGAAATAGGATTTTTTTTGTGAATTCCCCTACCCTCGATATCCTTGTTAACCCATAAATCTTCGCATATTGTAATCCCAAGTTTCCAAGTTTTATTTTTAATTTTTTTTGTTAATACAGATACTTTCTGCTCTGATCTAAAATATCTCTTCTCATCAAATACTTCATAAGTGGGGAGAATAATTTTACGTGCAATTATTTTCCATTTTCCACCTTCAATTAACGCAATAGAATTATAAAGATTCGGGAAAAAAGAATCTTTTATAATTTCTGCTATCCCAATTGCGATACTCAAGTCGTCATATTTTTTCTCAATATCACAGGCTAATTGGTCAAGTATTTGATATTGATTTTCCACTAAGTTTCTTTTGAGAAGTAAATCTTTAGCTGGATAGCCCCATAAAGATAATTCTGGTGTAAGAATTAAATCAGCAGAATTTGAGTAAGCCTGAGCTGCAACATTAAGTATTTTTTTTGCATTGCCCTCTAAATCTCCAACAATTGGATTGATTTGAGCAAGAAAAAATTTCATTCAACTAATTATGTGGATATATATAAATTATGCTTCTTCACAATATCTATTAAAGATTTTGGTAAATTAGAATAATTGGTATTTAATCTAACCATAGAACTTGAAATATTTGGAATATTTAATGAAGAAATTTCAAAATTAACTTTATAATTTTTCAACATTTTCAGAGCATTTGATTCAATAGCATACCCTTCTCTTTGAATTATCAAGAAACTTACTTCCTTAATAATTGTCTCAAAACTTTTCCAAGAGAAAATATCTCCAATTAAATCACTTCCTATTACAAAATCTAAGTTATTTAAGTCATAAATATTTTTACACTTTTTGATAGATTGGATTGCCCATTGACTACTAATTTCTTGATTAAATATTATTTTTGGATTATTTAAATCTTCAATTAAAGTTTTTAATAAAAGACTTCGAAATGAGATATCTTCTTTATGTTTTTTGTGTGGATTATTGCTTGCATAAGTAATGGTAAAAGAATAAATTTTGGATAATTCTTCGAGAATCTTTTTATGGCCAATAGTTGGTGGGTCTGCACTAGTGCCAAAAATGGCAATGCGTTGTTTTTTATTGAATTTCAAGGTAGAAAAATGGCAAAATTATTATTTAAATTCCTATTAGATAAATAGGTATTTATGTGACTAAAAATCTCGGGTTCTTTGAGAATCATCTTTTGGATTATAAAGGACGGTTCTAAACGAGATACTTTGCTTCTTATGAATATTTCTTTAGCGGCTAACTTGCCAACAATTTTTGTTGAGTGCACTGCAATTACTGCTTGAATAATTGCGATTGGTCCGTATGATAATAATGAAAAACCGTTTGTGAAAGGAGCTGTTAATAATAATATTTTACGAATTAGATTAAAAGATGTATTGATACCAACTTGAGTAGCTCCTAAACAGAAATTATTAATAGAGATATTTTTGATTATTTTTCTTGCCGATTCACCCTTTAGACTTAATCCATAAATCTTACTTAGCTCGCTAATTAATGCAGTATCTAAGGCAAAACTTCCGGCAATATCAACCAAAATTAAAGGGTTAAGCGCAACTGCTGAAGCCTTTATGGTCGCGAATTTACCAATAATTGCCTGAGCTTCCTTCTGCCTTTTTTTTAATCTTTGCTTTTTTATTCTGAGAAATAATTTGTCAGCTAATTGAAAAGAATTCAATGTTAATAAAATTTCTCCATATCCATTTATAGCTTCTTTTATATAGTGTTTAATATTATTTCCTGAATTTATGATTACGGGAATGTTTAAATCCTTGGGAAGCTTTGACTGTATATTTTGTATAATTTCTGTTAATTCATTTTTGTTCCAAATATCAATTTTGTTTAAAATAATTATAATTTTTTTTCCATCCTTAATAAAGGAATTAATTTTGATTACTTCATTTCTATTAAGGTCTCCTGAAACGGCAAATAAAACAAGTTCTGAATTATTTATTTGTGTGTAAATATTATCTGGAAAATTAATATCGCACAAATCAAATCCTGGAGAATCTATTAATTCAATACTGTTTAATGTTTGATGTTTTAAGTTCCATTCCTGCTTTTGAATCTCTTGGGTAGAACCGTTAATAATATTTGTCTTGAATACTTTTTTGTTTAACAAAAAATTTAAAATATGAGATTTACCTACACCTGATTTACCATATATGCCGATTCTTATTTTCTTCTCTTTAAGCCTAAAAAGTTGCTGGTTAAAAGATATAATTTCTTGATTAAATAGATTTTTTTCATAGTTTGTAAGATCTATAGTTTCCCACCAATTTTTTAAAAGTAAATAATTTTTATTTATTTGCATCTTTTCCATAATTTATTTTTTCCACCAACCAGCTAATACAGATAACACAGCTTCTGCTCCAATAATTCCCACGAATCCTCCAAATTCATCTACTACTACTTTTACTCCTTTATGGTCGTTGTCAAATCTTGTTAATAATTGATCAGCCTTTATCATTTCTGGAATGTATTCCACCGGATTGCATAACTCGGACAATAATTTTTTCTTTTTACCCTTAATAAGCTCGGTTAGCAATTTTTCACGTTTTACTACTCCTTGTATTTTGTCCACTTTGTCTCCCAAAACAACCCACCAGGGTGAATTGTCTGACATTATAAGTGGTGAAATTTCATCAAGATTAGAAGATCCATCAAGACAAGGTGCTGAAACCCTTGGAATCATTAAATCTTTAGCTTTTAAATCATTTAATTGAAAAACTTTAAATATCATTGCTGCCTCATCGGCTTCTATAAAACCTTTCTGACTACCAATTTTTGCCATTTGTCTAATTTCTTCTTCATCAGTTGATATCTCATTTTCTGCTGTAATAACTGGAAATATTCGTTCTATTAAAATTAAAAATGGTCGCATTAAGATATTTAATATCCTCAAAATAGGAACCGATAATAATGCTATTTGTAATGAAAACCTTGTGCCAAGTGCTTTCGGGAGTACTTCTCCAACTAAAACAACTAATACATAGAAAGAAATTGAAAAAAGTGTTAAACCAAACTTAGTATTGATTACCAATGCTCCATATACTCCCAGAATAAGACTACCAATTATGTTAAATCCATTATTAGTTATAGTGATTACAGTTAAAGTTCTGCCAAGATGTTTCCTAAGTTTAAGTAATTGATTCGCAGAACTTTTAGGCTTCTGTTTTGATGCTAATTCTAAAATTCTTATTGAATTTACAGCTAAAAAAGATGCTTCCACTCCTGAACAACATGCTGATCCCACCAAAATAATTATTATTAGTAAAGTTAGAATGTAGACATTTGGTTCCATTAAAATAGATTAGTTTTAAAATCTGTTCTATTTCATTCTTCCATTTTTTTATAAAAATCGCCAATAGGGAATTTATGGATAAGCTTAATAATAAAGTTTTTGAGAAAAGAAGAGAAATTTTCTTGAATAAATTAGATGGGAAAGCGGCTATTATTCCTGCTGCTAGCTTGGTAAAACATCATGCAGATTGCGAATATCCTTTCAGACAAGATAGTAATTTTTGGTATCTTACTGGTTTTGATGAGCCTGATGCAATCGCTCTTTTCTTATCTCATAAGCCAAAGGGAGAGAGATTTATTTTGTTTGTTTCTCCTAAAGATATTATTAGCGAAGTTTGGCATGGCTTTAGATGGGGTATAGAGGGGGCTGAAAAAGAGTTTCAGGCTGATAAGGCTCATTCAATTAATGATATAAACGATTTATTGCCAATTTATATTAAGGGTTCAGAGGAAATTATTTTTTCAATTGGTAAACATCCAAAAATTGAGAAAAGAGTCTTGGAGATATTTACTCAACAAATTGAAAATCTCTCAAGAGTAGGCATTGGTACAAATTCAATACAATCTCCTGAAATTTATTTAAATGAGATGAGATTAATTAAAAGTGAATTTGAAATTAATAGAATTAGAGAAGCTGTTCAAATTTCAGCAGACGCCCATGAATTGGTTAGAGAATCTATTTCACTAAAGAACAATGAAAGACAAATTCAAGGACTCATAGAAGGATTCTTTTTGGAAAAAGGTGCAAGAGGACCTGCATATAATTCTATTGTGGCATCAGGAGATAATGCATGTATTTTGCATTACACATCAAACAACTCACCTTTAAATAAGAGAGATTTATTGCTTGTTGATGCTGGTTGCTCATTAACTGATTATTACAATGGAGACATAACAAGAACTATTCCTATTGGAGGAAAATTTTCTAAAGAGCAAAAATTGATTTATGAAATTGTTTTAGATGCTCAGAAAAATGCCATTAACAGTGCTGTAATAGGCTCCAACTCTAGTACTGTGCATAATGTTGCGTTGAAAATTCTTGTAGAGGGATTAAAAGAAATTGGCTTACTGAGAGGTAGTACTGAAGAGATTATTGTCAATGGATTATATAAACATCTCTATATGCATAGAACTGGACATTGGCTTGGTTTAGATGTTCATGACGTTGGGGCATACAGAATGGGAGAATATGAAGTGCCATTGGAGAATGGCATGATTCTTACTGTTGAACCTGGTATCTATATTAGTGATAGGATTCCAGTCCCAGATGGTCAACCCAGTATTGATGAAAAATGGAAAGGCATTGGAATAAGAATTGAAGATGATATTTTGGTAAAAGATCAAGAACCGGAAATTTTAAGTATTGCTGCACTTAAAGAAATTTCTGATTTAGAATTTTAAATGATTGACTTATTAAGTTAATCGATTTATTTTTTCAATATCACTAAAAGTTTAACAATGGAAAAAAACGATTCATATGATTCGAAACTCTCTCAAGCAAGAGGTTTGTCTAGCCAACTTGGTATGTTCGCCGAAGAAAATGATATCCCTAAAGATCTTTGGGATAAATTAGAAGCAACAATTTATGATTTTTATAAAGTAACTAATGATAGATAAAATCCTCACCTAGATTGTTATCCATAAACAAAATCAAGAATTTTTGAATAAATTGATCAAAAAGTGACCATAAACTGATAAATTGTTAACTAAATATTAAAAAATGAATGACTTCATCAGATAAGGAAAATCAGAATTCAACTAAACAGCAGGAACAAAAAGGTGATCTTCAAAAATCAAAAACTTCATCACCAAATTCAGGGATGATGGGTGCAACAGCAGTACTAGCTGCTGCCAAAATAGATGAAGATGGAGTGCCATCTGGTTATACGCCTAAACCTGATGAAGGAAGGTTCATTATTAAAATATTATGGTTGCCTGATAACGTTGCGTTGGCTGTGGATCAAATTGTCGGTGGAGGTGCTAGTCCTCTTACTGCTTATTATTTTTGGCCAAGGGATGATGCTTGGGAAAAATTAAAAAGTGAACTTGAAAATAAAAGTTGGATTACAGATAATGAGAGGGTTGAAATCTTAAATAAGGCTACTGAAGTAATAAATTATTGGCAAGAAGAAGGGAAAACAAAAAAATTAGAAGAGGCAAAGTTGAAATTTCCTGAGGTTACTTTTTGTGGAACTGCCTAAAATTTAATTTTTTGCTGCTTGAATCCTTGCTTCGGCCTTTGAAACTTCTTTAAGAGCTTTAATTTTTTCTGCACTTTTTTCAGTTTCAGAAAATTTACTAATTGCTAGTTTTGCCTCTGTGAGATCTTTCTCAGCATCTTGAACATTAATTTCAGAACCAATTTCAGCATTATTTACTAAAACTATGACTTCATCTGATTCGATTTCAGCGAAGCCGCCCATTAACGCTATAGACTTCCATTGAGAATTCATTCTTAGCCTTAGAACACCAATATCAATAGCCGTAACTAATGAAATATGCCCTGGAAGTACACCGATTTGACCTGTTGTACTTGGAAGAATTACCTCTTCAGCTTCTCCTTCGTAAACATTTTGATTAGGAGCTAAAACCTTAAGTGAAATTGACATTAATTTGAGTTTTTGAGAGTTGTAATTATATATTTATAATTTATTTTTCTGAGCTTATTTTCTCTGCTTTTGCCTTCACTTCATCAATATTACCAACAAGGTAAAAAGCTTGCTCAGGTAAGTCATCTAATTCACCTGACAAAATCATATTGAAACCAGCTATGGTGTCTTCTAATTTTACATATTTACCTGACATTCCTGTAAAGATTTCTGCAACAAAGAAAGGCTGTGAAAGGAATTTCTCAATTTTTCTTGCTCTGTCAACAGTTAATCTATCTTCTTCAGAAAGTTCATCTAAACCAAGGATAGCAATTATATCTTGCAGTTCTTTATATCTCTGCAAAGTTGACTGAACCGCTCGTGCAGTTTTGTAATGCTCATCACCAACAACTGATGGTTGCAGCATAGTACTTGTTGAATCTAATGGGTCAACTGCAGGATAAATACCTTTTGCTGCAAGAGCTCTGGCGAGAACAGTTGTAGCATCTAAGTGTGCAAAAGTTGTAGCTGGTGCAGGGTCAGTTAGATCGTCAGCAGGTACATAAACGGCTTGAATAGATGTTATTGAACCTTCCAATGTAGAGGTAATCCTTTCTTGAAGTTCACCAACATCAGTTCCCAGAGTTGGTTGATATCCAACTGCAGAAGGCATTCTTCCTAATAAAGCTGAAACTTCAGATCCAGCTTGAACGAATCTAAAAATATTATCTACAAAAAGAAGAACATCTTGCTTATTGACATCTCTAAAATGTTCAGCCATTGTCAGCGCTGATAAGCCCACTCTCATTCTTGCGCCAGGGGGCTCATTCATTTGACCAAAGCATAAAGCAACTTTTGATTGAGATAAGTCATCTGCATTTATAACTCCAGACTCTTTAAATTCTTCATATAAATCATTACCTTCCCTAGTTCGTTCTCCAACACCCCCGAAAACTGATACACCTCCATGTTCTTTAGCAATATTATTTATTAATTCTTGGATAAGAACAGTTTTTCCTACACCAGCTCCTCCAAATAAACCAACTTTTCCTCCTTGTCTATATGGAGCTAACAAGTCAATAACTTTAATTCCCGTTTCAAAAACTTTTGGCTTAGTTTCTAAATCAGTTAATTTAGGAGCTGCTCTATGTATAGGTGCAGTGTCTTTAGTCTTTACAGGACCTTGTTCGTCTACTGGTTCTCCCAAGACATTAAATATTCTTCCTAATGTAGCTTCTCCAACAGGTACTGATATTGGAGCTCCTGTATCAGCCGCTTCCATGCCTCTTACAAGACCGTCAGTGCCGCTCATGGCAACTGCCCTGACTCTATGGTCCCCAAGGAGTTGCTGAACTTCAGCGGTTACTGCTATGTCTTGTCCTGCAGGATTTTTTGCTTCAATTCGTAAAGCATTAAGAATCTTAGGTAATTTACCGGCGGGAAATTCTACATCCAAAACCGGCCCAATTACTTGTCGAACTATTCCTTTTGTTGACTTTGACTTTGATTTTGATTGTGTTGCTACCATTATTGTATCGTTTGGTGATGATTAGCTGATTTAAGAACAGCTCATAATGCGAAATACTACCACCTCATGGGTATATTTGTTAAATGGGTTCGGCCAACCGCACAGTTCAAGTATGGTTTAATTGCTGCTCCGCAGATTATGTTGTTGATGATAAGGTCTGAGTAATACTCTTTCCAAATATGACGCGAAGCGTCTCAATTATGACCCTCCATTAATCTATGGCAGCTGTTTCACTTACAGTCTCTACAGTTAAACCACTGGGAGATAGAATTTTTATCAAAGTTTCCGCATCTGAGGAAAAAACTGCTGGAGGCATTCTTTTGCCTGACACAGCTAAAGAAAAACCGCAGGTAGGAGAAGTTGCTCAGGTAGGACCTGGGAAACTTAATGACGATGGTTCTCGACAAACTCCTGAAGTGAGTATTGGCGATAAAGTCTTATACAGCAAATATGCTGGAACAGACATTAAATTGGGAGGAGATGAGTACGTCTTGCTTTCCGAAAAGGATATTTTAGCTGTAGTAGGCTAAAATATTTGTTTCAAAAATTATTAAAACTTATTATTAAATTGCTTGCCTAAACATGGCTAAAAGAATTATTTACAATGAGCAAGCTCGTAGAGCGCTCGAGAGAGGAATTGATATCCTTGCTGAGTCTGTTGCTGTAACGCTTGGACCAAAAGGGAGAAATGTAGTCTTAGAAAAAAAATTTGGTGCTCCACAAATCATTAATGATGGTGTAACAATTGCTAAAGAAATTGAATTGGAGGACCACATTGAAAATACTGGGGTTGCGTTAATCAGACAAGCTGCATCAAAAACTAATGATGCAGCTGGGGATGGTACAACTACAGCTACTGTTTTAGCACATGCCATGGTTAAAGCTGGCTTAAGAAATGTTGCTGCAGGAGCAAATGCTATAACCTTGAAAAAGGGTATTGATAAAGCTACTGAATTTCTTGTAGGTAAAATTCAAGAGAATGCAAAACCTATAAGCGACAGTAATGCTATTGCTCAATGTGGAACTATTGCTGCTGGTAATGATGAAGAAGTAGGACAAATGATTGCCAACGCGATGGATAAAGTTGGCAAGGAAGGTGTTATTTCTCTCGAAGAAGGAAAATCAATGACTACTGAACTAGAAGTCACTGAAGGGATGCGTTTTGATAAGGGTTACATTTCTCCTTATTTTGCTACAGATACGGAACGTATGGAAGCTGTCTTGGACGAACCTTATATTCTTTTGACTGATAAGAAAATCGCTTTGGTGCAAGATTTAGTGCCAGTTTTGGAACAAATAGCTAAAACTGGTAAACCCCTAGTTATTATTGCTGAGGATATTGAAAAAGAGGCCTTAGCTACGCTAGTTGTCAATAGATTAAGAGGAGTCCTTAATGTAGCTGCAGTCAAAGCTCCTGGATTTGGTGATAGAAGAAAGGCAATGCTAGAAGATATGGCTGTATTAACTAATGGACAACTCATCACAGAAGATGCAGGTTTGAAATTAGAAAATGCGACTTTGGATATGCTTGGAACTGGTAGAAGAATCACTATCAATAAAGAAACTACAACAATAGTTGCTGAGGGTAATGAGAAAGCAGTTAATGCAAGATGTGATCAAATTAAGAAGCAAATGGATGAAACAGAGTCCACCTATGATCAAGAAAAGCTTCAAGAACGTTTGGCTAAATTAGCTGGAGGAGTAGCGGTCATTAAAGTTGGAGCGGCAACTGAAACTGAGATGAAGGATAAAAAACTTCGTCTTGAGGACGCTATCAATGCAACTAAAGCTGCCGTTGAAGAAGGAATTGTACCTGGTGGAGGAACAACCCTTGCACATTTGGCTCCAATTCTTAAGGATTGGGCAGATAAAACATTATCTGGTGAAGAATTAATTGGAGCTAATATTGTTGAAGCTTCATTAACAGCTCCTCTTATGAGAATTGCAGAGAATGCAGGCTCAAATGGTGCTGTTATCGCAGAAAATGTGAAATCTAAGCCATTTAATGATGGTTTTAATGCAGCTACTGGAGAATATGTAGATATGTCTTCAGCAGGAATCGTTGATCCAGCAAAAGTTACTCGTTCAGGATTACAGAATGCAGCTTCAATAGCAGGTATGGTTTTAACAACTGAATGTATAGTTGCTGATTTACCTGAGAAAAAAGAAGCATCTTCACCAGCAGGTGCTCCAGGAATGGGTGGTGACTTTGATTATTAAATAAAATATTTAATAATTTATTTAATAATATTTTTAAAAGGGTTTATTTAAAATAATCCCTTTTTTTTATAATCAGATCCTAGGTAATCCAGCCAGCACTTAGAATAATCGCGAGACATAAAAATATTATCAATATAGTCCAAGTTATTTTATTTAGTGATGCTTCAGCACTACTAGCGCTAGTGAACATTGAACTCCCACTAGCGGCTATTCCACCCATTCCGTCACCTTTGGGACTATGGAGTAAAACTAAAAGTATTAGGAGAACTCCAGAAAATACCCATATCCAACTTAAAATCTGACTCATTTTTGCTATGGTTTTTATTGAGTTTAAACATGTTGTACAACTTTATTATACCCTTTAAATTCGATTTCTTTAATAAGAGATTTCCCAGTCATTTCTTTTGGAATGGGGAGATTTAATAATTGCAATAATGTAGGTGCAATATCCGCCAAACCAGCGTTATCTCTTAAAAGAATCTCATTTCCCATGTTTGGTATTTTTCTTTTTTCACCTTCGATAAAGATTAATGGAACTTTATTTATAGTGTGGGCAGTCCAAGGTTCTCCTGAAGGACCTTTCATGACTTCTGCGTTTCCATGGTCAGCCGTTATAAGAATACTACCTCCCATTTCTCCTGTAGCATTAACTATTTGACCTATACATTTATCAACAGTTTCAATCGCTTTGATTGTTGCATTCATATTACCTGTATGACCAACCATATCGGGGTTAGCAAAATTGATTACAACAAAAGCATACTCTCCACTTTTAATTGCTTGAGAGCAACTCATAGTTAATTCTTCAGCAGACATTTCGGGTTTCATATCATAAGTCGCGACTCGTGGAGATGGGATTAAGTTTCTATCTTCTCCTGGTAAGGGGATTTCTACTCCTCCGTTAAAAAAATAAGTAACGTGAGGATATTTCTCTGTCTCTGCAGTTCTATACTGTTTGAGTCCATTTTCTGAAACTATTTGGCCAATGAAATTATTTAGAGATTCAGGCGGAAATGCTACTTTAACTGGTAAATTTGCCTCATATTGAGTGAAGGTTACTATATCTAAATTAGGAATACTTTTTCTTTCAAACTCTGAGAATTGTTTTTCTGAAAGAGATTTAATTATTTGTCTGGCTCTATCTGGACGGAAATTAAAGCAAATTAAACTATCTCCATCTTTTAAAAAATTATTAGATATTTTTATGGGTTCTAAAAATTCATCAGTAATATTTTTGCTATAACTTTTACTTAAGTAATCTTGAGGAGAAATATTGCTTACTTTGATGTTTGGATCAGTTAAATTTGTAAATGCTTTTTCTGTTCTCTCCCATAAAAGATTTCTATCCATTATCCAATACCTGCCGCATATAGACACTATTTCACCTGTCTTATATTCTTTTATACATTCTTCGATTTGATTTAAATATTTTGAGGCACTTTTTGCAGGTGTATCTCTACCATCAGTAATAACATGAATAGCAACTTTTTGAATGCCAATCTCAGATGCCCATTTTATTAATCCTAATAAATGATCAATATGACTATGAACCCCACCATCAGAACACAATCCAGTAATATGCAAAGTTGAATTATTTTTCTTTAAAGAATCAGCTATTTTTTTTAACTCATTAACTTGATTTAATTGATTATTTTTTACAATATTTGTAATTCTTACCAATTCTTGTTGAATGATTCTTCCAGATCCAATAGTAAGGTGCCCGACTTCTGAATTACCCATTTGTCCATTTGGAAGACCTACATCAGCGCCACTAGCACTTATCAGCGTGTGAGGATAAGCATGCCATAATGAATCCATAATAGGAGTAGTGGCGGTTTTTATGGCATTATCTGATATCTCTTCTCGATATCCCCATCCATCTAGTATCGCAAGTACTACTGGACTTTCAGGGGTACTTAATCTATTTATGTTTTTGCTGCTAATCTTTGACATATTTAGAGCAAAATCCCCTTTCTAACTGATCCAATATTAAATTTAGCTTTAAAAGCTACTCTTTAACAATTTATATTTACTATAGTTAGCTTTTGCTAATTTATAAAGATATTGAACAAATTTTTTTTGAAATAAATCATGTCCAATACAGACAAAAGAATTGTCATACTTACTGAAGCCGAGTTTGGGAAAACTCTCTCACGCTTAACCTCTGAAATTATTGAAAAAGTAACAAACTTAAATGATCTTCTTTTGGTTGGTATTCCCACCAGAGGGGTTCATCTTGCGGAAGTTTTAGAAAAAGAAATTTATTCTAAGATAGGTTTAAAAATCAGCAAAGGAATAATAGATCCAACTTTTTATAGAGATGATCAAAATAGGGTTGAGACTCGTTTAATAAAAGCAACTGATATCCAAACTCCTATTGAGAAAAAAGAAATTATTTTAATAGATGATGTTATTTATACTGGGAGAACAATTAGAGCAGCAATGGATTCGCTTTATTCATGGGGTAGACCTAAAAGAGTAATGTTATTAGTGATGGTAGATAGAGGTCACAGAGAGTTGCCAATACAGCCAGATTTTTGTGGAAGGAAAGTTCCAACAAGTAAAAATGAGAGTATAAACTTGCGTCTTAAAAATGTTGATGGTGAAGAGGGTGTTTTCCTTGAGTAGTCTAATTTTAAAAAATACTTCCTAAGTTAAATTCTCCTAAGAACTTCTCCTCAACATCAAAACATTTGATATAAAAATTACCTTTTTCATTGATTCTAAAGAAGATTTCTAAGCAATCTTCACCAAGTTGACAGTTATTTTGCAGGTTTATTTTTAGTGGTTTTTTCTTCCATGTAATAATTTCTTCTTCACTTTGATTTTCTGCTAATTTTGGTAAACCATTTTCAAAGATCACATCATACTCTTTCCCCAGTCTGGTTTCTCCTATTATTATCTCAAATGTGTTTTGACCATTTTTACTAGCTTGAAGTATTAATTTAAATGGTCTCTCTGTTGGCCAGGTTTGCCCTTTGCAGAAAATAGGATGCCAGAAATGTTTTTTTTCTCTCCTATTAAATAACCTTATAGATATTCCCTTATTTAATATATCTTTGATTTTAACTCCTGGAGTCATAGCCAAAGCACCTAATGCAATTGATTCAATAGGTGGCGGTGAATTGATTTGGATGTCAGGAATCTTTTTTGCTAGCCATTCTTTAATTAATGGAATCTGTGTTCCACCCCCAACCAAAATAATGGAATTCAAATCATCTATATTACAAAACTTTCCTCTTGCTTCATTTAATAGTTCTTTAAGTAAGGAGTTTAAATGATTGAGTAGATTATTTTGTATAATTATTTTTTCAAATATTTCTTTACTTAGAAGAAATTCTTTTTCTTCATAGCCTGCAATATAAAAATTTACGCGGTGTTTCTTTTCATATTTGATTGCAGGAGAGCTGAGTTTACATTTTATTTCTTCTGCTATTAACAAATTCCTTGTATCTTGATTAGCAGGGAGAAAATAATTTACAATCCATTGATCTAAATCTTTGCCACCAATTTTTGAGCCTGTTTTGCTTATTATTTCAGCACATCTTAATTTCTGTTTCGAAATTGAGCTAACATCATTTCCTTGAAACTTCAAAAGTTCTGCTATTGGTCCAGATTTCCCCTCTCCACCTTCTATTTGGATTATGTTCATATCTATTGTGCTCCCACCAATATCGATAGTCATAAGTTTCGATCCGAAAGGCACATTAATTCCTAAACTTGCTGCAGTAGGTTCATCTACTAGCGCTATTTCGTCTACGGTTAATTCTTCACATAGACTTAGTAACCATTCCCGGTAACCTTTGTATGTATCTATTGGAGCAGTTAAAACAAGCCTTTTGATCTCATATTCTTCAGGAATGTTTTTCCATAAAACCTCAAAAAATTTTGTACCAGATTCAGTAGGACTTAAAATTGTATGGTTATTCTTTTCAAAAGGATTTCCAATTAATCGTTTGAAATTTGAATGAAAAAATAAATTTGAATTAACTTTGTTTTTCATCTTTAAGGCACTTTCTCCGATTTTTGTTATTTCTGACCCTTCCTCGAACCAAACTACTGAAGGTATAACTCCTGGTTTAGAAGTAATATTAGGTATTTCTATTAGAACTGCATTTATATCTTTTTCACCTTGAAAAGCAATAACAGTATTCGTATTTCCTAAATCAACAGCAAGTGTTCCTGATAAATTATTTTTCATATTAACTTTGCCATCAATCAATTAAGTTCGTTTTGGGATTTTACTGTTTGAAAGGATTAAATAAATTGTAAACTTTATTGTATAATTAAAAAAAAAGTTTTTATGAACATATCAAATAAATCTGGTATTGATTCTAATGATCTTGCTAAGAGAGGTGAGAGTTTAATAAGAAAATCAACTAATAGGTATTTAACTACGGTAAGAATTGCTTTCAGAGCTAAACAAAGACGTTTTGATGATTTTGATGGTTTGTTAGAGGAATCTGCTATTAAACCAGTTCAAAGATCCATTATTGAACTAAGTGATGAGCAAGACCAGCCAGATTTACTCCCTGGATAATTTTGTTAAGAGAGGAAAAGAATTGGAGATTAAGTAAAGATTTAAAAAAAGGGAAATTTTGTTTTTTGATTGGTGCAAATAATTGGGCTGTTGAGTTACAAAAAAGTGAATTTTATTTACTTTACCTTTTACTTATAAGACTTAATGAACAATTATTGGAGCTTACAAATCAATTGATGGATGAAGAGTTAATTTCTTTAGAGATAGAACAATTACCTTGGTATATTGAAATGGAAGGGAAAAAGAATGAATGGAATTTAAGGTTAATTTTTGAAAGTCAAGAGCATACTCGATCTTTTGAAATGTATTGGCCTATACCAATAGCGCAAAATTTATTTTATGAAATAAAAAAAATGTGGGAATCAATGGATTGAAAAATTAATAAAATTGGAAATTTTAAAAAAAAATTCCCCGCTTACAAACTTGTTTTTCACATTTTCTCCACAATAAATTTTTGATAATTATTTCATGAACTAAAAGGTGTGGAAAACTTCAATTTATATACAATTTTTAATATTTATCGAAGATTTTTTTTAATATAATTAATTTCTTTAAGAAACCTTCTCCTTACTTGAATCTTATTATTCTAATGTCTGAGACTGTTTTGTAATATGTGTTGTTGACGATTTAGCTTTTTTAAAGAAAACTGGATCTTACCTATATAAATTTCCCTTCATTTTTAAGATGCAAAATTTAAATTATGATTTAAATCCTAGAACTGTAAATAAGAAAGATGAAATAATTAGTTTCAAATGTGAACTTCACGAAAATCTCCAACAGGCTATGAATGAATTTGTTGAGAAACATCCTAATTGGGATCAATACAGAATTTTGCAAGCGGCTATTGCAGGATTTTTGATGCAGAAAGGTTTTCAAAATAGGGATCTTACAAGACTTTATATTGGGAATATGTTTTCAATAAACTTTGAGAATTAAAGGAATTTATTTAATTTTTTCTAAAAGTATTTTAGCTATATTATTTTTGATGGGTACAATAGATAATCTATTACCTTTCTTAACTACTAATAACTCATCCTGATTAAATAAAATTTTTAATTCAGGTAAACTTAATATTTTATTTGATTTAGATAGATATTTTACTTTCACGCAATCCCATCTTGGATTATCAGGGTTTGAGTTAGGGTCAAAATACTTTGATTCTTTGTCAAATTGAGAAGGATCAATAATATTTAAATCAATGACCTCCATTAGGCCTACAATTCCAGGGGGTTTGCAGTTTGAATGATAGAAAAATACTTTATCTCCTTTGTTCATCTTTCTCATGAAATTACGAGCTTGATAGTTCCTAATCCCATCCCATAAGGTAACTCCATCATTTTTTAGAGAGTCTATGCTGTAGGCATCAGGCTCGCTTTTCATTAGCCAGTAGCTAGGTTCCTGTTGTACCATGGGATCTCGGCGAAAATTTCAAGTTCGAATTAAGTTAGAATAACTCGTTCAGATATAAATTCATTATCCATCAAAGTTCCTAATTAGGAAAGTGATGGGTGGTATGGGGTTCTCTTAGTGGCTGTTTACCTATGTAAACCCCGAGAGAGATTTATATTATTTTTTTTTGGAATTTATAGCGGTGCCAGTAATAAGCGTTTCATTTAAGGGTATTTGAAATATTCTTTTACGTTGTAGTTACTTTGATTTGACGATAATTTAAACATATCTACTTTATAAGTTCTGTCTTTTTTAAATTTTTTAACCTCACTACCTACCCATCTATTTTTCTCTTTGTCTTCGTAGCAATACCTTCTTCTCTTAATACCTGTTCCCATAATCTGATCTTTTATTGTATATGTTCCACCTTCAATAGCCCAATTTTCACAAGCCTGTTTAGCGTACCAACTATCCTTATAATTTCCTCCATATTCCCTTCCACCTCCATCTTCCCATGTACTACTTCTAATGCAATCAGAATAAGCAGATTTTGGATTTAGTTGATTTTTAAAATATTTATCTCTAAATGTTTTCATGTCGACCTCCTTAAAAGTAAAATTAATTTATGAGATATAAAATTCTTTGCATAGAGAACAAATACTCTATTTAAATACTATTAAATAATATTTTTGTATCTTTTAAAGCCTCGTATATTTACCACCACATACCGAGATTTAATTTTTTTGCATCTCTATTACATGCAAGCTCACACTGGCTTAACTCTTTGACTGAGAGAGCCTCAAGTATTCTTGCCATATCAATAGAAGATAGTTCTCCATTAACGTTCCACTTAAGTGTAGTTTTACTTTGAGGTGTGTTTTTTGTTTTTTTCATCATGACTTTTTAAGGTCGGGGAAGTGCTTTGACTCCTAAATTATTTCTACTCCTCTTGAATGGGAAAAGATAGTCGTGACAACCACAAAGCACTTCTACTGGGGTAGAAACACCCTATGAATTTCAAGTCAAAAGGAGGACAATATAAGTGTAGATATAGGAGGTCTTATGAAACTCACTACTCCGTTAACTGTTCTCAGAAATGCAACTTCAGATATTTGGAGAATGCATGATTTTAAATATCAATTACCTAAGGATATAAGTCAAGATTATTGGGGGAAAGAATGTATAGACCACCCAACCAGTTCTCATTGCAAAGTTTACTAAATAAATAAGGAGGTCTTATGAAACTCACTACTCCATTCTCCATTCTCAACAGACAACTCAATGAAATGGATTTGATTAGAGACGCAATGAAGAATAGAAAATTAGCGACTGAAAGATTGCACGATGATTACAGGAAAATCTATAAACATCAATTTCAGCCCTAGCTCTCTTTTTTATTGCCAACTATAAGAAATATAAGACTTAGCGATTATTTGCTATACCTTGCATAACCTTGCTGTCTTAATCGCTAATTATCACTACCATCTTGGCTTAATTAATTTAAGACATTAAAAAGAGATTGACTCCATTCCTAAAATCAATCTCTTTAACTTATTCAATTGCTAGTAATTTTTTTCTGTAGGCTGGCTGTTATACCAATCTTGTTAATTTCTCTGGTGGACTATCAATCATTTCTGATTCCTCCATTCGGTTAATAGAATATTAGTCAATCTAATTTATGTTGTATATCCGTAGTTATGCTGATTTTCTATGGACTTTCCTAATAGCTCCCATCTATTCAAGCGGTGCAAGTAGTAAGCGTTTCATTTCTTAGACGTCATTTTGAATGTTAAATACGCAAAGCCACCAAGTAATAACAAACTAACAACCGCATAAGTAATTGCTATGCCGTACATATTCTGACTATTAATTACTTGCTAATCCCATAGAGACAGATCTGAATCTCCTGTTGATCTTTGCATCAAATGGATTCTCCAAATCCCATTAATCTTTTTGAAGATAGAAGTCACGGTTGGTAAATCATCATTAGGAGTTCCTTTGTAAGAGAATTTTGTTCCAAGAGTAAAAACACACATTGCTACATCGGCAGAAAGAAATTCAAACTTATGAATTTTTGTAATTTCTGCTTTTTCTTGAACAACATCGCCAGAACTCATCATTTCCTCGAATCCCTTTGCACTTATTGGATTCCCACTAGGTCTGATAAGTAAAAAACCTGAAGTGGCATTATTTACAAAAAATGAACCCATTTTCTGCGGTGTTGCAAACTCATACAACATCGATTCAATAGTGTCTCTATCTGTCATAAAAAAAGAGGGTTTTACCCCTCTATGTTAGATCGACTGTCAATCGCTAAAAGTTTGGATAAAGTTTGGATAAAGTTTGGATAAAGTTTGGGTAAAGTTTGGGTAAAAAATTACGATTCCTTGAGATCCCAGTTATAGCTAGTCGCGCTCACTTTTCATTAGCCAAAACTTTTCTTCAGTCATATCAAGGGATCTAGGCGATTTTTAAGGCTTGGAGGACGTGTTATCCAAACTTTTTTGTGTATAAATTTATTATCCATCAAAGTTCCTAATTAGGAAAGTGATGGGTGGTATGGGGTCATCTTCGTTCCTGTGTTTCTATATAAACCCCGAGAGAAATTTATAATATTTTTTCGGAATTATTTAGAGTTATTTAGTATCGAATTCTCTAATAAATAAAGAATTCTATGAAAAGTGATTTGGGAGCACTAATCCTGTTGCCCAGATCATTTATAGCAGTAAGTCTAAGCTAAAAATAATTTATCCTAAAAAGTAGAGTGTCCAAAAAATGTCAAAAAATAATACTGCTATAATTTCTTTTTAAACAAACAAAGCAATGTTAAATTCAAAAGAAAATGGGTTTTCTCTTATTGAATTAATAGTTGTTTTAATAATTACGGCGATTCTTGCCCAAATTGGATTTGTTGCTTTCAATAGATACACAAGAAAAACTAGAGCCTTTGCTGCTAAGACAGCCATAAATAATATTAAGAAAGAATGCGAGACAAATAGAGATTTAGGTTTGGATTCAATTTTTACTTTGTTAGAACCTAAAGGTTATGGCATTAACTCAAGGAATACAAATAGTTGTTTAGGTGAAATAGGTAGTGGCTTAATTTCTGCAGTGCCAAATATTAGTAATGATTATCCTAGTTACTTTTATGATTTTGATTCAGGAGATATTTCATGTGATTACCAAAATTCAAAGGATACTCTTTTCAAAGAATGTATTAACTTACCTCCTAATACTTCAGAAAAATTTGGACCCGATAGTGGACTCTCTTGTAGAGAAGTAAAATCTTACGATATATCGATGCGAGCCGGTCGAACTTACATAACAATGAGCAGTCCGAATGTAGTTATAAGACCTGTAAAAATATCTGTAGGTAAAGAATCATGGGATATAAGAGGAGTCAATGCAACAGTCCTAGCCCCTTGGCAAAGTTCGCCCTCCTCCTGGCCACCGGTTTACAGAAATACTTGGCTAGAGAAATTTGCTGAAGAATCAGTAAATGTAATTAATAACTCAGAGGGTAAATTTAGTGCAGAGATTGACAAAAATGAGCCCACATCAATAAAAATATATTCTCCAAAAGGTACTTTGCAAAATGATATTTCATTACAAGTTATCCCCGAACCAACTGGTTCAATAAATCAATATGCTGCTCCTGCAGCTAACGTTGGCGACAAGAAAAATGGACAAACAACAACAGTGTGTGATGGCAGATGAATTATCTTTGAAAAAAAATTTTTATAACTTAATTGTTCCAAAAAAATTATCCAGAACCCAAAATGTACC
This sequence comes from Prochlorococcus sp. AG-436-O11, assembly GCA_003212535.1. Lineage (GTDB taxonomy): Bacteria > Cyanobacteriota > Cyanobacteriia > PCC-6307 > Cyanobiaceae > Prochlorococcus_A. Next base: position 210,266 of record QCPO01000001.1, read on the forward strand.
CATAAAAAGAGGGTTTTAGCCCTATCAGTTATTTACTTGAAAAAAAGTTATTAAACCCAAAAAGACCCCTGTGAAGCTTCGCGTCTCTCCTTTTCAACTTCATGGGAACCCTTTTCCACTCTCTATACCACTGGCGATCATCAAGCCATCTAATTAGAGGCCAATTAATGAGTATGGATACAATCAGAACTGCATAAGCAGAAAATCTTCCTGAATTAAAAACGAATAGAAGAGTCGGAGGTACAGACATAATTACGGCTGTAAGACAAGCTCTTCTAGGGGACATCTTTGTTCTCATATATAGATCTTATCCATTTTTAGTGCTTATTACTTCTCTTATTACTTCTCTCATTAAGTCTCTAATAATTCGACAGTGCCAAAAGTTCATTCAATAATATCCTCTAATTTGTATAGAGAAATAAATTCTATCTTGTTATTTTTCCATACAATTTGATCCTCTATTCTATCAACGATTGCAACAACACGATTCACAATGTAACCTGCATCACGCAAAACATTTACGGCTTTGATGGCACTACTACCTGTTGTAGTTACATCTTCTAATACTGTAACGATAGATCCTTTAGGTGGCTTATTACCTTCAATAATTTCTTTTGTTCCATATCCTTTCGGATTCTTTCTTATGATCAAAGCATCAATATGTTTATTTGAGTAGTATGCTTTCTGTGCGATACCACAAACTAAAGGATCAGCACCTAGTGTAAGTCCACCAACTGCTGCAGATTTATCTTCTATATGTTCAAGCATCAAATGGGATATAAGTGCATTTCCCTCACAGGATAAACTAACAGGTTTACAGTTAATGTAATGCTCTGATTCTTTACCAGAAGATAAGGTAAATTTACCTTTCTTGTATGCTCTTTCTTTTATAAGATTTAGTAATGTCTTTCTATGAATTTCAGTCAAAGAATTAATTGTTAAGTTGCTTTTGATAATTTACCAGTAATCTCAAAATAAATTTTCCTTCAGAGTCGACTTCTTAAAGTTTGTATTTCTTTTTTTCTCAATATAAATAATATATAAAGATGGTTTTATCCCTCCATGTTAGATCGACTGTCAATCGATAAAAGTTTGGGTAAAGTTTGGGTAAAAAATTACGATTCCTTGAGATCCCAGTAATAGCTAGACGCGCTCACTTTCCATTAGCCAGTAGTTAACGTCAGTCATATCAAGGGATCTCAGCGAATTTTAAAGCTTGAAACAAGGTTTACTCAAACTTTTTTGGGTATAAATTCATTATCCATCAAACTACCTATTTAGGAAAGTAACGTGTGGTATGGGGTCAGCTCAGTGGATTTTTAACTATTTAAAATCAGGGAGAAATTTATATATTTTTTTGGAATTTTTATTCCCAGGTTTTCATATCAGTAGTTCCTTTGAATCTTTTCCTACGATAATATTTTTGGTTGATAACTGATCTTATGATTTAGTTATAAAATTTATATTCTTGTATTAAATATTTCTTTTCCTGCTTTTTCTTCGGCAATTTGTTTAATCCCTAAATTCACGAGAGATAATGCAACAATCCAGGATATTAAACCACATATAATATATGTCCCATTTAGAGGTAATTGGATTGGTGAATTCCAAATTGCATGGCAAAGAGTCATTGTAAAAAATGGTGCATAAAATTCTTTTTTCTTAAGAAGTTTAAGTGAAAAATGACCACCTTTTTTAACTCTCCATAGAGCCGCTCCCGCTACAGCTGTCCAAACGATATGAGCAAATGGAGAAAGGATACCTCTGATAGTTATTGTTGCAAAGAAAAGCTCATAAGATGTTGTGCTGTTATAAGCGTAGCCTGCCGATTCAAAGGCTGCGAATCCACATCCCACTGCTGCTCCAAGTAATAGTCCATTCAGAATATATGGATATCTTTTCTTTCCTCTAGCAAGTAAAACTAAAGCTAAGAGTTTCGCAGGTTCCTCTGTTACTGCTGCGGCAGATGCACCTGCCCATCCAAGAAATGAAAATGTGTTTTCATGAAATACTTGGTTTATAAAAAAAGAGATAGCAGCTCCAGCTAAAAAGAATTTTGCAATCGTCCATATTGGTATATTTCGCCTTATATTTAATTCTAAGAAAAGTACCAAAGTTGATAGAGGAATACCAAAAGAACCAGTGATTATTAAGGCAGGAATATAATTAGGATTTGGAGATTGGTCAAAAGCAAATTTAAATGCATAAAAAATTACTAAAGCTGCAATTATGAATCTAGAGAAAACCCAAGGTTGAGGATATTTGGTTGAGATCTCTTTGATAGATGGTGTTGTTCCCTTTGTTCCGATGAATATATTTTTAACAAATTCTTCTTCTGTTTGTTTCCTTTGAATGCCTCCAAAAAACTCTTTTAGATTAAAGTCGCCTAATCCATCGGCTGATCCAATTCTACTGATCCTATCAATGAATCCCCCTGCATCTTTGTTGGTATTATCTTTATTCGGATTACTTTTTGATGACTGTTTTGTAAAGACTTTTTTATTAGTTTCTCCTATCTCTTCATGATTTTTCTGAATCGCTTGTTTTTTTTGTAGAGATTCAATTTCTGACCTTAAATTTTTTACCTCTTCTTTATAGTTCTCAATATCTTTACTAGGGAGATTTGGAACAAGTTTTTTATCTTTAATCTCATTATTATTTTTAACTTCTAGGCTAAAACTTTTAGGGCAACCACAATTAGTACATGCATTTTCAACTGCAGGAAAACTTTCTCCGCATTCTATGCATTTAATTGTTTCCATATTCAATTTAATTGAAATACAATTCTAATTTAGTTATTGGAAGTATATTAAATATATATCATTAAGACATCTTCGTTATGGCTCTTATTAAATGCCTTGGTTGTGGTCAACCAATTTCAGATAAAGCTTTAACTTGTCCAAAATGTGGTTGGAGAGTGGTAATAGCTAATTCTGTTGATAATATTGAATCACAAAAAAAAGAAGAAAGTGGTTTAATCAAAGCATTCAAACGTAGGCAAAAAGATACTGGCTGGGGTTATGCAATGGCTCATTTAGTACCTTTTGTTTCGATATATTATGCAATTAATCGCAGAACAATCACTCCATTTTTGTTCGCTTTTTTAGGTAATTTAGCTATTGGATTTACCTATGGAGTTCTTTTTGCCATAATAAATCCCAATTATGACGAGCAGGAGCTAGAAACCTCTGGAACATTAATTGGGTTAGTAACTACGCCAATACTTACCAAAAAAGGAATGGAAAGAGCTCGAAGATATGCAAAAAAACACTTATTGCAAGATTCTTTTTAAAACAAATGTTTTGTACTAAATTTGGAGCTTTAATAAAAACTGCTTTTAATTTTTAAAAGTTTGAGTAAAGTTTGAGTAAAAAATTACGATTCCTTGAGATCGCAGTTATAGTTAGTCGCGCTCACTTTTCATTAGCCAGTAGTTAGCGTCAGTCATATCAAGGGATCTCAGCGAATTTTAAAGCTTGAAGCAAGGTTTACTCAAACTTTTTTGGGTATAAATTTATTATCCATCAAAGTTCCTAATTAGGAAAGTTATGTTTGGTATAGGCTTATTTTGCTAACTCATGAGTTGCACAAGGCATCCACTTATTTCCCATTTTATGTGCTCCAGTGCAATTGAAACTTTTGGCAGCTTTTAGAGCTTCTCTTCTGGTATCAAAAAGAGCAGGCGTTTTTTCCTCAACTTTTGAAGTGCAGCTAACTCCAAATATAAGAGTTATTAGGAAAAATGTGGATAATCTAACAGCCTTATTCAATCGAGTTGTCGATAACTAAATTCATATTAGCATTAAATTACTAGATAATCTAGATATCCTAGGAGTTTATTTTGATGAAGCTTACCCCCCAGAAGTTATTTGTGCCTACATTGGTTGGAACTATGATCCCTCTTGCTGTTCATGCTGGAGGCATGAATCATCATGATCATCATATGCATAATGATTCTCATATGAATATGACTGACTCGTTCCCATCAACAATGTTTATGGGGAAGAGTACCTTTGCCTTAGGAGGGGTTGATGGTGTAACAGGAAAAGAAGCTGTGACTTTTAACTATGACTTAAAGTTAATGGGAATGACTAGCTTTACAGGCGAAGATATGTTGATGACCGCTATTCGAGCTGGAAATTTTAATGGGATGGATCCCTTTGGAATGATGGGAGCTTCTAGGTTAGATACAGCATTTAATAGTAGTGATAATCTTGAAGTTCACAAGCTGTTTTATAAGTTTCCCGTAAGTGATAATTTCACAGTCACTTTGGGTCCTAAACTTCGTCAAGATGATTTACTTGGCGTTAAGCCTACTTCTTATCCGAGTGATGATGGCATTTTATTTGTTTTAAATCAAGCTGGTGCTAATGATACCTATTCAAAAAAAATGGGCGCAGGAGTAGGAATTACTTATGCTAAAGACAAATTCATAGCAAGTACAGTACTTGTTTCAGAAGATGCCTCTTCTAGTAAAGGTATTTTAACGAAGGAAGGCAGTGACATTATTACTTCGCAGATTTCATGGGTAGATGATTCATATACTCTAGCCTTTGCTTATACAAATTCTGATGGTGGGAATACAAATAATAGTGCTGATGCTGATGATTATTCATCGTATGGAATAAATGGTAATTACAATTTCTTGAATCAGTCAGATGTTTTCCCTTCTTCAATAAGTGCTGGTTTTGGATGGAAGAATCCTGACAAGGTTGACGATAATTCAAATATTGAAGATGGGAATACATGGACAATTGCGATGCACTGGGAAAATGCATTTAAAGAAGGTAATAACTTAGGATTCGCTATCGGAACAGCGGAAACCCATAGGGATGACAGTGGTTATGATAATCCTTTAGCATGGGAAACTTTTTACCAGATGCAAATTAACGACAGTATTTCAATTACACCCTCAATATTTTCAGTTCAGAAGGATGGAGCTGATGATGTAACAGGAGTTTTAGTTAAAACTAGTTTTAAATTCTAAGTAAGAAGAAAATCTATTCGGGATCTTTCGGAAAATTCGGAAGTGTATAAAATGATTCTATTTTGATATTCCTTAAGAATAAATAATCGGGTTATTATATAAATGATTAGATGTTCATTTATTAGTTGATTTTCAGATGAAAAGGACTCAACTTAATATCAATATTGATGCAGATCTTTTAAAAGAAATAAAAGCAAGTGCAAGAAAATCAGGGAAATCTTTAGTTGAGTATGTAAATGATTTGTTTAGAAAAGAATTACATAATGATGCTTCAGGTGATATAGAAATAAGATTAAGTAATCATGAAAAGAGACTGCAATTTATAGAAGAGAATATTCTTTCCGATATAAAGCAAAATATGAAGATCTCAGATTTTACCCCTCAAGAAGCAGAGAATTTCAACGATTTTGTTAAAGCTATTTTCAAAAAAGAACTTAAGAGAAAACAATATAATTCCCCAACAGATGCTTGGCATGACTTTGTGAGTCATTTGAATTGCTTTGATAAATGGGATGAAAAATGTTCACTTCGATTAAAAGAGATTCTTTTTATAGATCATGGAGATGCACTTAATTCTGATGAAATGAATTCTCTTAAGGGCAGTGAAATGTGCCCTTCCCCGATAAGAACAGGAATAATTAATTGGATTAACAATTCAGAAAGAGGACAATGTTGTTGTTCTAATAGTAATTTTCCTTCAGAAAAACTTATCCGTGAAAAAGGCGCCCGCTTGGTTAGTGAGTTAGAGATTTAGGATATCCTTCTTTAAATCTATAATTAATTAATTTTGAATTTAGGAATATTTTATTACTTATTTTAGGACGACTGTTAATTAATAAAAAGTTTGAGTAAAGTTTGAGTAAAAAATTACGATTCCTTGAGATCCCAGTAATAGCTAGTCGGATGTACTTTCCATTAGTCAGTAGTTAATGTCAGTCATATCAAGGGATTTGGAGGAATTTATCTGCTAGAATTTTGCTAGAATCAGAATTTTATTTATATTTTTATTATCCATCAAAGTTACTATTTAGGAAAGAGAAAGTAGTAAGCGTTTCATTCTTAACTCATATTAAATAAATTAAACCTACGATCTTTAATCATTAAAGTGAAAACAGCAATTTCGATAAGAAGTCCTATAGATCCATATGACTGAATAGTTAAACCTTCTGACCAAAAATAACTACCAATATTAAAGGCAAAACTTAGCCCAATAAAAAACGAGTGTGTAATTATAAAATTCTTATTTGTTAAGTTTACGGGTTTAATAATATGGGAAATTTTGTAACCTAAAATCTTACAGGGTATATCGATTAGCCAAGCAAGAATAACAATCTTTTCAAAAGCAACTTGCTGGTTAATTATGTCCTGAAATGTCCATTCAAAAAATAAGCTAGCTATTGCAAACAAAATTAGTACTACAACCGAATTAGCTATAGCTCCAATAGGTACAAAACCAATGAGTCTTAATTTATTTTTGAAATTTTCCACAAAAAAAAAGAGGGTTTACCCCTCTATGTTAGATCGACTGTCAATCGTAATTAATATGCTGTGCAACTAGTAAGCTTTTCATTTATTTAGCTCTTAGAGAAACATAAGTAAGCTGAAAAGCGTTAGCAAATTTAGGAGACCATTTTTCATCGTCGATCTAATAGCAAAGGACACTATCCGCTTTAATGGACTCTTCAATTAGTACATTGGGCATTACAAACTCTGCCTTATATCCATGAAGAAGCGTCTTATCGTAATCCCTCGATTTAGCCGACAGTTCTGAGACATATATGGTAACGTTAGAATTTTTTAAATTTTCAAGATGTTCGTATAAATCTCCAGTACCTTTACCAACTATTTCACCAGCTGTTTTGCAATTTAGTATGTTTACTCCGTCTCCCTCTAGAAAAAGAATTACTTGATGCCCTTCGCTTTCTGCCGTAAGGGCAGCCAATAAACCTAAAGTTACTTTATTTTTGGATTTTAAACCGCTGTAAATATTAACTAGTACTTTATTGTCGGCAATGATTGACATTTAATTCTGCTTAAAATTTACTTTTTTAATCTAGGTTTTTTTTTGACTTTTTCAACCATCTAATCTATCAGCGTAATCCCTTAAAATTTCTGCCATCTTTTGCGGTGGAATTTCTTCTTGATATTCTCTACATAAATCAAAAAATTTATCCAAGAAATCTTTCATTGAAGAGGACATAAAAAAAGAGGGTTTTATCCCTCCATGTTAGATCGACTGTCAATCTAATTAAAACCCTATTGCTTGTTGGCATAGATTCGTTTTTATATATATAGAAGAATTTATTAAATGCTTAAGTTAATTGTTTATCTGGCACTTGGCTTCTACTCAACTTATATGGAAGCAGTCCAATTAGTATCAAGAATTAGAAGAGTTAAAATTATCCCAATATCAAATCAACTACCTGCTTAAAACAAGAAACCCCTCCAGAAATTCCAACTACCAGAGAGGTTATTAAATTGACTCGTACTATATAAAGTCAATTTATGTCTTGGAGTAAACGAAGAGTGTACTCATTGAGGTTTGGCCTCAATTAATTTATAGCAAAGAAATTAAAAACTAACGAAATCAGTGCAAGGAGTAATAAGCGTTTCATTCTTGCCATTATTCTCAAATCTTTTCAATCAATTTTAGATGGAAAATCGTGAACATTTCTTTTGGAGTTTTTGAAAACCCTTGCAATAACTCAATGCTCGCTTTTCATTGGCCAGTAGTTAACGGCATTCATATCAAGGGATCTCAGCGAATTTTAAAGCTTGAAACAAGGTTTACTCAAACTTTTTAGTGTATAAATTCATTATCCATCAAAGTGCTTTTTTATGAAAGTGATGGGTGGTATGGGGTTATCTTCGTTGCGGTGTTTCTATGTAAACCCCTTCAGACATCTATTTCCTAATTCAGCTCTCTCTGCCGAACTTAATCATTGCGACAGGGATACCAATAGTAAAAACAACTCCAATAACAAGAATCAGAATCCCTATTGGAGAAAAAATATCAACACCTTGTCCAGTTTGTGCGAAGAGCATTTTTCTTACTTAGAACGTTTAGTTTTATTTTATATGAAAAATTTTTTTTTTGAATTTATAGCGGTGCAAGAAGTAAGCGTTTCATTCTTTGAATCAATTTTAAAAATTAAGGGAGAGGATAAAATTCATTACTCATAGATGGTTTTATTGATGGCTTCTTTGAAAGATAAGGACTGCAGATTTTCTTTTTGTATGCATATTCTTCTTCTTTTGTCGTAGTGTGGTTTTGTGCCTTATTAAAAGCACTTTCATGATCATATCCTGTTTTAATTAAAACCTTATATTTTTTCTTAAAGGTAGACCACCATAAAGGGATACCCTTTCCTTTTGCCCAATCTACACATGCAGCTCTATCCTTACCAATTTCTACAAAAGCTAACCCTCTTATAGTGGCAGCCATTTGGATTGCAGTCTCATCGTTTTTGTAGCAAACTAAATACTCTGTATAAGATTTAATTGATTCTCTGTAATCCTCTTCAGTTAGCCAAGAAAAAAAACCTCGCCTTCCTAAGAGTGTTTTTACAGCAATAATATTGGGACTATCGCATTTTGCTTTATAATTAACAATATTTGCATTAACAGCAGTAGGTAAGGCTAGAGCAGCTAGTAGTGGGATTAGTAAGCGTTTCATTTACCCAATTAAAGAAATAATTAGGATCATTATCTTTTCAGCAATAAATCTTTTATCCATTAAAAAAAGAAGGGCTTTATCCCTCCATGTTAGATCGACTGTCAATCGATAAAAAGTGTGGACGAGGTGTGGACGAGGTGTGGACGGAATTTATATGATTTTTAAGAACCCTTGCAATAACTCAAGGCTCGCTTTTCATTAGCCAGAAATTTTCTTCAGTGATATCAAGGGATTTGGGGGAAATTGCAAATCGTGAACGAATCGTGAATGTAATATCATACTATTCGCTTTTATAAATTTATTATCCATCAAAGTTCCTAATTAGGAAAATGATGGTTGGTATGGGGTTAGCTGAGTGGCTGTTCACCTATGTAAACCCTGAGAGAGATTTATAATATTTTTTCGGAATTATTTAGAGTTATTTAGTATCGAATTCCCTAATAAATAAAGAATTCTATGAAAAGTGCTTTGGGAGTACTAATCCTGTCTCTCAGATTAGTTATAGCAGTAAGTATAAGCTAAA
>QCPO01000002.1 GCA_003212535.1 Prochlorococcus sp. AG-436-O11
TTCTTGCTTAACAAAAAGTCGGGCCCAATTATCCACTTCAAGAATATCCTCCAATTCAGGACTCAAATTCAAATTATCCATATGTGATTCACAAGCTTTACTTATAAATGTTGGAATTTCTTGAAAAGAAATTTTTTCTTTAAGAAATTGTTCAACAGCCATTTCATTAGCAGCATTTAAGACTGCAGGCATAGTCCCAGAAGATTTTCCTGCAGCATATGCTAAACCCATACATGGATATTTAAACTCGTCGGGCTCTTTAAAAGTTAATTGTCCAATTTCACTTAGGTTTAATCTTTTCCAATTTGTTTGAAATCTTTCAGGCCAACTCATCGCATATAAAATAGGTAGCTTCATATCTGGCCAACCTAATTGAGCTAATACAGAAGAATCTTCCAACTCAATCATTGAATGAATAATACTTTGAGGATGGATAACTATTTCAATATTTTCATAAGATGTCCCAAATAAGTAATGAGCCTCTATAACTTCTAATCCTTTATTCATAAGAGTTGCAGAATCTACTGTTATTTTTTTTCCCATATCCCAATTAGGATGTGAAGTGGCATCTGCTACTGTGACATGCTTTAAATCCTCAACTGCCCAATCTCTGAAAGCACCTCCAGAAGCGGTTAATTGTATCGCTTTTAAACCCTTAGGCATCTCTCCTGTTGAAAAATTTGCATGTTCATAATTAGGTAATCCCTGTAAACATTGAAAGATAGCAGAATGTTCTGAATCAGCAGGTAAAAGCCTACTTTTATTTTTTTTTAATGCAGGAATAACAATTGGGCCTGCAGCAATTAAGGTTTCTTTATTAGCAAGTGCAATATTTTTGCCCGCATTAATTGCTGACATTGTTGGAATTAAGCCTGCACAGCCTACTATTCCTGTTACTACAGTATCTGCCTTATCCCATGCTGCAACTGCGTTAATTCCCTCTTTGCCACACAAAACCAAAGGAGGATTATCTAACTTTAAGTTACTAATATTATCTTTTAAATCTTGTATGAGATTTTCATCCTCAATTGCAACTACTTCTGGTTTATGTGTTTTAACTTGTTCAGTTAACAAATTAATATTTCTTCCTGCAGAAAGAGCTACGGCTTTAAATTTTTCAGGAAGCTCACTAGCTATTTCGAGAGTTTGAGTCCCTATTGAGCCAGTAGAACCTAGGACAGTAATGTATTTCAAATTTCTCTGATATTTCTAATATCTTCCCATTTAAAGGTGTATTTAAAAAATAAAAATTTCAAATTGGTTCTTTTCTTAAAATTTAGACCCGTATCCATGTTGTTATTTCTTTAGATTGATCAATAAGTTCAATACCTTTTTCTTTTAACAAATTTCTGATTTTATCGGCCTTCCCATAATCTTTTTCCTTTTTTGCTTCCAATCTTTCATTAATAAGTGATAATATTTCTTCTTCTTTTATTTTGCTTTCTATTACTAAATCCTCTTTTTTTAGTCCAAGTACCTCAGTTAATTCTTCAAGAGTCTTAAAACTCTCAAGTAGAAAAAATTTTTCATTTAGGTCTATTTCAAAACTTTCAACCCTTTGAAATTGGTTTAAAAAGTTTTTTAATGGTTTCGCTAAATCATAAATAATTGCAATAGCTCCTGCTGTATTAAGGTCATTACCCAGAGAGTCAGAAAATTTAAGCTTTTTTTGAGATAATTCAAAACTTATTGTCTCTTTATATTTTTCTTCGATAGATTCATTTTTATCAATTGACATAAAAGCCTCTTGTGTAATGTCCATAAAAGAAAGGGCTATATTAATGTTTTTCCAAGCTTCTGAAGCACTCCTTAACGCTTCTTCAGTGAAATCAAGTGGTTTTCTATAATTAACAGTCATAACGAAATATCGCAAAGTCATTGGGCTTATGCCTGACTTTATTAGTTCTCTAATAGTTTTAAAATTTTTCAGGGATTTACTCATTTTCTGACCATTTACATTGACCATCCCATTGTGTAACCAATAATTTGCTAGTTTTTTACCATTCGCTGCTTCTGATTGGGCAATTTCATTTTCATGATGTGGAAAAATTAAATCAGAACCACCTAAATGGATATCAATAGTATCTCCTAATTCATCTTTAACCATCGCGGAACATTCAATATGCCATCCTGGCCTACCTTTACCCCATGGCGAATCAAAATATGGTTCATCATCTTTGGCTTTTTTCCATAGTGCAAAATCTTGCGGATTTAGTTTTTTAGTGTTTTCTTCAATAGCCATTCTTCCTTGCTGATTGATATTTTGTTCTTGTATGTTTTGATTACTTAGCTTTCCATAATTTTTATTTTGAAAAACAGAATAATAAACATCTCCATCCCTAGAGTATGCGTAACCTTTGTCCTCAAGTATTGATATAAAAGAGCAGATATTGCATATATGATTCGTTGCTCTTGGCATACTATCTGGACGCATGATTCCTAAAGCATCCATATCTTTGTGGAATTCAATGATATTCTTCTCTGAAACTGCTTTCATTGAACTATTCTCTTCCTTAGCCCTTGTTAAGATCTTGTCATCAATATCTGTAAAATTCTGAACATACTTCACTTTGAAATCACTATAAATTAAAAATCTTCTCAAGATATCCCAAGCTATATAACTTCTTGCATGACCAAGATGACATAAATCATAAACAGTTACTCCACAACAATAAATTTTTACTACATCATCAATAGGCTTAAAAACCTCAACTCTTTTGCTTAAAGTATTAAAAAGTTTGATCATCTTAAAAAAAGTATTTCATAAGGTTTATTTTGTCTCCATCCAGTTGTCTCCAATTCCAATATCAACTAAAAGAGGTACATTTAATTTTACACAATCTTCCATAGTCTTCTTTACTAATTTCGTCGTAACTTCTAAAGAATCTGGTTCAACTTCAAACAATAATTCATCGTGTACTTGTAAAAGCATTTTTGCTGGAACATTCATTTCTATGAATTTTTTATTTAGTTGAACCATTGCAATTTTAATAATGTCTGCACTTGAACCCTGTATTGGAGCATTAGCTGCGGCTCTTAATGACTGTGCTTCCATGCCAGCCCTTCTTGCGGATTGTAAGTCAATCTCATAAGGATCTTTTCCTATTAATCTTCCAAGTCCATTTTTATCAAATTTAAATTCTCTCTTTCTACCAAAAATTGTTTTTACATAACCTTTTGATAAGGCAAGCCTTTCTTGAAGTTCGAGAAATTTGAAGATTTTTGAATATCTTTCTTTGTATTTTATTAGGAATTCTTTTGCCTCTGGGGTACTTACTCCTGTAGATCGAGCAAACTTTTTGATCCCCATACCGTAGATCACTCCAAAATTTATTGTTTTGCCAACTCTCCTTTCCTCAGATGATATTTCTTCTTTCTCAAAAATTAATCTTGCAGTTAAAGAATGAATGTCATCATTTTTGTGAAATGCATTTATTAGTATTTCTTCATCCGCTAAGTGAGCGAGTATTCTTAATTCAATTTGAGAATAATCAGCTGATAATAGTTTCCAATCTTTTTCAGGCAAGAATGCTTTTCTGATTCTCTTACTAAATTCAGTCCTAACTGGGATATTTTGAAGATTTGGATTACTGCTGCTTAGTCTCCCAGTTGCTGTAGCAGCTTGATTAAAGTTTGTATGGACTCGTCCTGTCTTTTCGTTAATAAGATTTGGAAGTGCCTCAATATAAGTACTAAGTAATTTGCTAAGAGTTCTATGTTTTATTAAATGTTGGATTATCTCATGTTCTTCGACTAACCTTTCAAGAACAACTGCATCTGTGCTCCATCCTGTTTTTGTTTTTCGTGATTTCTTTTTATCCAAATTTAATTTTTCAAACAAGATCTCACCCAATTGTTTTGGTGAAGACAGATTAAAATTGTCTTCTGCCAATTCATAAACTTTACTTTCAATATCTTCTAAGGTACTTTTTAGTTCTCTTGAGAGTTTATTTAGATAAGGGATGTCGATGGTTATGCCATTCATTTCCATTTGGGATAATACCGGCTCTAAAGGCAGCTCGATTTCTTCGAATAATTTGATTAATTCATCTTTTTCCTTTGAAAATCTTTCTTTAAAAATATTGACAATCTTATAAGTAAGAAATACGTCATAACCACAATAAATACTTGCTTCTTCAATATCAACAAATGAAAAGTCTTTATTTTTTTTAACTGTTTCCTTAAAAGAAGGTGGCCTAAATCCAAACAATCTAAAACTAATTTCACTTAACCCATGCTTCTCCTGATTATTTAGAAGGTAATCTGCTAACAAGGTGTCAAAGGTTACACCTTTAAGATCAAGTCCATGATTAAAAAAGATTTGTCTGTCAAATTTAGAATTTTGGAGCGCCTTTTCTTTTTTTGGATTTTCTATCCAAGTTCTTAGTTTTGATAAAACATCTTCAATTGATAATTGATTGGCTGTTTCTTTATTTGTTTGATGACCAAGAGGTATATAAAATAAATCATCAGTTTCTTCTCCAAGACATAATCCTATTCCGACAAGTTCCGCATCGATTGGATTTAAACTATTGGTCTCTGTATCTAAAGAAACTATCTCATTTTTTTTGTCTAATCGTTGAAGTAATTTATCAAGTAATTCAAAATCATTTACAACAGTTACTTTGATTTTTGGGATTTTATTGTCACTCTTTTCTGATTTATTTTTATTGGTAACTTTTGATTCTGATGTTTGACCTTTATCAAAATTATTTTTGTTAAAACCACCTTTGCTAAATGTTGAATTAAAAATATCGATTTGTCTAAGTAAAGTCGATAGTTCTAGCTTTTTAAGTGACTCTGAAAGTGATTCTTTGTTTATATTATTTAATTCATAACCATTACTTAATATCAGAGGAACTTCAGTATCTATTTTGGCTAAATCTCTTGAAAGATAAGCATTATACTTATCATTTCTGAGCTTTTCTATAACTGAACCTTTTATAAAACCTTTATATTTTTTATCATTATTTTGCTGAATCTTTTCCAAAGATTTATATATTCCATCCAGTGTATCGTTCTCTTTTAGTAGATTAATTGCAGTTTTTGGACCTACACCCTTTATTCCTGGAATATTATCAGAACTGTCTCCAGTTAAAGCTTTTAAATCAACTACTCTTTCTGGTGAAACTCCTAATTTTTCTTTTACACCATTTTCGTTAATTAAAGTTGGATTACCACTTTTAGCATATGGACCACCACCCATATAAAGAACATAAATATCTTTTTGATCATCAACTAATTGAAATAAATCTCGATCTCCGGAAAGAATATTTACGCACCATCCTTTGGAGGAAGCATCATTTGCAATTGTCCCTAATAGATCATCTGCTTCGTAACCGGGAGATTTAAAGATTGGTAAGTTAAGACTTTCTTTTAGGATTATTTCTAATTGTTCAATATCTTGAAAAAAGACATCTGGGGCTACATCTCTATTCGCTTTATAATTGGGGTCTAATTCATGCCTAAATGTAGGCTTTTCCGTGTCAAAAGTAATACAAACACCTTCTGGACTAATGTTTTTACAATTGTCTAGAAGGCTTTTTAAAAATCCATAGGTGACGCTAGTTGGAAACCCTTCTTTAGTTGTTAGTCCGCCATCAATTCCTTTACTAAAAGCATAGAAGCTTCTAAAAGCAAGTGAATGGCCGTCAACTAAAAGTAAAATTGGTTTTATAGATTTTTCAGATTTCACAATCATTTTCTTTGCTTCGCCCAAGGTGGAATATCAATAAAGATTTGCTCCCCAGGTTCTATTCCATCAATTATTGCAGTTTTATTTCCGCTACTGATTCCAATTTCAATTTTTTTAAATTTCGGAGAGTTGTTTTTATCGACTTTTAAAATGCCCTTTTCTCCTTTTTTCGTAACAATAGATACTGTTGGTACTAAAACTTTTTCTTCATTCCCTTCCACTTTAAATTCAAGATCAGCAGTCATTCCGATTTTTATTTCTTCAGAAATATCTTTAAAATTTAAAGTCACCTCAAAAGAAGTTACATTATTATCTTTTACAGCTCTAGTAGCTATTTTTTTAACTAGGGCGCTATATTTTTTTGAGGGATAGGATTCAATTCTAACAGAAGCTTCTTGTCCTATTTTTATTCTACCAATGTCGCTTTCAGGAACTTTGGCAACAATTTCAAGACCCTCTGAGAGTTCAAAAATAAAGTTTTTGGTTTTAGAGGCTGAATTTAAATTTGTACTTGGCGAGACATAAGATCCAATTTCTGCATATTTTGCAGTTATTTTTCCTCGATAGGGAGCTTTAATTAGATAGAAACTTTTTTCTGCTTTTGCATCATTAAGTTTCGCATTACTTATTTTGTATTTATTTTTGTAGCTTTCATAATCCTCTTTGCTTACTGCACCCTCTTTATATAAAAATTCCCTTCTTATAAATTCAGATTTTTGTTTTTTAAAATTCAATTCAATCTCTTCAATCTTGTATATAAAGTCTTCATCATCTAGAGAGGCTAATAACTGATCTTTTTCTACAATATCTCCCTCTTCTACAGTAATCTCTTTAATTATCCCTTGCTTTCTGGGACCTATATTGCTTGTCCTAATGGCTTTTACTTCGCCAGTTGTATTAATTGAATCAGAAAGTATTCCTTTCTCAACAAGAACTACAAAATCAGAGATATCTTTTGATTTGTTTTTCTTCAAAGAATTATTTATAAAAACAAAAAATATAGATAAAGAAAGTAATATCATTCCACTCTTTAAATTTATATTTTTTTTAATAAAATCAAGCATTTCTTGTGTAAATCAGTTATAAAAATGATATTTAGAAACTAAATAAATAATCAAAACGATTATAATTAAATTATCAAAGATTGGTTAATTAAACACTATATTACTAGAACATGTTTTCTTGAAAATTTTTCTATAAATTTTTTAAAATGTTAAAAGCCGGTATTATTGGATTACCAAATGTTGGGAAATCAACTTTATTTAATGCTCTTGTAGAAAATGCTAAAGCTCAAGCTGCAAACTTTCCATTTTGTACGATTGAACCTAATAAAGGAATAGTTTCAGTGCCAGATCAAAGGCTGCAAGAGCTAGGTAGTTTAAGTTCTAGTCAAAATATTATCCCAACTAAGATTGAATTTGTAGATATTGCGGGTCTTGTAAAAGGTGCTAGT
The DNA here is from genome assembly GCA_003212535.1 of Prochlorococcus sp. AG-436-O11. Taxonomy (GTDB): domain Bacteria; phylum Cyanobacteriota; class Cyanobacteriia; order PCC-6307; family Cyanobiaceae; genus Prochlorococcus_A. The sequence continues at coordinate 7,149 of QCPO01000002.1, forward strand.
AAAGGTGAGGGTTTGGGGAATAAATTTTTATCTAATATTAGGGAAGTTGATGCAATTGTTCACGTCGTGAGATGTTTTGAAGATAGTGAAGTGATTCATGTTTCAGGGAAGGTCGACCCCCTAGATGACATTGAAATTATTAATCTGGAACTGAATTTGGCTGATTTATCTCAGCTTCAAAAAAGAAGAGAAAGAATTAAAAAACAGGTTAAGACAAGTAAAGAGGCATTTAAAGAAGATTCTTTATTAGAAAAAATTGAGGAAGAATTGCATAAAGGACTCTCAGTTAGGTCAATATCTCTTAGCGATGAAGAAAATTTAATAATTAAGCAATTAGGTTTCCTTACGGCAAAACCTATTATTTATGCTACGAATTTGAATGAAAATGATTTAGCTGAAGGTAATGATCTCTCATTAAAAGTTAAGAGTTTTGCAAATAATAAAAATACAGAATGTATAAAAATATCAGCGCAAGTCGAATCTGAATTAATAGAATTAGAACCCGAAGATAAAAAAGACTATCTAATTGGCTTAGGAGTAGAGGAGGGTGGATTAAGTTCTTTAATTAGATCAACTTATAAATTACTTGGATTAAAAACTTATTTTACTACCGGAGAAAAAGAGACAAAGGCTTGGACTATAAAAGATGGTATGACAGCACCTCAGGCAGCAGGAGTAATTCATACTGATTTTGAAAAAGGATTTATTCGAGCCCAGACTATTTCATATCAAAACTTAATAGATTCAGGTTCGATCGCTAATGCAAAAACCAAAGGATTACTTAGAAGTGAAGGAAAAGAATATGTAGTTAATGAGGGTGATGTAATGGAGTTTTTATTTAATGTATAGTTTCCCTTTTAAGGCTTGCTAATTTTCTTTTTAAATAATTTTTTTCAACATATAAAACTTAAAAATGGAAATCATTTTATTACTTCTTTTTATTCTTATTGTTTTTTTAATACTTTTATCTCTTCTATTTTTTAATCAAAAGGGATACCAAAAGACAGAAAAAAAAACAAAGAGTTTTGCAACTTTTAATGCTTATTTAAAAGAACAAGAATTTAATCCTGACATTAATACAGATAATTGGGATTTGCATAAATCGAGACTAGAAAAATATAGAAGATCACAATATAAAGGATTAACTTTCTTTAAAAGTTCCGAAGATAAGATTTACTATCTTTCAGAAAAGGGTACTAAAGTTTATTGCTAATTTAGAAAATTAAATTTATAAATAGGATAGAGTGATAGACAATAATAAGAATAATGAAGTATTTATTTTTATTATCAGAAAAGTTCTATGGTTTTGTCTCATGGGAATGGAAGACCTTAAAAGAACTTAGACGCAAAAGAAGAAATGACTTTTTCCTTAGAGGCTCTTTTGCTTTTTTTTGTATATTCTCGGTTTTGTTTTTAATCTTCTCTCCGCCTATTGTTTTTGGAGTGTTATTAGGAGAAGGAATAAAATTCAGTATATTTTTTATTTGGATATGGATTTTAAATTTGAAGTTTTTTTGAAAAAAATATACTTTATTTTCAAGCTTATTTATAATTAAGGAGTATAAATAAAATCTTATGCCAAAAATATTTAAACAAAATAAATTTGCATTGTTGGGTGCAAATGTATTAATAATTTTACTTTGGATAACTATATTTTCATTTTTAATAAATTTATTAAAAATCGAAAATGCACCATTTTATATATACAATGTCTTATTCTTGATAAAATTTTTACCTCCTATTTGGATTACTTGGTTTTTCTGGATAAAAAGAGGTGGTATACAAAGTTAAAGATTTCTCCCTTATTAAGTATTTACTATAAATAAAAGCCTTTTAATTTAAAACCTTATTTGAAATTTTCATTTAAGAATTAGTTAATAGAGAGATTCTTTTTTGACTTAAATTAAAAATAAATTACCTTATAAAAAGTGCTTGCCATTACCCCTAATGGCAAACACTCATAACGATCAATATTTTTAATATTAAACTAGGTAATCTATTATCTAGTTTGAGTATCCCTTAACCTCTCTAAAGCCCTATTTTAAAAACTAAGGCTCTATTTTACTTAACAATTCAGATTGATACTTAATTTTTCGGATCTAATTCAGATAGAGTTATTACTAATTAGAATAGAACTTTTAAGATAAATCAAACTAGATTTATTTTAAAAAAATCCAGGGATTATCCAGCCAAATAAGCCATAATTAACTATTATTGCAAAGAAGCCCATCATAGCCAGTCTTCCGTTTGTTCGTTCAGCATTTTGCCAATAGGTTTGGTTTGATTTTTTCATTTTTTAAAAATTTATACGAAACCAGGAATAATCTGACCTGTAGTTAAATATGCTCCAATTGCTGCAATTAGACCAATCATGGCAAATCTGCCATTAATTGTTTCTGCTACAGCTTTTTCTTTTTCAATTGTTTTTGATTTTGAGTTGGTTTTAAGCATTGTTGTTAAATTTAATTTAATTTTTGAATGTTTGTGTGTTTTTTTGTGTTTAGAAGATAGTTGCTGGGAATGAAACGATTAAACTTAATTAAATTAGAATAATAGTTTTTAAAAAATCAACACATTTTGTCCAGTATATTTTTAAAAAATACCTGGAATAATTTGGCCTGTTGAGACATAAGCCCCCACCAATGCAACTAGTCCAATCATTGCCCAACGCCCGTTTACTTTTTCGGCATTTTGAGGGTAGCCGTCGTATGAAACAGAATCATCTATGTAAGGACGTGTCTCAGTAGGAAACATGTTCTGCCTTCCGCCTGATTCAGTAGTTATTCGTGAATTAGTCATCGAAGTTTTGTAATTATTAATTAATGTAACACTAATATTAACTACTGTAAAGTGTTTGCTCGATATGGCTTTATTTCTAGGATCTATGAGGCATAACTGTATCATTTACGTTGCACAATTTGTAATCGATTCGTTTTAGCCTCAACAGGAAGTTTCTACCCGTAATTGTGGGACACTTCCGTCCAGCCTTTTAAGTGAAGTTCGTGCCACTTTTCCCATCCTGAGTCAATACTTAGTTGTTCGGAAGATTTAAATCCCGCAGGTTCTCCAAGATGATTTGTATAGAATATATGAATATAGATTTTAAAATTATTTCTAGTCGAATTTATGCATTCCTCGAAAAAAATTAATCTACTACCCTCGGGGTTAAGTAGACAGCCATTTGGGGTGTTAGCGCAGTACCCAAAATAATAGTTAGTTAAGGCGCTCCCTCTTTCTGAACTCATTAGTTAATAATACATCTGTACTATAAATTATATTTGTTTTGTTTTGTTGTCAATCCTCAGGATGTAAAGTACTTATTTACTAATAATTTTTTTGTTCTTTAATAACAAAAGATAACAAGTTTAAGCTAATGAATTATAGGGAAGACTTAGAAATCAAACTTCAAAAAGTTACACTTGCAATCCAAGAAGTTGTTGAGGATGTATATATAACTGATCAGGAAAAACAAAGAATTATTGCTAAATTAATTGATTTTAAAGAAGCTATTATTTCAAAGGGTATTGAACTTAATATTGAATTGGAAGCCGCATAGGAGCCTTTATAACTATGATAAATGAATAGTTATTATTATTACCTACTCAAATTTATCTTTATCAAATGCTTCCTGGTTCTTTTGACTTAATAATTCTTATATTAATTTTTTTAGGTCTTCAGGCATGGTGGATTATCCCAATAATAAAGAAGAATAATACTTTAAATAAGAGAGGTAATAAATTAAGAGAGGAAATTAAGCAATTAGAAAAGTTATATAAAAAATAAAAAATAAAAAATAAATAATATTCTTTTTTAAAACCATAAATTTCTTTCTAAATATTGAACTTTTATGAGGAGCAACTGTAGTGTGATATTCCTCCGAAATTAAAAAACTCGTTTGGCTTTAGTCGATTATATTTCCGATCTATTTCTGAGGACTGCTCTTTGTAGGGGTTGCTAAAGACCTCCTGCAATTCTTTGATTTTGTTGTAATTACCTTTTTCAGCATCTTCATATGCAGGCACTACCATCCATTCTCGCCATGTATATATTGGGTTAAGAGATTTCATTGATTCGGATTTTGCTTTAATATTACCCTCTTTATTTAAATTATCTTGCCATTTTTTAAGCCAGACTTCCCATCTCTGATTCAGTTCTTGATTAATTGGTAAATAGAAACTATCTTTTATAGAATCTAATTTGTCCGGTATACAAGAGAGCTTACGGAATAAGATTGTATAGTCAGCTTTTGAAATTACCATAAGATTCAATATTTCATTAACAAGCGTTTTATCGTAAAAGTCTAATCCAAGCTTATTTGCCCACATTTGATTTAACTCTTTATTCATTAATTCGAAAAAATCATTCTCTATTTGATCTAGATTTTCTAAATATTCTTGCCTTCCTAAGAGTAATGGTCTAAGTGAAGAACAAAATGTCCTGAAATTGATTTGACCAGCAGAGGGCTGATTGAAAAATGAGAAATGTGCACCTCCTCCAGTCCAAGGCTGAAATCTTGGGTCAAATAATTCACAAAATCCAAATGGACCATAGTCCAACGTAAATCCTCCAGCAGCACAATTATCACTGTTAAAATTTCCTTGGCAGTAACCAACTCTCATCCAGTTAGAGATAAGAGATATAAGTCTTTTTCTATATAAAGATGCCAATTCTATTACCTTACTTTCGAATGAGATATCAGATCTGATTTCATCTTTATAGTTTCGGTCTATGAGATGTTGAACAATCATCTTGAGTTCATTAAGAGCCTCGTTATGTGAATTACTACGAACTCGACGAGCAAAGAGTTCAAGTTGACCAACACGTAAAAAAGATGGAGCGACACGTGTAGTAATTGCCGCGTGATTATCCATCATGATGTCAGGTTCAAAATACTTAGATCCTTTGGTATACCATGGCCTTCTAACTATTTCTGATTGTGAGACATAAAGTGTTAAAGATCTTGAAGTAGGAACTCCTAATGAATCCATAAATTCCTGTGCAAGAAATTCTCGAACACTTGAACGTAGAACAGCTCGTCCATCTGCACCACGACAATATGGAGTTGGGCCACCCCCCTTTAGTTGCATCTCCATTCTTTGTCCATTAAATAAGCCTTCAAAGATAGAAATTGCTCTGCCATCTCCATAACCATTACCATTACCAAAAGGACATTGTTGTGTGTATTCAGTGCCATATATAGATAATGCATAGCCTGTTGCCCAGCCAAATGGTCTTAATGGATAATCTGCAACCTCAATGTCACCTGAGAAAAAGCGAGAAAAATTTGCATCCTTTGTAAGCTCACAGCTTAATCCCAACTCTTTAAATAAATTGCTGCTATGAGCTACATACTCTGGTTCTGGAATAGGCTTTGGAGTAACGGGCACATAATGGCCTGAATAAACTGGTCTGAGCCTATGGTCATTTCCATCTTTTGTTGATTGAGGATCAGCTTTGAGATTATCCATTAAAGAATAATCTGCTAATTGAGAAAATTCATAAAAATTTTCCGTAGACTTATTTTTTACTGATTCAGATTTACTTGACATTAATTCATTAATCTATTCTTGATGGCGTTGTAATTTCTTTAAATTAAACACTTAATATGTATATTATATTGAATTTCAATGGGGATGTTTTTGCTAAGATTTTTAAGATTAGATAAAAATTTAAAACTAATATTTATATAATTTTTCTTATCTTTTTTATTAGTTTACCCACCCCTTCAGTAAGTCAAATAAACTTATAAGTAGTCCAAACGCAATAATTGGAGGTGCAACCCACCTTGTCATAAATTTCAAATATCTAGTAGTTTTAATTCCAACTTTTGAAACATTCAGTTCTTCGTTAAACTTCCCAGGAACTACCCATCCCATAAAGAAAGATACTAGGAAGCCTCCAAAGATAAGTAATACCCCTCCAAAAATTGAATCAAAAGTTCCAAGTATATTTATATTTAATGCTGAAGGGATGCCAGCTAAAAAAAGAAAAAATGTTATTAACCAAACTGATTTTTGTCTTTTAAAGCCAAATTTATCCATTATAGAAGAAACTGGTACTTCTAATAAAGAAACAAGGGAAGTTATAGCAGCAATATAAGCTAATGCAAAAAAGGCAACAGCTACGATCCTTCCAACGGCTCCATATGAACCTAAGGCTGTTGGGATTGATATAAATAATGCACCAACTGTAGATTCGGAAATGGCGTCACTTAAACCAAATGTCAAAATGATTGGGAAAGTTATCAATCCTGCCATTAGTCCTACTAAAGTATCTAATGATGCAACACCAATACTTAGTTTCGGTAGATTACTTTTTTTATTTAGATAGGAAGCGTAAGTTACCATAATTCCAATACCTAGACTTAAGGAAAAGAAAGCTTGTGTAAATGCATTCCTAATTGTTTGAGGGTTTCTTAATTCAGCAAAGTCAAACTTAAACAAAAATGTTTTATATCCTTCCCATGCACCGGATAGTGAAGCAGCCCAAATAGCAAGACATACTATTATTATAAAAAGTATAGGCATGAAGAATCTTGTCACTTTTTCTATACCTTTTTTTATTCCAGATGAAACTATTAGTGCTGTAAGCAAAAGACTTAATAGATGTCCAATTAAAACGCTTTTTCCACTACTGATTGACCCGAAAAATGTTTCTGCTTCAGTTAAATTACTTGGTAATCCAATAAATAATGAGTGAAATAAAGTATCTGCTGTCCATCCCATTATCACTGAATAATATGATGCTATACCTAAAGGAGCTATAAAGAAAAGTATTCCAAGGGGATACCAATTTGTCCCTGCCAACTTAACTGGTGCAAGCAAAGCACTTTTCATAGCATTTCTTCCTAATGCCATTTCAGCAACAAACACTGGAAGACAAACAATTAGTACAATTAACACATATAGAAGCACAAAAGCAGCACCTCCTCCTTGAGATGAGCGGTAGGCGAATCCCCATAGATTGCCAAGACCTACAGCACTACCTGCAGCAGCAAGAATAAAACCAATCCGGCTAGTCCACTGTTCTCTTTCAGTAATTTTTGAGTCCAAAATAAAAAACGAATTTTATAATAGTTTTATAACTTATAAATAAAAATTAGTTAATACTTACTCCTTTATAAATACTTATTTTTTAATAATTAAATGATTCGATAAATATAAATCTATCTTCAAAAAAGATACTGGTTATTTTGTTTAAAAAGGAACTAAAATGATAAAAATGTAATCTCATTAGGTTTTGGGGTCCTAATCTTTTATGAATTATCAATTGTTAATAGAATCTTATTCCTTTGGGACTCCCCTCTCTAGTAACGAAATTGCTCTTTTGAGTCTAGAACTTGAGACTCAAATTATTAATATTAATATATCTACAGATTTCGCTTGTTTCAAATCAGCACCTTTACATATTTGTAAGTCTCTTAGTTTAAGAAAAGGTACTTATTGGATAATGTGCCTTGCTCAAATATTAGATTTACATGAAACATCAAAAGTAGGAAAAACAAAAAGTGTAGAGGTATTCGATTTGCTTCTGAAAAAAGGAATTGTAATTGGTTAACTATTATTTTTATTAAAAAAGGATTTTAAATAACATGTAATTTAAAAAATTCATATATTAAAAAGACAATTTATTCTAAAAGTTGAATTTTTTTATTTTTGATATTAAATTATTCTCTTCTTTAAAATAAATATTTTATACCTGATAAAATAAACTTGAATCCAAATAAAAATTAAAAATGGAAGATGCTAGTAAATTGGCATTAGAAACAGTTCTTAAATTAACTAGATCAAGCGAAAAGAAATTTAAGCAAGGAGATTTCAAGGCAGCAATTGATGAAAGAAGGAAAGCGAATTCAATATTAAACTTTGAATCTAATAATGCGGAAATAATTGAGAAATTTAAAGAAGAATTGTCAAAATTATATTCTCCAAAATTCGACTTAATATTTGATCATAAAATTAAAATTGACGAATTAAGGAAAAATGAGATTATAAAAATTTTGGAACAGAAAAGTGATGATAAATTTAAAAAAGGAGATTATGAGGGAGCAGTAAAAGCATTAAGAAGATCAGAAAAATATTTATCAAAATAATAAAGTTAATTATTCAAAAAATAAAATTAAGAATTTAAGAAGTTATGCTTATTGTGTTTTTTGTTAATAAGTTTAAGTTTAAAATACTTAAGCAAAAATTATGCAGACTCAAAATAAACAGAATCATATAAAACGAGATAAAAATAAAGTTGATGTTCTTGACAGGTTCCTATGGATTTTATGGAGAAAAGAGGTTGAATTTAAATTAACTTTAAATTGATTTCATTTTGAGGAAATTAATAATTATGAAACATCAAATTGGATTAATCATAATATTTTTCATACATAACAGATATATATTATAAAAAAGACTATTAAAAAATAACTTTGGCAAGGCCAAATACTTCAATTAAATACTTCTCTAAAAAATGAAAAATGAACTTATCTAAAGGAATTCAAAAAAGTTTAGGTCCAGGTATACTACTTGCTGGAGCTGCTATTGGAGGCTCGCATTTAATGTCTTCTACTACAGCTGGTGCAAGATTTGGATTCTCATTAGTTGGTCTAATCCTTCTAACTAATCTATTTAAATATCCATTCTTATTAGTAGGGACTAGGTTCACGGCATCTACTGGTAAATCATTATTAGAGGGTTTTAAAGAGCGGAATCCTTATTATCTACCTTTATTTTTAATAGTTAGTTTAATTACCGGTACTTTTACAATAGCTGCTGTAAGTTTTGTCTCTGGAGTACTACTAACTAATATTCCTTTGTTTTCTTCTTTTCCTGCTATGGATCTATCTATGGGAATCCTAGTAGTATCTGGAATGATTTTAATTGTTGGTAAATACAAAGCCCTAGATAGAATCTCTAAATTTTTAGTTGCTCTACTAACTTTTTTAACCTTATTTGCAGTTGGATCACTTTTTTTGAAAGGCTCAATGAATGATTCTCTCATTACAAGTTGGTTGGCTCCAGAGATAAGTCCTTGGAAATTATCAAATTTAATATTTCTAATACCTTTGATGGGATGGATGCCTTGCCCTGTCGAATTATGTGTATGGCCTTCTCTTTGGATGTTCTCAAGAGCACAAGATTCGAAGTATATTCCAAATGTAAGAGAAGCTGAATTTGATTTTAATCTCGGTTACATAATTACAGTAATTACCGCTATTCTATTCGTAACTCTTGGAGCAATAACAATGTATGGAACTGGGGATGGAATGCTCTCTGGGAGTGGAGTATCCTTTGCTCAGAAGTTAATAATCCTTTATACAAAATCTATTGGGGAATGGTCTAAATGGATAATTATTCCAGCATCATTTGCAGCAATGTTTAGTACGACAATTACTTGTCTAGATGCATATCCAAGAAGTATCTCTGCGATACAAGGCTTAATGAAAGGAACTGATTTTGGACATATGGATTCAAGTGCGGAGCGAAATAGATTTCAAAATTGGATGATTCTTCATATCTTTGCATCCTTTTTAGCTCTGCTCATTGCAAGGTCTGGAGGAATAGGCGTTAAGGATTTTGTCTTTACTGCTATGTCTGGAAGCTTTTTAGCCGCACCATTATTTGCTTGGATGGCAATGGATACTATTAATAGCAATATAGTCCCATTTCAAAATAGATATGGATCATATTTGAAAACTCTTTGTTGGATAGGATTGTTTTTCTTAACGATATTTAGTTTGTTATTTATTGCAAATTCATTTTTTGGCATTGGAGTTAATTAAAGTCCTTTTTAATAGTTTAGTTTTTTTAACTTTATAAATGAAATTTGATAGATTTTTGGTAATCATTCAATTTTAAAAAAACTATATTAGGCTTGATTTTTTTTGAAAATTAGTTTTCCTAGAAATATGTATATCTTTTTTATTTAATTATGATTATGCCTCAATCTACTTTAGAAAGCTTATTATTTTTCTTGATCTTGTCTTTTGTCGCGACTTACTTAGTTAAAATTAAATATGGCTCTAATCTAAAAGTACAAAAGTAATTTTAAACCGCAGCATTATTCGGTTAAATATAAAATTAATATATATCAATTATACTTAAAGTTTACAATTAAAAAATTTATTTTTTAATTAATAATCATTTTAAGATGTCCTAAATGATTTCTAATATTATTAAATCCTTGCTCTTTAAGATTACTTTTCGAAAAAGTAATCTCTTTTACTATTAATGAAACTTATTTCTAAATGTTTTTGGAGAATATAATTAATTTTTTTTTATTTAAAAACCAACAAAAGTTCTTTTAGATCCATGAAAATATTTTCACTTAAAAACAAGTTTATTTATACTTCTTTAGATTTTTTTGCAAGAGTTTCAATCTCAGCAATATTTATCAGTGCTATACCTGATAAAGTAACTAATTTTGCAAAAACAGTCGAATACATCTCTTCCAAGGGTATTCCTTATCCAATTGCATCTATCTTATTGGTTGGTGCAGTTATCTGCCTTACTTTAGGAACTGGCTTTTTCATTTTTGGAAAAGATCAAAAAATTGGAACAGTTTTTTTATTACTTTTTCTAATACCAACAACAATAATATTTCATTTATTTCCTCTCCATATAAAAGCAGTGCTTATAAATCTAGGTTTTACTGGGGGATTAATTATTTCTGCATTAAGAGATTCGAAATAAATAATTGAGAGAATACATTCAATTAATTATTTAACGATTTAATTATAGAAATACTTTTTAAGCCATGAAATCCCATATATCATTCAATAATATTCTTACTCTTGATAAATTCCTGATTTAAAATGTTAAAAAAAAAAAGACTCTTGCGAGCCTAGGTGATGGGGATCTCTATTCTGACAAAGATAAGCAAGTCAGACAACCCCATAAATAGTAATAAAGTTTTAACTGTACACGCTATATGTAGTGCTATGATTTCATAAGGTGTTTGGGGAGGGGATTGTCCTAAATTTTATTGGGGGTGTGTAGAAATAAGCTACTCCTTTTTTATTTTTTCAAATAAGTAATTTTTAAAGTCTTTTCCTTATTCAAGGGGATTACAATTTTGACTTAATCTAAAAGTAATAGAATTTGTTATCTTTTCTGATTTTTAGAAAACTTAGTAATTTTAGTTACCCAAAATTAATATTTTCTTGAAATAAACCAAATAAGTTATTCCCAAGGATGGCAGAAATTATCAGTAAAACGGCTACTATTGTAAAAAGAGCAATTACATCTTTTATATCGTAGGGAGCCTTAAATAAGGGTTTTTGAGGTGCCATAGTTATTAATTTTTAATTCCTGAATTATCTTAGTTAATTTTCAAAAAAGTAATTGATTAAAGTTTCTATTTACCTAATTTTTAAAAAATTTTTTAAATAATGTTTTCTCAGTTTACATTTGTGAGAATATTATCGTCTTATAAATTTCTAAATTTTAATTTAAATATAGGACTTTATTGTGAAAAATATTAATTATTAGTTACTCGTGGATCGCAATATTTAGTATATCGATCAATAATTCTATTTTTTATCTCATTATTTCACAGGAAAATATACTTCGATTAATTGGTAGAAATATTTCATATTAAAAAAAAGAAGAAGCCACTATCAATGGCTTCTTCTTTGGGTTGATCCTTTTCTTTACTAACTTGTGTAAGCTTTTCCTCTGTAAGTTAGTTCGATGTGTTGCTTCTTAGCAACATCTTTGTTCTGGACGTACTTTTGTCCTCTGTAAATTAGAGTCATTTTTTAAGCTCCTTTCACGTCTAAGTCCCCGTTCCATGGCTTAGATCGACTTGCGGCTTGTTAAATACAAGTTGAACGTTTTGGTAGCGGTTGCTACTTTTTTATTCTATCATACATAAATAACCTTGTATTTGTTTAAATTAAATATTTCTAATATTTTGAACATAAGTTAAATACGTTTTTAATTAATTTTATTGGCCCTTAAACTATGTAAGAATTTATACAGGTTACATTTTGTACGTTTTTAAGAATTATTTTTTATTTAAACACTTTTTAAATGTAAAATTCTGAATATTATAAAATTTGTTTTATGTTTTCTCAAAGCAAAAAACCTACAGTAAAAAGATCTAAATCTGCCAATACTCAATGGACTCCATTATTTGCTCAATTACTTCCATTCGCAGATAAAATGAACGAAAAAGTTCAGTTGGTAAATGCTTTGGCCTTTACTTTCATTATGGGTTTTTCAATTTTTGGCATTGCTCTATGGAGAATAACTGCAATGACTTGATTCCTTGAATTTTTTCAAGTAATAGTAATTTTTGATTCTTTATTGTTAATCAGAGTTATTAACCACCTAGAGGCGAGAGCTCTAGATATTGCTCTGTTCTTTAAAAATCTACATATGTAAATATGTAGATTTTTTTCGTTTTTGGAGTTAAATTTCTCTTCAAATTCCAATATTTCCTCTTCTGAAGTTCTTTTCCTTAGTTCATCCACTAAAGCATGACTAGAAGAATCATTGAAAAAATTCCCTATATTTAAGCTTATTGTCATAAATAATTTATGTACCTATTTAAGAGGTAGCCATAAATTAAATTTTTTAAAACACATTTGTCTTTTTATTTACAAATTATTTAATATTTAATTTTTTGGTTTAGCTAAAGGAAGTAGACACTTATCGGAATCACAACCTGCTGGACCTGCCTCAGTTAGTTCTCCAATGTCATATTTATTAAGAGCATCAAAGAAATCGTTATTAACTTTTCTCTCAATTACTTTATTTTGCAAGGAAAGGAACTCTTCTTTACTTATAGGTTCAAAAGGTAATCTTGGGAAAGTTGCATTTGCACTAAATCTAGCTAGCAATGCCGCTGATATATATCCTTCATTATTTTTAATTGCATTATGAATAGCTTTCGCTAAATCCTCAATTTCATTTTCTCTGAATTCAACTGTAGCAGAGGTATTATGCTCTGTATAAAACTTTTGCACTTGCATGTAAAAGTCAAACTGAGCTAAGGCAGAGAAATTATTGATGTCTATTTGATCTGCGCCTTCTATATTAGCCCAGCTTACTTCTGTTGGGATTTCAACTAACCATTCTGTACATCTTGGGTCAAATGGGTTATCGAGCAAACATCCTTTCTCATCTTTGTCAGACTGAGATGGAACTACTGAGTAACCGTAATCCATGCAAGCCAAAGCGATAGGATCATTTTTTCTAAAAGTTATTCTTCTTATGAATCTTTGTGCCTTTGGTGGATGCCATCCAGGGGCTGCTCCTGTTAGAAGACTTTTGGTCCCAGCGGGTTGAACTGTTGTACATCTATTAGGTCTTCTGAGATTATGTTTATCACAATATTCCCAAACAGTTTCTTTTACTGTTTTTCTCCATGAATCTAAGAATTTGGCTTCCTCCTTTTTGAAGGCTTTGCCCTCTTCAGTATCGGGCCTGCCTGCTTCCCACCACTTCAACCATGGAGTTCCAAAGGCGTGAACGCAGAAATCAAACAATCCGGTGAAACTTACACCGACGATAGGATCAAACTCCCTACTTTTTCTGTAGCGCTCAACTTCAAATTCATGATTTAGTAAACATGCTACTGAAAGCGCAGCCGCTTTAAATGCCTTTTTCTGTTCTGCGATATTTTTTGGGTCAATCTGGTTTAAATGAACTTCGGCTAGATTGCAGTGAAAATCATTCCCAAGTATTTCTCCACAAGGGTTAAGTCCATATCTACTCATTCTGTGATTAAGTTCTTCTTCAGAAAATGGTCCATAACTGCTATTTATCCAATTTCTTGCTTCTTGTTTACCTTGTTCTGAATATATTTCTATAAATTCTTTTTTTAATTCTTCATTTTTAAGAATATCTGCATTAGATCTTGCTATTGCTTCTGGAGCAAATTGAATCGCGCCTTCACCAGAATGGAATTGTTTTGTGACAGCATCCAAAATAGTTTGATAAGAGGGCTTTGTATGGTAGACCCTTGTATGATTAGCCATTCTAAGGGCATCTTTCTCAGGGTCTATTCTCCAATTACCGTTTTCATCTTGACTCCATAGATTCTCTTTAGCTGATGCTGCTTCTTTATCATCAGAGGCAAATTGTCTCATCCCCGCGCTTCTTCTTATATTCCCTGCAACTATAGTTACTGCTGCTTCGTCAATTAGTAAACAACATTCTACCGTACTCAATTTTCTGCCAATAGCTTTCCCTAGAAGAGATGCAACTCTTGAGTAGAGGTCTTTTAATTTGATAGGATTTGCCATCCCACCAAAACCTTTTAATGATTCTCCCGCGGGTCTAATATCTTCTAAATTAATATATACATCAATATCTTTTTCAAGACCCTCATTACTTGATACTTCAAGTAGATATTTATAGCTATCTACCCAGCCTCTCCTGCTATCTCCTACCTTTATAAAGATATTTTTACCTTTAATTTCTATAGATGATTCTTCTTTCCTTTGATCCCTAGGAGTTATTCCAACTTCGCTAACAGATTTAATATTTATTTTGTTTATTACTGTAGGTAGATTATTTATAAAATGAGGCTCAATTATGGCCCCTGTTCCACAACCCATCATGGCTAAGTCCATCATCAAAGCAAAAGCTTCCCAATCAATCAAATTAGTCGAAGTACAATTGTATGCACCTGAGAAGTTTTGGTTTTTATTAATCCAAGGTGTACCTCCAATCCAAAGCCATCTCCCTGATGGTTGCGCTTTTTGGTTACTTTGCATTTCTCTCATTAAGATTAATTCTTCTTCAGAAAGATTTCCTAATTTTTTCAATCCTGATAAATTTCTTTCGCCTACTTCTCTCCAATTCTCTCTTTTCCCGGAGACTGTTTTCCTACTGTAGGACCTAAAGAAAACAGGATAGGCAGCTGGGGCTGACTTTGGAAAATCATCTTTCTTGAGATTATTAGAATTGCTCTCTGAGGAAGCTTTATTTGGTGCAATTGTCACGATAAAAAAAAAGTATGTAAATAACCCGTAATGGAAGAATAACTCTACCTGTGGTGTCTGCAACTATTCTTACCACTAATTAACTGTTTGTGTGAAAATATGTCTAATATGTATCTTTTCTTATGAAAGTTTATGGAAAGAGTTGCTGAACCTGAATTGATGGAAACAAAAGAGCAAGTCATTTCTTATAGTGAGGCTGACTTCTCAGAAGGGGAGTATAATTTTATTAATCAAATTGATTATTATCTGTTAAAAAATAACATTCGTTTGGGAGAAAAAGATTTAATTGTTGATTTAGGGTGTGGGCCAGGAAATATATCTGAAAAGCTATCAATAAGGTGGCCTAATACAGAGGTTATTGGAGTCGATGGCTCTAAAGAGATGATTATTAAAGCTGAATTTAATCAAAAGATTTCTATACATAACAGAAAACTACAAAATTTACATTATATTTGCGCTGATATTAAGAATTTAGAATTAAGTGCAATTTCTCCTAGAAAAGAAATAAGTCTTCTGGTAAGTAACAGTTTGATTCATCATATTACTCATCTTGATGATTTTTTTAAAAGTATAATTAGATTGTCCAATAATTTGACTGTGAATTTTCATAAAGACTTAAAAAGACCCATTGATGAAAAGTCGGCTTTAGAGCTTAAAACAAAATGCTCAAGCAAATATAATAATATTCTTACTAATGATTATTATGCGTCTTTGAAGGCTTCTTATACTTACAAAGAATTACAAGAGTTTATTTTGAAAAATAATCTTCTTTCCTTGGAAGTGTTTGAAGATTGTGATCAATATTTAATTGTATATGGTAAGGTTTAAGCTTAATGAAATAGATCAATTTCAGTTAAATGAGTCTAAGTAGTAAAAATTTAAATAATGAAGATATCTTGGAGGCGGTAAATAAAAGAAGAAATTTTGCAATTATTTCACATCCAGATGCTGGTAAAACTACGCTTACTGAAAAACTTCTCTTATATGGAGGGGCTATCCAACAGGCAGGAGCTGTAAAAGCAAGGGGGAATCAGAGGAAAGCTACATCAGACTGGATGGAACTTGAGAAGCAAAGAGGTATTTCAATCACTTCAACTGTCTTGCAATTTGAATATGAAAGATCAGTCATTAATCTTTTAGATACTCCAGGCCACCAAGATTTTTCTGAGGATACTTACAGAACATTATCTGCTGCTGATAATGCAGTTATGTTGGAAGATGCAGCTAAGGGATTAGAACCTCAAACAAGAAAATTATTTGAAGTTTGCAGAATGAGAAAAATACCAATATTTACTTTTATTAATAAGATGGACAGACCTGGAAGGGAGCCTTTTACTTTACTTGATGAAATCGAATCAGAACTTGGGTTGAATACTTTGCCTATTAACTGGCCAATAGGCAGCGGTGAGGAATTTAGGGGAGTTATTGATAGATTTTCAAGAGAAATTATTATATTTGATAAAGCTGTAAGGGGGAAACAATCGAATGAGAAGAGAATTAGTTTGAAAGATGAAGACCTCTCAAAGTATGTGGAGAGGGAGTTACTTGATGTTGCCCTCGAAGAATTGGAAGTACTGGATGAGGTTGGTTCTATATTTGAAAAAGAAAAGGTTTTTAATGGTTCTCTTACCCCAATTTTCTTTGGTTCGGCGATGACAAATTTTGGAGTTAGACCGTTTTTAGATAGTTTTCTAAAAATGGCACAAAAACCAACTTCACGAAATAGTAATAAGGGTGATATTCAACCAGCGAGTCATGAATTTAGTGGTTTTGTTTTCAAGCTACAGGCAAATATGGATCCAAAACATAGAGATCGAGTGGCCTTTATAAGAGTTTGCAGCGGCAAATTTGAAAAGGATATGTCAGTTAAACACTCTAGGACAGGAAAAACAATTAGATTATCACGCCCTCAGAAAATATTTGGTCAAGAGAGAGAAGTGGTTGATGATGCATATCCTGGTGATGTTATTGGTCTAAATAACCCTGGAATGTTTTCTATAGGAGATACTCTCTATACAGGAACTCATCTAGAGTATGAGGGTATACCATCTTTTAGTCCTGAAATATTTAGTTGGCTAAGAAATCCTAACCCTTCAGCATTCAAAAACTTTAGAAAAGGAGTAAATGAACTTCGAGAAGAAGGTGCTGTTCAAATACTCTATGACTTTGATGAGAGCAAAAGAGACCCCATACTTGCAGCTGTTGGGCAATTACAGTTGGAAGTAGTTACTCATAGGTTGAAGAGTGAATATGGTGTAGATGCAAATCTTGAAGCGATGCCGTATCAATTGGCGAGATGGGTTTCTGATGGATGGTCATCTATTGAAGAATTAGGTAGAATTTTTAATTGTAAAGTAGTTAAGGATTGTTGGAATAGACCAGTTATCCTTTTTAAAAATGAATGGAATCTTAATCAATTTATTGAAGATAACCCTAGGTTGAATTTAAAAAAAGTAGCCCCGGTTGTTAGTGGAGTTGAACCAATTGCTTTATAAACCCTTAATGGAGGATAAATTTGGTTATTCTGTTAGAATTAAATAAAACTTTTGGACTCAAACAATAGTAAAAACAATAATGAAAAAACACCTTATGAAGTTTTGGGTGTTAATCAAGGTGCTTCTTTTGAAGATATTCAAAAAGCTAGAGATATAAAAGTTAAAGAGGCGGGAGAAGATTTAATGCTTAAGGCAAAAATAGAATCATCATTTGATCAGTTGCTTATGGGAAGTTTAAAAGCTAGGCAATCAGGTAATGTTAGTTCTGCGGCTGAAAGTGCTTCTCAGAAAGAGAAACAAGTTAATCAACTTTCAAATAACAACTTCCCATTACTATCTAAGATAAGAAATTTAAATATTAATGCTAATAACTCAAATCAAAATAGTCTTCCCAAAATAACAGCCCCATCCTTTGATAACTTTTTAATCAAATTATCTGTTGGAATATTATTTTTAATCTTGCTTTTAATTAGTCCTGACTCTAATAACAGACTTTTACTTTCAATCTCAACAATAATTCTTACTTATTTTCAAATCAAATCGGGGAAAAGGTTCATTAGCTCCTTAGGTTGGAGTGTGACCTTGCTTTCAGTAGGATTAATATTTGGAGGCTTATTTGAAACTAATTCTTTTATTCGAGAAGTATCTAATAATTCTTTATCAATAGAAAAAATTCAGAGTATTCCTGCAATTATAATCTTGTGGATAGGCGTAATTTTTTTATGATTAATTTTCAATCATAGCTTTAATTTCCGCGAAACTAATCATATATTTATTCTTACAAAATTCACAAACCAACTCAGCTTTACCTTCTTGTTTGAGAATATCTTCTAATTCACTCTTGTCTAGCATTCTTATAGCATTTAAGCTTCTTTCTTTAGAACACTTACATTCAAAACTAACTTCTTGAGTTCGAGCTTTCTCTGAGATTAAATTATCATCAATATCTGGAAATATATTTTTTATCAATGCCAGAAGATTATCTTTTGATTGAAATAGGTCTTCACTAAAAGAATTGATTTCTTTACATCTTTCTTCTAGTAGTGAAACTAATAAAGGATCGGTATCTTTTTTTGGTAAAACTTGAGCTAATAATCCTCCGCTACAAATAACATTTTTATTTTTAATTTTTTCTCCAATAAAAACAGCAGAAGGCGTTTGTTCTGAATGATATAAATATGAGGCTAGATCTTCGGCAATATTTCCATTTACTAATTCAACAGTGCTCGTGAAAGGTTCTCCAAACCCATTATCTCTAATGATGTTTAAATATCCTGTTCCTAATGCTTTTTTGAAATTAAATGAAAATCTATTCGAGTTTGTTTTGATTAAATCCAACTCTAAATCTGGATTACCTACATAACCTCTAACCTTTCCGTCTCTACCAGCATCTACTATTAATCCTTTTATAGGACCGTCAGACCTAACTCTTAAAGTAACTCTTCCGTGCATTATTTTCATCGAACTTGCTAAAAGAAGTGAAGCACTAAATGCTCTTCCTAAGATGGAAGTCGTCAAATAAGATAATCTATGCCTCTTTTTCGCTTCCAATGAAGACTCTGTTGTTAATACTGCAACTAATCTTATCCCGCCATTTGCAGCAGTTGCGCGAACTATTCTATCATTCATGATTTTCTTTCTTAAATTTGTTGATATTTCCTTTTTCAAGAAAAAACATCTTGCAGGGGATTCCCTCAAATAATGCTGGTTCATGTGTAACGATAATAATTGTATTTTTATCTTTAAGATTAAGAATTAAATTTTTAATATCATTCTTCATTGACCAATCTAGTCCAGCAGTGGGCTCATCAAGTAAAAGAATAGATGGATTTCTTAGTAGCTGAACAGCTACAGCTAATCTTCTTTGTTGTCCTCCACTAAGGTGTTCTGGCGGCATGCTCAGATTAATATTGGCCAAGCCAACTTTTTTTAAAACAATTTCTATATTTTTTTCTCTTAAAGATTTATGGCCTATTTTTAATTCTTTCCCAACGGTTGTACCGATGAAGTATCTTTCAGGAAATTGAAATACTACTCCACAAAACCATCTTCTTTGTCTGCAAGATAAAAGTTTATTCTTCCAGTAAATTTTACCTTTTTGAGGATTGATTAGTCCACTTATTATTTCAAGTAGAGTTGTTTTACCTGAACCACTATCACCACAAATTAAAATAATTTCATTTTCATGAACTTTAAAATTAAGATTTTTTATTATTTTTTTATCCCCAGTTTGAGGCTGGTAAGTTATCTCTTTTAAGTCAAGCATTATTAATTTAGTGGTAGGTAAAAATTTTAATCTTTTAATAACTAACTTATAATAATTATAAAACTAAAAAAGCTAACAGCAAAAATGAATATTTTATTTAGGGAAGTGGATCCTTTTAATTGTTGGATTTGGATAAAATTTTCTGAAACTCCTACTCAAGCGGAAAAAAATTATTTAGATGGTGTTTTTGATAGTTGGTACGTTTTAGGCAGGTTAGGTGGTTTTAATTCTGAGAACTTACAAACTCATGAAGAGGGATCAGATTTAAGTTGGATGTTATATGACAATGAGCAAAAAGAATCATCTATTCCTTCATTAATGCATAATTTAGGTGTTATTGAGTATCAAAATTTATGGTCCAGATGTTGGGTCGATTTTGGAACTTCTGATTCTATTGCAATTGATATCTTAATAAATTCCCTAAATGAGATATCTAATAATTATGTAAAACTTGAGCAATTAATAATTGGAGGTGAAAATAGTGATTGGGAAATTGAGGAACACGAAGATTTGGTTTTTAAGAATTGATAGTTTTATATGGAAGACTTAATAAGATTACTTATTCCCAATAAAAGAATAGTAAATAATAAGAACAATAATTTAGAACTTACTAATGAGGAGGCACACTATATCAATAAAGTTATGAGAATAAAAACTGGAAAAGAAATTTTTATAACTAATGGTGAGGGTTCATTATGGAAAGCTAAAAAAATTACTAATGATTTTATAGAGATAAGTGAATTAGATAAACCTTACTTATCAAAGAAACAATATACTTTCTTATTAGGAATCGCTGTTGTTATTCCAAAAAATGGATTTGAGGATATTTTAAAAATGTGTACAGAAATAGGAATTGATTTTATACAACCATTATTTTCAGAAAGACAGGTCAATAAGAATTTAAATTTTTCCAGAAAACTTTTAAGATGGAATACAATTATCAAGGAATCAGTTGAACAAAGTGAGAGATTATGGAAACCATCTATTTTAAATGGATTAGATATTATTAATTGGATAAAAAATAGAGATAATCAAGATAATATTTCAATTTCTGTTACTCGAGATGATAGTTTTGATGATCTCAATAATTGGTTAAAAAAACAACAAGTACTTTCGGTCAAAAAAAATGGGGTATTATGGAATGTAATTGGTCCTGAGGGTGGTTGGTCCTCAAGAGAAATTGAATTTTTTATTAAAAATAAAATCCCATTGGTAAAGCTTTCAGATACTATTCTAAGAACTTCAACAGCTACTGTTAATGCTTCTTCAATTCTTAACCAATGGAGAAACGATTTAAAATTGGAGCATTAATAAAAATATGAGCTTAATTACAAATCAATTTTTTATAGGTTTTTGCATAAATTTTATTTTAATTTCTATATTCTGTAGGATTCCTTTGATGACAAAAGGTGGTTGGATAAGTGCAGGGATTTTAGGAACTGTTTTGTGGGGATGCTTATCTTGGCAGGGTTGGATGTCCGTAGTTATTTATTTATTTCTTGGTTCACTGGTAACGAAAATAGGTTATAAGTTTAAGAAAGAAAAAGGTATCGAAGAGAAAAGAGGTGGTAAAAGAGGACCTGAAAATGTATGGGGATCTGCAGCTACAGGTTTATTTTTTGCAATGTTGACAAAATTGAATGTGGCGAATTTAGTTCTTTTGAAAATTGGTTTTGCTGCAAGTTTTTCTGCAAAGTTGGCAGATACTTTTGGGAGTGAAATAGGAAAAAGATTTGGTGGTGAAACATATCTAATTACTTCATTTAAAAAGGTTGAAAGAGGAACTGAAGGAGGGGTTAGTTTAGAAGGCACATTAGCTAGTTTTTTAGGTGCAATATTTATGTCTTTTGTTATGCTTTCCCTCTCAATTATTTCTAATAAATATCAATTTATAATAGTTTCAATTGCTGGATTCTTAGCAACAATTTCTGAAAGTATTATTGGTGCTAAATTTCAAAATAAATATAAATTGAGTAATGAAATGGTAAATGCTATTCAGACAAGTATTGCTTCTGTTTTTGCGATCTTTTTCTTTATCTTATACTCATATTTTTAAATTAAAATTGTTAGGAAAGACTTAGGATTCCTTCCATTTTGTAAGAATATCCCAGCTCTTCAGTCTTTGGAAAATCCAGAAATGACCTTCGGAATTCAGATGAATCCCATCATTTGTAATCCAATTCTTACTCCTTTGATCAGAGTACATTTCTCTAAAAGTTGGTAGAAATGGAATGTTCTGATTGAGACATACTGCCTCCATTCTCCTTTCATAAGAATTACAAAAATCATTTGAGTACCATAGACATCCTGCAAATGGCATCTTGTTCTCATCAACGGGTGTTAGACCAATAACAAAGACCTTTGTTTGAGACTTTATTTCATTAATTAATCTCTCTAATCCATATTCAAATCCATCGATATCTAATTGATGCCTCCCGTTTTTTTGACCAATTGATGCAGTGTCGTTAAGACCCACACTTATCAGGATTGCTTTAGGTTTATTTCTTCTTGTTTCTCCTCTAGAAGACCACTCTCTTTCCCATCTAGAAGAAACTTTTTCTATCCCATCTCCTCTTACACCAAGTTGATAAATAATTGGTCCATTTTGGTTCTTGGACCAATCTTTTCTTAGCCTCTCACACCATCCGCCACCTTCATTATCTCCCCATCCATAAACTGAGCTATCTCCAATTACAACTAGCTGTTTTGGTAAACTAATCACTATAACCGAAAAAACTAATTACTTGATTCAACAAAATATTCTTACAAATCAAGTTAAACTAGTTTTGATTTTACCATTTATTAATTCGCCAACTATTGCGATTATGCTATAAGCTATCAAAACTGTGATAACTTCTTGCCAGGCGAATGAACTTAGTGATTCTTGAAGTTGCGAACCTAGTCCAACACTTCCAATAACACCAACGATTGCTGTTTCTCTAATAATTATGTCAGATCTATAAGCGCAATATGCTAAGTAACTTTTTGCTTGTTGAGAAAATAAACCTAAAAGCCAACTAGTATTTTTTGAGGCTCCTAAAGATTTCATTGCGATATAATTTCTTTTATCTTGACTATCTAGATTTGTAAAAAGTAATTTACTTGTAATGCCAGCGTTATGCAGACCTAATGTTAAAGCTGCCAAAGATAAAGAAGGATTATTAAAAGTTAATAGAGTTAGAATTAGTACAGGTGGGGGTATTAAACGTAATAAAAAGGCTAAAAATCTGATAGGAATCCTGGAAGTATTGTTATTAAAAATTCCTATAACAAAAGGAGGTAAACTAATTGCGATTGCTGTCGATAAAAGACTTAAAATTATTGTATCTATTATAAGTTTTAAGAAATCTAAAAATACTAAATCTGAGCTTGATTTAAATAGTGAATTTATAGAATAAAAATCTACAGAACTACTATTAAAAATAAAATAAAGAAAATATGAGAAAGTAAATAAAATTGTTGTAAAGAAAACTGCAGTTAATAAAATGGATAGATTTTTATTTAGGTTGTTAAATTTAATCTTTTTAATTATTTCTCTAGAAAGAATTATCAAAATCGCTAATGACCATAAATAGGTCCATAACTCTCTGAAATTCAAAGTTTGAAAAGATAACAATATACTAGTGCCTAATCCCCCAATACCAAAAAGTCCAAGCATCACAGTACTTCTTATTGCACATTCTAATCGGTATAAACCAAAATTCTTAAAGGTATTTACTATTCGGTTCCATATTAAGGTTAAAAAAGAAGAAAATTTAGGACCATGGATTTGGTTTATGGCATCAAAACTTTTGTCTTCAATAGTTTCTAATTGTTCTGCAAAAACTTTTGAATTTACAGCAATATAAGGAATACATATGGCAATTATTCCTATTGAAAAATTTATGCCATATATTTGCATTAATACTAATCCCCAAATTATTTCATGAATTGATCGAATTATGGTTAAAAAAAACTTTATTATGTTATAAAAAAATACTGGAATATTAAATATCTTATAAAAAATATTTGAGGATAATATTCCAAAAATAACTCCAAAAATAATACTTATTAACCAACTAAATAAAGCAATTACTAAAGTTTGATTTAATCTCTTAAAAACTGTAATAATGATTTCATTATTTATTTCAGGATTAAAAGCAGAAATAATGAATTCTTGAAATAATTCAAACCCTCCAAAATGAAAGTTAATTAATATTTGATAGGCTAAAGGTATGCAAACTATTATTGGTAGAAAAGATATGGAAGTGTGATTTAATTTAAGTTTTCTCAATTAATTAGTATATTTCATCTAAATGAGATTTCTTTAATTTAATTCTTTCTAAATTAAAAAATATTTCACCATCCTTAATTCCTAAAACTCTATTAAATCCATCTAGTAAATCTAATCTATGTAATGAAACTAATCCTGTACTAGGGGTTTGTATATTGTTTTTATTTTCATGAGTTAGGAGTAATTTTTTAATTAATGTTATTAATTTAGGATCTAAATTATTGAAAGGTTCATCAGCAAGTAAGATTTCTGATTCTTGAATTAAGGATCTAGCAATAGCTACTCTTTGTTTTTCTCCTCCAGATAATTTGTTAATTTCTTTAGAGTAAATAGATTGAGGTATTTTACATGATTGCATATATTTATGGGCTCTTTTAAAAGAAGCTATATTTAGTAAATTTTTAAAAGCGAAATAAAAACTTCTTTTCCCTAGAAGCCCACAATTTACATTTTGTTCTGCTGAGAGACCTTCTATTAATCTTAAATCTTGCCAAATAGTAGTTATCTTTTGCTTCTGATTAACATCTAATTCTTTATATCTTTTATTAAAATATTTAACTTCACCTTTAGTTGGTTTTATTGTGCCATTAAGAATTGATATTAGTGTGGTTTTCCCTGAACCACTTTTACCTAGAAGAGCAATCTTATCACCTGAGTTAATTTTAAAATTAATTTTATTTAGTATGAGATTTTTTTCTTTTACATAAGATATATCTTTTAATTCAAGGAGAATATTTTTCATCTAATTTTATTTAACTTTCTCCCAATATCTTCTATCTTTTTATACTGCTTTGCCTTTGCCCTTATGAACTTTTCAGCATTGAACATATCTAATATCTTCTTATGAGAGGGGTTTTTAGAGTCTAAATTGAGAATTGCAGATTTAAGTTCTTTTGTGAATCCATTCCTAAACCTTTTGTCAAGATCCCCTTGAGCTAACCAATGGTAGTCAAAATAATCGGGAGTGATCCAAAAAAGGCTAACATTTTTTGTCCTTTTAGGTTGATTTTTTAGATTATTTTCCCATACTTGTTTATTTAAAGCACCAGCATCATAAGCTCCACTATTAACCAAAGCTATTGTCGCATCATGGCTTCCGCTAAAACCGGCCTTCTTACCTTTAAAGTCTGTAATTTCTATGCGTGCTTTATTAAGGAAATATTCTGGCATTAATCTTCCAGAAGTTGAGTTCTCTGATCCAAAAGTAAATCTTAAATTTTTGAGTTTCTTGAGGTCCTTAATATTTGAAATTGGGGAAATTTTTAACTTTCTATTTACTATAAAAACACTTTTAAATTCCTTATCAATATCTCTTTGAGCAATAACTAAAGAATTAGGCGTTTGTAATCTTGCTTGTACTCCTGACAAACCACCAAACCAAACTAAATCTAGATCTTTTGTTCTGAATCCAGTTACTGCAGCAACATAATTAATAACAGGAACATACTTTACCTCTACGTCTAATTGTTTGGATAATTCTTTTGAGAATAAATTAAATCGTTTGTCTAGAATATTTTGGTTTTGGTCGGGTATAGCTCCTACTTTTAAAACCTTTATATTTGCAAATAGTGGAGTCGAAAAAATGGAAAAAAATAAAGTGGAAGTAAATAAGCATTTTTTAATGTTTATAAGCATTCTTTTTTAAAAATTAATTTTGATAGTTTAAAGAAATAATTTTTAATAGTAATTATTAATGGCATTTTGTAACCTTGTTAAGCCATCAATAATTTTTTCTTTGGAGTTGGCACAAGATATTCTAAAACATTGGTCGTCGCCAAAAACTTTCCCAGGTATTAATACTAATCCGAACTCGTTAAGAATTCTTTTGCAGAATTCAACAGAAGTAATTGAAGCGTCAGGTAATTTGGGAAATGCGTAGAATGCTCCATTAGGTTTGTGAATAAAAATTCCCTTTATATTCTTAAGACCTTCATAAAGAATTTCTCTTCTTTGGTCATAATGGTTATTAATTTTTTCGAAAAATTCATGATTTATTTTTAAAGCCTCTAAAGCACCTCTCTGAACAAAAGAACAAACATTACTTGTACTCTGACTCTGCAATGCAGAGGAGGCTTTAATTATATCTTTTGGACCTACAAGATAACCTATTCTCCATCCTGTCATAGCCCAACCTTTCGCAAAACCATTAACTATGAAAATTCTTTCTTGAAGGTCGCTTGCTAATGTAGATAAACTGAAGTGTTTAAAATCTTTTTTAAGAATTAGTTCGTAAATTTCATCTGAAAGAATATTAATATTTTTATTTTCTCTTACTAATTCTGCAACTTGCAATAATTCTTCCTTAGACATTACCCTTCCCGTAGGGTTGTTGGGTGTATTTATAATAATAAATTTAGTTTTTGAAGAAATTTTTGCTTTTAAATCTTGAATATTTATTTTGAATCCATCTTCAGCAGATGAATTTACAAAGATGGGTTTTCCACCAGCCAACCTAACCATTTGAGGATAACTTAACCAATATGGAGCAGGAATAAGAACTTCATCACCATCATTTAGTAAGACTTGGAAGAGATTATATATTGCTTGTTTAGCTCCATTCGTGACCATTACATTTTCAAATTCAAAATTCATATTGTTTTGGATTTGTAGTTTTTTTGCAATGGCTTTTCTAAGATCTAAATCCCCCGACGCAGGACCATATTTTGTATATCCATCAAATATAGCTTGACTCGTAGCATCTATAACTGCTTTAGGAGCATCAAAATCAGGCTCTCCAGCACTTAAATTGCAGATATCTCTCCCCTCTGATACTAGTAACTTTGCTGTAGCACTTATTTGAAGTGTTAGTGAAGGCTCAAGAGAAAGTGCCCTTTTAGATAAATTTATTTCACTCATTTTATTTATTGCTTGTTAAATATCACCTTTGAAATGGCCAATACTTTTTCTAAGAATAAATAAAGTATCACAAATTTGCTTCATTTAGTTCATTTTCTTAAATTTATTTTATTTTCATGTTTTGACTTTTTAAAATATAAAAAATTTATACATAGTAATTCAGGTGAAAAGGTTAGTTGTTGGAAGAGGAAGTGTGTTCGCAGATTTATTAATAATTGGTGAAGCTCCTGGCTCACAGGAAGACTTAGAGGGTAAACCTTATGTTGGTAAATCTGGTAAATTATTAAACGAATTATTGAAACAAGCAGGAATTGATCATAAGGAAGATGTTTATTTTTGTAATGTGATTAAATGTCGCCCGCCAAACAATAGAAAACCAACAAATAAAGAAATTAATATCCAAAAACCTTGGTTGTTAAAACAAATTAAACTAATTGATCCAAAATTTATAATTCTTACTGGATCTACTGCTATGAGAACAGTTTTGGGCATTAAGGATCCAATAAGTAATTTAAGGGGTAAATGGATTAAAAAAGATGGTAGAGAAATTATGACAATTTTTCATCCTTCGTATTTGTTGAGATTTCCTTCAAAAGAAAGTAAAAAACCTTATGATTTAACTTTAAAGGATCTTACTAATGTTAGTAGTAAACTATATGCCTTATAATTTAATGAAACCTTCTTGAATATCAAAAATTTTAATGTCATTAACTCAATCAAAAGAGGTGAATAGTCTCTCAAAAAGATATTCAACTCATATTGAGAGAAGAATAACTAAAACAGTAATGGTTGGTGATATAGCCATTGGGAGTGATTTCCCAGTAAGAGTTCAATCGATGATAAATGAAGATACTATGGATGTTGAAAATTCATATTTAGCTATTAAAAGACTCCATGAAGTAGGTTGTGAAATAGTTAGGTTAACTGTCCCTTCAATAGCACATGCAAAGGCTGTTGGAGATATAAAAGAAAAATTATTAGAAAATAATATCAACACCCCATTAGTTGCTGATGTTCATCATAACGGTATGAAAATCGCTATGGAAGTTGCAAAACATGTTGATAAAGTCAGGATTAATCCGGGTTTGTTTGTATTTGAGAAGTCAGACCCCTCAAGGACTGAATATACGGATAAGGAATTTGAAACAATTAAACAAACAATCTTGAAAAGATTTACTCCACTTGTAGAGGTTCTGAAATCTGAAAATAAGGCCCTTAGGATTGGAGTTAATCATGGCTCTCTGTCTGAGAGAATGCTCTTTACTTATGGTGATACTCCACTTGGTATGACAGAATCTGCAATGGAATTTGTCAAGATTTGTGATGAGCTAGATTTTCATAATATAATAATTTCTATGAAAGCTTCTAGGGCACCAGTGATGATGGCTGCTTACAGGATGATTGCAGATAGACTTGATGCAGAAGGATATAACTACCCTTTACATTTAGGAGTAACAGAAGCTGGTGATGGAGATTATGGCAGGATAAAAAGTACTGCTGGAATCGGTACTCTTTTGGCAGAAGGATTAGGAGATACTATAAGAGTTTCTCTAACAGAAGCTCCTGAGAAGGAAATTCCAGTATGCTATTCAATTTTGCAATCTTTAGGATTAAGAAAAACAATGGTTGAATATATTAGCTGTCCAAGTTGTGGAAGGACTCTCTTTAACCTAGAAGAAGTTGTAGATAAAGTTAGAAATGCTACGTCACATTTAACTGGTTTAGATATAGCAATCATGGGATGTATAGTTAATGGCCCTGGCGAAATGGCAGATGCTGACTATGGCTATGTTGGGAAAGGAAAAGGTACTATTGCTTTATACAGAAGGAAAGAAGAGATAAAAAGAGTATCTGAAGAAGAAGGCGTTGATTCTTTAATACAACTTATTAAAGATGATGGAAAATGGATTGATCCTTAAGGTTTAATAAAATTTTGAAATACGATTTAAATTTCTTTTATAACATTACATATGCCTAATAAATCTTTTAATATAAAAAAGTTTTTTAAAAGGCAATTTATAATTTTATTTGCCAGTAGTTTTACTGGAATATTTGTTAATAATTACGCAGAAGCCACAATCCTAAATAATAGCTACAAAGAGGTAATTGATCATGTTTGGCAAATTGTATATCGAGATTTTCTTGACACAAATGGTAACTTCGAAAAATCTAAATGGATTGACTTAAGAAAACAAGTTTTATCAAAAAAATATTCAGATATTAATGAAGCTTATGATGCGATTAGAGATTTATTGTCAAATTTAGATGATCCCTATACGAGGTTTTTAGATCCAAAAGAGTTTAATCAAATGCGAATTGATACTTCAGGTGAACTAACTGGAGTTGGTATTCAAATTATTAAAGATAAAGAATCTGATCATTTAATAATTGTTTCTCCTATACAAGGAACACCTGCTTATGAAGCAGGAATTAAAGCTAGAGATCAAATATTATCTATTGATGATATCTCTACTAATGGCATGGATATAGAGGATGCTGTTAAATTAATAAGAGGAGAAAGAGGTACTAATGTTAAGCTAGAAATTCTTAGAGATGGTAATTCTTTTTTTAAGTCTTTATCGAGAGAAAGGATAGAAATAAAATCAGTTTTAAGCAAAATAAATAAAACTAAAAATGGGTTTTTAATAGGCTATGTGAGAATTAAACAATTTAATGCAAATGCCGCGAGAGAGATGAAAGATGCCCTAAAAGATTTAGAAACAAAAAAAGTTTCAGGTTATATTCTTGATTTGAGAAGTAATCCTGGAGGTTTATTAGAATCAAGTATTGATGTTTCACGGCAATTTATTAATAAAGGAATAATAGTAAGCACCTTAACTAAAGATGGTTTTAAAGAGATCAAAAGAGGTAATGGTCAAGCTCTAACAAAGAAACCATTAGTAGTACTTGTTAATGAAGGTTCGGCCAGTGCGAGTGAAATAGTCTCTGGTGCAATAAGAGATAACAAAAGAGGGAAATTAGTTGGAAAGAAAACTTTTGGTAAAGGTCTTGTTCAATCAATGAGAACTTTGGTAGATGGATCAGGATTAACAGTTACAGTCGCTAAGTATTTAACTCCCAATGGAACAGACATAAACAAATTTGGGATTAGGCCCGATATAGAAGTGAAAATGAATAAAAATCCAATTCTTCCTACAGAAATTGGGACTAGAAGAGATAAACAATATAAAGCAGGCGAGAAAGAACTCATCAAGATAATTCAAATTAAAAATAAGATAAGTAAGTTTGATCCGAAAACTACTAACTTAAATGCCTTTATAAAAAATAATGAAGAGAATTTAGTCTATTCTCTTCATTAATTACTCATATCTAACATTCTTTTTATCGGTTTGTAAGCTTTTTTAATTGTTTCTGGATCTAGTTCAATAGATGGTGAATTATTTTTTAAACAATCAAGAATCTTTTCTAAAGTATTTAATTTCATATGTGGACATTCATTACATTTGCATCCCTCAATATCTGGAACTTCAATAAAGATTTTTGCAGGCTCTTTCTTTTTCATTTGATGTATTATTCCAGGCTCAGTTAAAACCATATAAGTTTTAGATGGATCATTGCTAACGTAATCAAGTAATTTACTTGTTGATCCAATAAAATCTGAAAGAGCCAATAAATTTTGACTGCATTCAGGATGCGCTATTACTTTTGCTTCTGGATTTTGATATTTCAATTTTAATAAAGCTTCTTCACTAAAGGTTTCATGCACAATGCAGCTGCCAGGCCATAGTTTAAGAACTCTTCCTGAATTTTTCTGAACCCATCTTCCAAGATTTTGATCAGGTGCAAATATTATTTTTTTTTCTTTAGGAATCTGTTCAACTAAAGATACTGCATTGCTGCTTGTGCATATCAGGTCGCTCTGAGCTTTTACTTCTGCGGTGCAATTTATGTAACTTACTACAAAATGGTCTGGATTATCATCTTTAAACTTTTGAAATTCATCTGCGGGACAATCGTCAGCCAAAGAGCAACCTGCATCAATATCAGGTAATAAGACTGTTTTGTTTGGGCTAAGTATTTTTGCAGTTTCTGCCATAAAGTGCACCCCGCAAAAAATTATTATATCTGCATTATTATTAGCAGCTTTTCTTGATAGATCCAAAGAATCTCCAATAAAATCTGCAATATCTTGAATCTCTGGAGATTGATAATAGTGTGCCAAAATAATGGCATTAGCTTTTAAGCAACGCTCCTTTATTTCAGAAATCAAATCTTCTTCGTTTTGAAGAGATTTCTGTTTCGCAGTAGAAGTTATACTCGTCAGGATTTAGAATATCTCTATATAGATTATATGCCTTTAAACAGAAAAATTCTGACAAATTTTAAAATTGCTATTGTTGGTGACTGTCATGGTCAATGGTCTGACTCAGACGTAAAAATTTTATCGATTATTAATCCAGATATTGTTTTATTTGTTGGCGATATTTCTGATGGTAGTATCAAAATAATAAAAAAAATAAATACGATTAAAACTCCTACTTTTGTGATCTTGGGTAATCATGATCGGGGTAAAGATAATTCCGGAGAAACTCTTTTAAAGCAGATTCGTGTTCTTGCAGAGAAATACTGCGCTTGGGATTTGAGGGTTTTTAATAATCAAATAAATATACTATCGGCAAGACCATGCAGTTCAGGGGGTGGCTATTATCTTTCTCAAGAAGTTAGAGGTGTTTATGGACCTATAACTGAAGAAGAATCAGTTAGGAAAATCATCCAACGTTCAGAAGAAACTATTAAAGACTTACCTTTAATAATTATGTCTCATGCAGGACCTTCTGGTTTAGGTTCAGAATCTGGAAGTATTTGCGGTAAAGATTGGAAATTACCAGCTTTAGATTGGGGAGATAGAGACTTATCAGTTGCTATTTCTGAAATCCAAAAGAAAAGAAAAGTTGACCTTGTAATTTTTGGTCATATGCATAATCGCCTCAAAAGAAATCTTGGTTTTCGAGAAATGTTCAAAATTGATAATAAAGGTACTGCTTATTTTAATACAGCTGTTGTGCCAAGATATGAATCTAGTAAAGAGGGAGAATTATTGATAAATTTTTCATGGGTTGAGTTTGAAGATAAGAAACTTAAAAATGTTTCTCATCGATGGTATTCAGAATATGGAAAAGTTTACGAAGAGAGAAAATTCTTTTAAATTTATTTTAAATGTATAAAATCTTAACTATTTTTCGGCTGCTCATATTTGGAAAATATAGTTTGAGAGAAAATATATCCTGCAATTCCAGCTGCGGCAAAAGCTAAACCATTTTTTAATAAAGGCAATATTTCATTCGATCTGGTAATTATTGGAGCTAATCCAAAGATTCCAAATAACATTCCCCATAAAGGTAAAAGAAGAGCCAAAAATCCAATAGATATGATTTGACCTTCTTTTTTTGGCGCTGCAGAAAAACCTGCTATTAATCCTCCTAGAATAGAAGTACATAAAGTCCATATATATTGTTCTTTGGATAAGCCAGGTACAACTTTACAACCACCTCTATTCAAACAAACTTTTACTGAATTAATTGCATCTAAAACTGCTCCATCTTCTCCATGCTCTTTTACATAATATTGATTACCGAATCTTGTTTGAAGCTCAACCCAGAATAGTCTTGGCATAAATGAGAAATATGCCTCTCCAACGTTAAAATTTAGTAAATTTCCTCCTCTTGGATCCGCAATGATTAACAAACTTGTATCATCTAGATCCCAGTAATCCTTAATTGCAATCCCAGGAGCACTTTCGAATTGAGATAAATATTTAATTTTCCAACCACTTTCTATTTCCAATTCATTAAGATCCTCCTCTAATGATTTTTTCTGAATCGGACTTAATGTTTTAGCTAGATCAATAACCGGTGTTTTTTCTTCTGGCAAGAGATTTGGATTATTAATAGCTAAAAGGGGTTTATTAAAAATAAAAATAACTATAGATAGAAATATTCCCAAGAAATAGTTAATCTTTGAAGGCATGGAACTTTTTTGTTTTTATTTATTCTCTCAGATGAATAACTTTCCCGCGAATAATTCAGAATGGTTAATAGAAAAAATAATAAAAATGGGAGGAACTATAAGTTTTTACGACTATATGAAATTTGTTTTAAATGATCCTATTAGCGGATACTATGGCAGCGGTAAGGCTGAGCTAGGCTTTAAAGGGGATTTTGTTACATCCCCATCTTTATCTGATGATTTTGCTTTTTTTGTGGGGAAACAAGTTGAGGATTGGTTCATTCAGTTCAAAAGTATTATTTTCTATGATCAGAAATTATCTTTAATTGAATTTGGAGCTGGTGATGGAAGCTTTATGAGTGGAATTATTAAATATTTTTTAGCAAGTAATAAAAATATTTCACAAAGAGTTTCATTTATTATTATTGAACCTAATCAAGGCATGATTGAAAAACAGAAAAAAAAATTGATGAAATTTCTAAATCTAGGTATTGATATTTCATGGAAAAGTTTAGAAGAAATAGAAGAAAATAATCTCAATGGAATTTTTATAGCCAATGAAGTTTTAGATGCTTTGCCTGTAGAGAGAATTACTTTCTTAAAAGGTAAATTATTTCGACAAGCAGTTTCTTTTGACAAGGAATCTGGCAGATTATACTTTGATAAATTACCAATTACTAGGGAATTAGAAAACAGTTTATACCTTGCTAAAAGTAAATTAGGAATTACTATTCCCCCCAAGGACGCCCCAGAAGGATGGACGACAGAATGGCATGTAGATAACTCAGAATGGCTAAAGGCTATTTATGCAAAAATCAATCATGGAATATTATTAATAATTGACTATGCTAAAGAAGCAAAAAAATACTATGCATCTAGAAATTTAAATGGGACAATAATTTCTTATAAAAATCAAAAAATATTAAATAATATCTTAGATTCCCCAGGCAATTGTGATCTAACTTCTCATATTTGTACTGAAACATTAATTAATGATGCTGAAACTTTAGGATTTGAGGCTGTTGGCACAACTAAGCAAGGAGAAGCTTTGTTATTACTTGGATTAGCACAGAGGCTTTATGAAATCCAGAAAGAACTTAAGGAAGATTTATCTAATGCCCTGGCAAGAAGAGAAGCTTTGCTAAGATTGGTCGATCCTTTATGTTTGGGTGATTTTAAGTGGTTTGTTTTTCATAAGTTTAACGAGCAGAAAATAAATATAAATTCAACTTGTATGCGTTAAGAAAAATATTTTAAAAATAATGCATCCTCTATATCCTCATAAATATCAACTTCTCCAATTCCTTTAGGTAAAATAAACCTCATTTTACCATTACGAACTTTTTTGTCCCCCATAAGTATTGTTAGAATATTTTCTTTGTTTATCTTAGGAATTTGAGTAGGTAGACCATAGCTTTCAATAAGATTTTCTTGTCTTGTGGATTCCTCCTTAGACCATAAACCTTTCTCAAGAGCTATATCGCCAGCAATTTTCATGCCGATAGATATCGCCTCTCCGTGCAAAAATTCACCGTATCCACATAAATTTTCAATAACGTGGCCAAAAGAATGGCCATAATTCAATATTGCTCTAATTCCATGCTCTTTTTCGTCCTCAGAAACAATGTGAGACTTCGTTTTAATTGAATTATTGATTATTTTAATTAAAGATTTATTTTCGAGATTTGTTAGCTTATTTTTGTTTTTCTCATTCTCTAAAAATTCAAAAAGTGATTTATCTTTTATGACTCCGTATTTTATTACTTCAGCCATACCAGCGTTAAATTCTCTTTTGGGTAAAGTTTTTAATGTTTCTGGGTCAATAAATACAGCTTTTGGTTGATGAAAAGCTCCTATTAAATTTTTGCCTTTAGGATGATTAACCGCTGTTTTTCCACCCACCGATGAATCAACCATAGATAATAATGTTGTGGGGATCTGAATATATTCAATACCTCTTAACCAAGTAGCAGCAGCTAATCCAGTTATGTCTCCCACAATACCTCCTCCAAGGGCAATCATTAAGGAATTCCTGTCTAGGCCAAATTCAAATGCAACGTTATAGATTTCACTTAAAGTTTCCAAGTTTTTATGTGATTCTCCTGCCTTAATAAGGCATATTTGGGCTTCAAAATTACTACCTTTTAAATCTTTTAGGAATTCTTCAATATATAAATTCGATATTTCCTCATTAGAAATCACTAGTATTTTTCTATTGCTTTTTATCCCGATTTTTAAAAGTTCTGTACTTATATTGTTTAGTATTCCTGCTTCTATCTTTACTGCGTATGACTTATTTCCTAATGGAACTAATATTTTTCTCTTATTCACGATAAATTACCTATCTTAAATTTATAAATATTCAAATTTAATAATATATATATTAGCAAAATCTAAGCTCTAAAATACTCCGAAATCAGTTGTTAAGAATTAAAAATCATAATAAAATCGTTTTATGAGTTTTAAACAAAATATAAACAATATTAAAAAGCATTATTCTCTAGGAATAATTGGAGGCGGTCAACTCGCTTTGATGTTAACAGAAGCAGCAAAAAATAGAGGTCTAAAAGTATGCGTGCAAACCAAATCTTCTAGTGACCCCGCATGTTTTAAAGCTGATTATGTAATAGAAGCTGATCCTCTAGAGATAAAGAGTAATAAGTCTTTAATAAATGAGTGCGAAAAAATCATTTTTGAAAATGAATGGATAAATATTGATGAATTAAATTTAATTGATACCAATAATATTTTTATCCCAAGCCTTGAGGCAATTAAACCTTTAGTAGATAGGATTTCTCAAAAAAAGTTAATAGATAGTATTAACATCCCTTGCCCAAAATGGATTTCTATTAAAGATTTTAAAAGTCTCTCTGAAGAGGAAATGGAAAATTGGAGTTTTCCTCTTATGGTTAAATCAAATAAAGGTGGATACGACGGTAAAGGAAACACGAAAATACATACTAAAGAAGATCTATATTCTTTTTTGACTGAAAATAATTCTAATGAATGGTTAATAGAGGAATGGATAGATTATGAAAATGAGTTAGCCCTTGTAGGCTCTAGAGATCATAATGGAAATATAAGAGTATTTCCAATAGTAGAAACTTTCCAATCAAATCATGTTTGTGATTGGGTATTGTCTCCTGCTTCAACAGATTATGATTTAAATTTATTCGCACTAAATATTTTTTCTTCAATAGTAAATGAACTTAACTATGTAGGAGTTTTGGGAATTGAATTTTTTTATGGAGTAAATGGCCTATTAATTAATGAAATAGCTCCTAGAACTCATAATTCTGCCCATTTTTCTATTGAAGCTTGTTCTTCAAGTCAATTTGATCAATATGTTTGTATATCTTCTGGTATTACACCTCCTGAAATTAAAATGAATTGCGAAGGTGCAATTATGATAAATTTACTCGGATTAAAAAAAGATTTTCCAACCTCAATAGAAACAAGAGTCAAAATGTTATCTGAAATAAATGGTTCTAATTTGCATTTGTATGGAAAATCTAGTGAAACACTCGGAAGAAAAATGGCTCATATTACATTCTTATTGAAAGGTAAAACTCATTTAGAAAGATATAAGGAATCCAAAGAATTATTAACTAAGGTAAGAGACATATGGCCTTCTCCAAATCCATAAAAAAATAAGTTAGAGTTAATATACTGAATCTTTGGTTAAGTTCTTCTTTATGTGCTCTGATCTGACTCTCTTTCGACATGAGGAGACTGTCGTGATGTAGCAGTAAACCGATCTTGAAATCGGAAACGAAAGCTCACTTTGCCTCCTCTTCTGGCTTTCCCAGGTCGATGCAGCAGAGAACTGACGGAGATTCGGTAAGAGGCTAGAAACATTTTATTATTGGTTTCTAGCTCTCTTCTAAGAAATTTTCTAGATATGAAATACTAATAAGCAAAGCAAAAATCAAGCAACTAAACACCGGAAAAGTATCTTTTCTTAAATATCATAAGAATTTATGTTGACACTAGACAATAAATACCGCTATAAAGAGTAGTACGTATGTATTATTTGGCAGATGACTCTAGGAGGGGCTAATGTTTGGACTAATTTTTCTTATGGTTATCGTAATGACTCACCAAGTGGTTGGTTGCTGAGCCCAGACCGCAGTATATTAGTTTTATTTGCAAGGAATAAAAAATCACCGAGAAATTCCATTAGAATTTTAGCTCATACATATTACGCAAATTATATTGGTGAACCAATCGCAATTAAATCTTCAAGTCAAATGTTCTTAGACGATGCTTGGAATAAATGGCATGACCTTCAATTAGAAGGTTGGACTTTCGAAGAACTTGAATTACCCGAATCAGCATGAAAAATTTAAATCAATTTACAAAAAATTTACCCAAAGAAGAAAGTGAGCTATCTATTCAAGATTCATCAAGGATATTAGCAGAATTTTTTAATGGTCTAGTTATTGACGTTAACGAAGAATATATATATGACTCATAAAGAATTAGTAGATCAAGTTTCAGTTTCTTTTTTTAAACAAAGAGGCAAGATGGAAAGCCGTAGGTCGTGGTTGGCAATGAGAAATTATCTCGAACAATTAGATTGTGAACAACTCAAAGCCATGCTTAGAGAAGTTGCATAGTTTCAAACTAATCGGTATTAATTTTCCGAATATAATAATGAAATTCTAACTAATCATGATAACAGAAGACCAAATAATAGATTTAAAAATAAAGCTTTTCTTTAATTAAATAATTTAGATATATTAAAAAATATTTTTATATATTTTTTATTAATAACTTATTTTTATTCATTTGTTATTAGATTATGAGTAAGGTCTTAAACTAAGTAAAAATATCTAGATAAATTTACCATTAAGTAATCTATGATTTAAAGGTGTAACTAATACTTAATAGCCATTTGCCAATAAGGATAATCTATATTTGATTTTTCTCTTATTAACTGTAATTTTCTAGAATTTATCTTTACTACTATTCCATCGTTTGGATATTCCTTAAACAACTTCCCTTCTAACCATTGCTTTCTAAAAATTTTTACTTGGTTTGTAAAATTACAAGAAATATCTTTTGGAGTTGAGAAACCAAGCTTTGAAAGATGCTTTTTGGATTCATGTTGGTTAAGTCTTGAATTAAGTATTTGAAAACTGCAAAAAATGAGATTTTCTCCAAATCCTTCTTTAGCCCTGAGGAATCCAGAAGAAATTCTTTGGGAAAAATTGGGAGCTTGATTGGGGGCATAGAGTTCACCTCGAACTTGAAAAATTCCTCGAATAGGAATTTGTTTGGGAATGGTTTGAATTTTTGTAATTTTGCTTGTGATGTCGGTACCTTTTCTTGAGATTGATTTTTCTAAAGTGCCATTTCTATATTGCAAAGCAATAGCACAACCATCAATCTTAGGTTCAATTAATAAGCGAGTATCTGGTAGTAAGCATTTTAAAAAATCATCTATTGAATCCTTCTCTAATGATGGTAAGACTAATTTATTTTTCTTGTTAAAGTAATCGCAATTTGGATCAATCCTTAATAAATTTTTTTCCAGTTTATCAAACTGTTTATCAGAAATTAAAGCATTACCATTTCTATAGTTATTGTCATACCATTCAATGCGTTCCTCTAGATAACTTTTCATTTAATAAGAAGGCTTTAAATTTTTGCTAGGTATCCAGCGTGGTTTATCTATAATCCATTTTTCTCTTTCTTCGTATTTAACTGACCATAAAAGAAAAGAAGAAATTTGTTTGAATGATATTCCAACTATATATCTTGTCCTTGGGCTGATGGAGATAAATCCAACTAAGAATATTAATAAAATTAGTTTGAATATACTTTTAATCATTTAAAATTGATTTGGCGGATAATTAGTAATAGTTTTTTATATGCAATTCTTATAACCTTCTATTTTTGCCAGGTCTTCAATAGTTAAACCAGTCTCATTTAATAGTTTTTCTCTTATATTTTCCTCATTAAATTTTGTTAAAGCCCCTTTTGATGAGAGCGTTACGCAGATGTTTTTATATTTTGCCTCTTTAATAACTGGAGTTAAATAAAAACCAAATAAGATTATAAACCCTCCAAAAGTTATAACTCTTCTATGGTTTTTCCACCATTCATAAAATTTATTTTTCATAAAGAAATCAATAACTAACTTTTATTGTAGATCTAATGTCAATTAATTTATCTTTAATTAATTAAACGAACTTAAAGATAAATCTTTTGTTCTAATTGAGAAACCAAATACTTCCTTCATTTTTTAATATTCCACTTTCTAAAAACATACAAAACATAAACCTATATAAAAAGGTTTCGAGAAATAATATTATAATTTAGAGATTTATATACTTAATCAAATTTTGTTCTTGAATATCCATTTGTATTGAAGTATTGCTAAACAAGAATATCGCAGATATATATTTTAAAAAATAATTTGACGATTTTAAAAACTCTTATAAAAACTTGACGATCGAAAGTAGTATGTTTATACTAATAGTACAAGCGTATTAATTGTAGCTATCGGAGTTTCTGATGTTCGGACTGATTTTTCTTTTTGCTGTCATAATGATACCCCAAGTGACTGGCTGTTTAACTAAAAAGGTAGCTTGTTAATCTTTTTGAAAGATTTATGAACTATGATATTGAAGAATATTAAACTCTATATTTCTTTTTTTTTATGCAAATCAAATTCGCGAAACTGGCTTACTTAAAAATACAAGACTTTAATTGACTGAGCTTCTTAAACCCGGAAGGAATTAATTGAATGAAGTTTGATTTTAGTTACTAATGAATCTCAATAATCATAATGAATGAGAAAAAAGAACAAAGAGAATATTTAAAGAAAGAGATAGTAATAACAAAATCTAAAAATGTTTATTATTTCAATCAATATAAATACAGCACTAAAGAAACTTTTTTCTAAGATATTGATTTGCCCTATTCACAAAAATTATTCTCTGTAATTTATAAATTATTATTCAATTTTATTTTTTAATATTTCTATTGTTTTTTGCTTACATTTTTCACTTTTTGAATTATCAGAATTGGCTTCTTTAATTAAAACTTTTAAAAAGTTATTCAATAAAATTTAGCGAAATCCTCTAAGAGATTTAGAAGATATTTTGCAAATTACTCTAATTTTTTCTTTCTATTTATTCAAGATATAAACTTGAAGTGTTTTTAGTTTTAAAAATATTTTATTTGCTTTATATGTTTTTAATAATTTTCTTAAAATATATTCTTGAAAACTCCTTTTCAAGAATATTACTATTAAGATAGTTGATTTGAATTTTCTTTTAAAGTATTTAAGATTAAATCAGCATTTTTACTGATTTACTTTAACTGTAAATAAGGCTTATGTTTAATTTATAGAGTTGGAGGGATCTTATGATTGACAGTCCACCAGAGAATCTAAATAAAATAAATTTATTATAAACTTCTAAGTAAGTGATATAAAACAATTTAAATATAGATAAAACTAAAGCTAAAAGAGGAATGTTTCCTATGTCTAGGATTCATTCCTTTTAAAATATTTATATAGTTATAAAAATCAATGGAAGCTAAATTGTAAGCTCTTTGTTTCAAAAAATAATAAAGTATTTAATGCTATTTCTTCAAGATACCATTAAGAAAAAATGATTCTAAGTTTTACTAAAAATTAATCCTAAACATATTTTGTCTCCTTCCGATTTATTCATAATAGTCTTCAATAAGTATTTAAAATCTATATTTCTGTTATAAAAATATTTATAATTTTTTTGTATATTTCCTTAATTCTTACATAGCTTTTTTTATTAATATTTTTTTGCTATTTGTTATATATAAAACTATTATTATATTCCATTGCAATTAAAAGAGCTGCAATTAAAAATTCTAATTATTCTTATTATAAAATTATGAAAATTATCATCGAAAAAAAAGACCAAGTTGTAAAGATAGCAAAACAAGAAAGAGCAAATGCAGCATATTGAAGCCAATGGATTCCATAACTATCTAAGCCAATTTTATTGTAATCAGTATTACTCAATTATTTTTTATTTTTATAATAAATAAATTTAATTAAAATTTAGAGTACCTTTCTTTAAAGATTGATTTATGTCTTGGATAAGAATAATTTTATACTTATGAGCTATTACCTAAATAAAGCAGGAATTATGCCTCCTAATAAACTGAATTTTATTACTAAAGCTAAGATTCCTATCAATGCAAATCTTCCATTATATATAGCCTATATATAAGAACAAAACCAATAAGTTGAGGTATCTGAGAATTAGCAAATTATATTTTCAATCAAGTCTTAATATATAAAAATAAAAATTAAATTTTTTTGTAAGGAAATTATTTATTT
The DNA here is from genome assembly GCA_003212535.1 of Prochlorococcus sp. AG-436-O11. GTDB lineage: Bacteria > Cyanobacteriota > Cyanobacteriia > PCC-6307 > Cyanobiaceae > Prochlorococcus_A. The sequence continues at coordinate 48,288 of QCPO01000002.1, forward strand.
AAATCTTGAATCTCGCCAGATTCTTTAAGAGAATTAAAAATTCTTTTATTCTCAGTTTTTAAATTTTCAAGTGCTGATTTGGTAAATTGTTCTTTTGCTTCAAACTTTGCTGAGGTTATTATTTTTTTATTAGGAAGTTTCTTCTTTGGTTTTGGCGTCATTTTTTATTTCTTTTATAAAAATATTAGTAGATTTATTTGATTAATTAAGTATGATTTTTTACAGAATTTTGGTTAATTATATTTATTTACAAAAAATTTAATTTAATCTTTTGTGAGCCTTAACCATCCACTCTTCCATTCTGATTTTAATTCTCCCCATGAAATTCTTATAATATCTTTTTTACTTTTTGTGGGGAATATATCAACCCATCTATTTTCACTTTTGCCACCATAGGCTTTAACCTGATAATGACAATTACCATTGATTGTTTTTGGTGCTGTCCAACAAGAAGTAGGAGGCCATTTCATAAAAAGAATTTTATAGTTTTAAAATAAAATAATTCTATAGATTGCTATGACCAGTTAAAACTAATCCATAGTAGGCAATAGTACCAATAATTAAAACTATACCTAATAAACGAATAATCATTTTCTTAAGATAAATTATTTAGATTATATTCAAGAAATTTAAACTATGAAAGAACACTTTAATTTTTTATATAAATTAGTTTATATTTTTAAGAATTACTTAATTCTTTCTCTTCTTATTTCTTAAATAAGGAATTACATGATTTTGTGGGCCACTCATTTTTGATTCTTCCTATGAAATCGTAAATAAACGAATCTGGACATGCAGTTGCTTCTTAATTTTCAGAAAGCTCTTCTTTTATAAATTGATAAATACTTTTTGTTATTCGAATATTATCTTCTTGAGTAGGATTCCATTTTTTGTTCATTTAATTATTCTCTACAATATCTTAATAAGTTGTATCTCTATAATCAGAATCTGAAGAACATAAATACCCATCTATTTATCTAGTAAATTGTATGCATCTGAATACTTTAAAAAAAAGATAGGTAAGTTTGGCTGTTTTCTTCAATTCTAATAATTTATAACCCATAAAAAGTTTGAATTATGAACAATTTTTTAATTTTTTATTATTCTTTTAAGTCTTAAATTTTTTATTGAAGATTTTTGGGATATAATTTATCAATTTTGTTTTTTTGTATTTCTATTTTTCTTTTTTCATATTTTGTTGATATGAATTTTCTAATAAATAATTGTGGGACAAGCCAAATTAATGCTATAGCTATAGCCATGAAAATAGGGTTTCTCCAGGTTAACCTAAGTATCTCTTGAGTTAATTCTTGATTTAAAACTTCCATAAACAAAAAATTTAGATGATATCTATATAGAAACTCACCTTTTGAACTTTTACTAGTAGACATTAAAATTATAACCTTTTAAAAAATTTATATATATTTAATTTCTTACTCTTTTTTTATTGATTATTTTGTATTTCTCAAATAAAGAGTTAAATTATAGTTCAATCTTCTAAAGAAAATGTCTACTTATCTTGTAACAGGCTCAAATAGGGGCATTGGTTTGGAATTATGTAATCAAATTCATAATAGGGGAGATGAGGTGATTGCAACTTGTAGGAGGGCATCGCCAGAACTAATTAATTTAGGGGTAAGAATTGAAGATAATATAGACATCTCATCTGAAGAGGCAATAAATAATTTAGGTAAAAAACTTTCTGGAATTAATATAGATTGCTTAATTCATAATGCAGGTATTTATGAATTTAATTCTTTAGAAGACTTAAATAAAGAAAGTATATTTCGCCAATTTGAAGTAAATGCATTTAGTCCAATTTATATGACTCAATCTCTTAAACATCTTTTAAAAAGATCATCGAAAATTGCTTTTATAACAAGCAGAATGGCTTCTGTTGGTGATAATTCATCGGGAAGTTCTTATGGCTATAGGATGTCCAAAGTCGCATTATCAATGGCAGCAAAATCACTCTCAATAGATTTATTAAAAGAAGAAATTTATGTTGCTATTTTGCATCCTGGCTTAGTAAGTACTCGCATGACAGGTTTTACTCGAAATGGAATAACTGCTGAAGAATCGGTAAATGGTATCTTAAAAAGAATTGATGAGCTAAATAAAAATAATTCAGGCACTTTTTGGCATACTAATGGACAGGTTTTGCCTTGGTAGTAATTATGCTTCTTCTTCATTTTTAATTATTAAAATAATTTAATTTGTTAAAAGAATTTTAAATTTTGATTTAATAGCTTCCCTTCTCGAATTTATTTAGTTAATTTTAAAAAAACATTAGTAAAGGAGGTGATTCATTGTCGTATCTAACAAAAAATGAGGTTATTAAAGAGGCTGTGAATTCAATATCTTCATCGATTTCATTGCTCTCTTTTCCTTTAATTAAGAAAAAAGGTTTTATAATTAATAGGTTTATATAAAACAAATAAATCTTAATTATTATTGAAGTCTCTGCATTTTTAAAATTGCAGAGTTTTTTTTAACTATAAATCTAGAATTTGTTTAATAATGCTAAGTATCTTTATCTTTAATTTATTAAGAGCTAACAAAGATAATGTACTTATTAAATTAATTAGCTAATAACTTATTAAATATTTGCTTGAAACTTATTTCATTTTTTTAGAATCTTCTTCTGATGACTTAATTATTTCAGAGAAAATTACTATTGAGGAAATTAAAAAAATTAAAAGGATGTAGGTTATGTTCATTTATAGAAAAATACTTATTACTAAAAATATAGCTCCCATTACTACTTCCACAATAGTTCCATCAACTAATAATTCTTTCCATATTTAACTTAGCCTTTTTATTTTATCTTCTTTACTGATTAAATTTGCCAACCATTTCCGATACAATAGTTTAGTCATTACTATAGCAATGACTTAATGAACTAAAATTAAACCTATAAGATCAATTTAAGAAATATCTCTTGTAAAAATTTTGATAATAAAATATTCCACTAGCTTTTATCTCTTTTAAATAAAAATCCACCTTCCTATTTGTCTCTTCACCAAGCTTCTCTTTTCTTCTCTTTAGAAAAATTTTGTTTGCTTTCTTTTAATTTGTTTTTAAGGATATTAAAACTATTTTAGATGTGTTTTTTGTTGGCTCATCAAGTAACCTTGAAGTTACTTTCACTAATTAATAGGTAGTCGCTAAAAGAAAATTAAACCAATTAGTTGGATCGTTTTTTAATACTTTAGAATTTTTAATTGTATTTTATAAGAAAATTATTTTATATTATTATTTATTCTGTAAATAAACTTATTGCCTTAACCAATGAAAGAATATTCTATCTAGGAGCCAAATTGTTAAACCTCCCTCTAGAAAAGCTAACCAGTACATTCCATAGTCTGATAAACCCATTTGTTCCTTTACAGTTTTTATTAAATTTTTGTGAGCCTGAATAAGATTTTTCATTTATGAAAATAATGGTGAATTTAGTTAATTAAGTAGCCTTTCCCGTAACAAGATAGACATGTTCTAGTCTCATCTAATGAAACTCTTAAATAACCAGCTCCATTACATCGATAACAATCTATCTTATTTTTTGAATAGATTTTGGATTTAATCTTAGCAGCTCGATTCAAATAAAAAACAGTTTCTTTACGACCATTTGCTTGAGCTGCTTTGCTTAAAAGTTTTTTGTATTTGACTTTCATTTCTAGAGTATCCATAAGTTTTTCAAGCTAATTTCGAAAGAAGATAATAAGATTACTTAATAATTATTAGGAATTTATGAATGATATTTCTAATTTGATCTCTTTTGAGATGCTAATAATATAACTATTATTTTTACTAAATGAATGCCCTAATCCTTTTGAAGGTTTTAATTTAATAGAAAATTTATATTTGAAGAAAATAATATAGATAATCTTCCTAAACTATTTAAATTTTTTCCAAAGTATTTAAAAGATCATCCAGGTTTTTTTAAACTTTTAACTAATAGCTCATTTTCTTGAGTTAAAATTTCAATCTTCGATTTTTTCTTTTCTTTTTTAATTTCAGTAGCCAAATCATTTTGTATTTTTATTGTTTTCATTTAAAAAAAATGATGTTTAAATAATTTAAGTTAAAAATCATACCTACCCAAAAATGAAACTGTTAGTAATTTAAATAAAATAAAGACTTTATTTTATTTTGCACATAGATCAATAAATTAATTCAACAGATTGTGGAAAAACCTGTTGAAAAAGCGATAAAAAGTGGATAACTCGCGGGGATCATAGTCAAAACAGGGTTTTATGGATTATTTTCTAAGTATTAATACTTGATCTATAAAATTATAAATATAGATAATAAATTCATATAATCAGTTGTTATCACTATGGGATCATTACTCTTTTTATTAAATTAAATATTTCTCTTGAAAATATATCTTGAAGTAATAAACAATTCTTTTTTATTCGATCTTGTTTCAAATTAAAAATTAAAGTAAAGAAAAATAAATGAAAATTCAAATAATTTTCTGGAATTCTTGGTTAAAAAGCTTATTCGGTTTTCTCTATATTTTTTCCTTTCAGATGAAAAATAAATTGAATATATTGTTTTTTTATATAATAAAAAATGAAAGAAGAAACAAAGGAATCTCAAAAATGCTCAGATAAGAAAAAAATTATGTTTGCTTATGGTTTTATTCAGCTAGGATCTAGCTTAGTATCTGCTTTAGCTTTAGCGGTAATAGCGTTTGGGTTTTGTTCAATTAAGAAAGAATCAAAACTTTTCAATAAATGTGTTACTGAAGTAATTGAAAAGGGTAGTAGTAGTTCTGAGGCTGTTAGATATTGCAATGGTGGTAAGTGAATCGTTAAAAAATATAATTAAATGAATTCTACAGAAGAGTTTTTACTTGATTCTTTTAAAGAAAAAACTATTGGGAATAGTGTTCACTTTACATGGTTTATTACAGATATTGGTGTGGTAGCGCTATTTAAATAAGCAAAAAATTTTCAAATCTATAATTCAAATGTTGAAATAGAGGCAAATAAAATATCTTTGGAGATAACCAAAGAGGAAAAAGAATATCTTCAAATTAATGATAAAAGACTTTTCTTATTCTACTCTTAGTTTAAGTAAGGTTATACGAGTTAATTTGATGGCTCAAGTTGAAATCATTGCTCTTTAATATTCTTTTCGCTTATTATTTCATAAGTGATTTCATCATTGAGAGCATTTATATAAGATGTATATAATTTTCCCAAACAAATTCAAAGTCATCTTTACTTAAATTCTTAAAGAGAATTTCCCCTTTGAAGTAAATGTGATATGAATCAATCATTATAGAAAATTATTCTTTCCTTTTTTAGCTCAAATCTTTAGGTATATAGTATTACCTGCTACTGATTTGTATTATTACGTCAGAATAAATTTTAAACAATACGAGTATTCATATTTTGTTTTTTGAATAACCCTACGGTCTCCTCAAGATCCATGCATGGCTGAATATTGATATCCATTAGTCTTCTCCAAGGGTGCCATTGCTTCCAAATTGTCTCAAGAGAATCTGCAGTTACTACTGAATGACCAATACCATTTTGCACCATAAAAACCCAAGAATGAACCTCATAATTTTCTGGTCTGTTTTGAGGACCTCCTGATTCATACCAATTTATAAGCATTTCTGCTCCTTCTTCTTGATCCTCTCCATCAGCAAATTCGTAGGAAATCAAATACCTTTGCATTTAAATAAATATTTAAATAATTTATTAATTTTAACTCGTCAACTAAATATTTCATTTTAGTGTTATGAATGCTAAAAATTTTATAGAAGTTATTTTCTTAAAGGATTCAAATAATTGTAAAAATTAAAAAGAATATTTTTAGTAAAATCTTTATTATAAATAAAAGAATTATGGGCTATTTCCAAAAACATGATTTTATGTATAAATTAACCTATTAGAAAAAAAATTATTAACTATATTTAAATAACTAATAAAATTAGTTATCATAATCTTGTCCAAATAAATTTTATGGTAAATAAAAAAGATAATCTTGACCCAATAGATAACTTAGAATATGAAAAAGTTCTTGAAGAAGAAATAATTAATTCATTTGAAAATAAATTCCAAAGTGATGCTGAATCCGACAAACAAAAAATTAAATTTTACAGACTTAAAAGGACAATATTAGAGGTATCTAATAGGTTATTTTTCTTTTGTTTCATTGGAAGTTTTTTATTTTCTTTCTTTTTAGCTTTTTCAGAAAATAAGGTATGGTTCATACTTTACTTAATCAGCGGGTTCTCATGTATCTTTTATACTCCTAATAGAAAAGCACTTAAGGAATTAATAGCAGCCTGGCCCAACATAGAAGATCTCATTAAAGGTAGAAGTTTATATAGAAAAAGGAAATAGATTATGAATCCAATTAATTCCTTTAAAAAGTGGCATTAAATATTTTAGTTCCATATATTTAAGGCACTAAAAAGAAAAGAATTAATAAAAAATGAGTGTGACAAGTTCAGGAATTATTATTGAGATCTTTTTCTTAGGAGTAGTAATTTTATGGATTAGTAAACAAAATATTAAACAGAATAGACAAACTTCTTTGTCAGAAAAAAAATAAAAAATCTAAAATTTTAGGAATTTGGGATAGAAATTCTTCATCAAGATCCTTCTATCTGATAATGATTGATATTTCCCCTCTCACTTTGTATGAGTAATCAGTTAGAACATCTAAATACGTTTCAAATAAAATGTTTCAATCTATTCAAGGTCTTGCTCCAATAACCAATCCTTTAAATAGTGTCTTAATAGAAAAGGAATTAGTAAATATCGATCAAAAATTTGATCAGCTCGTTTCTTTAGCAGAAGGATTGCCTCGCACAGAAGTTATCGAAAATGGTAAAAATTATTGGAGAGGTATTTGTAGGAGCTTAATTTTTAGATTTCCAGATGATCTTGAAATTTTAAAGCTGGAGAGAAGAAGTCTTGTAAACAGATCCAAAGGCATAATTCAAATAAGATCTGCTGCTAGATTAGGTCAATCAGATTTGGGAGTTAATCTTAGAAGAGTAGAATATTTGTTTAATCAACTAGAAAATCTATAATTAAACTGAATTTTTATAAAATCAAGGTTCTTTTTACTAGATAGTTGTGGTTTAATTCGTAGGAATATAAGAAATGCCATGGTGAAAATAATTTTAGTTGCAATTATTGTCGCTCTTGTATACTCTCAGCCTGATCTTCGTCTTACAGTTGCTGATTGGTTAAGGACAGCTTCCGATTTCCTAATTGAATCTGTACAAGTTAAACCTTGAATAGATTTTTAATAAAGAACAAAATAAGACCTGAAATACTAATCATCTGTTTAATTCAAACAGCTACAAAAATAAATAGTTTTAGCCACATATTAGGAAAATTCTTTGAAATTTCTGAATAGTTAACGATAATAGGAAATATGAAGCTTAGATTATTTGAATTCTATTTTCTAAAAGACTATTTAAGGCCTTGGATAGGTCTTATTTATTCTTTATTCTTTCTGTTTTTTTTAGGTGCAATAGGCTATCGAATAACGGAGGGATGGGAATGGAGTGACTGCTTATGGATGGTTCTCATAACAATAACCACAATTGGTTTTGGAGAAGTGCAACCCTTAAGTCCTGAAGGCAGAATCATTACTGTTTTGATAATCGTTGGCGGATTGATATTTATTCAATTTACCTTTCAGAAAGCTGTACGATTATTCGAATCCGGCTATTTTCAAAGAGTAAATGAATTACGTTTTAAAAGAATTCTTAGAAAAATGGAAAATCATGTAATTTTGTGCGGTTATGGGAGGGTAGGTCAGGAAATATCTAACCAAATAAAAACACAAAAAATCCCTATTGTTGTTGTAGAAAGTGACGAAGGTAGAATAAAAATTGCGCAAGAGAATGGTTTAGAAGCACTTTGTGCGGATGCAACTCTTGATGAAACCTTAAAACTAGCAGGATTAGAAAAATGTAAAAGTTTGGTTGTTACCTTACCTAATGATGCTTCTAATTTATACGTGGTTTTAAGTGCTAAAGGGATAAGAAGTTCTATTAGGGTAATTGCAAGAGCTGGAACTGAAGAGGCTGCAAGTAAATTAAGATTAGCTGGCGCAAGTATAGTTGTAAGTCCTTATATTGCTGCAGGAAGAGCAATGGCATCAATGGCTTTAAGACCAATAGCCATTGACTTTCTTGACTTGCTTGCAGGAAGTGAATGTGAAATAGAAGAATTTGAACTAAGTAATGATATTAGTCTTTTTGAAACTGCAGAGAAAAGATCACTTTCTGAACTTGGAATAGGAAAAAAAAGTGGTGCAAAAATATTAGCTATTAAAGAAAATGAAAAGTTAGTAACCAATCCTGGAGGCGATTTTTTACTGCAACCAGGACAGGTATTAATTGCATTTGGTAGCAAAGAACAGTTAAATATTTTAAAAGGTTTGTTGGGTAACCTTGTTGTATCAGTAGAACCTTTAAAATAGATATTTTAAGAAAAAAAATCAAAAATTCTTGATATATTGATTATAAAATCTTATTTATTTATTAAATGCTATAAATAAATTATCTTTAGTACTTTTATTATGAGCATTTTAAAAAAAGCTCTTATTGGATGTTCTTAATTTGCTCTAACGGCTTGTGGATCTCCTAGTGTCAGATTAAGTGGGGCAGGTGCAACATTTCCTGCAAAAATATATACAAGATGGTTCTCTGATTATGCGAAATCAGGAGGAACAAAAGTTAATTATCAAGCAGTAGGTTCAGGCTCTGGAAGAAAGGCTTTTATTGATGAAACTGTAAATTTTGGTGCTTCTGATGATCCAATGAAAGAATCAGACATTGCAAAAGTTAAAAGAGGTTTGGTTCAAATACCAATGGTAGGAGGCACTATCGCCTTTGCCTATAACTATGATTGCGATCTGAAACTAACTCAAGAGCAAGCTGTTCAAGTTTCAATGGGAATGATAAAAGACTGGAAGAAATTGGGTTGTAAAAAAGGAAAATTAACTTGGGTGCATCGTTCAGATGGCTCTGGTACCACAAAAGCCTTTACTAATTCAATGCAAGCTTTTTCCTCAAGATGGACTTTAGGAACAGGTAAATCTGTTAAATGGCCATCCGGCGTTGGTTCTAAGGGAAATGCAGGCGTATCAGGAGTAATTCAAAATACTCCAGGTACTATTGGTTATGTTAACCAGTCTTATATAAAGGGAAATGTTAAAGCAGCGGCTTTGGAAAATCGTTCAGGTCAGTTCATTTTTCCAAGTTCAGAATCTGGAGCAATAGCTTTAAACGGCATTACTCTTGATGAAAACTTAGCTGGTACCAATCCAAACCCTAAGTCTAAAGGTGCTTATCCCATTTCAACCTTGACATGGATTCTTGCTTATCAATCTGGGAATGGTAGAAATACTAACGCTTTGCGGGAAACTTTTTATAAATTACTTAGTGAGGAATATCAATCAAAAGCATCCGAACTTGGATTTATCCCTTTAAAAGGACAAATTCTAGAAAAATCCATCGATGCTATTGGCAGAATAGGAAACTAGATGGGGCTAATACAAATTAGAATTAGATTTATTATCAGATTTCAAAAATTGGATGAGTCATTTGATTCAAACATTATTGAATAAGAGAACTTGTGAATAATCAAATATCAAATTTTTTTTATTTTTTTGAAAGTCTTTTGGCTCATTTAGTAGTAGATTTATAGAGATATTCTTTTTTTAATGGAAGAGAAATTAACTCTTTTCAAGAATCGTAAAAGATTCGGTATCGAAAAAAATATAGATATTATCTTCAAGAATGCTTCTCTAGTATTGTCTAGTTTCGTAGCAATAATACTTTTAGGAATTATTTTAGTAGTCTTTTTTCAGTCATTTGAATCCTTTTCAAGGTATGGCTTGAAGTTTTTAGTAACCTCTGATTGGAATCCAGTAAAAGATGAATATGGAGCTTTTACTGCAATATATGGCACATTAGTAACCTCATTTCTTTCGATATTAATAACTATTCCTTTGGGAGTTGGAACTGCAATATTTATTACCGAGGACTTTGTGCCGAAAGTTTTCAGAGAAATAATAGGTTCCTTTGTTGAATTATTGGCAGCTATACCATCAGTTGTATTGGGCCTTTGGGCAATATTTGTTATGGAACCTTTTTTTAGAGCCTTTTTTGTCTTTTTACATAGTTTCTTTGGATGGATACCTTTATTCAGTACGGAACCTACAGGTAGGAATTCACTTTTGGCGATATTGATTTTAGTTGTAATGCTTTTGCCAATAGTTACTGCAATAGCAAGAGATTCTCTTAATCAAGTTCCCAAAAAGTTAAGAAATGCAGCCTATGGGATTGGAGCCAGTAGATGGAAAACAATATTTTCAGTAATTTTGCCAGCGGCATTATCAGGAATTATGGCAGGTGTTCTTTTGGCCTTAGGAAGGGCCATGGGAGAAACTATGGCTGTAACAATGATTATTGGTAATTCTAATGCCTTTAGTTTATCACTATTGTCACCTGGATATACTATTTCTTCAATGCTCGCAAATCAGTTTGGTGAGGCTGACGGAAGTCAGGTTTCATCACTCTTTTACGCTGCTTTTGTACTTATGATCTTGTCATTGGTAGTGAATATCTTTGCTCAATGGCTAGTTAAGAAATTTAGTCTCAAATATTAGATAATTATGAATTCACTTTATTACCAGAAAAAATTATCAAGAAATATAGGAGATAAATTCTTTACTTCTTTATCAGTAATTTGTGCACTGATAGCAATACTTCCTTTGATTTTTCTAGTTACTTTTATTCTTATTAAAGGTGGATCTCAAATTACACCAGAACTATTTACTTTAGAACCAAATCCTCCCGGAGACGATTTAGATGCAGGAGGTATTAATCCTGCATTAATAGGGACATTAATAATCAGTACCATTGCTTCAATCATTTCAATACCTGTAGGTGTTGGAGGTGGGATATATCTGGCTGAATATTCAAAAGGCGGTTCTTTTTCTAAATTTATTAGATTTGGAGTTAATGTTCTTGCGGGAGTACCCTCAATAATTGCTGGTGTATTTATTTATGCGTTAATTGTTTCATCAAAGATTTTATTTGGAAGTATGTACAGCGGCCTGGCGGGAGGAATGGCCCTTTCAATATTAATGCTGCCCACAGTAATTAAAACAACTGATGAAGGGTTAAAGTTAGTACCGAATGAGTTAAGGTATGCTTCTCTTGGTGTTGGTGCAAGTATGTATACAACAATATTAAAAGTTACGCTTCCTTCTGCCTTTAGGTCTATTGCAACTGGAGTTGTACTTGGTATAGCAAGAGCAGCAGGAGAAACAGCACCTTTGATTTTTACTGCTTTATTCTCTTATTACTACATAACAGGATTTGGAGACTTGTTCTATGAGATGGGATCTCTAGCTGTTTTGATTTACAATTTTGCTCTTGAACCGTATGATGCTCAAAATAAACTTGCCTGGGCAGCTTCCTTTATTCTTGTTTTATCTATACTATCTGTAAATATATTCTCTAGGATATTAGCTTCTATTACAGAAAAAACTAAGAGAGTATAAATGATTAAAACTAATAAAAAAATACAAAAGAATATTATTCTATCTCTTGAGAATGTTTCTATAAGTTATGGAAAGTTTGAAGCCGTAAGAAATATTTTTTGCAATTTTAAAAAAGGAAATATAACATCTCTTATTGGCCCTTCAGGTTGTGGTAAATCGACTGTTCTTAGATCTTTAAATAGAATGAACGATTTAATCCCTAATTGTTCACTGAAAGGGACTGTAACCTTTAATGGTACTAATATTTATGACACAAGAGTAGATCCAGTTGAAGTAAGAAGAAGAATTGGAATGGTTTTTCAACAACCTAATCCTTTCCCTAAATCTATATATGAAAATATTGCATTTGGTGCAAGAATTAATGGCTTCACTGGAGATATGGATGATTTAGTCGAGAGTTCGCTAAAAAAAGCAGCTTTATGGGATGAGTGCAAGGATAAACTGAATGACAGTGGTTATTCGTTGTCAGGAGGACAACAGCAAAGATTATGTATCGCGAGAACTATAGCAATTGAACCTGAAATAATTTTAATGGATGAGCCTTGTTCAGCCTTGGATCCAATCTCCACTTTAAAAATAGAGGAAACTATGCATGAACTTAAGAAGAATTACACAATAATAATCGTTACTCATAATATGCAACAGGCCTTAAGAGTTAGTGATATGACTGCATTTTTCAATGCAATAGAATATGAAGATGGAGATGGTGGTAAGGTTGGCTATCTTGCAGAATTTAATTCAACAAAGAAGATATTTAATTCTCCCAAAGAAAAAATTACTCAGGAATATATATCTGGTAAATTTGGTTAGTTTTGTTTTGCTAAAAAAAGTAAGAAATTAATACCAGAGAAACAAAAGAGTAGACAAAAGGTATAAATACCTATATAGTTGTTTAGAATTAGTAAGTTTCAACTTGAACAATTATCCTTTACTACCTTTCTTGATATTTGCAGGAGCCTTAATTACAACTGCCACTATTGGGTTACCAGTTTTTACTTCATAATATTAAAAATTATTTGATTTAAAATGATCCTATAATTTCTATAATAAAAAGATTTAATTGGAAGTCCTCATAAAACAATAATAAGAGGAAATATATTTGACTTTATAAAAAATAGAGAGAATATGAATATGTGTGTGAGTGAGATATTTGCTTTTAAAACTACATCTAGTGTGTTTTTTTAATTAAATTTTTTATGGATAAAACTAAAGAACAATTAGAAAAACTTAGAGAAGTCGCAGAGGCTTCTTTAACAAAGACAGATGAACTTCAGAAAGTTCTTGCACAAATTGAAGCTCTTATGTCCAGAGAAGAATCACAAACGCTATTAAAGAAAAAATAAATACTAAATTTCATATTATTTTTGTACTTTTTATTACATCTGCTTCATTAAATCATTCTTATTAATTAATGAAGCAAAACCCGTTCCAATGATTTCTGTTAGGTCTAGAGGTCTTACCTTCTAAATTTTAAATACCTCTTTATATGTATTTTTATTTATTTTATAAATATCTTGTTTAATTATTAGTTAATTACCTTATTGATTTCTTTCTTGCAAATATTTACATCAAATAATTCGGTATTTATAATCTCAAGCCCTGTTTTTTCTGTAACTTTAACAGTAGCATGACATTCATCTTGTTTAAGAGCCATATAGCTTGGATTTTTATTATTTAAATCTAATTTGATTTCTGCATCTTCAGTATTTTTTTTATATTGTTCCATTACCAGTGTAAGAGCCTCTATCTCAACAGAAAAGTTCTCATTAGCTTTCAAAACAAAAGGAGTAAAAAGTATTTCAAATAATATAAAAGGTATTAATTTTTTCATTTCTACAAAATATGTTTATTTTTTTTATAACGTGGATTTTCTGATAAAGAAAGGTTCATAGTAGATTTTTGTTCCTTTTTGTTTATTCTTTTGATAAAGAATTTAATTGCATTTAGTAAAAGATAATTGATAAAAATGATAAGTGAGACCGTTTATATATAAATTAGTATTTTTTTATTAAATATTTAATTACCATTGGCAATATTTAATTTCTATTTCTACTGTGGTTAATTTAAGATTTACCTATAAGTCTATTTGGAAAATAACCTTGTGTTCTTTTAATATCCACTTTTTTTAATTTAGTCTTTGTTTTAACTTGACTTGTGTTTAAATCAATTATTTCTTGAGAAGCGTTTTTGCCGTTTTCGAAATAACTTTTTACTCTTATTAAATCATCTTTATTTAATCGTTTCGTTGCTCCTTTTGCATTTATGCCGAGAGTTTGGCAAGCTAGTATAACTTTATCACTATCAACATTAAGTTCCTTTGCAATAGAGTAAATAGGAGTGTTTAAAGCCATTATTTCATCAGATAAACTATTTTTATTATATCTTTATTGATTAATAAATCATTAAAGATGCAATTATTTTCAAATTAATATTTTTTCAATTTAATTTTATTCATTTTTTAAAGTCTTTAAATCATTAAATTTTTTCTGCATAGTTGAATTATCTTTAGTTAACTTTTTAACTGTTAAGTCTTGAGATTTACTATCTGCTGATAGAAGGTGTTTTTTAGATAAAAGTAAGGCTTCTTTCGTTTTTTTTAAATGATTTATTGATTTATCTATTTCAGAGATTGCATCATTAAATCTGTCTTGAGCTAGTGAAACGTTTTTGCCTACTGCATTTTTAAATTGTGCAAGAGTACTTTCAAAATTCGTGATGTCATAATTCTCTCTTTTCATTAAATCAATTTGTGATTTGTATTTTAAAGATTCCAAAGAGGCATTTCTAAGTAGAGAAATAATTGGCAGGAAGAATTGAGGTCTAATAATATACATCTTTGGGAACCTATGTGAAACATCAACAATGCCAGAATTGTATAATTCGCTATCTGGTTCGAGTAATGAAACCAATACTGCATATTCGCATTCCTTTTGTCTTCTGTCTTTATCTAATTCTTTTAAAAATTCTTCGTTCTTTCTTTTATAAGTACTATTTATACTTTCATTTTTCATCTCAAACATTATACTTACGATTTCAATTTTATTTTCATCAAATTCCCTAAATATATAATCACCTTTACTTCCTGAAGCTACATCATTATCTTTTTCAAAATATGAGTTTTTAAATGAAGTAGAACGATTAAGATTAAACTGCGTTTCACAATGAATTTCTAGTGATTCACCAATCATCTTTGTAGATAATTTTGATTTCATGTCTCTGAGCTCTTGAATTGTTATATCTCTTTCACTTATTTTGTTCTTGTACTTTTCTTCAATTGATTTTTCATTAATTGATTGTTCTAATCTAAACTTTTCAATTGAATTTTTTAAGGAAGAGTTCTCTTTCTCTAAAGTAGTTACTGCTTCATTCACTTTGTTTTTTAAAGACAATTCAGAAATTATAGATTGTTTAGCAATATCTTCTCTTAATTTATTGAGTTCATTATTAAGTAAATTGATTTTGTTTGATGACTGATTTTTTAATTCGTTTATGACGTTTAATTTCTGTTCCTCCGCAAAATTTAATTTAGATTCAAGGGTTTGAATTTTTGTTTCTTTTATACGATTTTGTTCAATCAATTGTATCTTTAATTCGTGTTTTAAGATTTCTATACCTTTTTTATAATCCTCTTCTGCTAATAGAAGTCTTTCTTGTATTTGTTTATTAAATTCTTCATTTTTTATTTGGCCAAGTATTTCTTCAAAGCTGCTTGGATCTATTCCAAAGGTTTTCCCGCACGAAGGACATTTTATCTCTTTCATTTTTTAATTACAAAATATATATTTAGAAATGATTTAATATTCATTTTGTTTATAAAGGCATATAGTTCTTGATCCACGATAAACAATGATTAAAGATCATGCATAAAATAATGAAAAAAGTTTCACCAATAATTTAAATTAAACCGGATTCTTTTAGAATATTAATTTTATTAGCTAACTCAATATCGGAGGAAGAGATTGAACGGTCTAAATTTTTGCTTGAAGAAATTGTATATCCGCTATCATCAACAAATTCATCTTCTGAAGCTGTCAAATCTTT
The DNA here is from genome assembly GCA_003212535.1 of Prochlorococcus sp. AG-436-O11. GTDB lineage: Bacteria > Cyanobacteriota > Cyanobacteriia > PCC-6307 > Cyanobiaceae > Prochlorococcus_A. The sequence goes on from QCPO01000002.1 coordinate 63,888, forward strand.
TTGGTGTTTGGGATTATTTATATAATTATTAGATTTTAAATGTTGAGTTTTATTTAAATTGCTATATCCGAAATTCACTATCCCTCTTGCATCTAATGCTTCTTCAACTAATAATCCAACAACTTTTGATCTACTTATGGATTCCTGCTTGGATATTACATCTATTATTTCAAGGACCCTTTTTCTCGGCAAATAGCCGATCCTCTTGACTTTATCTTCCATAAAAAATAATAATATGTCATTATTGTAACACTTCTGTCAAATAATCTGATTTGCTAAAATATCTTTTGATTGTGGTTAAGTAATGCAAAAAAAAATAAATTTAAAGATGTTTTAATGTAGTTTATTTATTGTTAACACAAGAGATATTTTCTAGGCATTATCTAATTGCCTTTTTAGATTATTTCTTAAATTTTTTTTAGCTAAATTATTATTTCTCATGAAAGATAAAATTTATGATAATTCAGATAGTTTTGCTATGTCATTTGATGAGGAATGGCAAAAAGTCAGCTGCGAAGATATAAAAGTCAAGATAGACAAAGTAATTGATCAAATGTCTTATCATCCTTTCGTCGCTTCCAACCCAGATACTGCGAGAAAAATTGCTGAATTTAGGATTTTCTCATTAAAAAAATTTAAATAAATTAATTTTGAGATAATAATTTTGATTTTTTTTCTTTATTCAATTTACGTTTTTTTAGACTAAATATTTGGAGAATTAAAAAATCCCTTACTATACAAAAATATTATTATTCCAATTATTGGCCCTATTCCAAATATAAATAAGACTAATTTAGCGGAATTTTTTGTTTGCCCTAATTCATTAGTTTTTTGAATTGATTTATTTTTATTTTTTTTAGACTTTTTGTTCTTCATAAGTAAAATATTACCTCTAAAATATAAATATTATTAATTGAATTATTAAATTATTCGGATATTATTATGTTGGTTTAATTCACTATCTGGTAAATACAAATTTTCCAATATTGTATAATAAATTATATTGAAAATACAATATGAATGCATCTAAGAGAGAAGAAGTTCTTTCACACCTTAGATATATAAGGTTAGAGTTAAGAGAGATGCATCAAATGCTTATTAAAGATGATTTGTTGCCAGACTTAAACGAAGCTAAAGAAGTCCGTTCACAACTAGATGCTCTTCACGAATTACTATTAAATAAAGGCAATAAAAAGAGAAAGAGTGAATTTAGTGATTTTTAAAAATACTAGATAAATTTATCAATGTTAAGTTTCAGATTCTATTTCCTTGCGATTATCATGCATTATTTCTAACTTATTGTAGATCTCCTTTATTTGGATTTGTAGAAGATCAGTTGAATTGATATTACTTAAGGATTCCATTGCGGATAAAAGACTTTCCTTTGCTTCAACCAAATGTCTACATTCTTTACTTCCTGCTTCGTAGGACATGATTTAAAAAGTATATAATCTCAAATATAATGAGTATAATTCAGTATTGTTTGATACTATTATCAAATGAAAGCTTGTTAATGTTAATTGTTATACAACATAGGTTTAAACTTTCAATAAAATAAGTTTCAAAAAGAATTATATGCCAGATAACTTGAATAATTATTAATACTCTATTTTTTAGGCGATATATATTGAAAAAAAAAGAATTGATTTATTAGAAAGTTCTTATGAATAATGTTTCTTATAGGAATATAGATAATGTATAAATCATGTTTTGATTTATTATTAAATTTTACTTGTAAGGCAAGAACCAATTATTTATTAAGAAGTTTATATTGTATTTATTTTTATTTATTAATTGTAGTAGTTATTTTATACAAGAAATAAAGACTAACAATAAAAACAATTACTAGAAAAATTGTTAATGGTGAAAAACTATACATTTTTAATTAAATAATTTATTTAAAAAATGTTAGCAAATTCTAATTAGAAATAATTTTCAATTTAATTATTATTTATAAGAAAATAAATAAACTTTTTAAATTCATCTTTTTCCAAGTTTATTTTTTTTGTTTTGATCTTTTTTAATTTTTCAAAAATCTTTTCTATTAGATATTCTGTTTTGTTACTCATTTAATCTAATTATCTTTCTAATAAGTAAATTTTTTCTTGACCAATTTTATCTGGCTTTGTTATTTTACATCCTTTATCTTTTTCCATGTCACAATTTTTTGAAGCAGGAACTGATTTCCAAGTACATATTTTTTCTTCAGAATATTCTTTTACGACTACCCAGCCATCATCTGTATATTTTGATATACCATCTTCCCCACAAGAGAATCGTATTTCAATTTGGTTATTTTCAGTAATAGAATCTTTTTCGATATTTTCTTTGGACTCATCTATAAATATGTCTTCATTTAATAAAGTTTTGCATGAACTTATTAGTATTAAACAAACGAATATAGGAAAAATTTTTATTATGTTTTTCATGTTTATGGCTTTTTTAAATAATTTCTTGAGATTTTCACTTATTTCAAATAATTATAGTTTATTTTGATTCTATTACTTTCAAAAGTTGATCCATTTTATACATTAGTGTTTTAACTTCCTCAGGCTGCGGCAATATTAGTTCTTCTGTAACTGAAAGATGCATTTCTTTCAAGTTCTGCCGTAATTCCTTTAAATGAACTTTTACATTTTCTTTCTTATCTCTTATTTCAGTCATGGAATTAATAATTTATAAGATATCAAATTTAAAGTTATCATTATAGTTGTATTTTTGAATAGATAAAGTCTTATCTTTTTATATTTTCAATTTCATAAATTTCCTCTCCACCATTACAAAAGTTTGTTGATAGCATTCTTAATTGTTTCCTTGTTATTTTGATTATATCTTTATTCTCAATAATATAATCTTTTGCTATTGTTTGACATTCTAATTTATCTTTTGATTGTTTAACTACTGGATAGAAATAAGTCAAAATTGTTATTATAAATAAAAAAGAGAATATTGATTTTTTATCATTTTTGAAAAAATCTTTTACTTTTTTGTTGCTTTTTAATATTCTTATAAGATACTTATCTGGCAATCCTATTTGGACAAATAATATTTCTACCCACCAAGGAAGAGATTTATCTTTTTGATTATTGGATTTTGCAGAATTCTTCATTTTTTTTGCTTCAAAGTTTTGATTTTTCATATCTTTTGAATTATTTGATTCTTTTTTCTCCATTTAATCAAATTACTTAATTGGAATATAGTAGTTTTATTTTGATTTGAAAACTATATTTTTATTTTTTAAGTTTTAATTTAATTTATCTATAAATTTGATTATTGTAAATTTATATTTTAAATATATCAGTTATTAATGGCAAAAAAAAGAAGAAAGTTAAATAAAGATTTCGAGAAGAAAATATATTCCTCAAAAAAAAATGTTGAATTAGTTTTAGCCAAGATTTATGACATAGATGATGAAGAAATCCAGAAGGAATATATTAGCGCATTTAATAAAGTTGTTTATTTATTTGAGCAATTAAAGAATGATTATGAGTCAATAGGATTTACTAATGATTCCGAAAATCTGATGGCCAACTATAATAATTCTTTTAATCTATTTGAGTCAGAGTTTGAAATTTAAAATTAGATTACCTTTTGAAAGGTATTACGGGTATTTCTACTCTATTGCCTTTTAATAAATTAGTTCTTTTTTGTTTCAAAAATTTTATGCAATTTGATTTCCTTCTCTCCTTCTCACAAATTTTTCTTATTTCATAATCATTCAGTGCTAATGATTTATTGACATTTATGAAAAATGACAAAAAAAATAAAAATGTAAATAATAAATATTTCATTAACTTAGGTGTAATGACTACTTAAATTATTGATATTTTAATTATATTAACTTTGATTATAAACATCTAAAAGATTTTTTAATTCATCTTTACTTAAGTCTGTTGAAATAAAAACTTCCTGGGCAGTTCTACCTTTTCTGGCAATTGCTTTATACCCACTGATAGTTTTTACTGATAATCTTATTATTAGTTTAGATGATCTTCCTTTTACTCTTGAAATTATTGCTGGAGTAATTGTTCTAATATTTATATTTAACGCAAGCTTCTGAAGAATTGGAATTAATCCTTCAATATTTGAGCTATGATTTAATACTAATCTTCCCAAAATTATTAATCTTTAAAATATATTCTAATTTTAATTTAGAATTTATAAAAAGTTTTTGAAGTTCTGGTATATTTAATATTAATGATTTGACTCTAATGATCTTTCAAATAGGTTGGGCCGCTTTAGCCGCAATTTTTACTTTTTCAATTGCCATGGTTGTTTGGGGAAGGAATGGTGATGGCTCAATTGATATCTGATTTCCCTTTTTTAAAAAATGAAGTTAATTTAAATAATTTTCTTATAATTTCATCATTTGTTTTACTTATACTTATAACCTTTGCAGTGATTTATATTTCTTATATTTCTTGGAAAGATAAGAGAAGGATTGGTAAATAAATTTAAAAAATTTATTTCTTTTTTTTATTATCTTTTATTTTAAGTTCTTCAATCAGTTCTTTAGCTTGCTTCATTTTTTTTATGCTTGCTTTATAAATGCCAATTTCTTTTTCTGCCTTTGTAAATGGCAAATTTAAGTTTGCAAAGATTTTAGAAATTATTTTATTTTTTTCAGATTCGCTAGTTCCTTCAAAATCAGTAGAGTTAGAAATTATTATATATAATCCTAAATTAAGTATTCTCGAGGAGTAAAGATTATTACTACTTTTATCTTTTAATAACTTTTGAAGATCTTTTGATGATTTGTTTCTAAATTCTTCTAATGACTTTTCGCAAGTTTCTTTGATTTTTCTTGATTCAAAATTAGTAGAACTGCATAATGACTCAAAAAGAAGATCTAGATGTTCTTCTGGCTTGTAACCTTTCATAAGTTCCTGGAAAATTTCTGTCAGACCAACACAAAACAAATAATCCTGAATAAATTCACTCTGATGGCTCAAAAGATTTAGTTCAACTAGCATCTCATCAACTATTGTTTTATATAAACCTGGGATTACAAAAGGGAACTTTTCGTGAAATAACTTTTTGCTATCAGATACAGTCAATTTTTCTTTCAATTTTTTTATATGTAAACCTTAATAACCATAGCGTATGTTGACTCAAAATCGTTATTATCTAATAAACGAATAAATATTATTATGATCCCTTTAGTTTTAGAAGAATCAGGAGGAAGTGAAAGAGTTTTTGATATTTATTCAAGACTATTGAGAGAAAGGATAATTTTTCTAGGAGAACAAGTTACGAGTGATACTGCTAATAGAATTGTTGCGCAATTGCTTTTCCTAGAGGCAGAAGATCCTGACAAGGATATTTATATGTATATCAATTCCCCAGGAGGATCAGTTTATGATGGTTTAGGGATCTTCGACACAATGCAACATGTAAAGCCTGATATACATACCGTTTGTGTAGGACTTGCCGCTAGTATGGGAGCCTTTTTATTGGCTGCGGGAACTAAAGGGAAAAGAAGCAGCTTAAGGCATTCAAGAATAATGATACATCAACCACTCGGTGGAGCCAGAGGACAAGCTAGTGATATAAGAATTCAAGCTGATGAAATCTTATTTTTAAAAGAACGCTTAAATAAGGAATTATCAGATAGAACTGGTAAAGATTATGAGAGTATAAAGGAAGATACTGATCGGGACTTTTACATGTCTCCAAAAGAGGCTGTTGAATATGGATTAATAGACTTGGTCTTAGATAAAAAACCAATTAGTAATACTTAGTTAAGTAATTGAGTTGTTCTTTCTTTCTTAGGGATTGAAGTGTATTTCGATAGTATCTCTAAGAATTCATCACCATCTAAAGTCTCTTTTTCAATTAAAAGATCAACTATTTTATCCATGGCTTCTCTATTTTTACTAACTAAAGAATAAGTCTCTTTATAGCAATCTTTTACCATTACTCTTACGCTTTCATCAATTTGTTTCGAGATTGAATCAGAGACCTCACTTCTTGTCATCAAATCTCTTCCAACAAAGACTTCCTGATTACCTCCTTCAAGAGCTATAGGCCCTAATTTACTCATGCCAAATCTAGTAACCATTTGTCTGGCCATAGAGGCAACTTGTTGAAAATCTCCACCTGCACCAGTTGTTACTTCTCCTTTTCCAAAAACCACGTCTTCTGCAGCTCTTCCTCCTAGGGCACCCATTATCCTTGCTTTTAACTGTGCTCTGCTAACAAGAGTTTGCTCATCATCTGGAGTAAACCAGGTTAACCCTTTAGCTTGACCTCTTGGAATTACTGTTACTTTTTGAACTGGATCATGAGCCTTAACTAATGAGCCTATAAGAGCATGACCAACTTCATGGTAAGCAATTAATCTTTTACTTCTTCCATCAGTCAATGGAGAACCCTCCATCCCGGCAACAATTCTGTCCACTGAATCATCTATTTCAGAAATGCTTATTGAATCCTTTCTTCTCCTCGCAGTTAAGATTGCAGCTTCATTAAGTAAATTTGCTAAATCTGCACCCGTAAACCCAGGGGTTCTTCTAGCAATACTTTCCAAAGTTAAATCCTCTTGGAGTTTTTTGTTTTTTGAGTGAACCTCAAGTATGGATAATCTGCCCTTAATATCAGGAGCATCTACTGTTACTTGCCTGTCAAATCTTCCAGGCCTCATCAAAGCAGAGTCTAAGACATCTGGTCTATTTGTTGCTGCAATTATTATTATTCCACTATTACCCTCAAAGCCATCCATTTCTGTAAGTAATTGGTTAAGGGTTTGCTCCCTTTCATCGTTCCCCCCTCCAATTCCGGCCCCCCTTTGTCTACCTACAGCATCTATCTCATCAATAAAAATTAGACATGGGCTATTTTCTTTGGCTCTCTTAAAAAGATCCCTTACCCTGCTTGCTCCAACTCCAACAAACATTTCAACAAATTCAGAACCTGATAGTGAGAAAAATGGTACTCCTGCTTCTCCAGCAATAGCCTTAGCTAAAAGAGTTTTTCCTGTGCCGGGCGGGCCAACTAGCAAAACCCCTTTAGGTATCCTTGCTCCAACTGATGTGAACTTTTCAGGCTTTTTTAAAAAAGTAACAACTTCCTCTAAGTCTTCTTTTGCTTCATTAACTCCAGCCACATCATCGAAGACAACTCCTGTTTCTGCTTCCATTGCAAACCTAGCCTTTGTTTTTCCGAATTGCATTGCTTGGCCAGGTCCACCAGGCATTCCATTTGATCTTCTAGCTAATAGGATTAAACCTCCTATTAATATTATTGGAAAGAGAAGATTACCTATGATTCCTAAGGCTGGAGGAGTTGTCTTAACTGGATGTACATCAAAACTTATTCCTTCATTCTTTAGATTGTTTATTAGTTCAGGAGTTAACCCTGGTAAATCTACCCTCAGTCTTTGTACTTTATTATCTAAATCAGAATCTATAGTTTCTACAACAGCATTTCTTCCTCCATCAAAAATATCTACAGAAGTAACTCTTCCTGAATTAATGTAATCTAAAAATCTTCCGTAGCTAACCCTTGCTACAGCTGAGTTTCTAGGGGCAACTATTGAGCTGTTTGATTTTAATGAATCAGTACTCGATGAGGATAAAAATTGATAAGAAAGTGCAATGACTAGAAATATTGGTAAAGCCCATATAATTATTGTTTTAAATTTTTGATTCATTAATTTATTTCAAATTATTATTATCAATTCTAGAATGAATTCATTCTTTTCGTTGATATTTCATCTAATATTATGATTACTAATCTATGTATAAGATTTAATTAATGAAATTAGATATCAAAGATAAAGTTAAGTTAATAGTGCCTCTATCTTATCTGAAGACCTCGGATAACATGCCAATGCTAAGACCTCCAGATTTAGTTGCAATTGATGAGGTTGGTGAAGTTATATCTATTAGATCCCCTGAAATAGTAGAAATCAAGTTCAGAAGAGGATGCTTTTTAATTGATATTGATAAAGTTGAAAAGATCTGATTAAAAATTTTTTATCCATTTATTTTTAATATCATTACAAATTTTTTTATCACCAGTAATACTTAAGAAAGGCTTGGAGAAATATTTATTAGTTACGTTTTTTATATCTTTTGGGGATATTGCTTCTATTTCTTTTAAAGAATAATCTTCGGATCTTGGATATATTCCATAGCTAATTAACTGAAGCTCCCTATTTAAAATCTCATCTAAAGATTGAGTGCTGATAAGAAAAGAACTTTTCAATTTTTTTTTAGCTAATAATATTTCTTTATCAGATATTAATGAAAATAATAATTCTTTCCATAAGTTGTATAAAAGTTCAAATGCAATTATTGCGTTTTTATTAGAAACAGACATATAAATTAAAAAAGGAGCATTATCTTTTCTGATCGGATTAAAAACCCCTACATCGTAAGTCATTCCATTTTTTTCTCTAAAAAGTTTAAATAAAATAGAACTCATGCCAAAAGATAGATACGACTCAAGGATTTTTAATGGCCAGTGTTCAATACTTTTCCTAGAACAAGTTTGGTTACCAAACATTAGGATTAATTGATTTGATTTTTTGTGTGAGCTAACAAATCTAGATTCTGGAATTAAATCGTACTTTGGATAACTTATTTTTTCTTTAGAAATTTTTTTGTAAAAACCTTTTGAATAATGTTCATTGATTTTTGAATTGTTAGAAATTAGATATTTATCTCTGCTATTAAAACCTTCATATTCAGATAAAATATCGCTATATTTGATACTTAAAACATCTTTTTCATAACCTCCGCAATTAAAAGCATATGGATGTTTTAAATAAACAATTTTCCTCCATTTCTCAAAAGAAATATTAAAAGGGTTTTCCTTATCTTTTTTTATTGAATTTAAAAGTGATTTTTTAACTATTTTAAATTGGCCCTCATTAAGTAGTGGCCTACTAATTATTAAATCCAATAAAGGAAATAATTTATTGAAATGAGCATCCAATGATTTGAGGCTAATAAACATTCCATCTTCAAATACTTCTTGATTTAGTTCTGCACCATGTGATTCTATGAAATCTGAAAGTTCTAAATTATCAAATCCTTCGCATCCTCTTATAATCAATGAACAAAGAATCTGATTTATACCCTTTTTCCCATTGCTATCTAAATTACTCCCTCCATTTATCCAGATCATCGCAATAGAGAAATTTCTATTTATATGACTCTTAAAATATCTTTTTATCATTACTTGGGTGATGCAATAAGTATAAATTTGTCCTTTGATAAGAAATTGATAATTTTTTTGAAATTATTTAAATTATTCCAATATTTAAGATGACTTTCTAAATTTCTTATAGAATTTTTTCTTCCCCACAAAAGTTCATTCCCAAAGAATGAAGAAAGTTGGGAGGATGTTTCTAGATTAAAGAGGTAATTGCTCTTGACAATGTTGCTAGCTTTTCTAATTTCATCGAGCGCTAAGTTTTTATAGTCTAAAATTTCATATATTATTTCATTAATTTGTTTCTCTACATTTTTTAAATCTTTTTTTTCACAACAAGCTTCAATAATTAATAGTCCGCCTAATTCTCCAGCATTTACATCCACATATACTGATTCCACAAGATCCTTTTCCTCTTTCAAAGCTTTTACAAGTCTACTATTTCTTCCTACTGAAAGTATGGATGCTAGGATTTCGAATCCAATAACTTTCTTTTGATCATTTAGGCTTGTTATGCTCCAGGCCATAAATATTCTTGAAAATTCTAAATTTGCAAAAATAACCTCTTCTCTTCCGGTTCTTGCTAACATATTGCTCTTATTCTTTTTGGCATTTTCGATAAGTGAATTACTACTAGAAGTTTGCCTGACTATTTCTGAAAATTTACTATCCTCAAAAGTCTTATAAGTATCTCTACAGAGATTGCCAGCAATTGAAAAACAAATTTCTTTCTTTAAATAATGATTACTATGGAATTTTTCCAGATCATTTATTGTCAATAATTTTATACTTTCTTCAGTTCCTAAGATTGATTTAGCGTAGTTATCACTTTTCCAAACTCTTTTTAGAAAATAATTAAAAAGTTTCTCATCAGGCTGATCATTTTGTTGCTTTATCTCATCAATAACTACACTTTTTTCTTTATTAAATTCATTACTGTTAATCTTTGGTGATAGAACAATATTTGTCAAAAGAGCAAGTGATTCTTTAAAGTTACTTGGAGGTATGAGGACGTAGTAGTGTACATCATCATATCCTGTGGATGCATTGCTTATGCCACCAAGTGATTCGATTTTATGATCAAATTCACCTGGCATTATTTTGTTATTCCCCTTAAAAATCATATGTTCTAAAAAATGAGCTGTTCCATTTTTATCAACATCTTCAAATGAAGACCCAGCCTTACACCAAATATCTATGCTTATTAGGGGTAATTCCTTATTATCCACAAATACACATTTAGTATTGCTTGAATGGGTGTAATAGTGAATTTTTCCTAAATTCATAAAATTTCTCTTTAAACTTTATTTTGGTCTTTTTTAATCTTGTTGTCTGATACTTTAAGCAAAACTAAATTAACAGATCCTTTTATTTTGGAATTGCTACAAAATATTAGAGGACATAGATCTATGATGGAAAAACTTAAATGTATAAAAATTGATCCAAAGCTTTCAAATATTATTTTTAATGAAAAAGACAGAGAACTATATATAGAAAACGAATTTCATAAAGCAAAAGGTTTTAGAAAGTTGCATATTGAAGTAGCTGAATTCTCAAGAAATCTAAAAATCTTACACTGTGTGTTTTTTCCTGACCCGAAATTTGATATCCCCATTTTCGGTATGGATTTAGTGAAAATTAATGAGATAGTCTCGGCAGCTATTGTTGATCTATCCCCAGTCTCTAAAAATCAAGATATAAAGTATGAAACGATTTTAGCTAAAGTTGATAAAAGTGGGTTCTCCTCTTTAAGAGAAATTCCAAGCTGGGGAGGGATCTTTTCGAAGAATGTATTTTTTGCTTCTTTAAAAAATGAATCTGAAAAGAATGCTTTTTCAAAGATTGTTGATCAATATCTTTCCATCCTAATTGAATTAAGTCGAGAATCTCAACCTGATTTAGATAAGGAAATCATTCAAGAAAGAATAGATTATCAAAGAAATTATTGTGTTCAACAAATGAAAAATGACAAGACAAGGATTGTTCTTTTAAAGTATTTCGATGAACAATGGGTAGATGATTATATTAAAAATGTATTATTTGATTTTTAATGAATAGAAATAAGTTTAAAAATCTATTTATTTATTTATTATTAATTTCTCCTATATCTCTTGGGTCCCTTTCTTGCTCAAATAATAATAAATCAAGTTTAAAATTAAATGAAGAAATAGTTGAAGATGTCATTCCTTCCATTACTGCAGTAGCTGCATTAGGTCAACTGTCACCAGCGGGAGAGATTAGGCAGCTGGCAGCACCTATAAGTCAGTTTGGTTCATCACCTCGAATCAATGAAATTCTAGTAAGTGAAGGAGATTTTGTGAAAAAAGGAGCTATTCTTGCAATTTTCGACAATAGAGAAAAATTAATCGCAGACCTTGAAAAAATGGATAAACTGATTAATACTGTTAATCTTGAAATAGCATTAAAGCAAGATCAAATAAAAAGATACCAAGTAGCTTTAGAGCAGGATGCATATTCTGTCGTGAAGTTTTCTCAAAGAAAAGATGAATTATTGAAGTTACAAAAACAAAAAATAAATAATATTGGTGATAAAAAAAATATTGAGATAGATCTATTTCATTCAAAACTTAGAAGCCCCATCGATGGTTTTATACTGGCAATCAATACAAGAGTTGGAGAGAGGCCTAAAAATGAAGGAATCCTAGATATCGGATCTAGTCAGAATATGGAAGCTCTTATAGAAGTATATGAATCCGATATTGACAGAGTCTTCCTTTCTCAAAATGTTGAATTAAGTAGTGAAAATGGCGGTTTCAAAAAAATACTAAAGGGTAAAGTAATTAGAATTAGTCCTCAGGTTAAACAAAGAAAGGTTTTATCAACTGATCCAACTGGTGATGCTGATTCGCGAATTATTGAGGTACTTGTACAGCTAAATAAGGAATCGATAAAGTTGGTTCAAAATTACACTGGCATGAAGGTAATTGCAAAATTTCTACCTCAATGAATTTTTCTTTTTTAAAATTTAGAAAAATTCCTTTAGCTTGGTTGTTACTAACTAGACAACCATTAAGACTAATAGTTGCGATTGCAGGAATAAGTTTTGCTGGAATTTTGATGTTTATGCAATTAGGTTTTCGAGATGGATTATTTGATACTAGTGTGACTATTCATAAACTTTTAGATGCTGACCTTGTTTTAATAAGTCCTAGATCGAAAAGCTCTATCAGCATGAGTGGATTTCCTAAAAGAAGATTGATTCAAACTCTTGCTTTAGATCAAGTAGAAAAGACAGCTCCTGTTAACTTAAATTATCTACTCTGGAGAAATCCAGAGAATCTAAAAACTAGATCGATATTAGCTTTAGGATTTAATCCATCTGATTCTCTTCTGTTAAATGGTGGTTTTTCTAGAAAGGCTTCCAAACTTAAAAATCCAGGTAGAGTTCTTTTTGATAAACTTTCGAGACCTGAATTCGGCCCAATTGAAGAATGGTTTTTGTCAGGGCAGAAAGTTGAAACTGAGGTCGCAGGTAAAAGAGTAATTGTCGAAGACCTTGTTGCGTTGGGCCCGTCTTTTGGAGCAGATGGTAACTTAATAACAAGTCGAGAAACCTTCTTAAGGCTTTTCCCTGCTAATCCTAAGGGAAGTATTGAAATTGGATTGGTTAAGCTTAGAAAAGAATCTAATCCTGAATTGGTTTCTAAAATCTTAAATAACTCTCTTCCAAATGATGTACGTGTTCTTACAAAAAATCAATTTATAGAATTTGAGAAGAATTATTGGAAAAATAGTACAGCAATAGGATTTATTTTTAGTTTGGGAGCTTTGATGGGTTTCGTTGTAGGGTGTGTTGTTGTTTATCAAATTCTTTATAGCGACGTTACAGACCATCTTCCTGAGTATGCAACTTTATTGGCTATGGGGTATAGATTAAAGTCTCTTTTCTTTGTTGTAGCAAGAGAAGGATTTTTATTGGCATTGTTTGGTTATTTACCTGCATACTTTTCTGGTCAAATACTTTATTCAATTATAAGACAATCTACTAAGCTCCCAATAGTAATGGATGCTGAAAAAACAATTTTAATTTTCATGTTAGTTTTGATTATGTGCATGGGATCTGCGGGTATAGCTATGCGTAAATTAGTTGATGCAGATCCTGCAGAGATCTTTTAATATTTAAATAATCAGATATGTTTAAAAGTAAAAATAAAGCAAGTAATAAAGTTAATTATTCGAATACAGTTTCAATAAATAATTTGAGTCACTTTTATGGAAGAAATGAAAATAAAAAACAAGTTCTTAATAGTATAAATTTAAGAATTGAGAAAAGCGAGGTGGTTCTTTTAAAAGGCCCCTCTGGTTGTGGTAAAACAACTCTTTTAACTCTAATTGGTGCATTGAGAACATGCCAAAGTGGCGATTTAAAGGTTTTAAATAATCAATTAAATGGGGCATCGATCAAAACAAGGCAAAAACTTAGAAAAAGTATTGGCATGATTTTTCAGGGTCATAATCTGCTGAGATGTTTAACTGCTGAACAAAATGTTCAAATGGGTGCCGATTTAATAAAAGGTTTAACTTATTTACAAAGAAGAGAGATTGCCCGAAAATGGTTATCTGCAGTTGGTTTAGAAGAACATTATAAGAAATTACCTAGTGATTTATCTGGGGGGCAGAAACAGAGGGTTGCAATTGCAAGAGCATTATCTGCTAATCCAAAATTATTACTTGCTGATGAACCTACTTCTGCATTAGATAGCGTTACAGGGAGAGAAATAGTTACTCTTTTACGAAAATTAGCAAAAGAGCAAAACTGTTCAGTACTTATGGTTACGCATGATCCAAGAATTTCTGATATGGCGGACAGGATATTAAATATGGAAGATGGTAAAATATTTAATGCTCATAGTGAGCTAATATAGTTAAAAGTTAATTTTTTTATGTCTAAGAGAAGGAATCTAAAAAAAGAAAAGCAAGAAAGGAATCGTGCATATGCTAGAAAGTTTAAAAAAAGAAAACTTAGAACTGATGGTAGACCAGAGGGTGGAAATGTAACAGGCACAGCAAGTAATGGCGGGGCCGCAGATTAGCTTCATAGTTTGATTTTATTTATACCTGCTTTTTTTATTTACTGCCCAAATAATACATTATTATGAATGTCAGTATTGTTATTCCAACCTTTAATAGAAAACCTATATTAGAGAAATGTCTTAAAGCATTAGAAAATCAGAAATTAAATGAAAATGTTGGTAATTATGAAATTATTGTAGTTGATGATGGTTCAACAGATGGCACAAGCTCTTGGATAAAAAATAATAGGGATATTCTTCCCCACGTTTTTTTATATGAACAAGCACACGGGGGTCCTGCCTTAGGAAGAAATCTTGGTGTAATTAAGTCCAAATATGAAATTATTATATTTATTGATAGTGATCTTATTGTTTTAGATGATTTTATAATTAGCCATATTGATAAATTACTCATCTATTGGAGCAAATATAACAAAAAGTGTTTTACTTATGGCTCAGTTATTAATACTTCTGATTTTCAAAATCCACAAAGTGAAAAATATAAACTAATGGACACTTCATTTGCTTACTTTGCGACTGGAAATGTTGCTATATCAAAAGAATTAATTTTAAGTGTTGGGTTGTTTGATACCACTTTTAGCCTTTACGGTTGGGAGGATTTAGAACTAGGAGAACGATTAAAAAAAATTGGTACAAAATTAATTAAATGCCCAAGGGCGGTAGGTTATCATTGGCATCCACGATTTAATTATGAACAGATTGATTCATTAATAGCCCAAGAGAAGGAGCGGGCAAGGATGGCACTTGTTTTCTTTAAGAAACATCCTAATTTAAGGGTTAGATTTATGATTCAATTAACTCCTCTTCATAATTTGCTATGGCAAATGCTTTGTCTTGGAGGCTTAATCAGTATTGAGAGAGTATTACCATTATTAAAATTTCTAATTAATTCGAAAAGAGAAAGGCTTGCACTTGAGATCCTAAGGATTCCTCTAAATTTGATTTACATTAAACACCTAAACAAATTAAGATGAGATACTTTTAGAAATGCCTATTAATTGGTATAGTATAAAAAATTAAAACCACACATCTGACTGTTTCGGGTGATTTGTATTTATAAATTTCCCGTCAGATGGAGGCTAACCCGAAACTACTAAATTATGGCTGTTGTATCACTATCTGAAATGATGGAAGCTGGTGCCCACTTTGGGCACCAAACTAGACGTTGGAACCCCAAAATGTCTAAGTATATATATTGTGCGAGAAATGGGGTGCATATTATTGATCTAGTTAAAACCGCATTATGTATGAATAATGCATATAAATGGACCAGAAACGCCGCGAAAAGCGGAAAAAGATTTCTCTTCGTTGGAACAAAAAAACAAGCATCCGAGGTTGTTGCTCAAGAAGCAACTAGGTGTGGCGCTGCATATGTTAATCAAAGGTGGCTAGGAGGAATGCTTACTAATTGGACAACCATGAAAGCAAGGATTGAAAGATTGAAGGATCTAGAAAGAATGGAAAGTAGTGGTTCTATTGCAATGAGACCTAAGAAGGAGGGTGCTGTCCTAAGAAGAGAGCTAGAGCGCTTACAAAAGTATTTAGGAGGACTGAAGGATATGAGAAGATTGCCAGACGTTGTTGTTCTAGTTGATCAAAGAAGAGAGTCCAATGCAGTTCTTGAAGCTCGGAAATTAGATATTTCTTTAGTATCAATGCTCGATACTAACTGTGACCCGGATTTGTGTGAAGTTCCTATTCCATGTAATGATGATGCAGTTAGATCTGTTCAACTTATATTAGGACGATTAGCAGATGCAATAAATGAGGGGAGAAAAGGTTCTAATAATGATAGAAGAAATTAATTTCAAATTCAAACTTTACTAATTACTATTTTTTATTAATTAAATGGGAAACATTACAGCAAAACTCGTAAAAGATCTTAGAGATCAGACTGGGGCGGGAATGATGGATTGCAAAAAAGCTCTAAAAGAGACAGATGGGAATGTTGAAAAGGCTCTGGAATGGCTGAGAAAAAAGGGTATAGCTAGTGCAGAAAAAAAATCAGGTCGAATTGCAACCGAAGGCTCTATTGGTAGCTATATTCATACAGGATCTAGAGTTGGAGTTCTTTTAGAATTAAATTGTGAAACTGATTTTGTAGCCAGGGGAGATATATTTCAATCTCTTTTAAAAGATGTTTCTATGCAAGTAGCAGCGTGTCCTAATGTCGAGTACGTATCAATTGATGAAATCCCCACAGACGTTGTTGAGAAAGAAAAACAGATTGAAATGGGTAGAGACGATTTATCTGGAAAACCAGAACAAATTAAAGAAAAAATTGTAGAAGGAAGAATAGCTAAAAGACTTAACGAGTTAGTATTACTTTCTCAACCATATATAAAGGACAGTTCTCTCACGGTAGAGGATATTGTGAAGCAAGCAGCAGCAAAAATCGGAGAAAATATTAAAGTAAGACGTTTTACTAGATATACTTTAGGCGAAGGTATTGTAAAAAATGAAATTGACTTCGCTGACGAAGTTGCATCATTACAATCAAATTAAAAACTTGAATAAATTAATTAATAATTTAGAACGAGAGGAAATAAGGACCCAGCTATTGCGTGCAGAAGTACATAAAAATAGATTAGTAAAGAATATTTATAAGGAATATGAATCTTATCTTAAAACTGTTAGGGATTTAATTTTTACTTCAGTCTTAAAAACTATTTATCGATTTTGCACTACCTTTTCAATTAATGATAATAAATTAAATACAAGAGAATTATTCAATAGTTTAGAAAATAAAATAAGCTATTTGATTAATTCACAACTGCCTCTAATAACTATTGAACAATTAAAGATTAACGACTCTAGTAATACAAAAAGTCTAGATATAGATTCTAAAGCTTTAAGAGAAGTATCAGAATTTAAAAACTATCATAAAGATTCTCCTAATTTTGAAGATTATTTAATTGATGAAGAATCTTTAATGTTTAATATCAATAAAGATATTTCTTATAGTAATGAATATTATCGATCAATAGATAATAAAAACCTTTCATCGATTGATTTAGATTGCAGAGATTATTTAAATGATTTTCCAAAAATAAAGTTAATTAGCAAAATAGATTCACAAAATCCCATTATAACTTCTTTGCTTGAAATACTCGAAGAGTCTATTGATAATAAACTTATTGATTCTGAAGATTTAAATAATTACCATCAAGATATATCTACTATAAATCAAAACCTTAATTGCTTTGAATTAATAGATAATTCACTAGCTAATTTATTATTAAATCTTTCTTATAAGATTAATTTAGAATTATATGAATCAAAAATAATAAAAAAACTAATTTCAGAAAATACTTTTAAGTTGCTAGCTAACAAGAAATTTATCATAAATCATCCAATTCCTTTTATAATAGAATTTAACCTTAACGAAAATCAATCATATACAGATGGTATAAAATTACCAAGTATTTATATGTTCAATATTAGTTCTGTTGAATTGGAATTTAAACATTTAAATCTTTCAATCCATAGGAATAAAATAAATGAATTAAAAAATAAATTTAAACTTTTGACTAAAAAGGAAAAATACTGGAGACAAAAAGAAATAAACTTAAATAAAATACTTAAATAAATATATTTACTTATTCTAAAGTGATTGATAGTAAGGAATATATTAAATTAATCAAGGACTGGATAAGACCTCTTCAGAAGTCTCTAACAATAGAAACCGAAAGTAAGTTTATTAATATTTTAGGAAAGCAAAGGTATTTTAATGATTATTTATATGAATCATTGAGAAAACTGGACAAGCTAAAGCTTTCAGATGAATATCTGAAATTATTTAATGATTTTTCTAAAAGATACTATGAATATAATAAATTAGATTTTAATCAAAGAAAAAGGTTAATAATAGACACTAGAAAAACGCTTTATAAACTTGGAAAAGAAATAGACATAATAGATACTAATAAGAGTTCAAATGAAGTTTATTCAGATGTTATTGATTCAAGTTTATCCCTAAATTCAGATATTTCTTTTATAAAAAATGTTGGGAAGGTCAACAAAAATAAGCTTAATGAATTAGGTATTTTTAATATAAAAGATTTGATTAATTATTTTCCAAGGACATATTTAGACTATACGAATAGAGTTAAAATAATTAACTTAAGGCCAGATAATTTATATACTTGTATTGGTAATATAAAAAAAATTTATATTTATAAGAGTCAAAAAAATAGTAATTTATCAATAATGAATATTGTAATATCTGATGAAACATCCTCAATTAAGGTTACAAAATTTTTTTTAGGAAAAAGATTTAGATCTTATTCCTTTTTATCATCTCAAAAATCTTTATATCCTCCTGGAACTAAATTAGCAATATTTGGAAAGGTTAAATTGTCAGATTATGGCAAAACTTTTGTAGATCCGCAAATAGAAATTTTAAATAATAATAATAATAACTTTAATTTCTCTGGAAAAATTATGCCCTTGTATTCATTATCTGATTCATTTCCTAATATGGTTTTTATAAAGATAATGAAAAAGGTATTAATTTATTCAAAACAATATCCAGATATATTAAATAAAAAACAAATTAATTCATTATCTTTATTATCTAAAAGTGAGTCTTTAATAAATATTCATTTGCCATCGAATCAAGAGAAATTGTTAGATGCAAAAAAACGTTTAGTCTTTGATGAGTTGTTCTTATTGCAACTAAAGTTCTTGTTGAGAAAAAGAAAGACAAAAATAAATTTAAGTACCAAAAAGTTGCTTCAACAAAAGTTCTTACTTAAAGATTTTTTAAACAATTTTCCTTTCAAATTGACAAAATCTCAATTGAAAGTTCTTGATGAAATTAAGGAAGATTTATCTAATTCCTCTCCAATGTCTAGACTTCTACAAGGAGATGTGGGCAGTGGTAAAACCATAATTGCAATTGCGACTCTTTTAATAGTTATTGAGAAAAATATGCAAGGTGCATTTATGGTCCCTACCGAAGTACTTGCTGAACAACATTATAAAAATTTATTAAAATATTTAAACCCACTTTATGTTTCTGTTGAACTTCTTACAGGCAATACTCCTCAAAAAAAAAGAAAGGAAATTTTTTCAAATTTAAAAAATGGATTAGTTGATATTCTTGTAGGTACACATGCATTATTTGAAGATAAAGTTATTTTCAATTCATTAGGGATGGTAGTAATAGATGAGCAACATAGATTTGGCGTAACACAAAGGAATAAACTAATAGATAAAGGTGATAATACTAATTTGCTAGCAATGACTGCTACCCCAATTCCAAGAACTCTTGCGTTATCTCTTTATGGTGATTTAGATATTAGTCAGATTACAGAACTGCCTCCAGGGAGAGTTCCAATAACTACAAAAATAATTTCTGAAAATGAATTAATTGATTTATTTAGATTGGTTGAAGGGGAGATCAATAATGGACAGCAAGCTTATGTAATTTTGCCATTAATAGAAGATTCTGAAAAAATGAATTTAAGCTCTGCAAAGAGAATATTTAAATATTTATCTGAAGTTGTCTTTTTTAAAAATAAAGTTGGACTATTACATGGGAAATTAAATTCTCAAGAGAAAAATAAAGTAATTAGTTCTTTTGTAAAAAATGAAATTAATATTTTGGTCTCTACAACAGTCATTGAGGTTGGGATTGATGTACCTAATGCTTCTATTATGATTATTTATAACTCTGAAAGATTCGGTTTGTCTCAGCTACATCAATTAAGGGGAAGAGTTGGGAGAGGATCTAAGAAATCATTTTGCTACTTAGTAACCCCAGAAAAAAATGGATTAGAAAATAAGAGATTAGGTGTTTTAGAAAAATCTAATGATGGGTTCTATATTGCAGAAAAAGACTTAGAACTTAGAGGACCAGGCCAGCTTTTAGGATACAAACAGTCTGGATTGCCTGACTTTGTATTAGAAAATTTACCAAACAATAAAGTTTTAATTGAAAAGGCTAGAGAAGAGGCTCTTAAAGTAGTTAGTGATGATCCTGATTTAAAAAGAAATTCGGTTTTGAAGGAAATGCTAATTGATAATTCTGATAACAAATTTATACATGACTTCTTGAATTAGAAATTTCTTATTGTATATTTTTAAATATATGCAAACATAATATTAATAGTAAAATTTAATTGAAAATTTGGAACAAAATACCAATTAAAGATAATGGTGATAAATTAATAGATATACCTAAATTCTTTAAATTTATTGATCCACACCCCTACTTTTCTTTAGGGGCTCCATATGAAAATAAAAAATCTATTTGGAAATTAAGAGAAGAAGTTGTTAATAGATTAATAAAAGTAAATGATTATTTGTTATCAAAAAACAATTTTTTTCACCTTTTGATTTATGACAGTTGGCGGCCTTTAGAGGTTCAAGAATTTATGTTTAAAAGAGCATTCACTTTAGAGTGTAAAAAATTGGATATTGATGATTCTGAAAAAAATATGCAAAATTATCCATTAATTATAAAGAGAATTGAGGAATTTTGGGCATATCCCTCCTTCGAAGAAAATTGTCCTCCGCCTCATTCAACTGGAGGGGCTCTGGATGTATCTTTATCGGATAAATACGGAAATCCTATTGAAATGGGAAGTGATATTGATCAAATGGATGATTCCTCAAAACCTGCTTTTTATGAAAATGTTTACGGGGAAGAGGCAATTATTTGGAATGGTAGAAGAAATTTATTAAAGGAAATTATGACTAAATATGGATTTGCCCAACATCCAAATGAATGGTGGCATTTTAGTTTTGGTGATCAATTATGGGCTTGGCAAAATAAAAAAACAAATGCATTGTATGGAAAAATTTAAATATTAATCTACTTCATTAAGTAAATTTATTATTGAGGATTTATTTTGATTATTAATAAAATCCCCAAAATCAAGATCGGTATTGCTTTTCTTCCAGAAATTGAATAAAGGTTTAATGGTTTTTTCTAAATCATCGAGTTCCATTCTTTGTAAAAATGGTTTGGCTAACCTTTGAAGATTTTTATTGCCTCCCAACCATAATTGATATTTATTTTGCCCACTTCCAACAAGAGATAATTCTGCCATATAAGGTCTTGTGCATCCGTTAGGACATCCTGTCATCCTGAATAATATTGTTTTTTCAATTTTTAGATCCTTGAGTAAGTTTTCAATTCTTATAAGAACTTCAGGTAAAATTCTTTCTGCCTCAGTCATAGCTAGACCACAAAGTGGCAGAGCTGGGCATGCTAAAGCATTTCTTTGAATTTCATTAATTTCTTCTAAATTTCCATATCCAATTTTTGTTAGAACCTTTTTAATGGCATTTTTGTTCTTATTAGGAATATTGCAAAGTAAAATATCTTGATTAGGAGTCAGTCTTACATCAAGATTATATTTTTTTACAATACTACTAATTAAGGATTTTTTATCACCATATAATCTGCCTGATAAAAGTGGCAATCCAACAAAGGAATAATTTTTAGTTTGTTTATTCCACCCTAAATAATCAATAAGTTTCTTTTCGGGTTCTTTTCTAATTGGCTTAATTTCTTTATTAAAATATTTATTTAAAAGTAATTTCCTGAACCATTTAATACCTTTCCTATGCAGAAGATATTTCATCCTTGAATTTTTTCTTGATTTTCTATCTCCATAATCTCTTTGAATAGCCACAATACTTTGTATTAATTCATAAATATCTTCTTTCCCCACGTATCCTAAAGGGTCTGCAATTCTTGCAAAAGTTTCTTCATTATTATGTGTACGACCCATACCACCTCCAACATAAAAATTGCAGCCTTCTAAATTTCCATCTTTGGAGGTGAATGCAACTATTCCAATATCATTGGTAAGGAGATCAACTGAATTATCACCTGGAACAGTAACAGCACATTTAAATTTTCTAGGTAAATAAGTTGAACCATAGAGAGGTTCATTTTTTATTCCACTAAAAACATCATCTTTAAATTGTAATTTCCTTATATCTTCAATTTCTTTGTCAGGTTTTATTGTGTATTCTAAATTCCCATCAGCCCAAAGCTCTAAAAAAGTCCCCTGACCAGCTACGGGTGTAAGAAGGTCCGCAACCTTAACCGCCAAAGCTCTTGCTATTTTGTATTCTGATGATTCAAATGGCGCGGCTGGAGCCATGACGTTTCTATTTATGTCCCCACATGCAGCTAATGTTGAGCCCATTGAATTTACAATAGTTTGAATAACCTCCTTCAGGTTCTCCTTTCTAATTCCATGCATTTGAAACGCTTGTCTAGTAGTAGCCCTAAGGGAACCATTACCGAGTCTGTTAGATAATTCATCTAAAGATAAAAATAATTTTCCAGGAATTTCTCCTCCTGGACTTCTTAATCTCAGCATCATCTGCCAATCTTTGCTTTTCCCAGGTTTTCTATTCTCTCTATTGTCCTGTTGGTAACTTCCATGAAATTTCAATAACTGAACAGCATCATTAGTGAAATGATCGCTTTTATTATTTAATTCAGTAGCAAGTGGCTCTTTAAGAAATTGGCTACTTTTCTTAAATTTTTCAAATTTAGATACTTCTAATCCATTTGCTAAACAAGCAGCTTCTTCTTTAGCAGCATCTTTTTTCTTTTTTACTTTCTCAACCTTGATCAAAGGACCAAATCATATCTCTTTTTATACATTAGCGAAAAGCTTATTTAACCGGTAGTAAATTATAGTTATATTAGTCATAATTTTTTCTTGTCTAAATATCTACTTGAGATAGGAACAGAAGAGTTGCCAGCAAATTTTTCTCATTCTGTTCTTAATCAATTTAAATCTTTAATTGAATTTGAATTTGATAAAAAACTTATCAAATACAATAGTGTTGTTTGTACTTCTACACCAAGGAGAATAGTCCTACTTTTAGATGGATTGGTTGATTATGCAGAAGATAAGACGATTATAAGAAAGGGTCCAAAAGCAATTTCGGCATTTTTAAATGGAGCTCCAACTAATGCTGCACAAGGTTTTGCGAATAGTTTAGGTGTAAATGTAGATGATCTAGAAATAAAAAATACAGAAAAGGGAGATTTCGTTTTTGGGAAGAAAATTGAGAAAGGAGAATCTACAAGAATATCCTTGTCTTTGATAATTCCAAAAGTAATAAAGAATTTACAGGGCCCCCGATTTATGAAATGGGGCTATGGCAACTTTAAATTCTCAAGGCCTATTAGGTGGGTTGTCTCCCTCTACAATGATGAGATTCTTGACTTTGTATTGGATGAATGTGATCCCAAGATTGCAATAGGAAATAAATCAAAAAGTCATAGACTAATTAATCAAGTTATTGAAATTAATAATCCTGATAATTATTTTGAATTAATGACTGATAATAGAATCTTAGTTAATCGAAAAGAAAGAAAAGAAAAAATTGTAAGTCTGATCAATACATCATCTGAATTGCTAGATTTAAATCCAGATCTTTCTGAGGAATTACTCAACGAATTAACAGATTTAGTTGAATCGCCAGAATTAATTATAGGTAAATTTAGTGAAGAATTTCTTGATATACCCGTTGAAGTTCTTTCAACGGTTATGAAAACTCATCAAAGGTATATTCCCCTTTTTCAAAAAGGTAAAACTTTTTCTAAATTAGACTTAAGTTCTGAAGAAATAATAAGTACTAATTTCTTCGTAATCTCAAATGGTCTTAGTGAATCGAATAAGAATATTGCTAAAGGTAATGAGAAGGTCTTAAAGGCGAGATTCTCTGATGCAAAGTTTTTTGTAGAAAGTGATAAAAAAGTATCTTCAAATCAAAGAAATGAAAAACTTAAATCTGTTTCTTATTTAAAAGGAATGGGCAATGTTTCTCAGAGAGTGGATAGAATTGAGGCTGTGACAGGAATGGTTCTTAAAGGCCTAAATGATAAATCTTTAGAGATTGAAAAAGTTATAGAAGCTGCCAAATACTGTAAGAACGACTTATGTAGTGAAATTGTTTATGAATTCCCAGAGTTGCAGGGAATAATGGGAGGTAAATATCTTAAAAATGAAGGTTTTAGCGAAGAAGTCTGTTTAGCTGTAGCAGAACATTATTTACCTACTTTTTATAAAGATTCTTTACCTTCTACAAAATATGGCGCAATAGTTTCTATCTCAGATAAGATTGAAACTTTAATAAGTATTTTTATTTCAGGGAAAAGACCAAGTGGATCTTCTGATCCTTATGCATTAAGACGAAATTTAAATGGAGTGATTAAAATAATTTGGGAGTTTGAACTTGATTTATCTTTAGAAAATATATTTGATGCTCTTCTTGATTTCTGGAAGATTTCATTACCAAATTTGGATTTTAAAAAAGAGAAAGTTTTAGATGATTTAATTGAATTTTTAATTCAAAGAATTGTTAGTCACCTAGAAGAACTTTCTCTAGATAAAGAATTAATTAATGGTATATGCTCCTCGGATAGACTTTATAAAAAAAGAATAATAAATGTTGTTGATTTAAAAAATAGAATTAAATCTATTGTTTTATTTAAAGAAAAAGTAGAATTTGATGAAATTCTGAATGTAATTTCAAGGGTTAGCAAACTAGCTAATTGTGGTGATTTAGATAAAGACATTTTATTATCAAAAAATTATGTAAACCCAGATCTTTTTGAAAAAGAGTGCGAAATAAAAGTCTTTAAATTTATTAAGGAATTAGAAAACCTTTTTTGCTCAGGGAATTTGGATTATTTACAACTTTTTACTTTGTTTGAAATCAATACTAATAATATTAAGGATTTGTTTGATAATGACAAAGGGGTTTTAGTTATGGCAGAGGATCCAAATATAAGAAAGAATCGACTTAATTTACTAAGTATTATTAGAAATTACTCTTTAAGAATTGCTGACTTTACACTTTTCAACTTTTAACTTTAATGCCACCTTTAATTGAATAGTTTTTAAGCATTTTTTCAACTTCTTTCTCTTCTCTGACAGCACTATCAACGGGCTTGTAAGTTAATGGAGCAAGAGCTTTCCCTCTTAAAATTGATCCAAGAGTAAGCATTGTAAGTTTAATTTGTTGTATTGGTTTCATTGCAACAACTTTTTTATATAAATAACTATCAAAAGTGAGTCTTTGAACATCCATATCATCACACATTTCTACAAAAGCTTCTCTGGCTGAATCATTTCTGTAAAAAATATTTTGTAGGATTTCTAGTACCTTATATGTTGTTCCATATTTTTTATCCCATTTTTTTAAGTAATTTTTTAAATCATTCTCTGAAGGTATAATTTCTCCATTTTTTGAAGCTTCAACAATTTCTTCTGCACACATTCTTCCACTCTTTGCAGCAAAATATATTCCCTCTCCAGAACTCTTGGTAACATAACCAGCCGCATCTCCTACTAAAGCCATTCTTCCAACCACTCTTCGAGGCCTTGGGTGCTCAGGAATGGGGTGTGCCTCCACTTTGATAACCTCACCATTTACAAGCCTTTTTTTTGCTCTATTCCTTACACCTTCCTGTAGACCCTTTATTAATACTTGATTTTTCTGCATTGTTCCTGTCCCAACGGCAACATGATCATATTTAGGGAATACCCACCCATAAAAGTCAGGTGAAACATCTGTTCCTACATACATTTCAGCAAGGTCTTCATAGTAACTCATTTCTTTTTTTGGTAATTTAATTCTTTCCTGAAAGGCTATAGCTACTTTGTAATCCCCTGCATCCATAGCTTTGGCAACTCTGCTATTAGCTCCATCTGCACCAATTAAAAGATCTACCGTAATTTCTTTCTGTTCTCCTTTCTTTTCTCCAGAAGAATAATCAGAATATGTAAGTTTATATGGCCCTTGGTTGTTATTTCCTGTGTTAATTGAAGTAACTAATCCATTTATTAATGTAGCGCCAAGATCAGCGGCTCTGTTTCTCATGAAAGCATCCATTACTTCTCTTCTGCACATTCCTATAAATTCATTATCACTTTTGCCATAAACCTTATCTAAACTTATATCTACTTCTCTATTTGAAGGGGAAATCATTCGCATATGTCTTACTTTCCTATCGATAATTGATTCTGGCAAGTCAAATTCTTCTACCATGCAAAGAGGAATAGCTCCTCCACAGGGTTTAGCATTATCTAATTTTCTCTCAAAAAGCCAAGTTTGTATTCCAGATTTAGCAAGTATTTCTGCAGCACATGAACCACTCGGACCTCCACCGATAACAGCAACTCTCAACATATGAAAAAAATAAAACCTTTTTAAAAACTACATCTTTTTTGCTTATAAAAGTGCATTTCTTAAAAAAATAGTTAATATCGAAATATGTTTTTTCAGAAATTCTATTAATTTTGGAACCAAAAGAAGATATAAATCAAGTATTTGATATTCCTTTTGCTAAAAGAACATACTTAGAAAATGCTAATTCAAAATTATTTATAAAAATATTATTAATTTCACCATTTATTTTACTCCTTGTTTCTTTTACTGGATTGAGATTGATTCGAGATTCTAAAACATTTTCTTCAAGTTTTCTAAGTACACAAATTGATAAAAATAATGACCAAAGAATTTTGGGACATTTACCCTATAAAGAAATTTCCAAAGAAAAATTGGTTGTTATTGAACCCCATATTCAAGTCCATGTTGATATGAGTGAATCACTTTTAAAGATGAGAGAAGCAGCAAAAAAAGATGGAATATATTTGGTCTTCTTGAGTGGTTATAGATCAATAAATTTGCAAAATGATATTTTTTATTCTTTAAAGTCTGTTAGAAATCAAATAGCATCAGAAAGAGCTAGAGTATCAGCTCCTCCAGGGTATTCCGAGCACAGTACTGGCTTCGCAATTGATATTGGAGATTATATGCAAAGAGATACAGACTTTGAAGTCGAATTTGAGAATACTGAAGCTTTTAAATGGCTACAAATGAATGCAGCTAAATATCACTTTAAGTTGTCCTTTAACAAAAATAATAAACATATTGATTACGAGCCATGGCATTGGAGATATGAGGGTTCAATAGAAGCTTTAAAAATTTTCGAAAATTCAAATAGATAATCTATAAATTTAAGGGTTTAATTAATATATTCAATATGTTTATGATTTTCAAAGTCTTAAAGGGGAATTTCTCAGAATAAGCATTCTTTGAGTTAGCCTTAATATAATTATTAAAATTGTTTTTATAGATTTATAAATGTCATCTTCAATTAAAGAAATTAGAAATGTAGCAATCATCGCACACGTTGATCATGGGAAAACAACTCTTGTTGATGCTTTGTTATCCCAATCAGGAATATTTAGAGATAATGAAGTGGTTCCTACATGTGTAATGGATTCTAATGATCTTGAGAGAGAAAGGGGAATAACAATACTTTCAAAGAATACCGCTGTTAATTACAAAAATACGAGAATTAATATTATAGATACACCAGGACATGCTGATTTTGGAGGAGAGGTTGAAAGGGTTTTGGGAATGGTCGATGGATGTTTGTTAATAGTTGATGCAAATGAAGGGCCAATGCCTCAAACAAGATTTGTTTTGAAAAAAGCATTAGAAAAAGGACTTAGACCCATAGTCTTCGTAAATAAAATTGATAGACCTAGAGTAATACCAGAAATAGCAATAGATAAAGTTATTGATTTGTTTTTAGAATTAGGAGCCGATGATGATCAATGCGATTTTCCTTACCTTTTTGGAAGCGGTCTCTCTGGATTTGCAAAAGAAGAAATGGAATTAAATAGTGATAATATGATGCCTTTATTTGAAGCTATTCTAAGACATGTTCCACCTCCAGTTGGAGACTCAAATAAGCCGCTGCAGTTACAAATTACAACTTTGGATTATTCTGACTTCTTAGGAAGGATTGTAATCGGAAAAATACATAATGGAACTATAAAAAATGGTCAACAGGCTAGTTTAATTAAAGAGAATGGAAAAACTATTAAGGGTAAAGTTAGCAAGCTATTAGGATTCGAGGGGTTACAAAGAATTGATATAAACGAAGCTTTTGCAGGAGATATTGTTGCTGTTTCAGGTTTCGATGACGTAAATATTGGAGAGACGATAGCGTGCCCTGATTCTCCTCATCCTCTTCCTTTAATAAAGGTTGATGAACCCACTTTGAATATGACCTTCGTTGTAAATGATTCCCCATTTGCGGGTAAAGAAGGAAAATTTGTTACCAGTAGACAATTAAAAAATAGATTAGAGAGAGAACTTTTAACAAATGTTGCATTAAGGGTAGAAGAAACTGATTCTCCAGATAGATTTTCAGTCTCAGGAAGAGGAGAACTACATTTAGGGATTTTGATTGAAACTATGCGAAGAGAAGGATTTGAGTTCCAGATTTCACAACCGCAGGTAATATTTAGGGAAATTGATAATGTTCAATGCGAACCTATAGAGACTTTAGTTTTAGATGTCCCAGAAGCATCAGTTGGTTCCTGTATAGAAAAACTTGGATCAAGAAAGGCGGAGATGAAAAATATGCAGACAAGTTCAGATGGTAGAAGTCAACTAGAATTTCTTGTGCCATCAAGAGGGCTAATTGGTTTCCGTGGTGAATTTGTTCGCATAACAAGAGGAGAAGGTATTATGAGTCATTCCTTCTATGAATATAAGCCTAAATCGGGAGATTTTGAAACAAGGAGAAATGGAGTACTTATTGCTTTTGAAGAGGGTGTAGCTACATTCTATGCTTTAAAAAATGCTGAAGATAGAGGAGTTTATTTTATTAAACCTGGTGTAAAAGTTTACAAGGGAATGATAATTGGAGAGAATAATAGACCACAAGATCTAGAGTTAAATATATGCAAAACTAAGCAATTGACTAATATGAGATCTGCTGGAGCAGAAGAACTTGATACTCTACAGTCTCCAGTTGAGATTACTCTTGAAAGAGCACTTGAATATATTGGTCCCGATGAAATGTTAGAAGTAACACCAGATTCAATAAGAATGAGAAAGCTAAATAAGAAGAAGAATTTTAAGAATTAAAAATATGAATGAAGAAAACACAAAAAGTTTTCAAGATTCCCTTTATTTTGCTTTAACTCTCTTTAACGATCAAAAATGGTATGAAGCTCATGATGCTTTTGAAGATATATGGAATACTGTTGACGGAGATGAAAGACAAGTTATTCAAGGAATACTTCAAGTATCAGTCTCGCAATTTCACTTAAATAAAGGGAATCTAAATGGAGCGACTATTTTACTTGGTGAAGGTTTAGGTAGGATAAAAACTAGGACTAATATTAATTTAGGTCTTGATCTTGAATCTTTTTGCAAATGTTTAGAGTATTTATTAAGAAAGCTTCAATATAAAGAAAAACTAAATGAGAATGATAAACCTTATTTAAAACCTTCTTGATTTATCGTGAATATTGTTTCCCCTTTTATCTAATTCAATTAGAAAAATACAACTAATAGTTATTCTCTAATTTTTTATAAGTGATTCGAGTAAACTTAAAGCAGAAGAAATTATCTACTTTTTCAAAAAAATAAGTTTGAATATATTTTAGACTTAAATCAAAGTGGTAATAACAAAGTTGTTTTTATGAAAACAAGATACTTATTCAGCCAAATAAAAGAATGAATTTAAGAATTAAAAATGTATCTCTGTCCATTGAAGGAAGATTAATAGTGGATGATGTTTCAATAACTGTTACCCCAGGAGAAGTTGTTGGCCTAATGGGACCTAATGGAGCGGGGAAAACTACTACTTTTAATCTTGCAGTTGGAAATCTAAAGCCTGATAAAGGAGATATTTTAATGAACAAAAAATACATAACAAATTTACCTCTGCATTCTAGAGCGAGGCTAGGTTTGGGATATTTAACTCAGGAGGCAAGTATTTTTAGAGATCTAACAGTTAAAGAAAATATCGATTTGGCTTTGCAAAACTCATTTTCTAGTACTGCAGTAATACGAAATAGGAGAGAAAAAATAATTAATGAATTCAATTTGAATAACTTTGTAGATAAATTTGGTTATCAACTATCGGGAGGAGAAAGAAGGAGGTGTGAAATAGCTAGAGCTCTATCTGTTGGCAGAAAGGGTCCTAAATATTTATTATTAGACGAACCATTTGCAGGTATAGACCCTTTAGCTGTTAATGATTTAAAGAAACTTATTCTTAAATTAAGTAATAGTGGGGTTGGTATTCTTATTACAGACCATAACGTAAGAGAGACTCTTCTGATAACACATAAGTCATATGTTTTAAGTGAGGGAAGAATTTTAGCTTATGGATCATCAAATAAGTTAGCAAAAGATCCAATAGTTAAAAAATATTATTTAGGGGATGATTTTCAACTTTAAAAGGCTAATTCTAAATATATTAAAAATAAATTTTAAAAAATTTCTCATTTATTATTGATTTAAATTATTATTGTGATTTTAATAGATCTTAAATTAGGGTGACTTTATTGAAAATGTTATTTGATAATGTTTTTAAAAATTTAATATATGATCCTGTCTCTGCTATAGGCCTTTTAGTCTTTTATATTCTTTTAATTAATCTACCAATATCTTTAGTTTCTGTTTTTACTAAAAAATCCTCTTCTATTGTTCGAATTCTTACTATTTTAGTCAATTTTTTCATAGCTTTACAATTAATCTTTAGATGGTCTATCTCTGGACATTTTCCAATAAGTAATTTATATGAATCACTTTATTTCCTTGTTTGGGGAATTTCTTTGGGTCAGTTATTAATTGAGAGGGAATATAAATCTCCAATTATTCCTTTAATAGCAATACCAATTGAGTTGCTGACTATAGCTTTTGCATGTTTTGTTTTGCCAGAAGATTTAAAATTATCATCCAATTTGGTCCCAGCATTAAGATCTAGTTGGTTAATTATGCATGTAAGTGTTGTAATGCTTAGTTATGCGGCACTTATAATCGGTTCCCTGCTTTCAGCTTCTGTATTGTTTATCAATAAAAGTCAACCACTACAAATTAGAAGTAGTTCTGCTGGTATAGGAGGATTTAAAATATTAAATTCTTATTCTTTGAAAAACATTATTCAACCCATTGAATTTTCGCATTCAGAAGAATTAGATACATTAAGTTATCGCTCTATATTGGTAGGATTTGTTCTTTTAACTCTTGGTTTGATTTCTGGAGCTGTTTGGGCTAATGAAGCATGGGGAACCTGGTGGAGTTGGGATCCAAAAGAAACATGGGCATTCATTTCATGGTTGTTTTATGCGGCCTATCTTCATATGAGAATTAGTAAGGGTTGGCAAGGTAGAAGACCAGCATTATTAGCAACGACTGGTTTCTTTGTTGTTTTGATATGTTATATAGGAGTAAATTTTCTAGGTATTGGTTTACATAGTTATGGATGGATTTTTGGTTAGTTAAATCAATTTTTATTGAGGTTCTGAAATTACCTTCCCATGTTGTGCATCTTGAGCAACTTTTCTTAAATCATCACAACCTTCTTTTAAAGATGGGTAAGCAAACATTCCACTTCCTGCAATGAAGCAATTTGCTCCAGCTTCTGCACATTGTGAAATCGTCCAATTTGCTTTTATGCCGCCATCAACTTCAATATCCACATTTAAATTCTTTTCAATAACAAATTTCCTTATTTTTCTGATTTTATTTAACATTGTAGGTATATATGCCTGTCCTCCAAAACCTGGATTAACTGTCATCACCAAAACATGATCTACCATTCCCATAATGTTCTCTATCATTTCAAATGGTGTATGTGGATTTAAGGCAACTGAAGGAGACCCTCCTAGATCTCTTATCCTCCCAAGAACTCTATGAAGATGTATGTTGGCTTCTGCATGTGCAATTACTACACCAGGCTCTCCATTAGCTCCTTTTGAGGCTTCGACATAAGATTCAAGCATCGTTTCACAGTTGTATTGACTTACCATTAACTGTGTCTCAAAAGGGACTTTACAATATTTTCTACATGCAGCAATCATTTCCGGTCCGAAGGTGAGATTTGGGACGAAGTTGCCATCCATAACATCAAATTGAATTCTATCTACACCAGCTTCTTCAAGTTCTTTTACACAACCACCCATGTTCGCCCAATCTGCTGGTAGAACGGAAGGAATTATTTGAATTGGTCTATTAGCACCAGCTGAAGTTGTTTGATTAGGCTCGGTCATTTTATTTTTAAAATATTTAATAAAGATACTATATTTAGTTGTTTATTCCTAATTTAAAGTCATGGCCTGATAAAGTAACAGCTGTAAAGAGTTAAAAAAAACTTATTAGCAGAATAATTCTCTTAAAAATGACAATTTTTATGAGAACATACTTTAAACCTCTAAGAAAATCTTTAAAAATTTAATTGTGAATCAAACTTTAATTCAAGAAATTCTCGAAGTAGTCGAGCAGGCCGCAATCGCATCAGCGAAACTTACAGGACTTGGTCAAAAAGATGAAGCAGATGCTGCTGCTGTTGAAGCAATGAGATTGCGAATGGGCAAAATTGAGATGAGAGGGAAAATAGTTATTGGGGAAGGTGAACGTGATGAGGCACCTATGCTTTATATCGGTGAAGAAGTTGGAAGTGGTAGTGGTCCAGGGGTTGATTTTGCTGTCGATCCTTGTGAAGGAACTAATCTCTGTGCTAATAATCAGCGTGGATCAATGGCCGTTTTAGCTGCTTCTGATACTGGAGGACTTTTTAACGCGCCTGACTTTTATATGAATAAACTAGCAGCACCACCAGCGGCTAAAGGGAAAGTAGATATTAGAAATTCTGCTACTGAAAACTTAAAGATCCTAAGTAGATGTTTAGATCTCTCAATTAATGAACTTACGGTAGTTGTTATGGATAGAACCAGACATAAGGACTTAATTAGAGAGATTCGAGAATGTGGAGCTAAAGTTCAACCAATTTCTGATGGAGATGTTCAAGCAGCAATTGCCTGTGGATTTGCTGGAACTGGAACACATTGCTTAATGGGAATTGGAGCGGCTCCAGAAGGCGTGATTTCTGCTGCAGCCATGAGAGCTTTGGGAGGTCATTTTCAAGGGCAGCTAGTTTATGACCCAGCAATTGCTCAAACATCTGAATGGGCAGATTACACAAAAGAAGGAAATATCAAACGTCTAAATGAGATGGGTATTACTGATATAGATAAGATTTATGAGGCTAACGAACTTGCCTCGGGAGAAAATGTGGTTTTCGCTGGAAGTGGAATAACTGATGGATTGTTATTTGACGGTGTTAAATTTGAAAAGGATTGCGTCAGAACAAGTAGTCTCGTAATTAGTACTTTAGATAGTACTGCTCGATTCACTAATACAATACATATAAAAGACGGTGCAAAAAGCATCAGCCTTTAAAATTTACTAATTGATTTTATGCATATTGTTGTCGTCGGACTAAGTCATCGCACGGCACCTGTCGAAGTGCGTGAGAAGTTAAGTATTCCTGATCAATCGATTCCAGAATCATTGAAAGATTTGAAAACTTTCTCTGAAATTTTGGAGGTGTCTATTTTAAGTACTTGTAATAGATTAGAAATCTATGCTCTTGTTAAAGATAAGAATATTGGTATTTCCTCTATTAAAGAATTTATTTCAGAATACTCTGGAGTTATTTATGAAGATTTAAATCCTCATCTTTTTGATTTTAAACAAGAAGAGGCGGTCTTACACTTAATGAAAGTCTCAGCGGGTTTAGATAGCCTTGTTTTAGGAGAAGGTCAAATCCTTTCGCAAGTAAAAAAAATGATGAGATTAGGTCAAGAGAATCAATCCACAGGACCTATACTCAATAGACTATTAAGTCAATCAGTTAGTACGGGTAAAAAAGTTAGATCTGAAACTAATTTGGGGACTGGAGCTGTATCAATAAGTTCAGCAGCAGTAGAACTTGCCCAGTTGAAAATTGGTCAAGAAAATGGTGTTGATGGTCTAGTAACTTTGGAAGAAGAAAAAGTCCTTGTTGTGGGAGCTGGTCGTATGAGTAGACTTTTAATTACTCATTTAAAATCGAAAGGATGTCTTCAACTTATTCTTGTTAATAGAAATATTGATAGAGCAAAAAATCTTGCTGGAGATTTTCCAGATCTTAAAATTCTTTGTAAAGGGTTAAATGAATTAGACGATAATATATCCTCATCCTCTCTTGTTTTCACAAGTACGGCTACCGAAGAACCATTGATTAATTTAGAAAGAATTGAAAAAATAAATTTAAATAACAATCTTAAGTTTATTGATATTGGTGTCCCGAGAAATATCTCTAGTGATGTTAAACAACATCAGTTTGTTAAATCTTTTGATGTTGATGACTTGCAAGAGGTTGTCTCTAGGAATCAAGAATTTAGACAAAAAATAGCTCAAGAAGCTGAATCTTTAGTTAAAGAAGAAAGAATTATATTTTTAGAATGGTGGGCTAGTTTAGAGGCTGTCCCTGTTATAAATAAACTAAGATCAGATTTGGAATTAATTAGAAAGGAAGAACTTCAAAAGGCTCTTAGTAGAATGGGACCTGATTTTTCTGCTCGAGAAAGAAAAGTAGTAGAAGCGCTTACTAAAGGAATAATTAATAAGATTCTCCATACTCCTGTAACAAAATTAAGAAGTCCTCAGTCAAGAGAGGAGAGACAAGCTTCCTTGAAAATTGTAGAAAAATTGTTTTCTTTAGTAGATGATGAACAAATTAATTAATATTCTTGACTTTATATTAAGTTTTTCATGAGATTTTTCGAAATACCTTTAGAAACTGACCATTCATGTTTCTATATTTGCACATAATCAGTTAATTTTAATAATATTATCTACCTCCATTAGATTGAATGAAGCGTGTGTTGGCAATCATCCTCGGAGGAGGAAAAGGTTCTAGACTTTACCCCTTAACAAAAATGAGGGCGAAACCTGCTGTCCCATTAGCAGGTAAATATCGTTTAATTGATATACCAATTAGTAATTGTATTAATTCAGGTATTGAAAAAATGTATGTATTGACTCAGTTCAATAGTGCATCCCTTAATAGACATATAGGAAGAACTTATAATCTAAATGGTCCTTTTGGTCAAGGATTTGTAGAGGTTTTAGCTGCCCAGCAGACTCCTGAAAGCCCAAAATGGTTTGAAGGTACAGCAGATGCTGTAAGAAAATACCAATGGTTATTTCAAGAATGGGATGTTGATGAGTATTTAATATTGTCAGGTGATCAACTTTATAGAATGGATTACAGTTTATTCGTTCAGCATCATAGAGATAATAATTCTGATTTAACTGTCGCTGCCTTACCTGTAGATGAATCTCAAGCTGAAGGTTTTGGGCTTATGAGAACAGATGATTTAGGAAATATAAAAGAATTCAGTGAAAAACCCACTGGAGAGAAGTTGAAAGCGATGGCTGTAGATACCTCACAATTTGGATTAACTAAGGAATCTGCCTCTGAAAAACCATATCTTGCTTCAATGGGTATTTATGTTTTTAGTCGAAATACCCTTTTTGACCTTTTAAACAAGTTTCCTAGTTATACAGATTTTGGTAAAGATATAATTCCTGAATCTCTTCTTAGGGGAGATACTCTCAAGAGTTACGTATTTGATGATTACTGGGAAGACATTGGAACTATTGGAGCATTTTTTGAATCAAATTTAGCTCTAACTAAGCAACCAAAGCCTCCATTTAGCTTTTATGATGAAAAATTCCCTATATATACAAGACCAAGATTTCTTCCCCCTTCAAAACTTGTAGATGCACAAATTACTGATTCAATAGTTTGTGAAGGAACAATTCTGAAGTCATGCAGTATATTGCATTGTGTTTTAGGTGTAAGGAGTAGAATTGAAAGTGATTCTGTTCTTGAGGATACATTGGTAATGGGAGCGGATTTCTTTGAATCACCTGAAGAGAGGTTTGAATTAAGAAAAGGAGGTGGAACGCCTCTCGGGGTAGGAGAGGGAACAACTGTAAAACGAGCTATCCTCGATAAGAATACAAGGATAGGCGACAATGTAGTCATAATAAATAAGGATCGAGTAGAAGAGTCTGACAAGCCAGAATTAGGTTTTTATATCAGAAATGGAATTGTTGTAGTAGTTAAAAATGCAACTATTGCGAATGGAACTATTATTTAATTTCTTTTCGATCATTTTTCGCTGACATAAGTAGTCTTTTTTGAGCAATTTTCTAAAGTTGCATGCAAAATATATTTATTGAGTTTTTTATTATTTATGTCCAAGGCACATTTTGGTTTAATAGGTCTTGGAGTAATGGGAGAAAACTTAGTACTTAATGCCGAAAGAAACGGATTTTCTAGTGTTGTTTTTAATAGAACCTATTCTAAAACTGAAGAATTTTTAGAAGGTAGAGGTCTAGGGAAGAATATAGAGGGAGCTAAAACTCTTCAAGAATTTGTAACTAAGCTTGAAAGACCCAGAAGAATTTTAATGATGGTAAAAGCAGGAGCTGCTACAGATGCTGTTATTGATAATATTTCTGAATATCTTGAAGAAGGTGACCTTTTAATAGATGGAGGAAATTCTGAGTTTAAAGATACGGAGAGAAGGGTAGATATTTTAGAGAGTAAAAGTTTTGGGTATATAGGTATGGGAGTGTCTGGGGGTGCTAAAGGTGCGCTGGAAGGTCCTAGTATGATGCCTGGAGGAACTAGGTCTTCATATGATGCAATAGAAAGCTTGTTAACAAAAATGGCCGCCAAAGTTGAAGATGGTCCGTGTGTTACGTATGTCGGCCCAGGCGGTTCAGGTCATTTTGTAAAAACTGTTCACAATGGCATTGAATACGGAATTGAGCAAATACTCGCAGAAGCTTATGACCTTATGAAGAGAGTTAAAGGTATGAATGGTTCCCAGATGTCAGAAGTTTTTGGTTTATGGAATAAAACTGATGAATTGGCATCCTATCTTGTTGAAATAACCGAGATTTGTCTAAAAACAAAGGATGAACTTACAGGGGGCGAGGTTGTGGAAAAGATATTAGATAAAGCTGGTCAAAAAGGTACGGGTCTATGGACTGTTGTTAGTGCGTTAGAGCTTGGTGTATCAGTTCCGACAATTTATGCTTCTTTAAATGCAAGGGTAATGAGTTCTCTTAAAGATCAACGTAGCGAAATTGAAAAAACTATTCCTTTTAAAGAAATAATCGATTTTGATTTGGGAGATATTTCAAATGGGATGAAACCATTGTTTGATGCTGTTGTTCTAGCAACTATAGCTAGCTATGCCCAAGGGATGGACATATTAAGAGAAGCTTCTTCCGTATACAATTATGGTCTGAATATGCCATCAATTGCACAAATATGGAAAGGAGGTTGCATTATTAGATCAAAATTATTAAGTAAAATCCAAGATGCATATAATAAAGACCCTGATCTAAAAAATTTAATTTTTGATGAGTGGTTCAATAAACAAATCTCAACAAAATTGGATAACTTGTCTAATGTAGTTTCCTTATCTACAAAAGCCGGTATACCAGTCCCATGTCTATCAAGTACTTTAGATTATTTGAATAGTTATAGAACAAATAGACTGCCTCAGAACTTGGTTCAAGCCATGAGAGATTGTTTTGGATCTCATACTTATGAAAGAATTGATAAAGAGGGAAGTTTTCATACTGAATGGATGAAATGATTAAACAGTCTATAAATGGATATACCCTAAACATCTACGAAGACAAGCTAGAACTATCTTCAGCAGTTTTTAAGTTTATAGAAAGCCAAATTATTCATACATTAAAAATTAAAGATAGATTTAAATTTTGTGTAAGTGGAGGTTCAACTCCTAAGTCTGTTTATCAGCTCCTCTCAAGAAGTGATATTGGATGGGAAATGGTTGATGTTTTTTTGGGAGATGAAAGATGTGTTGATCCAGATTCGGAATTAAGTAATTCTCTAATGTTGAAAAAATCATTGCTAACTAATTATGGATCAAAAGCCTTTTTTTACGAAATCTTTAGTGAATTAAATACTAATGAAGAAGCTATAAAAAAACTATTTATTTCTAAACTACTAGAAAAATGTGGAACAAACCCACCAGCTTTCGATTTGACTTTATTAGGACTAGGAGATGATGGTCATACAGCTTCACTATTCCCTTATCAACAAAATAATAATGTCGATGATTTTGTTATTTTTAACCAAGGTAAAGGATTAAAAAGAATTTCATTGACACCAAAAGTTCTTTCAGCTTCCTCAAAGATAATATTTTTGGTTAGTGGTGCCTCTAAAAAACTAGCTCTTAAGAGGTTATTAGATGAAAAAGAGCCTAATGATAGAACTCCCTCAAAATTAATTAAATCTAGTAGTCAAATTTCAATATTTTGTGATCAAGAATCTGCAAAAGAATTTTTAATTTAATTAAAGTCTATTAATAATCTTTATGAATTAATGAATAAGAAAAAATTTTTATTTCATAAAAATGAGTTTAATGGTTGGGAAACATTAAATGATACTGTTATGGGCGGATCAAGCTCGGCTTTTTGTGAAGTTTCAAATTCTGGGTTGTTATTAAAAGGTAATATTGTTGAAAAAGACGGAGGGTTCATTAGTTGTAGATCAGCTATCTTCAAACCTTCTTTAAACGTTAATGAATATGAATCCTTTGAATTAAATATTGATGGAAAGGGAAGAATGTTTAAATTTGCAGTCTCTTGTGAAGATGATTTCCTTGGGTTTACGGAATTTATTCCAGGTGGTCTTAGGTGGATTAAATCATTCCCAACAAAAGAAATCGGAACAACAAATGTTCAAATTCCTTTTATTTCACTTAATCCCTCAGTAAGAGCTAATAAGGTTCGATTCCCATTTAAATTCAAACCATCTAAACTTAAAAGATTACAACTCCTTTACTCCAAGTTTGGTGATGATGGCCTTTTAAATAATGAATTTAAGCCAGGTTCAATTAAAGTCTTAATAAAATCAATAAGTGTTATTTGAAAATTCACAAGAGAATATCGAAGGCTTAATTGCTAAATCAGCAGATTTAACAAATAAACCTTTCCTTCACTCTGTTGTAAAAGTAAACGGTAAATACGAAATTGGTGAAGAAGATAACGATTTAACAGTTAATATTTTATGTAGAGATAAAGAAGGTAAAAGATTAGAAATTTATGATCTTGAATTAGAACTTTTTAAATCAAATCAAGAGTTGGTTTTAGTAATTTCTAAGCTTAATTTTCCTAATGAACCAATTTTATGGTGTGGGTCGAAAATATTATGGATGGATAGCAATAACGGAAAAAAATGTGTTCCCCCAAAATACAGTTCTAGATTGGAGAATCTAGCAAGTAGAATAAAAAGTTTTATTGATTAAGGTAATAAACTTTCAGCTATCTTATAAATCAGTAACTGCGCCTAAACTTGATGTGCTTACGATCTTTGAATATTTTGAAAGTATACCTCTTTTATATTTTGAGTTAGGTTTTTCCCAATTTTTTTTTCTTCTTTCTAAGTCTTCATCAGACAAATCAACTTCAATTAATTGTCTTACTGCATCTACGGTAATCAAATCACCTTCTTTTATGAAAGCAATGTTTCCGCCAACGGCAGCCTCTGGAGCGATATGACCCACAACCAGTCCATAAGTACCACCACTAAATCTACCATCCGTAATTAAAGCTACTTTCTCTCCTAGACCTTGTCCAACTATTGCTGATGTTGGGGCTAACATCTCTCTCATACCTGGCCCTCCGACCGGTCCTTCGTTTCTAATAACAACCACATCACCAGCTTTAATATCGTTATTTAAAATGGACTTTAAACATTCCTCTTCACTTTCGAAAATTCTCGCGGGACCTGTTAAAACAGGATTTTTTACTCCGCTAATTTTCGCGACAGAACCTTCGATTGCTAAGTTGCCTTTTAAAATTGCTAGATGTCCTTTTTTATATAGAGGGTCGCTTATCTCTCTTATGACATTTTGATTCGCTGGAGGTTTATCTTGAATGTCTTCTAAGTATTCTGAAATGGTTTTGCCTTCA
Source organism: Prochlorococcus sp. AG-436-O11 (assembly GCA_003212535.1). Classification (GTDB taxonomy): domain Bacteria; phylum Cyanobacteriota; class Cyanobacteriia; order PCC-6307; family Cyanobiaceae; genus Prochlorococcus_A. The sequence continues at coordinate 103,979 of QCPO01000002.1, forward strand.
ATATTTTTGCATTCTCCATGAATTAATCCTGCATTCAAAAGTATTTTCATTACTTGTGGAATACCGCCAGCATTATGAAGATCTACCGTTACATATTTACCACTTGGCTTAAGGTCACAAATAACGGGAACTTTTTGTCTTATTCTCTCAAAATCATCAATTTTAATATCAATTCCTGCAGTATTAGCTATGGCTAATATGTGTAATACCGCATTTGTTGAACCTCCAATTGCCATAATTACGGATATTGCATTTTCAAATGATTTCTTAGTCATCAAATCAAGCGGTCTTATATCTTTTTTAATTGCAGAGACTAATATATCAGCACTTTTTTCGGCACTTAGTTCTTTTTCAAAATCTTCTGCAGCCATAGTTGAACTGTGAGGAAGACTTAAACCTAAAACTTCTATAACTGCAGACATTGTATTAGCGGTAAACATTCCTCCACAACTACCAGCACCTGGTATACAATTTTTTTCAACTTCGATTAACCTTTTTTCATTAATTTTGCCTGAGGTTAATTGTCCAACAGCTTCAAATGCACTAACAACAGTGAGATCTTCCCCATTTAATTTTCCTGGTTTGATTGTTCCACCATATATAAATATTGAGGGAATATTCATTCTCGCAATGGCTATCATGGCTCCAGGCATATTCTTATCACAACCACCTATAGCAAGTACGCCATCCATACTCTGAGCGTTGCATGCTGTTTCTATTGAGTCAGCTATAACTTCTCTTGAAACTAATGAATATTTCATTCCCTCTGTTCCCATAGAAATACCATCACTTACAGTAATAGTGCCAAACATTTGAGGCATCCCTCCGGATCTTCTTATTGACTCTTCAGCTTTTAGGGCTAACTTGTTTAGTCCAATATTGCATGGGGTTATCGTACTGTATCCATTAGCTACTCCAATAATAGGTTTATTAAAATCTTCATCATTAAATCCTACTGCTCTTAACATCGATCTGTTTGGAGATCTTTGGACACCTTGAGTTATTGCTGATGATCTTAGTTTATTCATATTATTTGAGAACCTTTTTTATTCTATTGGCCCAACTCTTCAAGTTGCCTCCTTACATCAGCAATTGCAGAATTTAGTTGCTCAACTTTCTGCTCTAGCTTCTCTCCTTCCTCCTCATTTATGTGGTCATTAGCATCAATTGCTTCTGAACCATCTTGTATTCTTGAGGAATACATCATTGCCTTTTGCTTTTTTTCTTCCTTTCTCCTGTCAGCTTCGGATATTAACCACCATGCTAAACCTGCAGCACCAATAAAAGCACCACTTATTAATGATAAAAGATTATTTGAAGACGAATCTCTGTATTCAGACATTGTTAAATTCTTTACTTATATATTATATATTAGTTCTTATCAAGGAATAAAGTACTCAATCGCAATAATGGATCTCCAATTCCAGGTTTCAAAACATTTTCTTTTATACCTTCTTCATCAATGCAAGAAGTGTATATCACTTGATTAGGGAATGACTTTGCAATTTGATTTAATCCTTTATTACTACAAATAGGAGCTATCAATAAAATCCTATTAGAATCAACGCCCAAGTTATTTAATTGTTTTAAGGTTTCTACAGTATCTGATTTTGTTGTTATTTGACCCGAAAAAATTATAATCCCTTCATTTTTCTCAATTTTCTTAGGTAGTCCTCCTAATGATAGTGTTGAATTTGGAATTACTTCTTTCGATCCGAACCAAAGTGATAGGCCTTCCGGCATCATTGCTAAAACTTTTATTGGATAATTATTATTAATAAAAATTCCATCTGCATCCCCATTATCAGTATTTATTATTTCTTGTTTATATGGGAGCCAATTTCTTAATGCTTCATATGTAAGCCACTTCCCTAATTGTTCGTAACCAGTTGAATATAATACATTTGGAGTATTTTTTTCTCTCAATATGGAAAGCCAATGTTTTATTAATGGATGAGGGGGAACAATAACCTTTAGTGACATTGCCATATATTTTCCTTTAAAATAGTCTTACAAACTTTAAATACTTAAGTTCTAAAATACATTCTTATTATGATTAAATCAATTATTTTACGCTCACTAAAGAATGCTTTAATAACATTACTATTTGTTGGGATTTTATTTTTTAATTCTGTAAATACAGTATGGGCTAAAAGACCTCCTGAGATTAGAAATCAACAAGACCTTGATTTAGAACAAGATATGCATGGACAAGATCTAAGCGGTAACGAATTTGTGAAATTTGATTTAAAAGGATTCGATTTTAGTCAAAGTAATTTGGAGGGCGCAGTTTTTAATAATAGTAATTTGCAAAATGCTACTTTTACTGGTGCGAATCTAAGGGATGCTCTTGCTTATGCCACAGACTTTACTGATGCTGATCTTTCTGATGTAAATTTTACAAATGCTTTATTAATGGAAAGTAATTTTGAAGGAGCAAAAATAGATGGTGCAGATTTTACTGATGCAGTTATTAGTCGAATCCAACAAAAGGAATTATGTGCTATTGCAAATGGCAAAAATAGTACTACTGGGGAAAGTACAGAGTATAGTTTGGGATGCTAGGAATTAAATATGAAAAACAGAATTCCTGTAATAATTGTTTCTGGATTTCTTGGCTCAGGTAAAACGACCTTCCTTAGATATTTGCTAAGAGAGAGTAATAAGAAATTTGGTTTGATAATTAATGAATTTGGTGATGTTGGAATCGATGGCGATTTGATTAAAAGTTGCAATAAATGCGATGAATCAGAAGAGGATTGTGTTGTTGAATTGAATAATGGTTGTTTATGTTGTACCGTTCAAGATGATTTTGTTCCATCAATAAAATCTCTTCTTGAATATAACCCTAATATCGAATCTATAATTATTGAGACAAGTGGATTAGCTCTGCCAATTCCCTTAATTCAAGCACTTAAATGGCCAGATATAAGAACGTCTATCTATCTTGATATTGTTGTTGGCATAGTTAATGGAGAATCAATGATTAATGGTTCGCCAATTAATGATTTAAATCAAATAACTAATCAATATAATGAAATAAATAAGATTGATCACAACGCTTCTATAGATGAATTATTTGAAGAACAATTAGAAGTTTCTGATATCGTTTTAGTTTCCAGATCAGATATCTTAAGTGATAGTCAATTTGAACTTATAAAGAAAAGTCTGCGAGGAAAGTTAAATTCTTCTACACCTATTCTTAAATCACATAATGGAAGAATTGATTTAAATTATTTATTTGATATTGATTTTAAAAAAGAAACTTATCAAGCATATCTAACTGAAGATCATGAACATAATCATGTTGCACTTGTTTCTGATGCAATTAAATTAAATTATTTTCTTGAAAAAAATCAATTTGAAAAAGTGATGAAAGAAATTCTAGATGAATTAAATATTCTTCGAATTAAAGGACGTATATGGATCCCAAATAAATCATTACCTTTGCAAATACAAATTGTTGGGAAAAAGATTAATACTTGGTTTGAAGAAGCTCCAGATAAATGTTGGAAACCAATTGATAGTGCTGGCCTTGAATTAGTAATAATTTCCTTTGATGAGAAGTCGATAAAAACCTTTAAAAGAAAAATTAAAGAGAAATTTAATGTTTTAAGTTAACCAAAAATAAAGATTTAATTTTATAGTTAGCTGTCGATATATTTAGCTGATTAAAAAGCTGTAAATGGAAAATTCAAAAATTGCTTTCAAAGAAATGATTTCTGATGATTCAGCTTCTAATTATAAAGTTAGCTGTTCCAAATGTGGAGGGTCAGGGAATTTTAAAACACAAGAAAATTTTAGAAGAACTTGTCTTGTTTGTTTTGGAAAAGGTTATGTAAATGGTTGATAAATTTTAAACAATTATTCTAAAAATATTTGTTTATTAATTAACAGTACTTTTTATTTAAATTTAAACTAATCTTTTATTAGAAATTATTTTTTAATTGGATCAATTTTCTGTAAAAGTTTTTATAAGATTAAGACCATCTGTTCTTGATCCAGCAGGCGAAGCTACTAAATCTGCCTCTAATAAACTTGGAGTAGAAGGCATTAAGTCCTTAAGAATAGGAAAAATGATTGAGGTAAAAATAGAAAGTGAAACAGAAAATGATGTAAGAGAAAAAATTGATTTATTGTGCGATAGGTTATTTGCTAATACAGTAATCGAAGATTATGAGTATTCAATAGAAACGATATAGGATGGAAAGATTCACTGTAGGAATAGTTGTTTTTCCTGGTTCAAATTGTGATCGAGATGTATCTTGGGCATTGGAAGCTTGTTTAGATATAAAAACAAAATACTTATGGCATGAATCTTCAGATTTAGGTGGTGTAGATGCAATTGTTTTACCTGGAGGGTTTAGTTATGGTGATTATTTAAGATGTGGAGCAATTGCAAGATTCTCTCCATTAATTAATGCCTTGCATGACTTTGTTAAAAGCGGCAGAAGAGTATTAGGAATATGTAATGGATTCCAGATTCTAACCGAGTCCGGTTTTTTACCAGGAGCACTTGTTGCGAATAAAAACCTTAATTTTATTTGTGATGATGTTGAATTGGATGTTATATCATCCAAAGGTGGTTGGTTAAATAATGAACATCAAAAAAAAGGTATTAAATTACCAATTGCGCATGGTGAAGGAAGGTATCATTGTGATTCAGATACTTTAAAAAAACTAATTGATAATGAATTGATTTCTATAAGATATAGGAATAATCCTAATGGTTCTACTTTCGATATTGCAGGCATAACAAATGAACAGGGAAATGTTTTTGGATTGATGCCTCATCCAGAAAGAGCATGTGATGAAAACATAGGTGGAATCGATGGTCTTTATACTTTGAAGTCATTAATTAGGCATTAAAAAAGACCTCCTAATTTTAGAGGTCTTTTTTCTGGAATTGGTTTAGAAATTTAAACAGTTGCCTTTACTTTTGAATCTAAATCACCTTTGGCGTATAAATCTGCATAATAATTTGTACTGTTTTGTTTAATCTTACTCGCTTGGCCTTCACACCAGAACTGCTTGTATCTATCAAGACAAACTTGCTTCATATATTTTCTAGCTGGTTTGTTGAAATGTCTTGGATCGAAGTTTGCTTTATCTGCAAAAGCAGCTTCTCTAACAGCAGCAGTAAAAGCAAGTCGGTTATCTGTATCAATGTTAACTTTCCTTACCCCATTTCTGATCCCTTCTTGAATTTCTTCAACAGGTACCCCGTATGTCTGAGGAATTTCACCACCATATTTATTTATAATGTCTAACCATTCTTGAGGAACAGAGCTTGATCCGTGCATTACTAGGTGTGTGTTAGGAAGTGCTTTATGAATTTCAGCAATTCTACTTATGGCAAGAACTTCTCCTGTGGGTTTTCTTGTGAATTTATATGCACCATGACTTGTACCTATTGCTATAGCTAAAGCATCAACTTTTGTTTTCGCAACAAAGTCTGCAGCCTCTTCTGGGTCAGTTAGAAGCATATCTGTAGAAAGTTCACCTTCAAAACCATGGCCATCTTCAGCCTCTCCTTTTCCTGTTTCTAATGAACCTAAGCATCCTAATTCACCTTCTACACTGACTCCAACTGAATGAGCGAAATCTACAACCTTTTTAGTGACCGCTACATTATATTCGTAACTTGCTGGTGTTTTTGCATCTGCTTCTAAAGAACCATCCATCATTACTGATGTAAAGCCATTAATTGCTGCTGAGTAGCATGTTGATGGCTCATTACCATGGTCTTGATGCATTACAACTGGAATATTAGGATAAGTTTCAGTGGCAGCAAGAATAAGATGACGAAGAAAAATTTCTCCAGCATAACTTCTAGCCCCTCTTGAAGCTTGGAGAATTACTGGACTATCAGTTTCATGGGCTGCTTCCATGATCGCTTGAACTTGTTCAAGATTATTAACATTGAAAGCTGGGATACCGTAACCATTCTCCGCAGCATGATCTAAAAGTAGTCTTAGAGGTACGAGGGCCATAATTAAAATAAATTAAATGCTAAATAAGCACATTGATTTCGAGAGTTTAGTATATAGAGGTATCAAATGTCACGTGATTAGATATACAAAATACTAAATCGATGAAACTATATTATGACCCAGCGTATAATTTCTGAGTTTTTTTAATTAGTAAGTGTAGCCTGCAACAAATAATTGCTCATCAGACGAAGGCTGAGATCCTGCTACATAAGAACCTTTTGAAGCTTCAGAGTTTGCTTGCGCTCTGGCTATTAAGGCCTTTTGTCCTCTTTCTAAATCACTTCCCTTCCATGCCTTTAAACAGGAGTGCTGCAAGGCTCTTCCATAAGAGAAGGAAACGTTCCATAATGCTTTTCTATAAAGAGTGTTCATATTATTCAAATAAACTGAAGCAGCCTCTTCACTTAATCCTCCTGATAAGAAAACTATCCCAGGAACAGATGCGGGAACGCATCTTTCCATAGTTCTTATTGTCATCTCAGCTACTCTCATAGGATCAGCTTTAGTTGGACAATCTGCTCCATTTACAGTCATAGAAGGCTTTAAAAGTGTTCCTTCTAGAAAGACACCATTTGCTTGACAGGCTATGTATACCTGTTTAATTACTTCTTCTTGAACCTCAGCTGTTTTTTCAATAGTATGATTGCCATCCATTAAGATTTCAGGTTCAATTATTGGAACTAAACCTGATTCTTGAACCGACCTTGCATATCTTGCTAAGCCCCAAGCATTTTCTTGTATTGATAGCTTTGAAGGACAACCATCCTCTGTTATTTGTAAAACTGCTCTCCATTTTGCAAATCTTGCTCCTTGTTCATAGTATTTTGCTGCTCTTTCAACTAACCCATCCAAGCCAGAACAGAAAGTTTCAACATTTCCTCCCCCAGGAAGAGGATTTAAACCTTTATCAACTTTTATACCTGGAATAATTCCTAAGTCATTTAACTTCTTAACCATGGGCTCACCATCCTGGTGGTTCTGAAAAAGTGTTTCTTCAAAGAGAATTGCCCCACTTATGTATTCACCAAGACCTTCTGTAGTGAAAAGCATTCCTCTATAAGCCTTTCTATTCTCTTCAGTATTCTCAACGCCTATGCCAGCTAATCTTTTACCCACTGTCTTTGTGGATTCATCTACAGCTAATATTCCTTTACCTTTAGAAGCTAATAATTGAGCATTTTCTTTAAGTTCTTTTTTGTAATAATTTAAAGCCATTATTTAAAAATTTAGTTCAATTGACTTTACAGAATATGAAGAAAAAATAAAATCAATTTAATACTTTTTCGAGTTATAATTGCTACTTATAAATGTAAGGCCCTAGATTTTTATATTTATCCCACTCTTTGAAGCTTCTCTTACCGCCTCGCAAATTCTATGACTAGCAAGCCCTTCACATAAACCAGGGATTATTGGTGTTTTATTAATAATACTCCTAGCCCATAAATCTTGAATTCTTTTAACTGGAGCTATCCTCCCATCAGTCCATGTTTTATCAAAATTAAAAATAGAATCAGCTGTTAAATTTTGTATTTTATTTTCTATGTTTGAAAACCTCAAATTAAAACCATGTACATAATCTTTTTGGTTTTCGCTTTTGAGAATAAGCGAACCTTCGCTTCCATATATTTCCAAACTATATCCTCTGCCGTTTTTAGAAATTGATGATAAAGAAACCTGACATGGAATTAATTGAGAATTGTAGTTTCTAATTTCCAAATTGGCAAGACATACATCCTCGCTTTTAACTTCAAGCAAATCAGAAGAATTAGGCAAAGATCTCTTTTTAATAGATGTTGCTAACATGCCAGATACTTTTGTGGACTCTCCAAAAAACCAGTTCAACATATCAAATGCGTGAGTACCTAAAGCTCCAATCACTCCTCCACCTTTTGAATCCAAAGAATACCAATTCCACTCTTTTTTGGGATCAGACCTACTGCCCATTAACCAATCTAATTTAACTAAATAAATTTCTCCTAAAATATTTTCATCAAGAACTTTCTTCGTTTGAAGAAAAAGAGGAACAGCTCTATATTCAAAGTCTACGCAAACACTTAAATTTTTAAGCAAAGATATCCTTTGTAACTCCTCAATTTCCTCAGATTTCATAGCTACAGGTTTTTCTAGAAGCAAATGTTTATTATTATCAAGAGCTTCCTTCGCTAATTTAAATCTTGTTTCAGGAGGAGTGGCAATAATAATCCCGTCAATTTCTGAAGATTTAACTAAGGCTGTCCAATCATGATAAAAATCCAAGCCTGTCTCTTTCTCCAAAATTGATTTGTAGTCTTTTTTATAATGAAAAATGGCTTTAGGAATTAAATAGTCTGACTCTTTTAGGGCCTCTAGATGTACTTTCTTGCCAAAACCTAATCCAGCTATAGCTATTCTTAATTTCTTATGCTTAATGTTCATGTTTATCAATTAAAGAATTCTGAACAACTATTTTCAATCGCAATATCTATTAGTTCATCATTCTCAGATGTTTGCCACTTTGAATTTAATTGTGGAATTCCATTTATAGAAGTATCTTTAAATTTTTTATCATCACAATTAATTCTCATTACATAAAGTGATAATTCACCATCATCATTTGAATCTGTTGGATTTTTAAAGAACTTTGTTAAGACAGTTATTTCTCCATTGCGAAGTTGCTTAATACTACCTCTGTCCAGCCACTCTTTCCCATCTTTATTCTCTTTTAAGAGGACCCAATCAACATTACCTATTGCATTTGAACAATCAGCAAAATTTAGAATTACAATTAAAAGACTTAAAGATAACGAGAATAATTTTAGAATAATTTTCATCTTATTAGTTTGCTTCTATAAGTTCTTTTACCCCATGAATTTTTAAAATTTTTGTCAAAGTAGTTTTTAGATCTTTCCTTTTCACGATTACATCAACGAAACCATGTTCTAGAAGATATTCAGCTGTTTGGAAATTATCGGGTAATTTTTCTCTTAATGTTTGTTCAATTACTCTTCTGCCTGCAAATCCAATAAGAGCTTTTGGTTCCGCTAAAATTAAATCTCCTAACATTGCAAAGCTGGCTGTTACCCCTCCAGTAGTTGGATGGGTTAATAAGGGCATGTATAGAAGATTTTGCTCTTTATGTTTTTTAAGCGCTCCTGATATTTTTGCCATTTGCATCAGACTTAACATCCCTTCTTGCATCCTTGCACCTCCCGATGCACAGACAATAAGTATTGGGTAGTTTTCTTTAGTTGCTCTTTCAATTATTCGAGTAATTTTTTCCCCAACAACTGAACCCATTGATCCCCCCATAAATCTAAAATCCATTACGGCTAATGCCAAAGGTCTTGAATTTATAGAACAAAAACCTGTTATAACTCCATCTCTTAAACCAGTACCTGCCTGACTGTCTTTAATTCGATCAGCATAAGATCTTCTATCTTTGAAACCTAAGGGGTCTGTAGGACTTAACAACCCGTCAAACTCCTTAAATGAATCTTTATCAGCTATTATGCTTATCCTTTCATCGCTGTTAATTCTATTGTGATGATCACAATTACTACATACGTTGAAATTTGATATTAGATCTTTTCTGTAGGCTACTTGCGAACATTCTGAACATTTAACCCACAGGCCATCTCCTTCATCAGTATCTTGAGAAACTTTCCCAACAAATTGATCCTTTCGCCTTGCGGCAAACCAGTCGATTAAAGACACAATGTTATCTGTTTTTTATATTAAAGTCTAACTATGGCCCTTTTATCAAGAAAGATATATAAAAATTTGAGATTTCTTTTAATCATTGATACTTTAAAAAAAATTTTAGGCAATAATTTTTAGATTTATTCGGCTTTGATGAAGAAAAATTTAGAGATTATTTTTTATTTTAATAATCAAATCTATGCATGATTTTTTTCTTCTATCATCTTATGAATTATTGGAGTAAGAATAAGTTCCATGGCAAAACCCATTTTCCCCCCATTTACAACTATGCTTGTTGGACTTGACATGAATGAATCATGAATCATTCCAAGTAAGTATTGAAAGTCAATACCCCATTTTTCTCTTGCCCCTTTTCTGAAATGGATTATTACAAAACTCTCATCTGGAGTAGGAATGTTTCTACAGATGAAAGGATTAGAAGTATCAATAGTTGGAATTCTTTGGAAATTAATATCTGTTTTACTAAATTGTGGACAAATATGATTTATATAATCAGGCATTCTTCTTAAAATAGTATCAACAATAGTCTCAGCTGAATAACCTCTTTCTGCATTGTCTCTATGGATTTTCTGAATCCATTCTAAGTTTGTTATTGGTACTACACCAACAAGTAAGTCAGCGTAAGATGCGACGTTATATCCTTCACCTTCAACCCCTCCATGTAAACCTTCATAAAAAAGAACATCTGTGCCGTTGGGAATACTTTCCCATGGTGTGAATTGACCAGGTTCTAGGGATGTACCAAGTCTTGTATTATGTTCTTCTGCTTCTTCTGGGCTATGAAGATAATATCTCTTCTGGCCTCCACCAGTCTCACCATAGATTTTAAATAGTTCTTCTAGCTTATCAAACAGATTAGCTTCTGGTCCAAAGTGAGAAAAATTTTCTCCTTTTGCAAGAGCCTCTGCCATAGCTTTTTTCATGGGCATTCTCTCAAATCTGTGGTAACTATCACCTTCTACAACTGCAGGGACAATATCTTCTCTAGCAAAAATATGCTCAAATGCTCTTTTTACTGTACTTGTACCTGCTCCTGATGATCCTGTTACAGCAACTACTGGATAACGTTTTGACATTTTTAAAAAACAATATCTAACGATTCTGACAGGTCATATGCCATCTTTTTGTTCAAATTAAAAATATTTTTTAATTTATTAATTATTTTTAAATTTCATCAATTATTTTTTCACCCATTTCACTACATGATAGTACTTCGCAAAAACCATAATCTAAATCTGCTGTTCTAAATCCTCTTGATAAAACTCTATCAATAGCATCTTCAATATTTTCTGCTGCTGCTTCTTCCTTTAAACCAATTTTAAGCATCATTGATGCTGATAAAAGCATTGCAATAGGATTTGCTTTGTTTTTACCAGCTATATCGGGTGCAGAACCATGAACTGGTTCAAAAACTCCTGGTCCATAATTATTTAGAGATGCAGAAGGAAGCATGCCAATAGAGCCGGTTAACATTGCTGCTAAATCACTTAAAATGTCACCAAATAAATTACTTGTTAAAATCACATCAAATTGACTAGGATCCCTAACTAGCTGCATCGCGGCATTGTCAACATACATGTTACTTAAGGATAAACCTTTATCTTTTGAAATGATATTAGACACAGTATCTCTCCATAATTGACTAACTTCTAGTACGTTTGATTTATCCACAGAACATATTTTTTTATTCCTTTGATTTGCTATTTTTATTGCAATTTGAGTTATTCTCTCTATCTCGGAGGCTTCGTAAACCATTGTATTGAAAGCTTTTGGCACTTTTGTGTTAGTTATATGTCCTCTTGGTTCACCGAAATAAATACCACTTATTAGTTCTCTTACCACAACAAGATCTACATTCTCGATTATTTCTTTCTTTAAAGGACTTGAATCTATTAGAGATTTTCTTATTTTTACTGGTCTTATGTTTGCAAAAAGATTTAATGCAGACCTTAACTTAAGTAAACCGCTTTCGGGTCTTAATTCTCTTGGCAGTGAATCATATTTCATATCTCCAACGCATGCTAGAAGAACTGCATCACATTTCTTGCATTGATCTAATGTATCTTCTGGAGCAGGAATTCCTTTTCTTTCATAAGCTATACCACCAAATAATTGTTCATTAATTTCAATTTCGAAAGAATATTTTCTTGAGATTTTTTTTAATATCTTTTTTGAAACTTCTGATATCTCGGGTCCAATCCCATCCCCTGACAATAAAACAATTTTATATTTCTTCATTTAATTATTTGTTTAATAAGACAATAAATTATTTCTTGTCTAGTTGTCTAAGCTTTTTGGCTAATTCAGGTAATTTTTTAAAAATACTGGAACTCCTTAACCAGGATTTGTTTTTCATCGCGGGGAAACCACTAATTACCTCTCCATCTTCTATATCGCAATGAATTCCACATTTTGAACTTGCTATTACGTTTTTACCAACTTTCACTCTATTATTAACACCTACTTGACCTGCCAAAATAACCCCATCTCCAATTATTGCCCCTCCAGCGATACCAACTTGAGCAGCGAATGCACAATTTTTACCAATTTTAACGCCGTGACCAATTTGTACTAAATTATCAATTTTTGTTCCTTCATCAATGAAAGTAACTCCTACGGCGGGTCTATCAATACAACAATTAGTTCCAATTTCTACAAAACTCATAATATTTACGCTACCTTTCTGCGGCATTTTTATCCACTTACCATCTTGAGGAATAAAACCAAATCCTTCTGATCCAATAACAGTACTTGAGTTTATTACACAATAATTTTCCAGTGATGTGTTTTCATATAAAACACAATTTGGATGAATTATATTATTATTACCAATTTGAACATTCCCTAAAATTGACGTGCCAGGAAGAATATAATTATCATTACCAATAATAGTATTTGGTCCTATGTAAACATTAGGTCCTATGTAGCAATTTTCTCCGAGTTTTGCCGTTTTATCTATAACTGCTGAATCATCAATTCCTTTACTGAAACTGATTTCTTTATATAAACAGTTTAATACTTCTGCAAAAGCAATTCTTGGATTTTCTACAATTATATTTGAAATCTTTAACAACTTAATTGAATTAACAATTTCAGTACTATTTGTAGTAATGATAGCTGAGACTGAGGTTTTACCTAAATTCTCTATTAGGATATTGTTTTCCTCTAAGAATGAAATTTCATTCTTTTTTGCATTATCTAGAGAGGCAGCATTTTTTATATTTATGTCATCAATAATATTTGCACTAATAAACTTTGAGTTCCCTTTTTTTATGAGATCAATTAAATCACTTAAAAGCATTTGTCAGTAAAAATTTATTTTTAAGAGAGAGCAAGAACATCCCTATGTACGACAATTATTGATGAAATAGTATTCTCTTTATCATTTAAAATACTTTTTAATTTGTCGCTACTTATTGATGTTATACCTTTTGCAACTTCTTTATTATCTGTATTTACAATTTTAACGGCTTGATTAACTGTAAAATTTCCTACTACTCCTTTAACCCCAACGGCTAAAAGTGAGGCTCCTCTTTTCTCAATTGCGAGACAAGCCCCTTCATCTAGGATTATTTTACCAACTGTTTGAATGGCATGAGAAAGCCAACTTTTTTTATTCCTAATTGGTTTTTCAACAGGATAAAATAGCGTTCCAATTTTATTATCGTTAAAAATATTTGTTAGGTTTTTTTCATTCCTGCCATCAGCAAGTTGTACTTCAACTCCTCCTTTTGTGGCAATTTCAGCTGCGAGTAGTTTGGTTGTAATACCACCGGTTCCCCATTCACTATTTATGCTTTTTATATTTTTATTTTTGATCTCCCTTAATTGATTATTGTGTACTTCTTTAATTGGATGAGCATCTTTATTATTTCGTGGATCTTTTGAATATAAATTTTCTATATCGGTTAATAAAATAAGCTTATTGGCATCTATAGCCAATGCGACTAAAGCAGAGAGAGTATCGTTATCTCCATATTTAATCTCTTCATTAGCAATAGAGTCATTTTCATTAACGATTGGTATTACATTCATATCAATCAATTTTTTAAATGTTTTAGAAGCGTTATTGAATGATTCACGTGAATTAAAATCAGCTTTTGTTATGAGTATTTGCGCAATATTATGACCTAATTTATTAAATGTTTTGTCGTATAAAGCCATTAAATTCACTTGTCCAACAGCAGCAGCAGCTTGCAAGGTACTTAATTCAGTTGGCCTTGATTTAAAGTTTAGTTTTTTACAACCTAATCCAACAGCACCACTAGTTACTAAGACGACTTTATTCCCTTTTAAAAGAAAGTTTGTGAATGATTTGCATAGGGTTTCAATAACTTCTTCTGTAGAAATTTTATCTGTCCCTCTGAGAATACTAGTACCAATTTTTATTACCCAAGTTTTCATTTTATAAAAAAAATAATTAATTCTTCTATTAATAAAGTTAAATTTAATTTAATGGGCAGGCCATCTTTACCTAATCGCTTAACTAATATTGTTTTTATATTACATCTATTCCCAACAATAATATCTGTAAAAATTCTATCACCAATAATAGCAATACTTTTTGAGTCACATTTTATTTCTCTGATTACATCTTGGGTTACTTTTTTTCTTGGTTTTAAAGCATTAAATTTATATCTAATTTCTAATTCTTTAGCTATTTTACTAATACGCTTTTCTGAAGGATTATTACTAATTAAATATAAGGAGAAAAACTTTTTGGATTCATTTATCCAATTTTTCACAGCATTAGGAATCTTACTTGATTTTCTATTTATAAGGGTTCCATCAACGTCAATTAATAAACAATTAATACCATCTTTTTGTAGTTTAGAAAGTGTTATATCATATATTGGTAATTTGGAATCCCAATAAGCGTCTACAATTGATCTCATTAATTTTATTAACTATTTTTTTCAAGCTCTGATTCAATTAGAGGTTGAATTCTATCGAAATCTTCATCTTCAACTAAAAGGGCCCCTTTATCTTTTAATTTACCAACAATAAAAAATGGATCTAATGGAATATATAAGCCATATTCTTGTTCTAATAGATTAAAACTTACAAGCAATTCATAGGTTTCACTATCTTCATCAAGGTGATCTTCTTCTAATTCATCATATATTGGTTCTTCAAGTTCACCTGATACCGTTAATGTAACAGCTGACCTAATCAGTCTTAAGTCATGTTCTTGAAGTACGGCGTCTGCATTTCTAAGAATTTGTTCATTCTTTTCTATCTTTTCAATTAATTCAGGTTCATCTTTTTCATTAATTTTGAAGAGACTTACTGGTGTATCAACTGGTGTTAATAATGCATATTCTTCACTCTCAATATTTACTAATTGCTCTAGATAGCAAAAAAGTTCATTACCATTTGAGTCATTTAATATAAGTGTCTTTGCCTCATAGTTATCTTTAGAATTAGTTTCTTCCATTTAAATTGTTCTAAATATAATTTTATACTAATATTTTATTTGCTCTTTACCCACTAATTCTTTTAATTCAGGACCTTCTTGAATCCATTGTTCAAGAATTATCTTTGCTGAAAAACTATCAATTAAACCAGATTTATCTTTCTTAATCCCAAATTTATTATTAGATTCCCAAGTTGAACTATGCTC
Source organism: Prochlorococcus sp. AG-436-O11 (assembly GCA_003212535.1). Classification (GTDB taxonomy): domain Bacteria; phylum Cyanobacteriota; class Cyanobacteriia; order PCC-6307; family Cyanobiaceae; genus Prochlorococcus_A. Next base: position 119,294 of record QCPO01000002.1, read on the forward strand.
GTTAACGAAGGAGAAAGGAAGTTTTAGTTCATAATAAAGTAATTCTCCGTATTGTCTACAATCCAATGATTGGCTTGTATCCTTACCATTGTCATCAAGTGGAAGTCCAACAATAAATCCAGTTAAATTAAGTTGATTAATCTGATTTCTAATAATATTAATCTCTTGATTATTTTTTACTCTATTTACTGCGGGAAGTATATTTGAAGTTATGCACAGAGGATCACAATAAGCCAATCCTATCCTTTTTATCCCTACATCTAAACTTAATATTGACCTTGGTTTCGGTTTGCAGAATTTCACTTAGACTTTAAGGGTAATGGAGATGGATATGGATCTCCTTGAGGATTCAATTTTTGAAAGATTGATTCTATAGATTGATTTATTTTATTAACTGGCTTAACTTCATTTTTAATTATTGTATTTCTTAAAAGAATAATCTCTTGAGATATTTCTTTTAACTCACATTCCTCAAGAAAGGAATTTAGTGGAATATTTTCTTTAAAAGTTTTTATAATAGAATCAGGTGATCTTACAAAAAATCTATTTATAAATTCTTTCAAAATAGGATTAAAACTGTTATCCCAATATCTACTTATAGTTAAGGTATAAATCTCTGAATTTTGATAATTGATATCTTTTAATATGGTACCTAAAACTGAATTATTTAAAATTAATGCCCCACTATTAGAGTTGTTTCTTTTAAGAATATCTTTTTGATCAAAATCTAAAATATTACGTATTAAAGGAGATTGATTTGATCTTATAAAATTGACTATTTTTATTAGATTTGTTTTATTAATCTCTTGAAATTCATGGATTAAATTATCTTCTAGAATACTTTTATCCATTGAGCTATTGAGATTATTTCTATTCCAAAGTTTAATTTCTTCTGATGGTTGAAAACCTAATTGTCGCGCGGTTGATATAAGGTCATTATTATTTATTTCAGAGTTAATTAACCAACTTGATGTCTTAATGCCAGTTATAGAAATTGATTTCTTTATCAGGCCTAAAGTCAATTCCCTACGAGTTAAAGAACAGTTTTTGTTGATTAACTTAGGCTTAGATATTTTTAAGCAGGTCTCTTTAGTATTTAAAGGAAATATATTTAAATAACCTATAATTTTGTTTCCATCAATAGCAATAATACATTTATTCTTATTTTTTTTTAAATTATTTAAGAAAATTTTTAAGTCATCAAAGGTATTAATAATTGCCATTTTTAAAAACCAATTATTTAACTCCTTATTTTTAATATCTATTAAAAGGTTAATGTGACGTATATGAAGTTCTTCATAAGTTACTTTAATTTCATTTTCAATATTTAAAAATTTGGCTTTATTTAGTTTCATTTATTCTTTATGTCTTATTAATACTATAGGCGTTTTTTCATCAGCATTACCTGCTGGATTAAATTTTAAGGTCCTTTTGAGTATTTTATTCACCGATTTTTTTGAACTGGCTAATATTTTTACTCCTCCTAGGTCATTAACATCTACTACAGCGACCTCTAAATTAAGATATTTTGATAAGTTCTGACAAAATAATTTTGCATTTTTGGGCCCCATAACGATGCTCTTATCATAAGGAGTTACTGTGCCACTGATATCGTCAATTAGCGATGATTCAGATCCCGTTAATCTATAAAATATTCCTTTAACACCTATTAACTTAAAAAGAAATCCTATAAATAATGAAAGGGTTATTCTGGTAACTCCGATTTTGTTGATTAGTAATTGCATTCCGCAAGCTGTCGCAAGACTACTTGTGGGGTTAAAAAAATAACAAAGTAATTTAGAAAAAAAACTATATTCTATATTTTGTGGAGATATATATCTACTTTGCATAATTGCTAGAGGACTTTCTCCTATTGTCAAAATATCATTTTTTTTAACAATCCCTTTGCTGTAATTAATTAATGTATCTAATGGTTCATCAAAACATCCAAGTATATCTGTTCTAATTGCAAAGGCATCATAATCATTATTAATAGGAACTTCAATTAGTTCTTTTGTCTTAAGTTTTTTACGATCTAAATTGACTAAAAAACAATCTTTTTTATTAGTTATGCCAAAATGTCCATAATTTTCCCAAAATACTTTTAACCAGATATATTTTATCTTGTTTCTAAAATCAATATTATTAAACTTTATAATTACCTGTATATAAGTTTCAGAATTTGACTTAATAATAGTGGTTGGCCAGTAATTCTTTATGTTTTCTTTACTTGATCCATTATAAATATAAATATCTTCTTTATAATCTAAATTTTTAAAATATTCATTACCTTTACTTTTAAAAAAGTCTAATTCAATGTTCAGATTAGATACCATAGTCTCTTTGAATTTACTTTTATTAACTATTTTAAAATCAATAATTATTTCGTTTTGGTTATCTTTCTTTTTGACTTTATAATCTATAGGTAGTAAAACCAACTTAGACCTTGGTGAATATTTAAGATATAGATCTGATAAAATTAATAAAGATAAAAAGATTAAAGGAATATATATTAATAACATTTTCTCTGAAATATTTAATCTGTATTTACTTCTTCCTCTTCTGAAATTGTACTATTGTATTCATTGAAAGCTTCTACAGTGAATTTCGAATTATTGTTTACTGCGATACCAGTTGATTTTCCAATTAGTTTGTTCAAATCACCAAAATCAGCCATTCCATTTTTATCAAATATAACATCTCCATTACTGTCAATAATGATTGTTTGAGGAATTAATCCATTCCAATAGAAATTGGGTTTATCTGGTTCTTCGAAATCTTTTTCATTTTGCAACTCATCTGTGGTTAAAGCAATAATATCTATATTTTCTCTCCATAATAAATCTAGGCCTGATATTACTGGGGCCATTGCCTTACTGTCAGAACTATCATCAAGGTAGAAAAATAGAACGGAGGTTCTTTTGTTATTTAATGAGTTTTTTAGGGTTGTTTTAGGAGGAACTATTGACCCATTCCCAGCATATATTGGGAAAATGTTGCCATCAAATTTATTATCGTTTCTAGCTGCATTTGCTGGAAAGCTACTAAGAAAAATTAATATAATTAGTAAAGATTTAATTATATTCATTAAATTTTGAGAATTCACTTTGAAATTGATCTTCCTAATCCTTGAAGGATGCCTTTCCCAACTAATCCGATAGCTTTGCCAAGGACTTTTGTAAGGAAAGTAACGAAAAGATTACCAATATATTTTACAGCAATCTCTAATTGCGGTGCTATTGCATCTCTTATTTCAACTAATAACGTAACTTGTTTTTGTAACCATTCTAAATTCTTTAATTCTTTTTCCCTATTCTCATTTTTAAAGTATCGGGTGAATTTATTATCTATTATGTCAATATACTCTCGTTTACTTTCATACAAATAGATAGGCATATAGATATATTCGTGCCAGCGATTATAGTTATTAATATTATTTCTAAATCTTTCAAAATTTCTTGTTGATTGTAATTCAGGATTAATAAGAATAGTTCTTAATTCTGGCCATGTTGAACAAATATTAAAAACTTCAGAAGCTAATAAATTACAATTTCTTATTATCCAATTAGAGATTATATTTTCGAGGATAATAAATGATTCTGTTTCATATAAGGGTAATAATTTTCCATCGTAGTCTAGTGGTTCATTTTTTATAATTGGCTCAATAAACATTATTGATTCATGAGATTCTTTATCTATTTCATTACAACTTACTTCTTTATAAATAAATTCATTAATTGATATAGATTCGTTACCTCTTCTTAATCTGAAATAACTTTCAGTTATATTTGAAATGGTATTAATTTTAAGTTCCTCAATAAGGGAATTAAAATCTTCTTTGAAATCTTTATCTTTATAATTTTCTTTTATATTTTTTATTAAATTATCTAATTCATCTAACATTTTGAATATTAGACGAGAAATGAATTCTTTCTTTAATCCGGATAAAATAATTGATGAATTATTAAAGTCTATATTTAGATTTGAGGAGTTATATCTATCCCTAAGTCTATTTAAAATTAAATCCCATATTTCTAAAGTATTTTTATCTTTAATAAATATTGTATTTTTATTTGTATTATTATTATTATCAATATTAATTTTATTTTCAGTGTAAATTGTATCTGTATAAAGGTCTAATGAATTGCCCCATAAGAAAATTAAAAAAGATTTTGCTGTTATAAGCTCCCTTAATCTTCCTTTTAAAATGAATTTATAAAAATCTGGAGTGGAGTCTGCGTTTACATATTTAAAAATATAATTAATCTCGTTATCTATTTGTTTAAGTCCTGATGTTAGTAATTTTTGATTAAATGTTAGTAGTTTTTCGTTTTTGTTTTGTATCTTGTTATTATTCTCGAGGTCAAAAACTCTTCCACCATCAATAATAATATTAATAGATTCAAGAACATTTTCTGCGTTAGGATTTAATAGTAAACCTTCAGTATTTAAGGATGGTGGTTGTTTGCCTACAAGTTCTCCTGAAATAACAATTAAAATCTTTGATTCAGTCCATCGTTCTTTTAATTTTAATAATTCCAATCTAATTAGATCTTCTGATTGGTAATTAAGAATATTCCATATTATTAAATCAGGAGTTTTTCCATCTATTATACTATTTAGTTTTATGTCTAAATTCTTGTCTAGTGATGTTAATTTAAGTGAAAGAGATTCTGCTATTAAGCTTGGAGCAATAATTAGGATTGATTTTTTTGAAAGTAATTCCAAGTTTAAATTTCTTATCTCTTTTCAAAATTAACTAACATTTAAGACAAATACCAGTCTTAAATGAAAATTTATTACCCTTTTAAGCTTGGTAATTTTTATTTAATTCAATATCAGTTAACCTTTCTGATGATAATACACTCTTTGCTTCACTTATTTTAAATTTATTTTCATAAAGAGCTTTACCCACAATTACTCCATATAGTCCATTATTTTCAAATTTTACTAAAGATAATAAATCAGAAATAGAACCTATACCTCCTGAGGCAATAACTGGAATATCTGTAATATTAATAATATCTCTTATGAAAACTTCATTTGTGCCCTCCAACGTTCCATCTGTATTTATATCGGTCACAATAAAATTAGCAATTTTAAATGAAGAAAATTCCTTAACTAAATCGGTAGCTAAAGTATTTGATTGCTCTAGCCACCCTCTCGTACTAACTTTCCCATTTTTTGCGTCAATTCCAACAATTATTCTTCTTGGGAATTTATTTGATAAAACTTTAACTAAATCTTTATTCTCTATGGCAGAAGTACCCATTATTACTTTGTCTATTCCATAAGAAAATAATTGTTCTATTCTTTCTTGAGACCTTATGCCTCCACCAATCTGAATTGGGATGTTAACCGCTTTTACTATTTCTTTAATTGATTTATCATTACTTGGAGTGCCAGTTTTTGCTGCATCTAAATCAACTATATGGATACATTCTGCCCCTTCACTCTCCCAAAATTTAGCTTGTTCATAAGGTTCTTTTGAGAAGTCTTTTCTTTTATTAAAGTCACCCTTGAAAAGCCTCACACATTTACCATTCATTAAATCAATTGCTGGTATTAGTTTCATAAAATCATCCTTTTCATTAATTACTACTTAGTAGTACTATTCATTATGTAGTTCTAACTTAGATTACTACTTCAGTTTAAAAATTTTTGAATATGAAAATTCTTGTAATGGGCGGAACAAGATTTGTTGGCAAGTCTTTGGTAGGAAAGTTATTAGATCAGAATTATGATATTGATATTTTTACTAGAGGGAATAAAGCTCACCCTGAAAATACAAATTTAATTAAAGGCGACAGAAATAGTTTAGAAAGTATTCTTAAATTAAAAAATAAAAAATATGATTTGGTTTATGATATTTCTGGGAGAGAGCTAGAACAAACGAAACTTCTTATACAAAATTTATCTGATTCTTTCCAAAGATACATCTATGTTAGTTCTGCGGGTGTTTATGAGGATAATTATGAACTCCCATTATCTGAAATGGATCCACTTGATCCGAATAGTAGACATAAAGGAAAGTTTGAGACGGAAAATTGGTTAATTAATCAGAAAATCCCTTTTACAAGTTTTAGACCTACATATATTTATGGACCTGGAAATTATAATAAAATTGAAAATTGGTTTTTCGAAAGGTTATTTATTAATAAAACCATACCAATGCCTGGAGATGGTTCTTTAATTACTCAATTAGGTCATGTCTCGGATCTTACTGATGTAATGATTAGATGCATAAATTTTGAAAATTCTAAAAATAATATTTATAACTGTTCAGGTGATAAAGGTGTAACTATTAAAGGTTTGATTTATAATTGCGCTGAGGTTTGTGGCTTAAATAAAAATGATATTTCTCTTAAAACATTTGATTATGAAAAATTAGATCCTAAAGGAAGAAAGGGATTTCCAATCAGATTAAAGCATTATCAGATAAATATTTCTAAGATTAAAAGAGATTTGGATTGGAAACCCCATTTTGATTTGTTGAGTGGTTTAAGGGACAGTTTTTTTAATGATTTTGAATTTAAAAAAGGAGATGGTTTTGAAGAAAAATCAGACAGCGTTCTTTTTAATCCTTAAATAATCTATACAAGTTATTATAGTAAGCAAAAAACCTAACCAATAAAAACCTAAACCTAAACCATTTAAAAAATGAGTTTTTAATGGTATGAAAAAAAAGATTAATGAAATAAAAAAGAATAGGGTTTTATATTTTCCTAGTTGCGAAGCAGGTAAACCATCTTCAGTATTTTTTCTTAAGCCAGATATTACTAATTCTCTAAATATTATGATTGATAAAGACCAGAATGGTATTGAATTATTTTTGCAAAGGAAAACTAGTGGAATCAATACAAATACTTTATCACTCAAAGGATCAAGAACTGCTCCAAGTCTAGTCTT
>QCPO01000003.1 GCA_003212535.1 Prochlorococcus sp. AG-436-O11
TTTCAAACCAATTCCAGGTAGATTTAAAGACTATATAGGATTACCAAAACCTAATGGATATAAGTCTCTTCATACTTCTGTAATTGGAAGACATCGACCTATTGAGGTTCAAATTAGAACGAATTCTATGCATGAAATTGCAGAATATGGTATTGCTGCCCATTGGCAATATAAAGAGGGTGGTTCACCTGCTGCAAGTAATGCTGAAAGATTTAATTGGCTAAGACAATTAGTTGAATGGCACCAAGAAGGGAATGAAGGGGATCATAATGATTATTTAGCATCAATTAAAGAGGACTTATTCGATGAGGAAGTATTTGTAATCACACCTAAAGGAGATGTTGTAGGTTTAAGAAAAGGATCTACTGCAATAGATTTCGCCTATAGAATTCATTCTGAAATTGGAAATCACTGTAATGGAATAAGAATTAATGAAAAACTTTCTCCATTATCAACATTATTACAAAATGGAGACTTTATAGAAATCCTGACAAATAATAATGCCAATCCAAGCTTGGATTGGTTGAACTTTGTAGTTACTCCAACTGCTAAAAATAGAATTCGCCAGTGGTATAAAAAAAGTCATCGAGATGAAACTATTAAAAGAGGTAGAGATTTACTCGAAAAAGAAATAGGTCGTAACGGTTTTGAATCATTAATATCTAGCGATTCCATGAAAAAAGTTGCGAATCGATGTAATTTGAAAACTACGGAAGATCTTTTAGCATCACTAGGTTTTGGTGGATTAACTTTGCATCAAGTATTAAATAGATTAAGAGAAGAGATACAATTCAAGACAGAAGATATCAAAAATGAATCTAATGCTGAAATAGCAAAAACCCTCACGAGTAAAAGTAATGTTTCGACTCAAAAGCTTCTAACAAGAACTAAATCTCCTATTTCTGGGATAGAAGGTCTTGATTACAGAATTGGTAAATGTTGTAGCCCACTTCCTGGTGAAGAAATAATTGGCACCGTTTCATTAGGTAACCATGGAATTACTATTCACAGAAGAGATTGCGATAATGTAATGCCAATTCCTATAGAAAGAAGATTACCTGTCGGATGGAATCAAGATACTAAAACAAACGATAATAAGTTTCCAATAAAACTTAGAATAGAAGTCATTGATAGGGTTGGAGTGCTTAAAGATATTCTAATGCGTCTATCTGATAAAGGTATCAATGTCAGCGATGCAAACGTTAAAACTGCTGCAGGTAAACCAGCAATTATAAACCTTTGCGTAGGTCTAGAAAGTTTTAATCAACTTCACAAAACAATTGATCAAATTAAATCAATGGCTGATGTTTTAGATATTGCCAGAGTAGGACAAAGTTAATTTTATTAAAAGATAGATCTACATTTTCTTTTTTATTTTGTACAGCAAGAGAACAATACAACCTGAAATAGAAGCTAAAAATAATCCAACCAAAGAGGAACCTAGGAGTAATTTTATTGAAAAAATACTACCTTGTTCCCATAGATCATTAATAACCAAATTTTTTTCAATATTAATATTAGGTGAATTTTTTAAAACAATTGAACCAACTTTATAATTAAAAAAATAAAGAGGTATATAAGTAAAAGGGTTGCTTATCCAAGTCCCAATTGCGGCTAGAACAAGATTTCCTTTAGCTAGTTTTGCTAAGAATAATCCTAATAAAGTCTGCAAGCCAAAGAAAGGGAAGCATCCACTAAATACTCCTATAGCTAATCCTTTAGCATTAAAAAAAGGACTTCCATCCTGTTGCAGAAATAATGATAGAATTTTTTTACAGTTAATATTTTTTATAAATCTCATTCAGAAATAAAATTAAAAAACATAATTTCCTGATAATACTACTTAATTATCTATAACAAAACTAGAGATGGATCCCATAGTAACCACAGAAGATACAATAGCCGCAATTGCCTCAGCTATAAGTATAGGAAATGGCGGTGTCGCAATAATAAGAGTATCTGGAAATGAAGCAATAAATTCTTGCAAAAATATTGTCAGAACTAAATCTAAATATGCCTGGGAATCGCATAGAGTTTTTCACGGCTTTATAGAGAATAAGTCTGAGAATAAATTGATAGATGAGGTTTTAATTTTAGTAATGAAAGCCCCCAATAGCTTCACTGGAGAAGATATCGTTGAATTGCATTGCCATGGCGGAGTTATTATTGTAAATAAGGTTCTTAAAACACTAATTTCAAGTAACTCTAGAATTAGACTTGCAAATCCAGGGGAATTCACTCAAAGAGCCTTTCTTAGTGGCAAAATAGATCTAACTCAAGCTGAATCAATCAATCAATTAATTAACGCAAGCAATATTAGAGCAGCAGAGATAGCTTTTAATGGAGTCCAAGGAGCAATAAAGACAAAAATTGATCTTATTAAAAATGATTTAATTAATGAGCTTTCTGAAATAGAAGCAAGAGTTGATTTTGATGAAGATTTTACAGATTTTAACTACATAAATTATCTTAAAAATATTGAGATAATTAAAGAAAAAATAAAACTTCTAATAGAAAATGCAAGAAGAAATTCAAACATTCACAATGGGATATCAATTGCTCTTATAGGTAAAACAAATGTTGGTAAAAGCTCTCTATTAAATATGCTTTCAAAAAAAGACAAGTCAATAGTTACAAATATTCCCGGAACAACGAGAGATTTAATAGAAGTTAATTTAACTATAAATAATATCCCAATGAAGATTATAGATACTGCAGGTATAAGAGACACTGATGAACAAATTGAAAGTATTGGCATAAAAAAAAGTTTCGAAATAATTAAAGAATCGGATTTTATAATTTATTTATTTAGCCTTGAAGAAGGATTTAATGAAGAAGATAAGAAGATTATTAAAGAAATTCCAAAGGAAAAATTAATTACTATTTTGGGTAATAAAAAAGATTTAATTGACTCAAACCAAATAAATTCGCATAGTTTTAAAGATACAATTTTCATGAGTATTAAAAATGATTTTGGTGAAAAAGAATTAATTGATAAAATAATAAAAAAATGTGGATCAAAACAATTTGAAAATGTCGATATTTTATTAAACGAAAGACAGATAATAAATTTAGAGGATTGCTTATCAAATTTAAATGATACTGATAAAATAATTAGAAATAAACTACCATTTGATTTGTTATCAATTGAGTTAAGAGATGGAATAAAAAACTTATCTAAAATAACAGGGCAAGAATTAACAGAAGAACTTCTAGATAATATTTTTTCTAAGTTTTGTATTGGCAAATAAATTTGAGTTAAATTACATCTTGATATATAGTTAAATCCTAAAGGTAAATAAATCTTTATTCATTATTTAAGTTCGTGGATTTAAATACTCCAAGAATAAGTAAAATAATTGATGATTGGATAGAGGAAGATATTGGCACAGGAGATCTAACAAGTTCTGCAATTACTAATGATAGTGGGAATGCATATTGGATTGCAAAAGAAGAAGGGATATTTTGCGGTGTGGAAATTATAAAAGAAATTTTTAAAAAAATAGATTTTAAAATCAATGCTAGATTTCAAATTTCTGATGGTGAAAAATTCTTTAAAAATCAAAAACTTTTAGAATTAAATGGACCTTCAAGAAGCTTATTAGTAAGCGAAAGGATAAGCCTAAATATTGCAATGCATTTATCTGGGATATCGACATATACTTATAATCTTGTAAATATTTTAAAAGGTACAAATATAAATTTGGCAGACACTAGAAAGACAACTCCTGGCTTAAGAATATTTGAAAAATATGCTTTTAAATGTGGAGGTGGTGTTAATCACAGAATGGGATTGTACGATGCGGCAATGATAAAAGAAAATCATATTGCATGGACGGATAATCTTAAGAATGCAGTTCAAAAAATTAGATTAAATTCCCCTTTTACGACTCACATAATAATTGAAGCAGAGAATATTAAACAGGCAAAAGAAGCTGTTTTAGCTGGTGCAGATAGTATTTTACTTGATGAACTAACTCCTGAATTAATTAAACAAGGAGTTAAAGAATTAAGAAATTTATCAATTAATACTGCAAGCCATGAAATAAATAAAAACTTAATTATAGAAGTTTCTGGAATAAACCCCAAAGAAATTAGTAAATATTTAATTGAAGGTATAGATTTGATTTCAACAAGCTCTTCAATTACCAAAAGTAATTGGATTGATTTAAGTATGCGTTATATTAATTAAATAATTGGATAAATAATTTCATAATTCATGCTAATAATTTTTCAAGAATTAACTAAAAACTTTGAGCAATCTCTTCTAGCGAGTCTTATAAAAAATGATAAAAAAGAAGAATTTGAAGATCTTAGAAAAAATTTAATTACACAATCTTCTAAAGAAGAATTTGGTGATTATCAATGTAATATTTGTCTAGTTTTATCAAAAATATATAAAAAGAATCCTCGAGATATAGCAAGTGATTTTATAAAAAAACTAAATAAAAATAAACGCATCTTAGACTTATGCAAGGATCTAGAAATAGCAGGACCCGGATTTATAAATATAAAATTAAAAGATGAGATTTTAATTAAAGAAATTAAATTAAATATTAAATGCCCTAGAGCTGGAGTACCTCTAAGCTCAAACAATGTTAAAGATCGATTACCGGATAAAGTTGTTGTGGATTTTTCAAGCCCTAATATTGCGAAAGAAATGCATGTTGGCCATTTACGGTCAACAATTATAGGCGATTCAATATCAAGAATTTTCGAATTAAGAGGTTACCAAGTTTTAAGAATAAATCATATCGGTGACTGGGGCACACAATTTGGAATGCTTATTACTCAGCTTAAAGATTTATATGCAAACAATCTTAAAGAAATAGATCAAATCAAGATTAGTGATTTAGTTGAATTTTATAAATCCTCAAAAAAAAGATTTGATAACGAATCAGAATTTCAAGAAAGATCTAGAGAAGAAGTAGTAAAGCTACAAAGTGGTAATACTGAATCAACTGCAGCATGGAATTTATTGTGTAATCAATCAAGAAAAGAATTTGATGAAATCTATAAAAGTTTAAATATAAAAATCAAAGAAAGAGGTGAATCATTTTATAATCCTTTTTTAAAGTCAGTTATAGAAGAGTTGGATTATAAAAATTTGCTCGTAGAGGATCAAGGTGCAAAATGTGTTTTTTTAGATGGGATGACTAATAAAGAAGGAAAACCTCTACCTCTAATCATTCAAAAAAAAGATGGCGGTTTTAATTATGCTACTACTGATCTTGCAGCTATAAAATATAGATTCAATAAAGCTCCTGATGGAGATGATGCATCGAGAATTATTTATGTAACTGATCATGGCCAATCAAATCATTTTGCAGGAGTTTTTCAAGTTGCAAAAAAAGCAAATTGGATCCCTGAAAATTGTCAGGTAGACCATGTTCCCTTTGGATTAGTTCAGGGAATTGATGGCAAAAAACTTAAAACTAGAGAAGGAGATACAATTCGATTGAAAGATTTATTATTTGAGGCAGTTAGAAGAGCAAAAGAAGATTTATTGGAAAGATTAAAGAATGAAAATCGTTATGAAACTGAAAAATTCATCTTAAATACTTCTAGAGTAATTGGAATAGGAGCGGTAAAATATGCTGATTTAAGTCAAAATAGAATTACAAATTATCAATTTAGTTTTGATAAAATGCTTTCTCTAAATGGGAACACAGCCCCTTACTTGTTATATACACTGGTGCGAATTTCTGGAATAAACCGAAAAAATGATCTTATTGATGAATCTAAACATTCTATATCTTTAAATTATGAGCATGAATGTGAGTGGAGACTAATTAGAAAATTACTTAAATTTGATGAAGTAATAATATCAATTGAAAAGGATTTAATGCCAAATAGACTTTGCAATTATCTTTTTGAATTATGTCAGACTTATAATAGATTCTATGATCAGGTTCCAATACTCAAAGAAGAAAAATATAAAAAGATTTCTAGACTTAAATTATGTGATTTAACTGAAAAAACTCTAAAATTAAGCTTAGAGCTTTTAGGAATTGAAACTCTAGAAAGAATGTAATGAATGAATTTAATCCATTAAATAATCTTTTGCCAAAACCAAGAGAAGCAATAATAAATATGCGCTCTTATTCTGCTCCACTAGAAAATAGAAGAAATTTACTTCGTTTAGATTTTAATGAAAATACTTTAGGACCCAGTCCTTGTGTTTTCGAAGCAATAAAAGCTATAAAACTAGATGAGATTTCAATTTATCCAGAATATAATTTATTAAAAAAATTTTTATCTGATAAATATCTCGAGTCAAGAAAATTCGACAATGAAGAAATAGGTATTTTTAATGGCGCGGATGCTGCAATAAATGCTATTTTCAACACCTTTGGAGAAAAAGATCAAATATTTCTAACCACTGATCCAACTTTTGGTTACTATTCTCCTTGCTCAGAGATGAGAGGAATGAAGAAAATAACTTGTTCTTACATAGGGAAACATTTTCTTTTCCCAATTCAAGAATTTGAAGAAAAAATTATAAAGCATAATCCAAAACTAATATTTATTTGTAATCCAAACAATCCAACTGGAACGGTTTTAAGCGCACAAGAAATAATTCAATTAGCAAATATAAACCAAAACTCATTAATTGTAGTTGATGAACTTTATGAAAAATTCAATGGGGATAGTCTTCTTGAATTAATAAATTTCGAAAATAACAAGAATATAGTCATTATTCAATCATTATCAAAAACTGCTGGTTTAGCTGGTTTAAGAATAGGATTTACTTTTGGCCACAGAAGTTTAATTCAATACATTAATAAAGTTACAGGACCATATGATGTAAATAGCTTTGCTGTGACTGCAACATTGGCTGCCCTTAATGATAAATCTTATGTAGAAAACTATGTTTTAGAAGTAAAAAAAGCAAGAGAATGGATTTTGAATAAATTTAAATCTACAACAATAAGAACTCACTTTAGTGGAGGTAATTATTTCCTAATTTGGCCAAACAAAAATCCAAAAATATTAATAGACCAGATGAGAGAAAAGGGTATTTTAATTAGAAGTATGGAAAACAAAAAAGATATTGGTAACTCTATAAGGGTAAGTATAGGAACTCAAGAGCAAATGAGTTTTTTCTGGGATAATTATAAAGCATTAGATTTATCCAATTAATATCTGAAAAGATAAATAGTATTTTTATCAATTCTTTTTGGTTTAATATTAAAATATTTTCCAACATATTTAACTTTAAAATCTTTCATATTTTCAAGAAATAAATCAGCATTTGAAAAATCACAATCTTTAGATTTTCGTCTTCCCCTTACAAAGTGAACAGGGATCACTATAGAGGGTTTTAAAGTTTTAACTATTCTTGAAGCCTCTTTACCATTATATGATTTTATTCCTCCTCCAATTGAAATAAATAAGATATCTGGACGGTTCAAAATAATTTGGCTATTAATATCCATTTCACCAGCGGCTCCTCCCATATGGACTATTTTTAGATTATTTTGCTCCCAACTCCAAACAGTAGCCATGCCGAATCTTCTTCCTCCTACTCTGTCATGAGGAAGAGTAATGCCATTTAATATAATATCTTCATATTTATAGATTCCTGGCTCCACAAACATCAATTTATCATTTGGATTATAACCCTCATCTGCAAGTTTAGAGCTAGCCAAAATGAAATCTGCATTGCGACCTTTTGGTTCCACTAAATTACTTGCACAACCTTTAGCCTTAAAAGGATTTATAAGAATAGATTTTCCTTCACCTTTAATTAAAAAACTGCTATGACCAAAACTTTTTAGAACCAGGTTACCTGCGAATGCAGATGAAGGTAGAAAAAAGCTAAATAATGTAAAAAGGAGAATTTTTTTGATTTTGATAATAGTCATACAAATTATTTAGTATTTTACTTTTTTTTCGGCCATTTTTAGAAAATTACTAATTAATTTATGACCAAATTGTGTTAATACGCTTTCTGGATGAAATTGTACACCATGCAAGTGGTGATATTCTTTATGAGAAATGGCCATAATAGTTGAGTCTTCTAAAGATGCAGTTATCTCAAAACAAGATGGGAGGGATGCTGAGTCAACTATAAGGCTATGGTATCTAGTAGCAACAAAAGGATTGTCAATATCTTTAAATAATCCTTTTTTATTATGAAAAATTTTGGATGTCTTACCATGCATAAGTTCTTTACCAATTATTACATTACCTCCAAAAGCTTGAGCTAAAGCTTGATGACCTAAACAAACACCCAATATTGGAATATCCTTAGATAATTTTTTTAGTATTGGGAGACAAATTCCAGATTGATCTGGATTACCAGGTCCTGGAGATAACAAAATGCCACTAGGATTTATTTTAGTAATTTCTTCTAATGTAATTTCATCATTTCTTTTTACTATTAATTCTTTAGTAATTTGATGATCGACAGAAAGCTCTCCTAAATATTGAACAAGGTTATACGTAAAACTATCGTAATTATCAATAACTAAAAACATACTTTTATAAATTCAAAAATAACAACTTTATTTTAGGAATAAAGATATATACAGCAATAATAACAGAAGTAATGGAACCTAATAATACAGCCCCTGCAGAAGCATCTTTAGAAATTTTAGCCAAATTACTAAATTCTTTTTTAATTACTAGATCTACTATAGTCTCGATAGATGTGTTTAATATTTCCAATATTAATACAGCCATAATTGTGATAATCAACATCAAATAATTACTTTTACTAATTTGAAGTAAAAAGCCCAGGATTAAACTAATTAACGCAAAAATAAGTTGAATCTTAAAATTTCTTGAAGTATTAAATACGTAATAAATGCCGTTAAAAGCATACTTAAAACTTATCAATACATTTTTAGAAGTCTTGTATGATTCTCCTCTACTTTCTAAAAGGTTAATTTTATTTTTCATAAAATTTTCAATCTAAACTAGAAATTAAATATTCTTGAAAATTTAACATATTATTCAATTCATTATCATCTTTATGTTCCCAACCTAAAAGATGCAAAAAACCATGACTTGCCAACCATAACATTTCTCTTTTGATAGAATGTTTATATTCCAAAGATTGCTCAAAGGCCATATCTAAAGATATAAATAAATCCCCAAGTTCTATAAGAGACAAATCATTACTATAGTAATTATGAGAAATAATAGGAAAAGATAAAACATCAGTTGGCCCTTTCTTTTTCATCCATTTTTGATTCATAGAGGCAATTTCTTGATTATTGATTATTTGTAAACTTAAAGAAAAAATTTTTTTTTCAAAAATAAATTTTGGTAATGAACAATTCTTTTTTTCTAAAATTATTTTTATCCAACATAGAAAAACTTTCTCCCAAAAAATAGATTTAAGAATCAACTTGTCCCTAGCATTTTGCAAATTATCTGATAATTTCGGAAAATCACTAATTTTCAAAACCAAATCTAATTCTAATTGAGAAATTTGATTATCTTTCATACCTTCTTAAACAGGCATATTAGGCTTCCCTAATGTTGCCACGAGAATTAATATTCCTATTAAAACTAAAAAAGTAATTGAAAAATGTGAAATACTTTTTTTACCTTTTCTTACCATATTTCTCATGGCAATCTTTATAAAGCTTGGAGGAGCAACTTTCTTTTCTAAATTTTCGTTTTTATCTTCCATAAATTATCCTATAGATTCTTTAGAAGAAATATTCATGCGCAATAATTCATGGATAAATTGATCTATACCACCATCAAGAACACTATCTAAATCGGTAGTCTCTTGCATAGTCCTAAGATCTTTGACCATTTGATAGGGATGAAACACATAATTTCTTATTTGATTTCCCCAAGCAGCTTCCACGATATCGCCTTTAATATCAGCAACTTCCTGAGCACGTTGTTCTTTAGCAATAACTAGTAGCTTAGACTTCAGAAGTAACATAGCTTTTTCTTTATTTTGTAACTGAGATCTTTCTTGAGTACATCTTACAGAAATCCCTGTAGGCAAATGTACAATTCTTACTGCTGTTTCTACTTTATTAACATTTTGTCCTCCAGCTCCTCCTGATCTGCTAGTTGTAATCTCTAAATCTTTTTCAGGAATCTCCAGTGAAATATTGTCGTCTAATTTTGGCATAACCTCAACTCCAGCAAAGCTAGTTTGCCTCTTACCATTAGCATTAAAAGGGGAAATTCTTACTAATCTATGAGTGCCTTTTTCATTTTGAAGATAACCATAAGCATATTTGCCATTAATTTCAAAAGTTACGCTTTTAATACCTGCTTCCTCACCTTGAGATAATTCATTAATAATTAGGCTCATTTGATTATTATCAGCCCATCTTGAATACATTCTCAATAATATCTCTACCCAATCTTGTGCATCAGTTCCTCCAGCACCTGCGTTTATAGAAACTACCGCTCCTTCTTTATCGTATTCACCACATAACAATCTTTCAAACTCCCATTTATCTAAATTATTTCTTAAAGTGATTAATCCTTCATGAGATTCTAAAATCATTTCTTCTTCAGGTTCTAAATCATAAAGTTCCAGAGATGCATTAGCATCAGAAATTAACATTTTCCATTTATCTAACAATTCGAGCTGCTCTTTAACATCATCAAGGGTTAACATGTGTTTTTTCGCTTCCTCTTGATTCTCCCAAAATTCTGGCTGAGCAGAAATTTGCTCTAACTCTTTTCTCTTTGCTTTTAATCTTGGGACGTCAAAGACAATCCTGAGCATTGCCCAGGCGGTCTGTTAACTCTGAAAGATCTTTTTTAAATTCTGTTATATCTATCAAAATAGAATTTAATTGTTATTTACAATCTAACAAGCACTTTTATTTAATAGTATAAAGTAAATATTATTTTTAAAAATGTCAAAAGTTGAAATTTATACTTGGCAATATTGTCCATTCTGTATTCGTGCAAAATATCTGCTTAAGAAAAAAAATATAAGTTTTAAAGAACATAAAATAGACGGAGATGATGATGCTAGAGAAATAATGACTAAAAGAGCTAATGGAAGAAGTACATTACCTCAAATTTTTATAGATAATGAAAGTATTGGAGGTTGTGACGATCTTTATGAATTAGAAAACGAAAATAAACTAGACGCATTATTAAATTAGATATTATGAAATTTCTATTCGTAATAGATCCAATAAAAAATATAAATCCATTAAAAGATTCCTCTGCTGCTTTGATGCAAGCATCAGCAAAAAAAAATATAGAAATTTGGACTTGTACTCCTCAAGACCTTGAAGCAAGAGGAGATGAAGTATGGGCATCTTCTATTAAAGTTGAAGTAAACCCATGGATTTCTTTTAAATTAAATGACTGTATACCTCTTAATCAATTTAACTGTATTTGGATGAGAAAAGATCCCCCTGTAAATGAGGCATATTTATACGCAACTCATCTTTTGGAAGTGGCTGAAAGAAAAGGAGTAAAAGTAATTAATAAACCTTCTTCATTAAGAGCATGGAACGAAAAGTTAGGTGCTTTAAGATATAGCCATTTAATGGCTCCAACAATAGTTGCGAGTAAAGTAAAAGATCTTATTAATTTTGCAGAAATTAATGAGGAAGTAGTTATTAAACCTCTTGGAGGAAAAGGGGGGCAAGGTGTTATCCGCCTTACTAAAAACTCTCCAGGCATTAAATCAATTATTGAATTAATAACATCTCAAGAAGCATTGCCAGTTATGATGCAAAAATTTATTCCCGAAGTTAAAGAAGGAGACAAAAGAATAATTATTGTAAATGGCGAAGCCATTGGATCTATAAATAGAATTCCTCAAGGGGGAGACTTCAGAAGTAATTTAGCTATGGGTGGCAGAGCTGAAAAAACAACTTTAACAGATAAAGAAAAAAATATTTGCTCAGAATTATCTCAACACTTCAAAAACGAAGGTTTATTTTTTGTTGGCATAGATGTTATAAATGGGATGCTTAGTGAAATTAATGTCACAAGTCCAACAGGATTAAGAGAAATAGAAAATTTATCTAATAAAAATGTTTCAGATCAAGTTATTAAAAAATTATTAGAAATTATTTAGCAGCTTCAACAAAAAATATTTCCTTTACTAGAGATGTAAATTTAAGTTTAATCTCATCAATTTCTTTTTCTACAAGAGATCCTTTTACAATTCCTGAACCCGCAATGAATTCTACAAATTCTTCAATATATCTAGCACCTCTTATTGCTACTCGAAATTGAGAATTTCCAAATGAGTCAACCCAGCCCATTGGAGAAGCATAATTTCCTCTTGAAAATGACTCAAGAGTATTGATCCAATCCAATGCTTCCTTTTTAGGAGATCCGCAAACTGCAGGAGATGGATGTAAAATTCTAATTAGTTCAAAAGGACATAAATTATCAACTTTGGAATAAATCAGAGTTTGTAAGTGTGAAATATCTCCAAATGAATTAACTTTGATATCACTTTTTTTATAGTTGTCTATATCTAAAACTTTCAAACATTTAATTAAATATTCAATAACATAATTATGTTCTTTCAGGTCTTTACAACTTTTTAAAAGAAAATCCTCATTAGTATGACTTGATGCAGTCCCAGCAAGAGCCTCCAGAATTAAATTAGGTTTATTAAAAGAAAATAATCTTTCAGGTGATGCCCCAAATATTATGTCTTTAGAATTTCTCTTCCAAACATACCTACATGTATTAGGCTGACTAGTCTTTAATCTTTTTAAAATTTCAATTAAATCTAATTTATTTTTAAGTTTTACTTTGACTCTAGAAGATAAAACTATCTTTTCGAGTATATCTTCCTCAACTAGTTGAACACCCTTATTAATTAATCGTTTCAAATCCGAATTAGATGCTTCTAAAGAAGTTAAAAAATCATTGATCGAAGGATTATTAAAACTTTTTTTAATTATTTGATTGTTTGAATTCAAAATTTGATTTTTTATTAACCAAAGTTCTTCTACTAATGTCCTCAATGATGACTTGCCTTCAACATGGGAATTAATTCTTAACCAAAAATTATTATTATTTTTAATAATCAAGATTTTAGGCAAAATAGCCTCCATACTTGGGACATCTGAAGTTGAAAATCTTTTCTTCAAATTCTCAGCAAAAGAAAAAAAATAAATTATTTTCGAAATTGACGCAATATCAGAATGCTCAGTTAAATTAATTAAATTCTTAAAATTCTCAGCATTAAATTCCTTTGCCACTTCAAATTTTTTAGGACCATCCAAAGTAACATATTTACATTTCTCAAGGGCTATATATGAAATTCCATCAGATTCTTCCCAAAAAGAGGAGAAAGCATATTTATTGATAAAAAATTCATATACCTGAAATAGATCAATACAAGGTATCTCCAGACAAATACTTACCAATCCAGAATTTTCCACTTTCTTATCGAAACTGGAAAAAACATCTTTCAGAAAATCAGTAAAATTTAAATCATTTTTCATTACTTATTGAAAATAACTAAAAATCATGCACTAAAGTAAAAAATGTAACTCAATTTATAAACTCTACTTAATTAAAGATGTTATTTCTGCGTATAAATTAAAAATGGATGAAAATAACAAAAGCTTATGGAAACAAGCAATAAAATGGCCTCTTTATTCCGTTGCAATATTACCAGTTTTTATTTCAGGAGCTTATTTATTAAACGCCTATGAGAAAGTCAGAATATCTAATTTAATTGCATTTACATTCGCCGCAATTTTCATACTACTTTGGGAAAACCTAACTAATGATTTATTTGATGCAGACACAGGAATTGATGAATTTAAATTTCACTCCATAGTAAATCTTATCCAAAATAAAAAAATAATTTCAATAACTGCATATACATCATTAGTTATTGGTTTGTTAATAATTTCAATTATTTCAATATCAACAAGCGTAAATATATTGATTTTGGTAGGAGCTTGCTGCTTATTAGGATATTTATATCAAGGTCCTCCTTTTCGATTGGGCTACCAAGGATTAGGCGAACCTTTATGCTGGCTAGCCTTTGGACCCTTAGCTTATTCTGCAGCTTTAATTGCATTAAATCCATTAGATATTTATTTAAAATCTATTCCTTGGAAAGAATCTTTATGCCTAGGTTCTGGGCCTTCCATGGCAACAACACTAGTATTATTTTGTTCACATTTTCATCAAATTATTGAAGATAAAAGGCATGGCAAAATTTCACCTTTAGTTCGTTTAGGTGCGAAAAGAGGAGCTAATCTTATTCCTTGGATAGTTCTTACAATTTATCTTTTTCAACTTTTTACAATAATTTATGGATTTATACCAATATTTTCTCTTATCTTTTTAATAAGTTTTCCTCAAGCAATAAAACTTATAAAATTATTGAAATATTCATATAACAAACCTCAAGCAATAAAAAATTGTAAATTCATTGCTATAAAATTTCAGACGTTAAATGGAATTGGATTAATAATAGGTTTAATTTTAAATTACTTAATTTATAAATGAATTTAAAATTTAAAAGAAAATCTTTTTGCTTCAAGTTATCCTCAAAAGTAGAAAATTCTAATACCATATATCTTGAAAAATCTGGTTGGATAATTCAGTTAGTTAATAATGAACAAGAAGTTGGATTTGGAGAAGTTTCTCCACTGCTAATGCGAGATTTTAAAAAATGTCAAGAACAAATAAATAAAATTCCTGAATATATAAATTTAATAAATTTATCTGAGCAAATAAAAACTTTTCACCCATGCATTCAATCTGCAATAAATTCAGCGTTAGCAGAAATAAATGGGGAAATAATTTTTAAAAAAAAGTATTTTTTTGATGAAATTGATCAAGCAGCGATACTTTTTAATCCTAATAATGTAATTGAGGAATTACACAAATTACAAAAAAATCGGAATTTTCTTGGTAAATCATTAACTCTCAAATGGAAAGTAGCTATCAAAGATAATGAATTAGAAGAAAGAAATTTGAAAGCAATATTAAACCAAATGAATAGTAATATTAGATTAAGAATAGATGCAAATGGTTCTTGGAGCAGAGAAATAGCTAATAGATGGGCTGACATCCTAAAAGACAACCTAAATATAGATTGGTTGGAGCAACCTCTTGCGATTGATGATATTGACGGTCTTAAAGAACTAAATAAAAAAATTCCGATAGCCTTAGACGAATCACTCTTAAAATATCCAACCTTGATTAATGACTGGGATGGTTGGCAAATTAGAAGACCTTCTCAAGAAAAAAATCCAATTAATCTTTTAAGAGACCTAGAGAATAAAAAAGGTTTAATATCGATAAGTACCTCTTTTGAAACTGGAATAGGCAGGAGATGGCTTTATCATTTATCATCTCTCCAATTACTAGGACCAACACCAAAAGTTCCTGGTTTGGCTATGAATAAAACACCTAATTCTTATCTTTTTTTAAATGAGCCTCAAAAGATATGGGATCGACTATGAAAAATAAAATACATATTATTGAAGTTGAAAATAATGAAAATCAATCTAGAAACAAAATTTTTCACAACATTAAAGAAAACAAAATAACTTATATAAAAAATAAATCTTATGCAAATGAAGACATATTAAAACCTATTAATGAAATGGGACCTGCAATTATCTTAAACAGTAGTGGGAGCAGTAGTAAACCTAGAAAATGTATTCATCATTTAGACAATCTTTATTTATCTGCTAAGACATCTGGCGAATGGCTCTCGCAGCAAGGATTTGAATTGGAAAACTGCTTAATTTTTAACACTTTACCTTTAAATCATATAAGTGGATTGATGCCAATTTTTAGGAGTCAAGTATGGGGATGTGATTACATAAATATTTCTCCGAATTTATTAAAAAATACTAACGAACTTTTACCTTTTACTATTAAATTTAAAAAAAACAAAAAACACTTTATTACTTCATTAGTACCTACCCAATTAACAAGACTTTTATTGGAGGAAAACGGTATTAAATGGCTCAAAATATTTGATTTAATTTGGATAGGTGGGGCATCTATTTCTTCAGATATTGCGAAAAAATGTAGAAATGAAAAAGTTAATTTGGCTCCTTGTTATGGATCAACTGAGACAGCCGCAATGGTTACAAGTTTAAAACCAAAAGAATTTTTGAAAGGTTATGAAAATGTTGGAGAAATACTACCTGATACAAATATAAGAATTAATAAAAAGGGATTAATCGAAATAAAATCAGCGAGAATAGGACTTGAACTAATAGAAACTTCAAAAACTAAAAATTTCAAAAATAAAAATGGTTGGTGGGAAACAAGTGATCTAGGAGAAATTAATCAACTAAATAATTCTCTATATTTAAAATTTGTTGGAAGAACTGATAATGCTTTTAATTCTGGAGGAGAAATTGTTTTCCCAGAAATTATAAAATCACGATTCAATGATTTCATCAAGAAAGAAAATATACCAGTCAATAAATTTAAGATTTCAAAAGTACCAAATAAAATATGGGAAAATAGAATTGAAATCATTATTGAATTCAAGCAACAGACCAATACCAAAAATATTCAGATTGCGTTAAATCTATTAAAAAATTTATCTAAAAATTGGCCTAAACATGAAAGACCTAAAAACTGGATTATTAACAAAGAGAAAGAAAATAGTAAAAAAACAAATTACATATTTAAAAAATAATAAATAATAATTAGCACTCTTTTAAGTTATTGCTTATGTTTGAAGCCTCGATCCATCTTTCTAGCTTATCAGGTAATTGAACTTTGTTTCTTGAATCAAAATCTAATGAGCAATGGATGATTTTACCTTCTGCCACTTTAATTTGATTTTTTATAAAAAAAGTATTTACTTGAAACAAATGGTTATTGATTTTTTTTGGCAATATTTTAATTTTTAATAAATCTCCGATTTTAATAGGTGAAAAAAAGTTTGCTTCACAATTGACTATAGGAAATATAATTTGATTTTTTCTTTGAGATAAATCTGGAAATATATCTTGATATGGGATTCCATAAGTTTCGATACTATCTTCCCAACTTTCGTGAGACCATCTTAAAAGATTATGAAAATGAATCACACCTGCTGAGTCACAATCACCAAATCTAACTTTCCTTTTTACTATTAACCAATCAGAAGGTTTCATTAAAAGATTTACCTATCTACAGAACCCATTATTACGTCAATTGAGCCAAGAATCGCCATAATATCTGCAATTTTGGCACCTTTAAGTATATGAGGCAATATTTGAAGATTGTTTAAATCAGCTGCTCTAATTTTAAATCTCCATGGTGTAACCTCATTATTTCCCTGAATAAAAACACCTATCTCTCCTTTCCCAGATTCTAGTCTGGTATACAATTCCCCATTAGGTATTTTAAAAGTTGGGGCAACCTTTTTAGCTACATATTGATAATCCATGCCAAATATTTCACTCTTCTTATCTTCACTCGCCATTCTTTTAGCTTCTAAATTTTCTGTTGGACCTCCAGGAATCATTTCACAGGCTTGACGAATAATTTTAAGTGATTGTCTCATTTCTTCAACCCTTACTCGATATCTCGCATAACAATCACCTTCTTTTTCTGAAGCGATATCCCAATCAAAATCATCATAACATTCATAACTATCAACTTTTCTTAAATCCCATGAGACACCAGAAGCCCTCAGCATTGGTCCGGAAAGAGACCAATTAATTGCCTGATCTCTTTGTATTGTTCCCAGACCTTCGATTCTTTTTCTAAAAATGGGATTATTGGTTATTAATTTTTCGTATTCATCTATCTTTGGCCCAAACCAATCACAAAAATCTATACATTTTTCTAGCCATCCATAGGGTAGATCACAAGCTACACCACCTATTCTGAAAAAATTATTATTTATTAGCCTTTGTCCAGTCGCAGCTTCCCAAAGATCATAAATCATTTCTCTTTCTCTAAAAATATAGAAAAATGGAGTTTGAGCTCCTACATCTGCCAAAAATGGGCCAAGCCATAAAAGGTGATTAGCAATTCTATTAAGTTCCAACATAAGAACTCTTATATAACTTGCCCTTTTGGGAACTGAAATATTTGCCAATCTTTCAGGAGCATTTACTACAATAGCTTCATAAAACATACCTGCTGCATAATCCATTCTGCTTACATAGGGGACATACATAACATTTGTCCTGTTTTCAGCTATTTTTTCCATTCCTCTATGCAAATATCCAATTACTGGCTCACAATCAATAACATTCTCTCCATCAAGAGTTACAACTAACCTTAAAACCCCATGCATAGATGGATGATGTGGGCCAAAATTGACCACCATTGGTTCTGTTCTAGTCTCTAGCTGAGCCATTCATAATTTAACCTCTAAACAAATCTTAGTCGAAAGTTATGCAAACTGAACTATCTGATTCATCTTTGTTCAATCATAAATCAGTAATGAAAGATGAGATAATCGCATCTTTAGATTACTACCCATCAATATTAAAAAAAAAGCTTAAAGGAATAGACGCGACGTTAGGTGGTGGTGGGCACTCTTATCATTTGTTGAGAAAATATCCTGATTTAGAAATAATTGGGCTCGATCAAGATCCATTCGCAAGAAAATCAGCATCAATCAAGCTTCATGAATTTAAAACAAGGATGAATATAAATGGTTCAAATTTTGCGAATTTTGAACCTCAAGAAAAAGTTTCTTTTGTGATTGCAGATCTTGGAGTAAATAGTAACCAACTCGACAACCCTGAAAGAGGATTTAGTTTCCAAAAAGATGGCCCTCTTGATATGAGAATGAATCCTTATCTTGAAATTGATGCAGAGAAGTTAATTGAGAATCTCAGTGAAAAAGATCTAGCTGACTTAATTTATAAATATGGTGAAGAGAGATTATCAAGAAAGATTTCTAGGAGAATCAAAATGGATTTAAAAGAAAAAGGTAAATATTCAGGGACAAAAGAGTTAGCATATTCTATTGCTGGCTGCTTCCCACCCAAACAAAGATATAGAAAAATACACCCAGCGACAAGAACATTTCAGGCACTAAGAATTGCTGTTAATAAAGAAATTGAGGCACTAGAAAATTTTTTGAAGGTTGTACCCGATTGGTTACTACCAGGCGGAATTATTTCTATTATTAGTTTTCATTCGATTGAGGATAGGTTAGTTAAAACTTCATTTAAGAATGATATAAGACTTAAAAACCTAACAAAAAAACCAATAACACCTTCTGCAAAAGAAGTCGAAATTAATAAAAGAGCGAGAAGTGGAAAATTAAGAATTGCTCAATTAAAAAGTGAATAATTTCTAGCGTAATGATTTGACCGTATCTGTGAGTATTTGAATTGCTTGTTTTATATCTTGTGAATTAGTGCTCAATCCAAGACTGAACCTTATTGAAGATTCTGCTTCCTTAAAAGATCGACCTAAAGCAAGTAAAACATGTGAAGGTTGGCCATTACTGCATGCCGATCCACTAGAGCAAATTATTTTAGATTTTAGAATTTTATGGAATTTTGTACCGTTTACATCTAGTGCAGTCAAATTTAAATTATGAGGTAATCTGTTGTTGATGGAACCATTAATTAATAAACCAGAATTATTTTCTAATAAACCCTTTAAAAGGGTATTTCTATGCAAAAGCAATTTCTCAGCATTCTTTTTTTGATTAAAAACTGCTATCTCTATGGCTTTCGTAAAACCTACTATCAAAGGGAGGGGTAATGTGCCTGATCTAAAGCCATATTCATGACCTCCTCCAACAATTAAAGGTTGGAGATCAATATCATTATCAATCAAAAGAAGTCCTATTCCTTTAGGACCATATATTTTGTGGGAACTCATCGTTATCATATTTATATTTGATAAAAGATCATTTAACTCGATATAACCTAAACATTGTGCAAAATCAGAGTGAAAAATTATTTCTCTTGATTTACATATCTTTGAAATATTTTCTATGGGTTGAATAACTCCTATTTCGTTATTTGCCATCATAATACTCACCATAAATGTATCCTTTCTTATGCTTTTTATGAAATTTTCTTCTGAAATTAAACCATCTTTTTCTGGAGTAATTTCAGTAACTAGAAATCCTTCTTTTTTTAATTGATCTAAAGGCTCCAGTACAGATTTATGCTCGGTTTTCAAAGTAATAATATGTCCATAATTTCCTGTTTTTATATAATAATTTCTTGCAAAACCTAATAAGGCCAAATTATTAGATTCCGTCGCGCCACTAGTAAAAACAACTTTCTTATTGTTAATTAATAAATTTTGCTCTATTTTTTCTCTAGAAGATTCCAATATAGCGCTTGCATTTATACCCGCAAGATTAGATTTGTTTGAAGGATTAGAGAATATCTCAGTCCAAAACGGTTTCATAGAATCCACAACATCTTTAGAACAAGGAGTTGAAGATTGGTAATCTAGTAGTATGGGAGTTGAAATCATTATGTTTAGTATATTAAATTCTCATTAGCCCTAGAAAATTTAATTCAAGAATTTTAAAAATGACTGAAATTAATCAAATAAATAATGAACAGGTCAGAAAATCAAAAATTTTGTTAGTTGATGATGAACCTGGTTTAAGAACAGCTGTTAAAACATTTCTCGAAGACGAAGGCTATGAAATATTTATTGCAGTTGATGGAGAAGATGGATGGGAACAAGCTCAAAAGATTTTTCCTGATTTGATAATTAGCGATATTATGATGCCCAGAGCTAATGGTTATGCTTTATTAGAGAAAATTAGACAGGATGAGAAATTAGGAGGTACCCCAGTTATTTTTCTTACAGCAAAAGGGATGACATTAGACAGAACAGAAGGTTATCTTGCAGGTATTGATGATTATATTTCTAAACCGTTTGATCCAGATGAATTAGCAGCAAGAGTCAAAAATGTAATCAATCGTCAAGAGCGTTTATTAAAAGAAGCTGCACGATTTGCTGATATTGATGTAAGCAAAATGGCAAAACAAATTACTGAAATCAAGTCTATGCTTACAGACCAAAACCCCTTAAATGTAGAAAATGCAATAGATATTCCAAGTTTCACTCCACGAGAAGCAAGTGTACTTCAGCTTGTGGCGGAAGGTCTTATGAACAAAGAAATAGCCAGAAAGCTAGAAACTTCTATCAGGAATGTTGAGAAGTATGTCAGTAGGCTTTTTATTAAAACAGGAACATCTAGCAGAACTGAATTAGTCCGTTATGCTCTTGAAAATCATTTAGTAACATAAATTATTTAATTTTCTCAAACTCAATTAACTTAGAAAAATAAAAAGGGGCTTGATTTAATTTCTTTCTAACTACAGTAAATCCTTTTTCATTAGCAGCATTAATAATACCCTTTTCTCTTAACGTATAGGCTCTTGTAGTTTTACTTGGTCCAGGAAACAATTTACCTATATTCTTTAGAACAGCAAGAACTGGAGTATAAGGAGCAAAGCTAACAATTAGCTTTCCTTTACTTAAATCGCATAGATGTTTGACCATTTCCTCAGCAACTGGTTGAGGATAATGAATAAATACATCTAAACATATAACAACATCAAATAATCCTCTTAATTGTTCAAGATCAGAGGTTTCAAATTTTATTTTTCTTTGATTCAAACCTAATTCATTTATACGTTTCTTTGTTTCTTTAATCATTTCAGAGGAAATGTCGCTTACCTGCAAATCTTGTATACCAAGTCTTAATAAAGGTATAGCTAGACTTCCAACCCCACACCCCGCATCACAATAAGTTTTTTTTGTTAGTTCGGGATATTTTTTTATATATGACACTACATCATCTACAGTCTTTTGATGACCTTTTCGAATGTTTTTCTGAACTGTATTAATTTCCTCAGATTTGCTATAAATTTTGTTCCATCGATCAAAGCCAGTACCATTGAAATACTCCCTAACCTCGCTTTTCTCGAGAATTTTATTAGACGTCATAATATTTTATAGAAATTTATTCTTTTCAATACTAACCAACTGGCGCTCAAGTAATTGCACGCCATTATAGGAAAGAATTGATTTGTTATTTTGTCAGACTTAAATTCTACCGATATTTATAAGATTGCTGTCGTAATGGGTAGTGATTCAGATCTTCAAACATTGAAACCTGCAGTAGATATTTTGAAAGAGTTTGGAATAGAAACCGAGGTTTGCATACTTTCTGCCCACAGAACACCTATTGAAATGATGGAATATGCAAAAAATGCAGCATCAGAAAACATAAAAGTAATAATCGCTGGCGCTGGTGGTGCTGCTCATCTTCCAGGAATGTTGGCTTCTTTAACTTGCATTCCTGTTATAGGGGTACCTGTAGAGAGTAAGACACTTAAGGGAATTGACTCTTTATTATCAATCGTTCAAATGCCTGCTGGGATACCTGTAGCAACAGTTGCCATTAATGGAGGGGAAAATGCTGGTTTATTGGCAATAGGAATCATTAGTTTATTTGATGGAACTATGCAGATAAAATTGAAAAAGTTTAGAGAAAAACTTCATACACAGGTAAGAACTAAAAATAGTAAGTTATTCTCTATAGGAGCAGAAAATTATCTAAAAAATCAGTAAACGCATATTCATTTCACCTTAGTAAGTAAATTCTCTTGCTCAAGGTAATTAATGATTTTTTCTACTGAATCCTTTAAATCTAAAGAGCCTGTATCAACAACAATTTCTGCTTTTTCAGGAGCTTCATATGGACTGGAAATCCCAGTAAAATCTTTTATTTCTCCCAACCGAGCTTTTTTATATAGACCTTTAGTATCCCTTTTTTCGCATACCTTGATATCTGCAGCACAATATACTTCAATAAAATCCTTTGATCCAATAATTTTCCTAACCTTATTTCTATCACTAATGAAAGGGGAAACAAAGGCTGTAATAGTTATTATTCCAGCATTCAAAAATAAATTAGCAACTTCTCCAATTCTTCTTATATTTTCCTCTCTATCTTCATCCGAAAAACCAAGATCTTTGCATAAACCATGCCTAATATTATCTCCATCCAAAACATAAGTTGATAAACCATCTAGGTGTAAAACTTCATTTAAAGCATTAGCCAAAGTACTTTTACCAGAACCGGATAACCCTGTAAACCAAATAACCATTCCTTTATGACCTCTCATTTTTTCTAACTTTTCTCTATCAATAGTTAAATTGTGCCACTTTATATTCCCTGAATTTGTTTGATTTTGTTCTTTCATTTTTTATGTTTGCAAATTTAAAGACCTATCCTAACTCTTGATTCATAAATTTTGAAATCCCTCTTTGCGGAGAAACTCAATTGATTTAATTATCATGTCACCTTGTAACTGAATATTATTATCGATTAATACGCCTCCAGTCCCACAAAAAACCTTCATTTTTTTAAGCAACTCTCTTATTTGAGATTTATTTTCAATTCCTAAACCTTTTATTAAGGTAATAGTCTTCCCTTTTTTACCTTTTTTTTGTTTGGAAATATTGATTTTTGATATTTTCCTAGGATTATCCAATTTGAATTTTTCTTCATATTTATTTTCCTGACTTTCAAATTCGATCCAATTTCTTTTTCCCATTATTTTTAATATAATCTATAGTTAGTTAATACTTATTCTATAGAAAATTGGTAAGTACATTTTCTCGTCAAGATCAAAATTATAAAAATGATGATTTAAATCAACCATCTAAAGGAGGAAGATTTGGAAAATATGGTGGTCAATATGTTCCTGAAACGTTAATGCCTGCTCTTTTTGAACTTGAGGAAGCCGCAGCAAATGCATGGAAAGATGAACAATTTATAAAAGAATTAAATCATTTGCTCAAGACTTATGTAGGAAGAGAAACACCATTATATGAAGCTAAAAGACTTACTGAACATTACAAAACTAACAATGCAACTGCAAGGATATGGCTTAAAAGAGAAGATTTAAATCATACTGGTGCTCACAAAATCAATAATGCCCTAGGTCAAGCTTTATTAGCAATAAGAATGGGTAAAGAAAGGATAATAGCTGAGACAGGTGCTGGTCAGCATGGAGTTGCCACTGCTACCGTTTGTGCAAGATTTGGCTTGAAATGCATTAT
The DNA here is from genome assembly GCA_003212535.1 of Prochlorococcus sp. AG-436-O11. GTDB lineage: Bacteria > Cyanobacteriota > Cyanobacteriia > PCC-6307 > Cyanobiaceae > Prochlorococcus_A. The sequence goes on from QCPO01000003.1 coordinate 23,974, forward strand.
CTATATGGGAGCTGAGGATATAAAAAGGCAATCCCTAAATGTCTTTCGAATGAAACTATTGGGAGCTGAAGTTAAAGTTGTTAATTCTGGTACTGCGACACTTAAAGATGCTACTAGTGAAGCTATTAGAGATTGGGTATCTAATGTCGAAACTACACACTACATTTTAGGATCTGTTGCTGGTCCACACCCTTTTCCAAAGATTGTCAGAGATTTTCATGCAGTTATAGGAGAAGAAGCTAAAAAACAATGTTTTGAATCGTTTGGATCCTTACCCGATATTTTACTTGCTTGTGTAGGTGGAGGATCAAATGCAATGGGTCTTTTCCATACTTTTGTCAAGGAAACATCAGTTAGACTGATTGGGGTTGAAGCTGCGGGTAGCGGGGTTGATACTGACAAACATGCTGCAACTATAACGAAAGGGTCAGTCGGAATTCTGCATGGATCAATGAGTCTTCTCTTACAAGATGTTAATGGTCAAGTACAAGAAGCTCACTCAATCAGTGCAGGTCTAGATTATCCTGGAGTAGGGCCTGAACATAGTCATTTGAAGGATATAGGTAGAGCAGAATATGGATCAGTAACAGATCAAGAAGCTTTAGAAGCTTTGAAACTTGTTAGTGAACTTGAAGGGATTATACCTGCACTTGAGACAGCCCATGCCTTTGCATGGTTAGAGAAATTATGTCCTACTCTTGACAAAGATACTCAAATAGTAATTAATTGCTCTGGGAGAGGTGACAAAGATGTTAATACCGTTGCATCTTCATTAAATATTTAATTAATACCTAGAAATTGTTGAGTCAATATATCTACTCCATCCATCTATCCCTTCTTCAAGATTCCATATTTTGGTAACAATATTATTATCTAGGGACCATTGGCAGAAGCTATAACTTCTAATTCCCGCATGACAAATAACTACAATTTTTCTATCTAGTAAACCACCAATTGTTTCTTGCACGTATTCACGAGTAACTTTACTAATTGGTATATGTAAAAATTCTTTTGAGAAACGAGCTATTTCTAACTCTGAATTTTCTCGTACATCAACTATGATTGGATTTTCCTTTTCAGAATTAAACCAATCATTGAGACTATAAGCATCAATTTGTTTAGGATAATTTCCCAATTGCAAAGATTAATTATTTGTTATTAACAATTTAATAAGTAAAGTTGCAAGAGTATGTTTATTGTTAAAAATAAAAATAAACATTAAGAATGAATTTTAAAGTACTAGCGATAATAATATTATTATCTCTATGCTTTTTTTTTGGTTTTAAGAAAATTTCTAGTTATAGTAATGAAACTACACATGCAAATATTAGTGAATTAAAAATCCTAAAATACTTGCCTAGAGATAATAAATTTTTATTTATTTCTAATTCCAAAAGTTCAAATATTCAAAATAGTTTTAAAACAAAATTTAATGGCAAAAATATAGATGAAATTATTTTAATAAAAAATAGTATATTATCTTATTTAGGTATTGATCTTGGCAAGAATAAATTAGAAGATATTTATAATAATGAACTTACAATCTCTACTTATGAGAATAATAAAAGCAATAAAGATGATATTTTAATAGTATTTAAAATTAAGCCAGAAAAAAATATCAATGATCTATTAAATCTATCTAATCAAAGTGATCAGGATAATGAAATAATAAAAATATATAGAGATAATAAACTTAATTATCTAAATTATATTTATAAAACCAAGGATGATTATATTATTTCTTCTTCAGATAAGCAATTAATTTTAGATTCAATAGAATCAAGTGATAACTGGACAGAAACAAAAAATAGTTTTTCTGAAGAAATTCTAAGAAATTTTAAAAATGAAAGTAATATAATATTCTCGAGAAAACTGGGAAAGAATTTATCCTTTAATGATGAAAATAATATACCAGACAATGATGATATGATTGCAACAAAATTAAGTTTAGAAGATAGCCGTATAATTTTAAAATCATATTTAATAAATAATAAAAAAGATTTAGATGTTTTATCTTATAAAAAGATAATTACTCAAAATAAAATAAGCAATGATAAGTATGAAATTTCTATTTACAGTGACTTGGGTTCTTGTCTTAAATATTTAAGCCCCTTAATAAATAATTTTGAAAAAAGCTTCCTAGACGAGTTAAATAATTATTTAACCCAAAATATTCTATTACTCAATGCCAAGCAAGAATGGATAATTGCATTAGAAAATAATGATCAAAATAATGTATTTATAAGCGATATAAAAAAACTAAAGGATTTTAATAAATATAGTTTAGAAAAAGATGATTATATTTATTCAATTTATACAAAAGATATTCTTGAAGAAGAAGAAGAAATAATAAAACAATTTACTTATAAAGCTTTATTTATAATTGAATCTAATAACTTATTTATTATAAGTAATAATTTAATTAATGATGGCAATTTAAATTCAATCTCTGAAAAATTCTTTGAACTAAATAATAAACAGGGTGCTAATGATTTTATCTATAAAACATTTGATATCAAAGGTTCACATTCTCAAAAAACTCAATATCTTTCTTCTTTCAATAATCTTAAGTTTATGTTGAACAATATAATCAATTTTTCCAATTCAGAATTCAGAGAAATTTCAAAACAATCTATCCCTGAAAGAAATCCCATCATTTATTCAGAAAATAGGATAGAGATATTTAAATAATTCACTGCAACGAGTTCCTAATTAAAAAAATTTTATTTTATATCTTGTGGTTAATTAAAAATTATTTGATTATCTTGTATCTATAAGTAATTTATATTGGATTCAGCAATTGGATAATAACAAACTAATTTTAAAACCAGGGCTAGAAGGTGTCCCAGTTACTAATTCATCTATATGCGATATTGATGGTGAAAAAGGAAAATTATTATATAGAGGTTATTCAATAGAGGAACTTGCCCAAAAAAGTAGTTTTTTAGAGACTGTTTTTTTATTGATCTGGGGAGAATTACCAACAGCTAAACAACTAAGAGATTTTGAACAGGAAGTTCAGATGCATCGAAGATTAAGTTTTAGAGTTAGAGATATGATGAAATGTTTCCCTGCGACAGGGCACCCTATGGATGCTCTTCAGTCTAGTGCTGCTTCTTTAGGGCTCTTCTACTCAAGAAGGGCTATTGATGATCCAAATTATATTTATAACGCAGTAATAAGGCTAATTGCAAAAATTCCAACGATGATAGCAGCTTTCCAACTTATAAGGAAGGGGCAAGACCCTATCCAACCTAGAGATGATTTATCATACTCCTCAAATTTTCTCTACATGCTGACTGAAAAAGAACAAGATCCAATAGCTGCAAAAGTTTTTGATAGGTGTTTAATTCTTCATGCAGAACACAGTTTAAACGCTAGTACATTTAGCGCTAGAGTTACTGCAAGCACTCTTACAGATCCTTATGCTGTTATTGCTTCGGCAGTGGGGACCTTAGCTGGCCCTCTTCATGGAGGGGCCAATGAAGATGTAATTGCAATGTTAGAAGATATTGAGACCCCAGATAAAGCTGCTTCCTTTTTAGAAGATGCGATAGAAAATAAAACTAAAATAATGGGCTTTGGTCACCGAGAGTATAGAGTTAAAGACCCAAGAGCAATCATTCTTCAAAAACTAGCAGAGGAGCTTTTTATAAGATTTGGTGCAGATGAAATGTATGATGTAGCCAAAAAATTAGAGGCAGAAGCAATCCCAAGACTAGGGCCAAAAGGTATTTTCCCAAACGTTGACTTTTATTCCGGTCTCGTTTACAGAAAACTTGGCATACCGCGAGACTTATTTACTCCAATTTTTGCCATATCCAGAGTTGCAGGTTGGTTAGCACACTGGAGAGAACAATTAGGCGCAAATAGAATTTTCAGACCATCGCAAATCTACACCGGTTCAGCTCCTAGAGATTGGATCAGTTTAGAAAATCGAGAATAATATTTTCAGCTTTTCATAAAAAACACACATATTGTTTATGGCGAGTTAATCTATATATATAAATAACATCAAAGTTTTGGAAAACGGATTAGATCTTGAATATATTTTTAATGAATTCTTAAAAGGTTTAGGCCTTTCAAGTGAAATCGCTCATATAATTTGGCTACCTCTTCCAATGCTTTTGGTTTTAGTTTCGGCAGTGGTTGGAGTATTAGTAACTGTCTGGCTTGAAAGAAAGATATCTGCTGCTGCTCAACAGAGAATAGGGCCTGAATATGCAGGAGCACTTGGTGTACTTCAACCAATTGCGGATGGTCTTAAGTTACTTGTCAAAGAAGATATTATTCCAGCTAAAGCTGATTCAATTCTTTTCACTGCAGGTCCTATATTGGTTTTAATCCCTGTTATCCTTTCCTGGCTAATAATTCCTTTTGGTCAAAACTTATTAATAAGCAATGTTGGGATTGGAATATTTTTATGGATTGCATTAAGTAGCATCCAGCCTATTGGTCTTCTCATGAGCGGATATGCGTCTAATAACAAATACTCATTATTAGGAGGATTACGGGCAGCTGCACAATCTATTAGTTATGAAATACCCTTGGCATTATCTGTACTAGCTATTGTGTTAATGACAAATTCTCTAAGTACTATTGATATTGTTAATCAACAAAGTGGAGCGGGAATATTAAGTTGGAATATATGGAGACAGCCTATTGGATTCATAATTTTCTGGATATGTGCTCTTGCAGAATGTGAAAGACTTCCATTTGACTTACCTGAGGCAGAGGAAGAATTAGTAGCAGGATATCAAACTGAATATGCTGGCATGAAATTCGCATTATTCTATCTAGGTAGTTATATAAATTTAATTCTTTCAGCCTTATTAGTTTCGATACTTTACTTAGGCGGTTGGGGTTTTCCTATTCCTATTGAGATAATAGCTGAATTTCTAAATATCCCAATTAATGCTCCTTTAATACAAGTTTTTACTGCTTCAATAGGAATTATAATGACTGTTCTTAAAGCATATATTTTGGTATTTATCGCTATATTATTGCGTTGGACAACCCCAAGAGTAAGAATAGATCAACTACTTGACTTGGGTTGGAAGTTTCTTCTCCCCATTTCGCTTGCTAATCTTTTGTTAACTGCAGGATTAAAACTTGCTTTTCCTAAATTTTTTGGAGGTTAATTTTAATGAAAGATTTTCTTCAAAAAGTAAATAGTTATATTAAAGAGGCTTTCAGTGCCGGTAAATATTTATATAACGGCTTCTCCGTAACTTTTGATCATCTTCGCAGAAGACCAGTAACTGTTCAATATCCTTATGAGAAGTTAATACCTTCGGAAAGATATAGAGGAAGAATACATTATGAATTTGATAAATGTATAGCCTGTGAAGTTTGTGTAAGAGTTTGTCCGATAAATCTTCCAGTAGTTGACTGGGTAATGAATAAAGAAACAAAAAAGAAGGAACTTAGAAATTATTCTATAGACTTTGGAGTATGCATTTTTTGCGGAAATTGTGTGGAATTTTGCCCTACGAATTGCTTATCAATGACTGAGGAATATGAATTAGCAACATTTGATAGACATAATTTAAATTTTGACAATATTGCACTTGGCCGACTCCCTACAAATGTTACGACAGATCCATCAGTAAAACCCCTAAAAGAACTTGCTTATTTACCCAAAGGAGTTATGGATCCTCACGAGATATCAGCTTCTGATCTCAGAGTTGGTAAACTACCTGAAGAAGTTTATGATTGGATGAAACCAGTTTCAAATGAGACAAAAGATACAACTGATAAACCAAACAATTAATTTCAAAAATTCATGTCAATAGCAGTCACAACACAATTAATTTGTTTTTCAGTGTTATCTTTAGTTGTCATAATTGGAGCCTTAGGCGTAGTCCTACTAGAAAGTATTGTTTATTCAGCGTTCCTGCTTTGTGGCGTCTTCTTGAGTATTGCAGGTTTATATCTTCTGTTAAATGCAAGTTTTGTTGCTGCAGCACAAGTCTTAGTGTATGTAGGAGCAGTAAATGTCCTGATAATTTTTGCAATAATGCTTGTCAATAAAAAAGAAGATTTAAAACCTATAGATAATCTAAAATCAAGAAAAATTATATCAACAGCAATTTGTTTAACTCTAGTGAGCCTTTTAATTAGAGTAGATTTATCAAAAGTATGGGTTATAGCCAGTCCTAGTAGCTCCATAGGAGAAGAATCTACATTTAGAATTGGTGAACATCTATTCAGTGATTATTTACTACCTTTCGAGGTCGCATCTGTATTATTATTGATGGCAATGATTGGAGCAATAGTTTTAGCTAGAAAGGATGTTATGAATAAAGATATTGCAACAGGATTACCTGTCGATCAAGAGTTAATTGAGAAAACAAAGGAACCGTTTCTAATCAAAAAGAATTAATTCTAAAACTTAATTGTAAATCATGAATCTAGAATCCATCCCATTACAAGCCTTTTTAATAGTATCTTCAATATTATTTTGTATTGGCATTTGGGGATTATTAAATAGTAGAAATGCAGTAAGAGTTTTAATGTGCATAGAATTAATGCTTAATGCCGTTAATATAAATTTGATGGCCTTTTCTTCTTTTGTAGATAACAACTTAATTAAAGGGCAGGTATTTACAATTTTTGTAATTACTGTTGCAGCCGCTGAAGCAGCTGTTGGTTTAGCAATATTATTATCTCTTTATAGAAACAGAGTAACTGTAGATATGGAAAGTTTTAATTTATTAAAGTGGTAAAGACATTAAGTGAAGCTTTCATTGGTTCTTATTATTTATCGTTCCAATAGTTTTATCGCTTTAGATTCATCTATATTTTGTGAAAAAGTCTTAAAAGATAACAAAATTAAATCTCATAGGATAGAAAGTGATTTCAATAATCAACAAATAGATAATTATCTTTGTAACAGGCAATCATTACCTGAAGTAGTAATCGTTCTTGGTGGAGATGGAACCGTTCTCAAATGTGCTAACGCTTTAGTTAATTATGATATTCCATTACTTTGTTTCAACATTGGAGGTAACTTAGGATTCCTTACACAAGAAAAAGAATTTTTATTTGATAAATCTTTTCTTAAAATTTTAGAAAAAGAAGAATTTATTATTGATTTAAGAAACAGACTTAAATGTAATATTCTTGATAACGAAAAAAATATCATAAAAAGCTACGACGCTTTAAATGATTTCTATTTTAAATCTGTTGAAGAGGACATTTCACCTACGAATCAAATAGAAATCGAGATAGATACTGAAAAAGTAAATGAGTATAAAGGTGATGGTTTGATTGTTTCTTCTTCAACTGGCTCTACAGCATATTCTATGGCAGCAGGGGGGCCAATCGTTCATCCTTCAATAGATGCATTAGTGATTAATCCGATATGCCCTATGAGTTTGGCAAGCAGGCCAATTGTTATCCCTAATACAAGTAATATAATCATTCGAGCCGTAAAAAAAAGTCAAGGATCAATTAAGCTCTGGAGAGACGGATCAAAGTGTATGACTATAAAACAAAATAATTACTGTGAGATTAGAAAAGGTTCAAGATACTGCAAAATGATTAAATTTAGACAAAGTATTTCCTACTACAGTACATTAATACAAAAACTAGATTGGAAAGGTGATCTATCATTAAAAAACAATCTAGGCAACTAAATGGCTTTAGAAATAGAAAGAAGATTTCTAGTAAAAAACGATGACTGGAAAAAATACATTACTAAAAAAACTTTAATTGAACAAGGATACCTTTCATATAAATTAGACGATTGGATAATTAGGATAAGATTTAACGGAGCGAACTTTAAAATTGCACTCAAAAAACATATAGAAAATTTTACTAACTTTGAATTTGAATACTTAATACCTAATAGTGATGGTGAAGAAATCATGTCAAATCTTACAAACACTATTAAAAAGGATAGATTCTTTTTAGAAATTGAAAAAAAACACTGGATTATAGATTGTTTTAAAGAAAAAAACTTTCCACTTATGGTTGCAGAAATTGAACTTTCCTCAGAGGAAGAAGAATTCACTCTCCCAACCTTTATTTCAAAAGAAATTACTGGACTCCGCAATTTATCCAATTTCAATCTTACAACTTATCCTTTGTCAACATGGAACAAACAAGATTTAAGAACTCTCGAAAAGAGCTAGTCAAAAAGTCCTGTTTCGCTTTATATTCATTTTATATTTTTAAAATAGATTTTAATTAAACAAATGTATGGTCTATACGATAGGCAAGGAATATTAAGATTTGTAGATTCAGACAAAGAGGCTTGCATCGCATATGCAGAACTTTTTGAATTAGAATCGACCAATTATTGTTTAATGGATTTAGCTGAGAATATTAATAAAGTAGAGAATATTAGTCTTGATCAGAATCAGGCAAAGAACAACAATTAAATCCATCCCTACAAATCTTTCCATGATCCATAGCCCAATTCAATAATGCAACCCTGTTTTTAGAACCTGTTTTAGTAAACATATTACTTACATGATTATCAACAGTTCTCTTACTAATAGTAAGTTTTACGGCTATTTCTTGATTTGTTAGCCCATCAGCTACTAAGTCAATGATCTCCATCTCTCTAGTAGAGAGACCCATCATATCAAGGTTGTTTACTTCTTCATCAACCATTTGCATTTAAACAGTTCCTTTTTTATATTAATTAAGTTTAGCAATCTCACTACACTTGTTAACCTAGTTGGAAACAAAAGCAATTGAAATCAAAACTTCAGCAGACTTTAGAAAAAAAATCTAAAGTGATTACGGCAGAGTTAATGCCGCCAAGAGGTGGAGACCCCATAAGATCTCTTAAGATAGCACAACTTTTGAAAGATAAGGTACATGCTGTTAACATTACAGATGGGAGCAGAGCTGTAATGAGAATGTGTAGTTTGGCAATGTCCAAACTATTACTGGAAAATGGGATAGAACCAATAATGCAAATCGCTTGTAGAGATCGTAATAAAATTGCTTTACAATCAGACATTCTTGGAGCTAATGCTTTAGGAATTAAAAATATCTTATGCATTACAGGTGATTCAGTGAAGGCTGGGGACCAAAAAGAAACAAAAGCTGTGCATGAGTTTGAATCAGTTAGATTATTAAGACAAATTCAAGCCTTTAATCAAGGAATTGATCCAACTTTTGAAGAACTTGCCGATAAAAGAACAAGTATATTTTCAGGTGCTGCAGCTAATCCAAATTTAAGGAATCAAAGAAGTTTACAAAGTAGAACGAGAGAAAAAAAAGAGGCTGGTGCAAATTTTCTACAAACTCAAATGGTTATGGAAAGAAACTGTTTAATAGAATTTTGCGAGACAATTAGCAAACCTCTTAATATCCCAGTAATTGCGGGAGTATTTCTTTTGAAATCATACAAAAATGCTCTCTTTATAAATAAATACGTACCAGGCGCAAACATTCCTGAAAACATTTTAAATCGCCTTAAAGATGCCAAAGATCCCTTAAAAGAAGGAATACTAATTGCTGCAGAACAAGCTAAAGATTTTATTGATATAGCAGACGGTATTCATATCATGGCCGTCAAAGCAGAATATCTCATACCTCAGATTATAAAGATGGCAGATATTACTCTGGAATATTAATTAAATCAGTACCTAATAATTCTGCCATGGCTTTTTGCTGGGGAGAAGGCTCAGTCAGATCCGATCTTCTTGAATCTGTTATCAACCAATCCAAAGATGCGTCTTGCAAATCAAAATGATCTCCATTTTTACCTACACAATATCGCCCGAAAACTAACTTATCGACCAGTTTAACCCCTTTACCTATTTTTGAATAATCAAAAATGATTGAGTTATCAATCGTTGCGCCCTCACAAATACAACAACTTGGGCCAATCATTGCGGGGCCAATAATTGTTGCACCATCTTCTATCCTTGTCATTCCACCGATATAAACAGGTCCAGTAATATCAACTTTTTCCCAATTAGCAGCGACATTTAATCCAGTATAAACCCCAGGTTTAATCTGTTTACCTGGAATTTCTACTTGTCTTACCTTTCCTTGTAAGACATTACGAATAGCACTCCAATAATCTGGAACTTTCCCAATATCTACCCATTCAAAATCCATAGGTAAGGCAAAAAATGGTAAATCCATTTCAACAAGTTTAGGAAATAGATCAGCACCAATATCAAATTTTTGGCCTGTTGGGATGTAATTAAAAATCTCAGGTTCAAAAAGATAAATTCCAGTATTTATAGAATCACTTAACGCATTATCTACAGTTGGCTTTTCTTGAAAAGCTTCTATTCGACCATTATCATCTGAGACCACTACTCCATAGCTAGATACTTGATCTTTAGTTACTTTTTTCGTTATTAAACTTGCAATGGCTCCTTTTTGCTTGTGTTTCTTAACTGCTTCAGTTAAATCTAAATCAACTAAAGCATCACCACACAATACAACGAAAGTTTCATCAAAAAAATTTTGAAAATCTTGAATTTTCTTTAATCCTCCTGCTGAGCCCAAAGCATCACCTATCAATTCTCCATCTTCAATTCTTCCTTCAAAGCTGTAAGCTATCTCGACACCAAATCTTTGCCCATCCCTAAAATAGTTTTCAATTTCTTCAGCAAGATGAGAAACATTAACCATTATTTCTTTAAAACCATGTTCTTTTAAAAGTTCTAAAAGAAACTCCATAACAGGTTTTTGTAAAATAGGAATCATAGGTTTTGGAATTATATGCGTAATTGGCTGAACGCGCGTACCTTTACCTGCTGCAAGTATCATTGCCTTCATCAGATTAAAAACCTCGTTTATAAGATTATACGTTATTATTACTAAACTACTAAGCGGCAGACGAAGAGGTAGCTGCTACATCAAGATTTTCTATAGGCAATTGAGCTAACCCTCCATCAGGAATTATTCTTTTAATTTGTATTGGTCCATAGAGAGAATTTATTTGCTTAAGTTCAATTTTGTTTTCTGAATATAAAAATAACAAAGCCCAAAAGACACCAAGCCTATCCTTATCTAAGTCATTTTTTACGACTTCCTGCCATTTAGTTACTAAATATTCAAAATCGGTCCACTGTAATGCTTTTTCCCAGCCAGCAATAAATTTTCCTAGTTCTTTAGTAGTTTCAGGTAGTTTTTCACGATGAGCTAAAGATTTTACTTGAGAAATTAGTGCCTTATCAGAATATTTTTTATTTCTTTTTCTCTTCATGAGTAAAAGATCTTGAGTTTCTATAATTTCAGCAATAGATTCTAATTGACTTACAAGTTCACCTAATGTTGATGTTCGTTTAAGAATTGGTTGAGCTACAGATCTTCGTCTTAGGTATTTTTCAGGATATTTTGGAATATCAAATCCTTGATTAATCCATTCTTGATTATCAATTGCATAATCATCTTCAAATTCTGATGAATCTTCTTTAAAAACATCAGCTTCTAAAACTTGAGCTTTTAAATTTACCAAAACTGAAGCTGCAAAGAATGCTTCACTTGTCTCAGCCAAATCTTTTTGATATGAATTATGTTTATTTCCAGGTTTTGTTAAAGTTCTTGTGTATTGATCTAAAAAACTATCAATAACACTTATTACATCAATATCCCATGGATCAAGATCACCTTTGCCAGCAGCATCTTGGAGAAACTTTATTAACAACCTAGGTCCTAACTGTGGCCTATCAATAGAATTTGAATTAGATACTTTACATAGATTAAATCTACTTACAAGATATCTTTATATTGATCTTCATGCCAAAAAATATTGTATAAATTTAAACAATCATATAGTTGGAGCTTTAAATATTTCATTTTTTTTATTTCCTGAAAAAATATTGGTTTTCACCGCACTTTTAACTGCATTTAAATCTCTATCAACTAAGTTATTAATAGAAGCCAAATAACTCTCTGTAACTAACCTAGGGTATAAACCTATTCCAATTATTGGCAAAAGTAAACAGGCAATAATATATACCTCTCTAGGTTCTGCATCAACTAATTTTCGTTCTTCAGTTAATTTAGGATTTTCTTTGCCAAAGAAAATTTCCCGTAACATTGAAAGCAGATAAATAGGAGTCAGTATTACACCTATTGCTGCTAAGGAAGCCATAACAACTCTAAAAGGAAGTGTATATACTTCATCAGTAACAAATCCTGTAAATACCATTAATTCAGAAACGAATCCACTCATTCCTGGCAAAGCAAGTGATGCGAGAGAACAAGCCGTCCACAATGCAAACATGATCCGCATTTTTTGTCCTACACCACTCATTTCGTCAAGCTTAAGAGTCTTTGTCCGATCATAAGTAGCTCCCACAAGAAAGAATAAACTAGCACCAATTAACCCATGACTAATCATTTGAAGCATTGCTCCACTTGTCCCAAGTCTACTAAAACTTCCTATTCCAATCAAAACAAACCCCATATGACTAATTGAACTATATGCAATTTTCCTTTTGAGATTTCTTTGTGCAAAAGAAGTTAATGCAGCATAAATTATATTGACCACACCAAGCACAATTAATAAAGGAGCAAATTGCGCATGAGCTACAGGTAATAATTGAGCATTAAATCTCAAAAGAGCGTATCCACCCATCTTTAATAAAATACCCGCAAGAAGCATATGAACTGGTGCGGTTGCCTCTCCATGAGCGTCTGGAAGCCAAGTATGAAGTGGGACTATTGGAAGTTTTACACCAAATGCAATTAGAAGTCCCACATAACAAAGTATTTGAAATCTTTGACTAAAGTCTTGATTTGCTAAATGCGAAAATTCGAAATTAGGAATTTCTGCACCGTAAAAACCCATTGCTAATGCGGCTAAAAGTATAAATATCGAACTACCAGCTGTATAAATAATAAATTTTGTAGCTGCATATTGTCTATTTTTTCCGCCCCAGATAGCTAAAAGTAAATATACAGGGATTAATTCCAGTTCCCAGGTAAGAAAGAATAAAAGCATATCTTGCACTGCAAACACAGCTATTTGGCCACCATCCATTATTAGTATTAAAAAGAAAAATAACTTTGGTTTAAACTTGACTGGCCAGGCAGCCAGAACTGCTAAAGCAGTTATAAAACTCGTGAGTAATATTAGTGGCATAGATATCCCATCAGCACCTACAGCCCAAGTAAGACCTAAATTAGGAAGCCAATTTAAACTTTCTTTGAGTTGAAGATTTTCATTATTAATATCAAAACCAGTTATGTAAGAACCTACGGTTATTAAAAAAGTTATTAATGCTATAGACAGAGCAAACCATCTTACTTCTTTACCCTCTCCTTTATCAGGGAAAAAAGGAATTACAAATGCACTTCCAATTGGGAAAAGTATAGATGCCGAGAGCCAAGGAAAGGTAGAGATACCAGTACCAAATGTTCCTATAGTTTGATTCGCAAAATGTGTAAAAAAATTAATGCTCAATTTAACAAGAAATTCATCTTAAACAGAGTCTAGAAATTTTCTGTATTTTTTCATCCCTATGAACAGTGAAGACACACATTTGTAATTAAGTTACTGAAGGAGATTGGAATCCAAATATAGCTACTAATAAAATTACGCCTCCAAAAACTATAAGAGCATAAAATTGAGCTCTACCAGTTTCGAAATATTTCAAACCTTCACCACTTCCTAAAGTTACAAGTCCAGTCAAATTGACCACTCCATCAACAACTTTTGAATCGACTTCTAATACCTCCTTCGCAAGTTTTCTACTGCCTTTAACAAAAAGTTTTTCATTAATATCATCTAAGTACCATTTTTTTGATAAGAATTTATTAATGACTGGAAACTTTTCAGCAAATAAAATTGCCAAATTAATTTTTCGAGCAAAATAAGCTTGATATGCAATGGTTATACCTATTGATGCGACAACAATTGATGCTATTGCTAAGGGTAGAAATTCTTTTAATTCAAAGGCTTGAGATGCTATCTCTGCTTCTTCAGGATCTAGAAAATTTGCAAATTTACTATCCCAAGGAAGGCCCATAAAACCAATAATTACAGACGGAACAGCCAGAAATACTAATGGGAATGTCATTGACCATGGAGACTCATGAAGATAACCATGATGTTGATCTCCATGTTGATCCCCATGTTCTTCTTGGTTTTCTGCATCTAAATTTATTTGAGAGGCTAATAAAAGTTCTTGTTGTAAGTCTTTATTTTCTCCCCTAAAATCTCCTTCAAATGTTAAAAAATAAAGTCTAAACATATAAAATGCAGTCATACCAGCAGTTAAAAGTCCTACTAACCAAAAAACAGGAAATGTGATGAATGCATTTCCAAGTATTTCATCTTTACTCCAAAATCCGGCTAATGGAGGGATACCACTTATTGCTACACAACCTATTAAAAAAGTTGAAGATGTATATGGCATTTTCTTTCTTAACCCTCCCATTAATCTCATATCTTGAGCTAATACAGGTTGATGGCCTACGACTTCCTCCATAGCATGTATTACTGATCCAGACCCCAAAAACAACATAGCTTTGAAGCAAGCATGTGTTATTAAGTGAAAGATTCCAGCTATTGGAGCACCACAGCCCATTGCAAGCATCATATATCCAAGCTGTGAAACCGTACTATAGGCTAAACCCTTTTTTAGATCCATTTGGGTTAATGCAATAGAAGCCCCTAAAAAACAAGTAATTGTTCCAACTAAAGCAATAATAAATTGAATAGCAGGGAATAATGAGTACAAAGGTTGAAGCCTAGCAACTAGAAAAATCCCTGCTGCAACCATTGTAGCGGCATGTATTAGGGCAGAAATAGGAGTGGGTCCTTCCATAGCATCGGGCAACCAAACATGCAAAGGGAACTGAGCTGATTTTGCCATTGGGCCTAAAAAAACTAAAAAGCAAAGTAGTAAAGCAGCCCATATTGGTAATGTATTTTCAGAGATTGATTGAGATATTCCTAAAGCAATCTCATTAAAGTCAAAACTATTAGTTGCCCAGAATAAACCTAAAATTCCTAGTAATAAGCCAAAGTCTCCAACTCTATTAACTACAAATGCTTTTTGAGCAGCATGTGCAGCACCATCTCTGTCATACCAAAAACCAACCAACAAATAAGAACACATTCCAACTAATTCCCAAAAAACATAAATTTCTAACAAATTTGGACTGATTATCAATCCCATCATTGAACTACTAAATAACGCTAAATATGTAAAAAACCTCACGTATCCTTTGTCATGAGCCATATAACCATGGGAATAAATCATGACTAGCAAAGTTATTGTAGTTACTAAAGCAAGCATTACACTTCCCAAAGGATCAAGAATAAACCCCATAGGGATTGTAAAATCACCAGCACTAGCCCAAACAAATAATTTTTCTACTGATTGATAACCATTCACCTGTTCAAAAAGAGACTTATAACTAATTACTGCAGACACACCAACAAAGGAAATTAAACTGATAGAAACGATTTCTCTAGCATTATTAATTTTCTTGTTAAAACTTATTAATCCCAAACCAGCAAGCACTGCTCCAATAAGCGGGAAAAGAGGAATTAACCAGGCAATTTCTGAAGCTTGAGGCATTTTTTAAAAAACTTTTAACCTAATTTTAAACTGTCAATTGAAAAATTCAGACAAAAATGATGAATTAAATGTTTTTACAGCAATATTTATGTATTGATGAGACCACCAAATTACTCCTATCGCAATTAATATTCCAACTTGGGATAATTTAAAAAATTCTTTAATTTTAAAAGCTTGTCTGCCATCAATTATTGCCATAAATGGAATGACTGAAGTCTTTTCTTGAAACTTATAAAATTCATCTCCAAATTTTGTTGCCAATCTCTTATCACCATGCCAAATCGCAAAAACATGATGCAAAATTAACCCTATAGAAGTTACTAAGGTGAAAGATGTCCCTATCCATAGAGTATGCGCAAAACACCAAATTATCTGTCCAAATGCTTGCGGGTGCCTAGTAATACGCATTATCCCAGTTCCATAAATCCTAACTTGTGGTTTCAAAACTGAAGGAATTTCTAATAAATTATAAGTAGCAGGATATAAAAATAAAAAACTTATGGCAGTTAAAAACCAAACCAACAAAAAAACAAAGTTATTTCCTTGGAAATTCCATAATCTAATTCCGTCATATCTATGAGACAAAAAATAACTTATAAGAATAATTGCGGAGGGTAAACTTAAGGAAACAAAACATAATCTCCATAATCTTGCACCCATAATAGATTCTGCTCTACTTCTTAAAGCAGCTCCGCCGCTATGAATAACTGCAAAAAGAAATATTAGGAGAAAGATTATTAAAGAAGTTCTGTGAGTCTCCATATTAATTAGATAATTTAAATAATCTATTCTTAACAAGAATACGCTGAGGTATTAGAATTATAAATAATTGTAGGCATAATAGATGCCCGAATTACCATTTACTCTTGACCAATTAAGAATATTAAAAGCTATAGCAGCTGCAGGAAGTTTCAAAAAAGCTGCAGATTTGTTGTACGTAACCCAACCAGCTGTAAGTTTGCAAATACAAAATTTAGAAAAACAACTTGAAATTACAATTTTCGACAGAGGAGGTAGAAAGGCTCTTCTAACTGAAGAAGGAAGGCTATTACTTGCATACTGTGAACGCATTTTGAGTCAATGTGATGAAGCTTGCAAGGCAATCGAAGATTTAAATAGTTTAAAAGGTGGAACACTAATAATTGGAGCCAGTCAAACTACAGGAACTTACCTAATGCCAAGAATGATTGGATTATTTCGCCAAACATACCCTGATGTATCAGTTCAGCTCCAAGTTCACAGTACTAGAAGAACTGGCTGGAGTGTTGCTAATGGTCAAATCGACTTAGCTATTATTGGAGGACAGTTGCCAGGAGATCTAGAAAATTTATTACAAATCATTCCATATGCAACAGATGAATTAGCATTAGTATTGCCAATAACGCACCATCTTTCTAACAAAAAAGAACTTTTAAAAGAAGATCTATACAAATTAAATTTTGTCACACTAGATTCGCAATCAACAACAAGAAAAGTTGTTGACAAACTTCTCAAAGATTCTGGACTCGATCTACAAAGATTAAAAATAGAAATGGAACTAAACTCTCTTGAAGCAATCAAGAATGCGGTTCAAGCAGGCCTAGGCGCCTCTTTTTTACCTGTTGTTTCTATCGAAAGAGAATTAGCAGGAGGTACAATCCACAAGGCCCAGATAACTGACTTAGAAGTTACAAGAGAACTTAAATTAATTACCAATCCATCAAGATATACCTCAAGAGCATCTGAAGTCTTTAAAAAACATATTTTGCCAAAATTTGCTAGTGAAGACAGCCCATTAAGAAAAATATAATTTTCATCAGAATTGAATTGCTTCTTTATTAATGCCTACTCCTCCATCTTCGGCTTGACCATCTCCCTTGATGATGAACTTATTCTCATTTACATCAGTCTGATAAACACATTTAACTATTGGTTTATCTCTTATGGATCCAATATACGCAAAAGTATTCATTCTTTGCTTACATTCTCTAACATCTTCATTACTAATAGCTCCTTGTTTTTGCAAAACTGTCCAATTCTCTCTTCGAATTACGCAACCAGGTTGGAGTGATGGTTGTGTAACGAAGCTAGTTGAGGGATTAAGGGTTGTATACATTTCAACATCTATAACAAAAGCGCTTGCTCCCCATTGTCTACAAAATTCAGGATCTGGAACAGCCATATCTAATTGTTGTTGACTAGCTATATTGCCTTGACCACCATCTGTTGTGCTAGTTATTGCGCTACCAATGCCAACTCCTAAAATCAATACTCCTGCAAGAACAGCAATCGTTCCTGTATTCAAATTAATCTTTTGTTCAGGACCAGAAGAAGATAATCTTTTATTTCTTTGCATGTAATCAGCTCCCTCTCTTGAGGTTGAGGAATAATATCCTCTATTAGGGCCTCTTCCGGGCCTTCTTTTTGGAAATCTATTCACAGCACTTCATCTGTCTTCGGTAAACCCATTGAAAAATTCATAACTCTACATTCTGGGTTATAACTTAACTGACCATTTTGTAGCAAACTTTTAATTAATCCTTCAAGTTCTGAACCGATTTTGCGAAGTTCATAGTCATCTAAATTTTTCCCTGCTCTCTCTTTAATAAGTTCATTGAATTTTTGATTAATTTTATTTATAGAAGCCTCATTCCAAATAAATTCATTATCAGGATCCAAATCAAGTGTTAATTTATTTGGATGGAATTGTAAATCATTATTTATAACCTCAGCTGTAAATATTCTTACATGTCTGGTAGTTGATTTTAAAAGCATTTTTTCCATAATTTTAAGAAATAATCAACAAAAAAAACTATAATGTTCTAACTTTAGAGTAGCTTATTAGTAAGTGTTAACTTATTTCTTGATTTAATAATGCGTGTTGTAATTGCAGGGGCAGGTTTAGCAGGTTTATCTTGCGCTAAATACCTCGTTGACAATGGTCACATTCCAATAGTACTTGAAGCGAGAGATGTTTTAGGGGGCAAAGTAGCTGCATGGAAAGATGAGGATGGAGATTGGTATGAAACTGGTTTGCATATATTTTTTGGAGCTTATCCCAATATGTTACAACTTTTCAAGGAACTGGATATTGAAGAAAGACTTCAGTGGAAAAGCCATGCAATGATTTTTAATCAGCCCTCTGAGCCAGGCACTTATAGTAGATTTGATTTCCCAGATATACCGGCCCCTATTAATGGTGTTTCAGCAATACTTAGTAATAACGACATGCTGTCATGGAATGAAAAGATACTTTTTGGCCTTGGATTAGTACCAGCAATGTTAAGAGGCCAAAAATACATAGAAAAATGCGATACTAAATCATGGACAGAATGGTTAAAAGAACACAATATCCCCGAAAGAGTTAATGATGAAGTTTTTATTGCAATGAGCAAGGCCTTAAATTTTATTGGACCTGATGAAATATCATCAACAGTATTATTAACAGCCCTAAATAGATTTTTGCAAGAAAAAAATGGTTCAAAAATGGCTTTCCTAGATGGAGCTCCTCCAGAAAGGCTTTGTCAACCAATGGTTGATTATATAACAGCAAGAGGAGGGGAAGTTCATCTCAAAAGTCCACTTAGACAAATCAACCTAAACGAAGATAGTACAGTTAAAAGTTTTACAATTGCTTCTTTAGACAATAACGAGAAGAAAGAGTTAACTGCAGATGCTTATGTCAGTGCAATGCCTGTTGATCTTTTTAAATTAATTATTCCTAAACAGTGGAAAGGAATTGAATCCTTCTCTAAATTAGAGGGTTTAAATGGAGTGCCAGTAATTAACATTCATTTATGGTTCGACAAAAAATTAACCGATATTGATCATTTATTATTTAGTAGATCGCCTCTTCTAAGCGTTTATGCAGATATGAGTATTACATGCAAAGAATATGAAGATCCAAATCGATCAATGCTTGAATTAGTTTTTGCACCAGCAAAAGATTGGATCAACAGAAGTGATGAAGATATAGTAGATGCAACAATGGAAGAACTAAAGAAATTATTTCCAAAACATTTTATTGGAGATAATAAAACCAAACTAAGAAAATACAAAGTTGTAAAAACTCCAAGATCTGTATATAAAGCAGTACCAGGATGCCAAGAGTTCAGACCTAGTCAAAGATCTCCTATAAAAAATTTTTTCTTAGCTGGTGATTATACAATGCAAAAATATCTTGCTTCTATGGAAGGAGCTGTTTTAAGTGGTAAATTATGCGCAGAAGCCATCAATAAGGAATATTCCAAAGAAAAACAAAATATTTCTTAAAAAACATCTAAAATAAAATCTAAACTTTCTGACATAAAAAACTTTTTTGAACAATTCAATTTCTCAACTAAATAAAGCATATGAAATATGCCGTAAAGAAACTCAAAAATGGGCTAAAACCTTTTACTTAGGAACTCTTTTATTACCATTAGAAAAGAGAAAAGCGATTTGGGCTATTTATGTTTGGTGTAGAAGAACAGACGAAATAATGGATAGCCTAGAAGCTAGAACCAAATCGAAAGATGAACTTTCAGATAAATTAAATGAATGGGAAGAAAATACCAAAAATATATTTAAAGGAAATATCAAATCTGAATTAGATGCAGTCCTTGTAGATACGATCAAGAAATATCCACAAAGTATTGATCCTTATTTAGATATGATTGAAGGACAAAGGATGGATCTAAACAAATTTAGATATAAGAATTTCTCCGAATTAAAACTCTACTGTTACCGTGTCGCAGGAACAGTTGGTTTAATGACCCAGAATGTTATGGGTATAGATAAAGCATATACATCAGCCCCATGGAGTAACAGGCCTGACCCTTCAGAAGCGGCGATAGCTTTGGGTATAGCTAATCAATTAACGAACATATTAAGAGATGTTGGGGAAGATAGACAACGAGGGAGAATCTATTTACCTCAGGAAGATATAAAGAAATTTAATTATTCTGAAAAAGAGCTTTTAAAAGGTGAAATCAATAATCAATGGCGAATGCTGATGAACTTTCAACTAACCAGAGCTAGGGATTGGTTTCAAAAATCCGAAGATGGAATTAAATGGTTATCTGCAGATGCAAGATGGCCAGTATGGACATCCTTGCGCCTATACAGAGGAATATTAGATTCTATTGAAAGGTTAGATTATGATGTTTTTAATAATAGGGCTTTTGTAAAAAATTCTGTAAAAGCTTTTGAGCTTCCAATATCTTTTTTAATCTCTAGAATTAGATAATTAGGCAGGTGTCTTCTGATTAGCTAATAAATCTTTTAGTTTGGAAAGTTCTCCAGCCCATCTTGGATCAGGAGCTTCGAGATTAGGGGCGTCACTATGAACAATTTTCTTGAAGTCTTTCCTTTTCTTATTCCTATTAGAGTTTGCACTACTTCTTTTACTTGAAGAAGAATCTTTCTTTTCTGAAAGTTCCACCCTCAACTTAGAACCATTAAATTCAAAGCCATTTAATTTTTCAATTATTAAATTAGCATTATCTTCATTATTTGTTGTAGCGAAACCAAATCCTCTACATTCTTTAGTGTCTTTGTCTAAAACTGGCTTAAATCTAATAGAGTTAGAAACTGATTTTAAAATACTATCAAATTCTTTTGGATTAAATCCTTGTGGTAAATTGCCAATGTAAATACGAATGCCCATAAATTTTAAAAAATAATTTGAAGTCCGAACTTTAAAACAAAACTAAGCTATGTGTATTTAATCACATTTTGGCGCATTTTGTTCAATCCATAGCTTTGCTTTATAAATAGCTTCATCAAAATTTTGCAACCTATCATATGCAAGCTCCTTTGAAAGATAATACAGAAGCTTACCCATTAGCGGACCATCCTTTATTTTTAAATGTTTTTTGATCACATCACCATTTACTAAATTTGTGGGGTGAAATAATTTATCATCCTTATCTCTCCATCTATTTAGCCACTCTGAATGTAACTTTTTAGGCAAATAAAAAATAAAAGAGGGAAGAATATTTTCTAATTCTTGATGTAAATCAAATCTTTCTAATTCATTTAATTGAGAAATATTTTTTTTCCTTAAGATGAGATGCCATTTCCTCAATAACTTAGTTTTTAGAATTTCAGCTTTACTAAATTTAAATTGTTCCATGGATACCTCATCTAAAATTTGAACTATTAAAAACAAAGGTAAAAATTTATTCTTTTCAGTTTGACTAAGTTTTTCAAAATTAATGTCCTCTAAATCTTTAATGAAAGAATCTTTATATAAGGTTTCGAATCCAAATATATTAAATTTTTTAACCAATAGAATAGATTCAATAGCATTTGGCCCCTTAACTATTCTCTTTATCTCATAATTAATTCTCTCTTCAGCAACAAGATTTATTTTTCCTCTATATTTTTTTATAAAATTTATTAACTTTTTATCAATATTAAAATTAAGTTCTGACACAAACCTGAAGCACCTTAATATGCGCAATGGATCATCAAGTAAATTTTTTGTTGAATAAGTTCTAAGCAAAGACATTTGAATATCTTTTATGCCATTTAATGGATCAAGCAAGCAATTTTTATCAAACAAAAAAGCAATCGCATTTATTGAAAAATCTCTACTTTTCAGATCTCCTTCGATAGTGGAAGAAATCTGATTAGCAATATCAATTGAAATATGATTAAGAATAATTCTGACTACTTCTCTTTCTTGATCCAAGACGATAAATTTTCCTTTAAATTCATCCGAAATTTTTTGGCCAATATCAATAGCACTTGAAGGGACTACAATGTCAACATCAAGTTCTAAACTCATTCTTCCAAGAATAATATCTCGTATATAACCACCCACTAAAAATGATCCTACAGGTAAAAAAGATAAAATAAAATCCCAATTATAAAGTTTTATACTTCTTTCTAATTCATTAATTATTAGTGTATGATCTTTATAAATGTTATTTTCTTTCATTTTCTTTATTTTTCATGTGCATTTGCATTAACTGTAGATGGGTAGATAGATGTATTACATATCATGATGTAGAAAATAATCATGGTGTTGATCATATTTGCAAATTGCCTGATTTTAAAGCAAAAAACCCTTTCATTCATGTAAGTATAATTAAAGATAAGAAAGGGGATTACAAAACTGAGTGGGATGTTCAATCTTGTTCAAGTTTTTCAGAAGAATTTGGGAAATGGTCTAAATATAATCCTGGGTTAGAATTACCTCTTTAAAGGTAGATGCAACATCATCTTACACAAATATCTAATCCACTAACATTAGCTATACATAGCACAGACAATTCTTTTGGGTTCGCATACAGAAAAAAGAGCAATATTGAATCTGATAATTTTTTTATAAAAAAATTTGACAATGATTTATGTAATAACTTGATAGTCGATTTCAACAAATTTATTCCCAAAGAAAATCTACAAAGAGTCAAAAAAATATCAGTTAGTATAGGTCCAGCAAATTTTAATGCTTCAAGACTGATTGTAGTTTTAGCAAGAACTATTTCACAACAAATAAATTGTCCTTTAGAAAGCTTTAGTTCTTTTGAATTAATGTCAAAGAGAATTGCTTTGAAAAATAATATTTATAAAAAGAATAAATCATTTTGGATTTACAAAAAATTAAAACGGAAAGGATTTATCGCGGGTAAATATGAAGTTTGTATTTCTGAGAAAGAAAATAGAAAGCTTTCGCTGAGAGAAAAAGTTATTCCAAAAGTGGTTCAAGAATTAGCTAATAAAGAACCAAATTTTCAAGCTAATTTCAACGATAAAGAAGATTTAAAAGAATTATTAAATTTATCAAATAAGAATCTAGAAATTGTCAATTTCAACTCATGGCAGAAAGTTTTACCACTCTATCCTATTTCTCCAATTAATTAATCATCCAATCAAATTATTTATATTGTCCTTTAATTGATTAGTTAACAAATTTAAATCCTCTTTCGAGGAGCTTTTAGGAGGTTGAACAGGTTTTCCTACTTTAATAACTATTTTTGTAAAAAATGGTATAAAAAGCCGAAATCTTATCAACCTATGCGAATTAACAATTGCGACCGGCAATAATAATTTTTGGTTCTTAAAAGCTAATAATGCTGCGCCTTGTTTTGGCTTATTAACACGCCCATTTTTTTGACGAGTACCATCAATAAAAATGCCAATACAATTGGCATTTGATAATTTTTCACAGGCGGTTTTTATAGTATTTTTGTCAGCGATACCTCTTTTAACAGGATAAGCTCCACAAGACTTAATAATAAAACCAAGAAGAGGTATTTTAAAAAGTTCTGCTTTTGCCATAAAAGATATATTGCGACCTAAAGCATGGCCTAGCAGCGGCGGGTCAAGTAATGATCCATGATTAGAAACCATTATAAAAGAACCTGTTTGAGGAATATTTTCTTTACCAATTAAGTTACCTCTGAATATAAATTTATAAATTGGTAAAACAAAAAATAGGCTTACTAATTTGTAAATTAGTTTTTGATAAAAATCATTTTTCATACAACTTAATATGTTATTTGATCAGAAGAGGAAACTTGAGAAATTTGTACATCCTTCAAATGTCTTTTAAATAAACCACTTAATACATTAGAAGGTCCAATTTCAACAATATGAAGATCACGTTCTTCTGACATTAAATCCATAGTTTCGCGCCATCTCACACCATTGCACATTTGATTTTCCAATCTCATTTTAAGCTCGTTTGGATCATTACAAAGAGATGGAGAATAGTTACTAATTACTGGATAAGAAGGAGTATTGAATTTAATAGTTTTTAAATACTCAGAAAATTTAATTGAAGGTTCTTTCATAAATGGCGAATGAAAAGCTCCTGAAACATTTAATTTCAAAAATCTTTTACAAGAAATTTCTTTAGAAAATTGATCTAATGCTAATTCAGAACCTGACAAGACAACTTGAGCAGAACTATTATCATTTGCAATAACAATGTCATCAATTTTATCTACTAATAAATCAAGTTGATTTCTATCAAAACCAATTAATGCTGCCATAGATCCTTTTCCAGCATTGGCCATTAATTCAGATCTTACTTTTATAAGTGATACACAATCTTCAAAAGAAAAAACATCCGCGCAATATAATGCCGTGATTTCCCCTAAACTATGTCCAGCAACATAAGTTGGTTTAAAACCATTTTCTTTTAAGGCATCTAATAAAATTGATTCAACTAAAAAAAGACAAATTTGTGTATTCCTTGTATTATTTATATCTTTCAGAAGATTTTTAGGATCAGGATTTAACTCACAAATTTCAAGTAGATTTCTTTCGAATACCTCCGAAGCATAATCAAATCTAGTTTGTGAATTTGGCAAATTCTCAATTTGTTTTGCCATTCCAATTTTTTGCGAACCCTGTCCAGGGAATACCCATACAACTGTCATAACTTACCTTTTTGTTTTTAACCCCATTTAATGAGGGCGGCACCCCAACTTAACCCAGCACCAAAACCACTTGTGGCTATAATATCATTTTGTTTAATTGTCTTTTTTCTAATAGCTTCATCCATCATTAAAGGAATTGTTCCTGCTGAGGTGTTTCCATAATTTTGTAAATTACTAAGAATTTTACCTTTAGAAAATTTCAGCTTATCTCCTACAGAATCTAATATTCTTTGATTAGCTTGATGCAGTAAAAGCCAGTCAACTTTGTCAGAATTATAATTTACCTTTTTAAATAAATCTTGAATAATTAATGGAACTTCTCTGACTGCAAATTTATATACTTCCTGTCCGTTCATCTGAATTGGAGAAAAACCACCACTTGAAAACTCTATATTATCTATTATCGAATCTTTTTTCTTATTTGATGGGAGATTTAGAAACGAACCCTTGCGACCATCAGTTCTCATATTAAATCCAATTAAATTATCAAATTCATTTGTTGCTTCTATCGCTATTGCACCAGCACCATCTCCAAATAAGATACAACTTCTTCTATCATTCCAATCTACATAGCTTGACATTTGATCTGCACCAATAACTATAGCTCTTTTATACGTTCCACCTTTTAAAAATTGAGAGGCTGTTATTAAAGCGAATAAGAAGCCACTACATGCAGCTGTTAAATCAAAAGCCACGGCATTATTTGCGCCTAATTTAGCTTGAATCCCAGGCGCAGAACCAAATAAATCATTCGGAGTAGAAGTAGCTAAAACTATCAAATCAATTGTTTCAATATCCCATTTGGTCATCTGAATTGCAGACATTGCAGCCTTATAACCCATCTGAGTTACAGATTCTTCTAAACCAGAAATCCTTCTCTGAGAAATACCTGTTCTAGATTTTATCCATTCATCACTTGTATCGACCTTATTACTAATTTTAGAATTAGTGAGTATTTGATTAGGCACATAACTTCCACTACCTTTGAATGAGACTCCAATCTGCTTAAAATTCATTCCTTCCAAAAGAGATTTTTAGTTACTTATATAAGTCAAACATAAAATTTGACAAAATATGTTTTAAGAATTTAAAACTTGAAGCTTTTGAAGCTGACTTAAACTTTCCATAACATTATGATTTACTGCAGAATGAGCTAAACGCAAAGCGCTAACTACAGATAAAGACTTACTACTTCCATGTCCAATTACACAAATTCCATTAACTCCAAGCAATAAAGCACCACCATGCTCAGCATGATCTAACCTTTTTTTAATTCTTAATAAATTACTTTTTAAAAAAGCAGAACCAACTTTACCTCTTCTGCCCCTTGGTAGCTCAGACCTCAAAATATCTAATAAAACACCTCCCACAGACTCAAGAAATTTAAGTAATATATTTCCTGTGAAACCATCGCAAACAACGACATCAAAACTACCAGACAAAACATCTCTACCTTCACAATTACCTCCAAAATTAAAACTTTTTTCATTTGAAAGTAATGCAAATGTTTTAAGGGATAAATCATTCCCTTTGCATTCTTCTTCTCCAATATTTAATAGACCAATGCGAGGTTTTTTGATTTGTAAAACATCTTTGGCATAAATATTACCAAGAAGGGCAAACTGATGGAGATAAGAGGGCTTACAATCAGTATTTGCTCCAACATCTAAAACCAATACAGGGCGAGTTTGATCCCTTGAAGGGAATAATGCACCAATAGCTGGTCTTTCAATACCTTTTAATCTGCCAAGTCTAAAAATCGCAGAAGCCATCATTGCTCCTGAATTACCTGCAGAATAGACCGCTTTTGCTTGATTATTTTTTACTAAATCCATAGCAACATTTACACTGGCATTTTTTCTTTTTCTGACAGCAGTAGCTTCTTCGTTCATGCCTATAGGGTCTCCACTATCAATTAACTCAATACGATTATTATCAATTTCTTTTTCGAGCAATTCTATTAAACCAATTTTTTCTGCTTCATTTCTAACTGTTTGAATTTTACCAACAAACTTTATATTTATCGGAAATCGGCTTATCGCATCAAGGCAACCCTCAAGAATTGGAGCAGGCGCATAATCTCCACCCATACCATCAACTGCAATCCAAATTCTCTCAGCATTTGATTCATATTCTTTATTTAAAGAATTATCGCTATTTTGTAATCTTTTTAAAGGATCAAAAACCAATGGCTGTAATGTATTTTTTGCTAATGAACTAGCATTGGAAACTACACTGCTAGCAGTATTAACAACAGATTCCGCACTTGAAACAACGTTACCTGCAACGTTTCCGGCAACATTACTTGCTGTACTAACAACAGATCCAGCGCTAGAGACAACGTTACCCGCAACATTACTTGCTGTACTAACAACAGATTCCGCACTTGAAACAACGTTACCTGCAACGTTTCCGGCAACATTACTTGCAGTAACAGCAGAATTTGCAGCCGTATCAACTATTGAGGTCACGGCTGAGTTCCTTTTATACCAAATAACTAATCTTCTAATAGCTCTTGGCTTATTCATTTTATTTACAGTATCTTTTCCCATTTATTTACTATCAAAAGGAGAAATATCTACAATTCTCTGAAAGAGATATCCTGTACCTCTCGCTGTAAGAATTAATTCGGGATTTGCAGGGTCAGCTTCTAACTTTGATCTTAGTCTTGAAATATGAACATCCACTACTCTTGTATCTACATGTCTTTCTGGTGTATAACCCCAAACCTCTTTCAAAATCTCTCCTCGACTAAAAGGCTCTCCTGACCTACTTACTAAAAGCTCCAAAAGACTAAATTCCATTCCAGTTAATCTAATTCTCTCATCGCTTTTGAAAACTTGTCTTCGATTTGTATCAATTTTTATATCCGTAACCAAAATTAAACCTGAGTTAGGCATTCCAGGAATTTGTTCTTTATCTATTCTTCTTAAAACGCACCTAATTCTAGCTTCTAACTCTTTCGGGCTAAAAGGTTTTACAACGTAATCATCAGCACCTAATTCTAAACCTGTTATCCGATCAGCTACGTCTCCTAGTGCAGTTAACATAACAATCGGCACATCGGAGTCTTTTCTTAATTCTTGGCAAACTCCATACCCATCTAATTTAGGCATCATTACGTCAAGTACCACTAAATCAGGCTCGTAATCATTGAATAACTTTAATGCCTCTTTACCATCACATGCGGTGACAACTTTGTAACCAATCATAGAGAGACGGGTCTCTAGAATTCTTCTAATGCTTGCCTCATCATCAGCAACCAGGATTGTTTCTTTAGTTTGACTAGATACAGCCATTTGTTTCTATTAGCTAATCAGTAAGAGAATTTATTCTTATCCTAATCTAACTTGTGGAGGGGCAATATCCAAAACATATCAGTCCGTCAATCTATTCAAGATCTTAATGTCTAGTAAATTTTCGACTTTTATTTGTCAGAATTGTGGATCTGAAACTTCTCAATACTTTGGAAAGTGCCTCAATTGCAATGAATGGAATACAATTGTTGAAGAGAGGAAAAGCCCGAGGTATAAATCTGCAAATATTAAAGAAAATAAAAAATCTAAGCTATTTAATGAAATTTCATCTGAAAAAACAGCAAGGTTTACAAGTGGTTTTAAAGAATTTGATAGAGTCCTAGGAGGTGGGATTGTCCCAGGATCTGTAGTATTACTTGGGGGTGAACCAGGTATTGGCAAAAGTACAATCGTCCTTCAAACAGCAGGCAAAATATCTCTTAAGGAAAAAGTTTTATACATTACTGCTGAAGAATCTTTAGAACAGGTAAAAATTAGATGGGAAAGATTAAATCAAAACTGCATTGATTTAAAAATTTATGCAGAAACCAACTTGTCTTTAATTCTTGAAGAGATCAAAATCGTAAAGCCAAGTTTTGCAATTATTGATAGTATCCAAGCTATTCATAATGATGACATGGGAAGTGCCCCAGGATCTGTTTCACAAGTTAGAGCTTGTTCATCTGACTTACAGAATCTTGCTAAAGAAAATAATATAGCTCTTTTAATAATCGGCCATGTCACCAAAGATGGATCTCTAGCAGGTCCAAAAACACTAGAACATTTAGTTGACGTAGTTATTAACTTTGAAGGAGATAAGATTTCCTCTCATAGGTTACTAAGAAGTGTAAAAAATCGATTTGGGTCAACTTTTGAAATTGGAATTTTTGAAATGTTAGAAAAAGGTTTGAGTGAAATAAAAAACCCAAGTTCAATCTTTACCAACAAAGAAAACATTTCAGGAGTAACAACTATAATTACTAATGAAGGATCAAGACCATTTGCAGTAGATATTCAAGCACTCGTTAATAAAACTTTTTACAGTAATCCAAGACGAACGACTACAGGGATAAGCATCAATAGATTGCATCAAATTTTAGCAGTTATTGAAAAACATCTAGGTATTAAATTATCTCAATATGACTGCTATGTAGCTACTGGAGGGGGGTTTGAAATTAATGATCCATCGTCGGATTTAGGAGTAGCATTATCAATTTTATCAAGTTTAAATAATATCCCCCCTATAAAAAATTGTTCATTTATTGGAGAACTAGGTTTGAGCGGTCAAGTTAGACAATCAAATAATCTTCGTCCAAAAATAGAAGAAGCGGTAAGACTAGGCATCAAAAATATTTTGGTACCTCGATCAAAATATGATTTACAAAATAATTTCGAGAATCTAATCGAAATTAAGGAGATTTCAAATATTAGCGAAGCTGTTGATTATGCTTTAGCGAAGAACTAAAGATACATATCAATTGAACTTCTTCCAGAGTTTTTTAGCCAATTTTCAATATCTAGATATCCACCAGGATATAGCCTTACTGCCTTAGACCAAACTTCCGCAGCTTTATCAAACCATATTTCTCTTTGATCTAAATCGCCTTGTTGCTCAGCATATCTACCTCTTTTTTCATATATTAAGCCTATATTTTTAAGGCAAGATGGCTGTTTTGGATTTTCTATTAATGCTTGTTGATAAGTCTCAATAGATAAATCTTCTTGACCATTACTCATATATATTATTGCCATATTTTTTAGAGTTTCTCCCCTATCAATTTTATTTTCTTCTAGCTTTAAACTTTCTTTGTAATATTCTAATGCCTCTGAATAATCGCCATTATTTTGAGCTGCTAATCCATCTCTATAATAGATATATGCCTTTTTTTCCTTTTCTGCAATAGGCATAATTTTAACAATAGATTCTGCAATTACAGTAAAGGCTTTATCAATAAAATTGTCTCTGTTTTGGTTACTAGGCACTGTTTTAAGTGAAATTAAATTAAAATAGTAGATTAAAATTAACTATTTTTTAAAGTCTATAACATTTATTATAGTTATAAATAAAGAAAAGAATTAATTTGAGTTTATTGAAAAAATATGGAGATCATTCAACTAAACATAACAGGTATGAAATGTGGTGGGTGTGTAAATACTGTAGAGAAAATATTGAAAAATTCAGATGGCGTTGAGAATGTCTCTGTTAACTTGCTTACTGAAAGCGCCTACTTTGAAATTCATAAAGGTTATCTAGAAATTGATAAGGTTCTTGACAATCTCAAGAACAACGGTTTTCCATCAAAGATTTACACAAATGATTTCTCAAGAAAAATAAATAAAGCAGAGTTAGAAAAAAAAAAGAAATGGAATAATCAATTGCAAAAACTTAATTTTGCTCTTTTACTTTTACTATTGTCAGGCTTAGGGCATCTAGCAGAGGGAGGCTATATAAACTTACCGATATTGGGGAATATATTTTTTCATGCTGTATTGGCCACATCAGCTTTATTGTTTCCTGGACGCCAAATAATAATAAATGGATTTCAATCATTTCTCAAAAATCATCCAGATATGGACTCTTTAGTAGCTCTTGGGGTTACAAGTGCTTACATTACAAGTCTGCTATCCTTAATATTTCCTGCAACTGGTTTTCCTTGTTTTTTTAATGAGCCAGTAATGTTATTAGGATTTATACTAATTGGACGTTTCTTAGAAGAAAGAGCAAGGTATCAAACTGGTTCATCGATTAGTGAATTACTAGATCTTCAACCTGAAATGGCAAATATCTATATAGAAAAAGATAAAGTTAAGTCTATAAGAGTAAATTTATTAAAATCAGGTCAAGAGATTCAAGTTTTATCTGGCGATAGAGTCCCAGCTGACTGCGTTGTTATAAAAGGTTCTTCATATATGGATGTCTCTCATATTACGGGAGAATCAAAACCTATCCAAGTCACGGAAGGGGGGAAAGTATCAAATGGGTCTTTAAATTTAAATTCAACTCTCAGATTAAAAGTAGAAAAAGTAGGGGGCGATTCTTCACTAGCAAAACTAGTAAATCTTATTGAATCAGTTCAAGCTAAAAAACCTCCTATTCAAAGAATTGCAGATCAAATTGCGGGCAAATTTACTTATTTTGTTCTCATTTTTGCAACTTCTAGTTTCTTTTTCTGGTGGAAAGGAGCTGAGCAAATTTGGCCTGATCTACTAACTCATGATCATAATGAATTAATAACAAATTCAAGCCACACATTACATAGTTCTCTTGGAAGCAATGCTGACAACTTCCTCAGTTTAGCTATTCAACTATCAATTGCAGTTTTAGTTATAGCTTGTCCATGTGCACTAGGTTTAGCTACTCCTACCGTAATTACTGTTGCATCAGGTAAAGCTGCAAAAAAAGGCGTTTTATTCAAAGGGGGAGACAAAATAGAAATAGCTTCAAAAATTAATCAAATTATTTTTGATAAAACAGGAACATTAACCAAAGGAGAGCCTTTCATTATTGAATATAAAAATAATGATGATAATTTATTTTTATTAAAAGTATCTGCAAGTTTAGAAAGCGAAAGCAGACATCCAATAGCACATGCCTTAATTAAAGAAGCAAAAAAACAAAATTTAAATCTACTACCAATAAAAAACATCCACACTGAGTCTGGTAGAGGTATTTCTGGAGAACTTGAAACAATTAATGGACTCATAAATATTGGAAGTATTGAATGGCTAATTAGTAAAGGAGTAAGTATTGATAGTGATGCAAAAAAAGCTTTAGAAACTGAAGAGACCAAAACAAATACAGTTATTGGAGTAAGTATTGAACAAAAACTACTTGGTTTTATTTTGTTAGGGGATTTGCTAAGAGAAGATTCAATCCAAACAGTTCAAAAACTAAGGGAAAACAACTTCAGAATTAACGTTTTGAGCGGAGATAGAAAACAAACTGTTATTGATTTAGGCAAGAAAATTGGTTGTCATGAAAATGAAATGAAATGGGAACTTCTCCCTAAAATGAAACTGAATATTATAGAAGATTTAAAGAAAAATAATAAAGTGGCAATGATTGGTGATGGAATAAATGATGCCCCTGCCTTAGCTGCCTCTGATTTAGGTATCGCAGTAGGCTCAGGTACTCAAATTGCCAAGGCAAATGCAGATGTGGTCTTAATGGGCGATCAATTAAATGGATTACCTTACGCATTAGGGCTGGCAAAAAAAACAATAAGAAAGATTAAACAAAATCTCCTTTGGGCGTTTGGATACAATTTAATAGCTCTTCCAATAGCGGCTGGGATTTTATTCCCTAAATATGGAATTCTTCTTACTCCATCGATAGCTGCTTTATTAATGGCTACTAGCTCTATAACAGTCGTAGTTAATGCTTTATCTTTGGATTAAATGAAAGGAAAATTTATTGTAATCGAAGGAATCGATGGATGCGGTAAGACAACTCAAATAGATGAAATTTCAAAATGGCTGCCAAAAAGTGGTTTAATGCAAAAATATTCTAAATTAATAACAACAAGAGAACCTGGGGGAAGCCTTTTAGGCAAAAAACTAAGGAGCCTTATTCTTGATAACAATAAAAATAATAAACCTTCATCACTTGCTGAACTATTACTTTATTCAGCTGATAGAGCAGAGCATGTTTCCAAAATCATTTCCCCTGCTCTAAGAAAAGAGAATTGGGTAATTAGTGATAGATTTTCAGATTCGACACTTGCATATCAAGGTTATGGAAGAAATCTTAATCTGGAAACCATAAAACATCTTGAATCTATTGTATGTCAAGGAGAATCTCCAGACCTCACAATTTTTTTGGAAATTTCTCCAGAAGAAAGCATTAGGCGTAGAAAACATGAAATACCAGATAGAATGGAGTCTGAAGGTATTAAATTCCTAGATAAAGTAAATGAAGGATTCAAATTAATTGCCAAAGAAAAGAATTGGGTGGTAATATCTGCTTCACAAAATATCAAAACTATTTCTAATCAAATTAAAGAAGTTTTATTAAAAAAATTTTCAAATATAAAAAATGTGTGAATTCAAAAAAAATAATTCTTTAATTAATTTAGAAGTAAATAAATACCTTGAAAGCATAATTCAAACTAAATTATTTGCTAATGGATACATTTTTTATGGTACAGAAGGAGTAGGAAAGAAACAAACAGCTCTTAATTTTATAAAAGAAATTTTCAAACAATTTTCGTCAAATAGAAATGTTGAAGAAAAAATTAATAATAAAAACCATCCAGATTTTTTAATGATTGAACCAACTTCTTTTATTAAAGGTAAGAGCACAAAAAGCATAGATCCTACAAAGCCAACAAAAAACAATGTGGACATTATCAAGATAGAGCAAATACGTAATGTTAAGAACTTCCTTAATCAAAAGCCTATAGAATCACAAAAAAAAATAGTTTTAATCGTTGATGCGCATCTTCTGAATGAATCAGCTTCAAATTGCCTTTTAAAAACCTTAGAAGAGCCTAGTAATGGCATCTTTATCTTATTAACATCAAAACTAAGTTTACTTTTAGATACTATTACCTCAAGATGTCAACTCATAAAATTTAAATCTTTTTCCAGCAAACAAATAGATTGTTTTTTAAAAAAGAACTTAGACCCTTATGAGTTAGATATTACTAAAAATTTAAATTTACAAGATTTAGTTAACTCTGCAAATGGTTCTCCTGGGAATTTATTGAAAAATATTGAGATATGGAAGGATTTATCAGATGAAATTACCTGTAAATTAAACTTTCCCTTAAAAGATAATTTAGAGATCTTAAAGCTTTGTAAATTAATATCTGAACAACTAGAAATATATCAACAGATTTCTCTAATTAATTTAATACAACAAATGTGGTGGACAAAAACAAGAAATATCAATTTAGTTAAAAAACTAGAAAATCTAAAATTACATATCAAAAATAATATACAACCAAGATTGGCCTGGGAAGTTACCTTATTAAAAATTGCTATAGAAGATTTATAATATTTAATCTATTACTGAATTCATTAAATCTAAGTTTCTGGATTGCATAAACTCTTGCTTGGCAGTTTCAACTTTAGATCCAATAGGTAGTTCGAGGCAATATCCTGCCCCATAAACAGTTTTTATATAAATTGGCTTGCGAGGATCAGGCTCTAGTTTTGTACGCAAATGCCTAATATGAACTCTAATTGTCTCAATATCATCATCAGGTTCATATCCCCATACGTCTTTAAGTATCAAAGCTGGTGATACTGTTTGACCATGTCTTTGTAATAGGCAATGAAGAAGTTCAAATTCTAGATGGGTTAATCTAACTGGGGAGTCAAACCAAATTGCTTCAAATCTTTCTGGAACAAGTGTTAGAGGGCCATAACTTAAAAGTTCTTGCTGATTACTTGAATTTAACGGTGCTCTATTAGTCCTTCTTAATAAGGCTTTAATACGAACATGCAATTCTTCTAGATCAAAAGGCTTTGTAATATAGTCGTCTGCACCTGAATTAAATCCAGTAACTTTATCTTTAAGTCCTCCCAATGCCGTAATCATTAAGATTGGAATATTTAAAGTTCTTTCATCTCTTCTCAGCCTCTGACATAAAGTTAAACCATCAACATTTGGCAACATTAAATCTAACAGTATTAAGTCTGGTGAATATTGAAGAGCCAGAGCCTGCCCTTTAATACCGTCCTCGGCTTTTTGGACATCAAAACCAGCATGTTCTAAATGTCCCGCAACCAACTCACGCATATCACGATCATCTTCAATTAGAAGGATTGAAATTTTCATATTTATTAGACTATTAAATTAAAATTAAATTTTTGTAATACGATTCTCTCAAGAATTTACAGTTATTGCAGATTTAATGTAAAAATTTTTATAACTAAGAATTCATAAGAAAGCCAATGATAGTAATGCTTTAAGAGAAAAAAACCACTAGAAACATAAATTAAATTTTATAAATTCTTTCGATTTCGTTAATAATTCCTTAATAATTGAAAATTATTTTCAAGAATTAGAAGTAAATTAATAATCAATTTAAAAGGATCTATAAAAGACAGATCTAACATTATTATGATCTTTCTCAAAACTTTTTGATGCAAAACTTCTTTAGACAATTTTGAAATCATTATTTTATTTTTTATAGTTTTAATCCATAAGGTTTGGATTATATTATAAAAAATCTAAATATCTATGAAAAAAAAATCATTCATCTATTCTGATTTATCCATAAAGCAACTTCAACATCTTAAAGAATTTTATATTCAAAACAAGGTTAACTCTATGAGCAATCAAGAATTAAAAGAATTTGTATTAGAAATTATTTCCCATCAAATAAACGAAACTATAGGTAAAGAAGAAGAAATGGAAGCTTGGAGAGAAATGTCAGATTTTTTTGGCGAAAAATTCGAAATAATTATTCTAGATATGCAGAAAAAATATAAAGACGATGGAAGCTTACAAGATATTGAAAAAGATCCTCAAAAACAAAGGCAAGAGTTACTTGAGAGGAACAATATCGAAACAGAAAAGCAAGATATGTGGGATGATTGATCTTTTCAAAATTTATTATTAAGAAAATTTAATTAAAAATTCTTTTTTCATAATTTATTTACAAATAAAACTCACGTTCAGAATATTGTCTAAATATTTTTGTAACTTTAACTCAAATTGATTTTCTCTAAGCTTGATAAGTTTGAGCCCGCAAAAGGAGATTTCAGATGTTCTAGAAAATATACTTAAAATTACACCTAGCCAACGATTAAGAACACTATATATTTTAATGTAGCCGTTCGTAATACTATACTAAATAGTACACTCGATGGTAATTGATCTAGGATTTTAGATTCCTGCGACTTTTGTCTTTCTGATTGAAAATAAACCTTATCAGCACGGTATCTTACTTTTGCAAAATCCTTTAAATGTCTTCTATGAGTCTTGTCACTTTCAAACTGAACAGTAAGTAATGAAATCGTTTTTAGAAATCTAAATATATGACTTTTGCAATTATCTTCATTTCATTTTCTTCCAAAACTCTTTTAATGATGATTGCATCTGACCTTTATTTTCTAATGGATCATCTTGGAAATTAGAAACCCATAAAATAAAACATTTTCACCCATAAATCTGAAATGCTATAAAAACTTATGACTCATGAGATATGACAACAAGAGTAGTGATACCAATAAAAAAAGACCCTTTTGGGGTCTTATGAAAACTTACTTATCTTGTAAATGAACTCCCCGGGCGGGATTCGAACCTGCGACCAATCGATTAACAGTCGATCGCTCTACCGCTGAGCTACCGAGGAATATTATAAAATTTAGCTCTTTAAAGTACCTTATGACAAGTAAAAGAGATTAATTATATTGAAATTTTGATGGTTGTTGCCACTCTGATAAATTACCATTCTTCATCTCTGCGACAGCATCAGCATAAATCAATTCTTCATAACGGTGGGTAATCCACAAGGCAGTTAAAGGGGTTTCCTTGTCAATTGTGAGTTTTTTGATAGTTTTAACAACTTTTAGTTGACTAGTTGGATCCAAGAGAGCGGTAGGTTCATCCAAGAGAATAAAATTCTTATCACTTATTAACGCGCAAGCAATAGTCAAGCGCTGTTTTTGTCCTCCACTCAAAGTATGAACTGGCCTTGTTTCAAAACCAGGCAATCCAACCTTATCAAGTACATTTTCAATTTTACAAACAATAGCTTTTTTGCTGATTTCTTGACTGATATGTATTAAAAGTTCACTCCTGCAATTTGGCATTAAAATTTGATGATCAGGATTTTGAAAAACCATGCCAACTTTAGCTAGGGAATTTACTTTCCCATTATTTGGTTTAATAATCCCATTTATTAACTTTAAAAAAGTACTTTTTCCACTTCCATTTTCACCAACAATCATCCACAAACCTGTTTTTTCTATTGCAAAATTACATTTTGATATTACATTTTCTTTTTTACCAGGCCATGAAAAAGAGACATCTTTGAAAGATACTTGAGGTATTTCTTTCTCAAAGTGGTCTCTTATTACTGACATTAATCTATATATCTAGAGAAAAACCAGGTCTTTTTGCTCCTCCAGCTACTGATGACTTTTCATATATCTGCACGGAAATAACTTCTTGAGCTCGAACAGCAATTAATTTATCCTGAACTTTTTCGCACTTAAGTTCAATTAAGTTTGAATTATTAGCATTATCGTTCATATATTTTTTTATTTCATCATAAATCCCTTTGACATCATTATATTCTTTCTTCTGAATTGCAATTGGGAAAGGTGAATATCTGAGACTTAATTCAAGCGAATACATAATTAATATTTAAAGACCTAATTATAATAAAAAAATAATTCTTAATTATGAAGTTGTTTTTAAATTAAATTCTTTTAAAAATTTTATATCAAAGGTCTTTAAATACATTTATTATGGAAATACGAAGATTTAATTTTATACATTTAATAATCATTTTATGGATATAGCAAATAATATTACTGCTCTCGTAGGTAACACACCTTTAGTTAAATTAGATCGTATAAGAAAACACTTTAATTGCTACCCAGAAATAATAGCTAAACTTGAAAGTTTCAATCCATCAGCATCTGTTAAAGATCGAATAGCTTACTCAATGTTAAGTACTGCTGAAAAGGAGGGTCTGATATCATCGGGTAAAACAACATTAATTGAAGCTACAAGCGGAAATACTGGAATTGCATTAGCAATGGTTGCAGCAGCAAAAGGCTATAGATTGATATTAACTATGCCCGATACAATGAGTATTGAGAGAAGGGCAATGTTACGAGCTTATGGAGCAGAATTACAGCTAACCCCTGGGGAAGAAGGTATGAAAGGTGCTTTAGATTTAGCAAATGAGTTATCTTCAAGTATTCCGAATAGCTTTCAATTTAATCAATTTGAGAATTTAGCTAATCCAGATATTCATGAAAGAACAACCGCAAAAGAAATTTGGGATCAAACTAATAATAAATTAGATGGTCTTGTTACTGGAGTAGGAACTGGAGGGACAGTCACCGGATGTGCACGCTTTTTAAAAAAGGTTAATCCTAATTGCAAAATATATGCTGTTGAACCAAAAAAAAGTGCTGTTATTTCAGGTGAGAAGGCAGGATCACATTCTATTCAAGGAATAGGAGCAGGCTTCATACCGAAAGTACTTGACACTAAGTTAATAGATGAAATTATCAAAATAGATGATGATGAAGCATTTTATTATGGCCGTTTATTAGCTCGATTAGAAGGTCTTTTGTCAGGGATTAGTAGCGGTGCAGCATTAGCCGCAACAATAAAAATTGGAGAAAGGAAAGAACTCCTTAATAAAAGATTAATAGTAATTCTCCCAAGTTTTGGTGAAAGATATCTATCAACAGCAATGTTTGAAACTAACACTGTCATTAAAGCTAGAAAAGACGGTTATCTATAAATCATTGTTTAATATGACCAAAAACTTTTATGAGGAATTAGGCCTAGAAAAAAATGCGACCAAAAGTGCAATCAAATCTTCATATCGTTCTTTAGTTAAGCAACATCATCCTGATGCAGGCGGAGAAAAAGAACGATTTCTTGCAATACAAAATGCCTGGGAGACTTTAAATGACCCTATAAAAAAAGAAAAATATGATAGAAAAATTTTCTCTTCAAGTACCTCATTTCATTCATTAAATGAGAATTGGGAAGAGAAATTTAATTCAACAAAATATAATTCGTCAATTAAAGACAAAGAAGTTGAAACATGGATTAAAGAGATTTACACTCCGATCAATAGATTAATTAGCCAAATAATTAAACCTTTGAATAATGAAATAAAAGAACTATCTGCGGATCCTTATGATGACGAATTAATGGAAAATTTTTGCAGTTACATAAGCATTTCACAAAAGAAAATAGAAAAAGCTGACAAAATTTATAATAAAAAATTAGTACCAAAGTCTATTTCAGCTTTAGGCTTAGATCTTTATCATTGTTTTTCACAAGTTAAAGATGCATTATCGGAGCTTGATAGATATACAAAAGGATACGTAGATGATTACTTATTTGATGGTAAAGAAATGATTAAAGAAGCAAAAAGAATTCAATCAAAGATGGCCATAGAGAAAAAAAATAAAAATTTTTAAATATAAAATTTATTGAATATATTCTTTAAGTTGATCTAATTTAAACCAAACATCTGGAACAGGTCTGCGCCATCGGACCTGCACATATTCGTCTTTAACTGCAAGAATCTCTCCAGGTCCTTCAAAGACATAATTAGGTAAATCATAATCACTTGCAAGCGCCTCAATACTTTTTATATAATTTTCTCTATCGACAAAAACTAAACTTCCTTTCTTGAGAGGTTTCTTTGGAATAGAATCTGTCATAATAAATTCTTCGAAGTTATTTGAAATTTATTATACAAAATCTTGTTTAATAAAAAGTTAAAAAAATTGATTACGGAATAATAATTACAAACGTCTAAAAAATCTAATAACCTTTAATAATAAATAACTATAAAATATGCGTCTTTTACTACTCGGCTGTACTGGATTTGTTGGTAAAGAATTAGCGCCGACACTACTTAATGAAAAACACGAGATCTATATTGCCAGTAGAAAACCTATAAGTAAATTAAAGCTTGATTTAGATTTGAATAAATTTAAATTTATTCAAATAGATTTATCAAAAAAACAAAGCTGGGCTAACGAAAATCTTCTAAATATTTTAAAAGAGATAGATGGAATTATTAACTTAATGGGAGAGCCTATAGCAGAAAAAAAATGGACTGATTCACAAAAAAGGGAGATTGAAAATAGTAGAATCAACACTACAAAATTTTTGATGAAGACTCTTAAAAATTTGAAAATCAACCCACAAGTTATTATAAATGGATCAGCAATAGGTTATTACGGGACAAGTTTGTCGGATGAATTCACTGAAAATAGTATTGGAGGAAAAGACTTTTTAGCTAATCTTTGCAAACAATGGGAAGCAGTTGCTGCTGAAAAACCATTTTTCTCAAGGTTAGTTATTTTTAGAATTGGAATTGTTCTGGAGGCAGATGGAGGAGCATTAGGAAAAATGCTTCCTGTATTTAAAATTGGATTAGGTGGACCAATTGGAGATGGTATGCAATGGATGAGTTGGATTCATAGAAGTGATTTATGTGCTTTAATAACTAACGCATTGGTTGATAAAAAGTATTCCGGAGTATTTAACGCTGTTGCACCAAAACCAGTATTAATGAAGGATTTTTCTCAGACTTTGGGCAAATGCCTTAATAGACCTAATTTACTCCCAGTGCCAGGATCAGTCCTGAAAATATTGTTAGGAGATGGAGCAAAAGTTGTATTAGAGGGACAAAAAGTAATAAGCAGTAAACTCAAAAATTTTAAGTTTAAATATCCTCTTCTTGAGAAAGCAATTTACGCTTCCACCAAGAATTAATACCGTTTACCAAAGCACCAATAATTAGAATTGTTATTAATGGGACTATAAGAGGATTCCAAACTCTCTGAATAAAATTAATAAAAATGAATATTCCATTTAATTGCATAATTATTGCAAAAACAAAAAATATTGCAAAAAAAATTACTGTAAATAAGTTGATTAACAACAAATTATCTATTATTTGTTTTAAGTTATTTTGATTCTTTTCCTCAGTCATTTTTTATGACAAAATTGATATCATTAACCATCTTAATACAAGCTTTGTTTTCACCTAGTCTTTGTTTTGCATTTTCATTACATGAAATCAAAAACTTCTTATTTAGCTTAATTTGATACATTACTTGAATGATTAAGTTTATTGTCTGATTTATTTGATCATTCTTATTTTTATAATTAGTGGCACAAAAAACATATTTTCCAAGCAAGCGTCTTTGAGCTTCGGCAAAAGATTTTGTAAATTGTGGGCCTTTACCTTCAATCTGAATAACTGGTTTTCCTAATCCAATCGCTTGCTCTGCTGCCGTTCCTGCCATGCTTATACAGCATCTACTTTTCAATAAGATTTCTTCAAAAGTATTCCAATATAAATTCACCTTTAAAGATTTATATTGAAACTTCAAGAGATTCTTATCATTTATTGTTTCAAGATATACCCATTTTCTATTTTTAAATATCTCCCTTATTTTTGATGAAGATAGAGCATTAACTATTGCAAAATTAAATTCAATTTTTTGAAAATATTTAAAATCTGAAATAGCTTCTAATACTTCTAAAATCAAAATAAAATTATCTAAAATTTCAGGGAATCTACTTCCTGGAAATAATCCAATACTACAGTCAGATTTCTTTAATTCTTTATCTCTAAGAAAAAAATTATCCATAAATGGATTACCAAAAAAAGATACTTTCTTTTTTAATTGCAAAGTTAAATCATTAGCCGTAAGAAAATCTCTTGTGTATATTTTTTTTGACTTTTTTGAGAGCAAAAAAAATTTAGAGGGCCATGGTAATTTTAACTTCCCTTCATAATGACTAGAATAAGCAACCAGATATGTAAAAAAATCTTTATTACATACCCATGCAAAAAATATTGGAACAATATCGCCAACGATAAAAAAATAATTATATTTTTTTCTTATTTTGTAAGTTAAATATAACCTTTTTAGGAGATAAATTATTTCTCCTCCAAATATCTCAGTGACTCTTCCCTTAAAAGAATTATAGCCAATACCTCCAGTACTGAATTCGCGAGTTTTTCCAATAATTTTAATTTTTTCTTTTTCATAATGAATTCCTTTACCAACAATCGGCAAGGCATCTACAGAATAACCACTATTTACCAATTTCTTAGCTATTAAGCTCCCAGATAGATCTTCTCCATGACCATTACTAAGTAATAAAATTCTGGACAATTTAAAATTCCAACCATTTTTTGACTTTAGTTAATTCAGGCCAATCTGGATATCTACTAAATCCATCTTCAACAGATTCTTTCAACTCACTTTTAACATCTGGCATCATCATAGACATTTTTTTTATTAGCTCAATATGATCCCTAACACCTTTATTATTGGTAGCCAAAAGAGCTAAAGACAAATTCATTCTTGCTTGTGGATCTTGCTGATTTAATCGAACAGCTTGCCTTGCAGCAGACAAAGCTTCTTCATTATTTTTCAAGATCAATTGAAGCCATGATAGGCAAGTCCAGGCAGCAAAATGATTTGGTATTTGCTGTATAATCTTTTGGAAATCTTCAACTATAGGAATTAAATCTTTTCCATCTTTGTACTTAGATAGAGCTGCATTAAAATCCTGTTCAATAGGATTAATTTCGTTATTCATTATTGTTTAAACTGCAAAGGAGCTCCCACACCCACAAGTTTGAGAAGCATTAGGATTTACAAAATTAAAGCCGCCGCCAATTAATTCCTTACTAAAGTCTAGCTGCATTCCATATATATATAAAAGACTTTTTGGATCACATACAACTTGAAAGGTTTGTTCGGAATTTAATGAATAATCATAGACTTTATCATCTACATTTATTTCATCACCTCCAATAAAGTCCATTGTATAACTCATACCACTACATCCTCCTGACCTCACTCCTACCCTGAGAGCTTTCTTGTCAGTCTGATTTTTTAATAAATTAGAGATTTGTTCTATTGCATCATTAGTAATTAAGATCCCTTTACCATCATCAGAATTCTTAATTTTTTCTGCTACTTCTACATTTTCCATAAACACAGTTTATCTACTATTCATAATATAAAAAGTTAAGCTAAATGATGCATAGAACAAACAAAAT
Organism: Prochlorococcus sp. AG-436-O11; assembly: GCA_003212535.1. GTDB lineage: Bacteria > Cyanobacteriota > Cyanobacteriia > PCC-6307 > Cyanobiaceae > Prochlorococcus_A. The sequence continues at coordinate 66,891 of QCPO01000003.1, forward strand.
ACAAACTTGATTTGTTATAATTCTAAGAAAAAGTGAAAATTGCGATAGTTGGTGCTGGATTAGCTGGTTTAACAGCAGCAGTAGATTTAGTTGATGAAGGTCATGAGGTAGAAATATATGAGAATAGATCTTTTTGGGGAGGTAAAGTTGGAAGTTGGGAGGACAAAAATGGAAATCATATAGAAATGGGATTACACGTATTTTTTTATAACTATGCGAACTTATTCAAACTTATGAAAAAAGTTGGAGCATTAGATAATCTGCTCCCAAAAGAACATACTCATCTATTTATCAATAATGGCGGTGATTTAAGATCCCTAGATTTCAGATTTGCTTTAGGTGCCCCTTTTAATGGTTTAAAAGCTTTTTTCACTACTGAACAGCTAACCTGGGTAGATAAGTTAAGAAATGCTTTAGCATTAGGTACCAGCCCAATAGTTATAGGATTAATAGATTATGAAGGTGCTATGAAAATAATTAGAGACCTTGACAGGATAAGTTTTAAAGAATGGTTTATAAATCATGGTGGGAGTGAAAAAAGCTTGGCGAGGATGTGGGATCCCATTGCATATGCTTTAGGATTTATTAATTGCAAAGATATTTCAGCAAGGTGCATGTTAACTATTTTCATGATGTTTGCATCAAAAACTGAAGCTTCTAAACTTAATCTCCTTAAAGGTTCTCCTCACAAGTGGCTTACACAACCTATTGTTGATTACATAACCAAAAGAGGTGCCAAGATTCACCTAAACCATAAGGTTGAAGAAATTATCTATGAAAAAGAATCTTTGTCCTATGCAGTTACTAAATTACAAATATCATCTCCTGAAGGTCCCAAAACAGTATTTGCTGATAAATTTCTCGCTGCCTGTGATGTGCCTGGAATAAAAAAGATAATTCCGAAAGAATGGTATCAATTCAAAGAATTCCAAGGTCTAAAAAAACTAAGAGCAGTTGCTGTTGCAACAATTCAATTAAGATATGACGGTTGGGTTACTGAATTAAATAAAGATAACACTAGTAATATCCCTACAGGACTAGATAATCTTTTATATTCTGCTGATGCTTCTTTCAGCTGTTTTGCAGATTTAGCACTAGCTAGTCCAGCAGATTACAGAAAAAAAGATATGGGATCACTACTACAATGCGTCTTAACTCCTGGCGATAGATGGATGGGCAGATCTACAGAGAGAATTACAAACGCAATAGATAATGAAGTTCGCCTTCTATTCCCATCTTCAAAAAATCTCAAGTTACTTTGGAGCAATGTAGTACAAATTCCTCAATCTCTTTATAGAGAATCTCCAGGCATGGAACCATACAGACCTAATCAAAAAACTTCTATATCTAATTTCTTTATGGCGGGTAGTTACACTAAACAAGATTATATAGACTCTATGGAAGGAGCTACTATGAGTGGTCATTTAGCAGCAGCAGAGATTTTAGATAAAAAAGCTGAATTAGCAAAGAATCTTGCAGTTAGCTGAATTATGGGTACTTGGCTAAAACATGAAGTAATAACAGTAGTTAACGCTCCCTTAGATAATGTATGGAATACTTGGAGTGATTTAGATTCAATGTCTCTTTGGATGAGCTGGATAGAATCTGTCAAAACAGTTGATGAAGAAACCTCCACATTGCCTGATTTAACTGAATGGACTTTAGCTGCAAATGGATTTAAGTTTAAATGGAAAGCTCAAATAACTGAAAGAGTTGAAAAAAGCAAACTCAAATGGAAATCTATAGGAGGTTTACCAACTGAAGGTTCAGTAGTATTCGAGTCCAAAAGTACTGAATCTACATCAGTAAACTTATCAATAACTTATCAATTACCTAAGATGATTGCTCGATTTATGGAAGAAAACATTTTAGGGAAAATGGTAACTAATGAATTACAAGAAAATATTGATAGGTTTAAAGAATTGGTTGAAAAAAATTATCAAAAGGAACTCTCTAATTAAAAATATTAATTACTTCATCTAGTAATCCCTCAAAAGTATATTTCTGCGCTTGCCTATCGACTCTGCCAAAGATCTCTTTACATACTCTTGATGTTTGGGGACCAATAGTTAAAAGTTTTGGTTGATCGAGGAATTTTAGCCATTCTTTTCCGAGTTCTTTTTCTAGTAAAAAAGCAGAATTTGATACAGTTTTGCCACTTGAGAAGATTACTGCATCCACTTTCCCATTAGAAATAACATCAATTGTTTCTTTAGGTATTGAATCAGGACATCTAGTTTCATAAGCAGCAACCTCAAGAACACGTGAACCAGCCTTTCTAAACTCCTCTGCGATTAAATTCCTACCACCTGTTTGCACTCTAGGCAAAAACACTCGAAGTCCATATCCAGACATTGGAAAGTTTTCTATTAAACTTTCCGCAATAAATTCTGGAGGTATAAAATCAGCCTGAATACCAAAATCATCAAGAGTTTTTGCAGTTTTTTCTCCAACTACAGCAATTTTTATTTGCTTAGAACACTCTTTTAATGAACTATTAAAATATCTTAGTCTCTGATCTATAAATTTGATCCCATTACTACTAGAAAAAATAATCCAATGAAAATCATTTATTTCATTCAAGGCTTCATCAAGAGGTTGTAAATCATCTGGATCGCCAATACTAATAGCCGGGAAATCATAAATATTAGCGCCCATATTTGTAAATAATTTTTTAATCTCAGATATTCCCTCTTTTGATCGAGTGATAATTATATTTCTGTTAGCAAGAGGTAGATCAACTATTGGCATTTCCCTCCTCGGTATTGATATCTTGATTTTTATTTTTTAATTCATCAAGCAGTTTAAGAACTGATAATCCTTTATCGATTACAATATCGTCTTTAAAAATTATTTCTGGCACTCTTCTCATCTCTATTCTTTTACCTAAATTATGCCTAATAAAGGTTTTAGCAATATTTAAACTTTCTACAATTTCTTTCCTTACTAACTTTTCAGCTCTTGAAGTTATATAAATTTTGCAATGTTGCAAATCTCCTGATAAATCGATCTTGGAAATATTAACGAAGTGATCTCTAATAAGATCATTTTCTAAATCATTCTGCATAATAAGAGTTATTTCTTTTTTTAAGAGAGAAGAAACTTTTTCAATACGGTAATTATTTGGCATTATGATTGTAAATTTACAGGATTTGTCATCGCTTGCAATACAAAATAAAAAGTTATGAAAGCACTTACAACAGATGATATTAAACCTACTACAATTAATGGATTTGATCTATTCTTAAAAAAAGGTTCAAGTAATGCTACAAGTCCGCCAATAATAATAGAAATTAAATATTTAGGATATCTTGCAACATTAGAAAAAAATTCGCCCATTAGCTCCACAAATAGATTACTTTTTTAGCTAAGTTTTAACAAACATTAAATAGCATGATCACATTATATCAATTTAAGCATAGTGCTTTTTGCTTGAAGACAAGAATGGCTCTTCATGCAAAGAAACTACAATATCGAGTTGAAGAAGTTACTCCTGGGATAGGTCAATTTGAAATATTCAAATTATCAGGGCAAAAACAAGTGCCCATAATAGTTGATGATAATGATCAGGTTATTAATGACTCATCAGTTATTTGCGAATATATCGATAAAAAAAATGATGTCAATCCACTTTTCCCTGATGATCCAATGTTGTTTGCAAAATGCAAATTAATAGAAAACTGGGCAGATACTACTATGGCTGCAACTTGTAGAAAATCTTTAATAAAATCAGCTATAGAAAATCCACAGCTCAGAACTGCATTACTTCCTGAAGAAATACCCTCTTCCTTAAGAAGTATTGTTGACAAATTACCTTTAAAAAACCTAAGTAAAATTTCTAAAGTAGTTTTATCTTCAAAAGATAATTTAGAGCTCCAAAAATTACTAGAAGCCCTATCAAAATCATTAATTAACAGGAAATATTTAATAGGTGATAGTTTATCAATTGCAGATATATCAATTGCTGCGCAATTATCTCTCCTCAAATTTCCCAAATCTTCAGGTCCAATTCTTTCAGGAGAAGGAAGCTTAGAATATATAAATAACCCTTATCTAGAGAATTTGTTCATCTGGAGAAATAATTTAGAAGAATATCTTTTTAGTGCTAATTCTCAATAAATTTAAAAGTCAATTGATATTTATTTGTTTTAATAGCATGGATAGAAGGATCACCAACTTTTGAACCATAGCTAGCAACATACTGGAAACCACATATATCGTTTTTTTGAGAATCAATTATTTCTAATTGCTTTGAATCACACTTCTGAAATTTACTAATGGTCTCAACCTGATTAACTCTTAAAGTGCCTGATTTATGTACTTTTTGAATAACTAATTCATCTGCAAAGAAAATATCTTCATCTTTGGCCTGATTTCTCACTGTAATCCGTGACTCAATAAAGAAACCATCTTTTAAATAAGTAATTTGATTATTAATTGAATTTGGATCATTTACAACTTTTAATAAGGTGTCACCAAATATTGCTTTTCCAATAGACTCACAATTTTCTGCACGATTACCAACAATTAAATCTGAATTATTCTTAAAGAAATTTACTTTATAAATAACTGGCTCTTCTGAATCATTAATTATATCTTGAGAGGTAACAAGCCAACTTCCCTCAAACCATTTAGGATAAATTAAGTCTTTAGAAGTATCTGAAAATTTAAAATTTGGTAAATATATTTCTGGCCATTTATTTACCCTATTTTCCAAAAACTCTCGTACGTTAGAATCAACTAAAGCAAAAGAACTTTCTACAAAAATTCCTTGAAAAGTCAGGCAGAGAATTAATCCAAGAAGAATTTTGATCATGTCAAATCCACTAATAAGAGAATCAGATCATTATGTATTATTAGAACCAGATTCAAAAGAAAAAATAGTATCAAAGCAAGAAGCTATTTTATGGTTAAAGAATTGGGTTAGTAAGACTGAAACAAAAACAATATATCAAAATATAGACGATCCTAATCAGGAATTTTTTGAAGAATTATTGGAAAGCACTTATGAATTAGAAATAAAATTGGGATACGTTATTAAATGGTTTGCAGTGAGAATTGAACCAGATTAATTAATTATTTCTTTATGCATTGCATATATTATTTTCATTGCAACTTCTTCAATATTTTCTTTTTTTACCTCAATTCTTAAATCGGCTTGAGAATATAAATTTTCTCTAGATTGAAAAATACTCATATATAAATCATTTAGATTATTTTCCTGAAGTAATGGCCTTTTTTCAATTTCATTTTTCAATCTCTCAATTGCAATATCTTTATCGAGATCTATCCATACAATTATTCCCTGTCTTAATATTCCCCAGTTTTCCGATTTGGTAACTATCCCTCCCCCAGTTGAAATTACTAATGAAGGAATTTTTATACTTTCTTTGAGACAGTTTGTTTCTAATTCACGGAAATTATCTTCTCCATCATAATTAAAAATTTGATTGATAGATTTTTTTGCCAACTTCTCTATTAATGAATCTAAATCAATGAATTTATACTTCAATAATTCAGCAAGTTTCAAACCAGTTTGTGACTTACCACAACCCATCATACCTATTAAAAATATGCTTCTACCTTTGATGACCTTAACTGTTTTTTCGATAATAGATTTTTCCATAAAGACAAAAGCTTATATAAAACCTTAAGATAGTATTATTGTAGACAGGTATGACTTCTACACAATCCAAACCACTACATGGGAAGGGACGTGAATGCGTCATAACTCGACGTGCCTGCTTTAGTTCTAGTCACCGTTATTGGCTTCCTGAAAAAAGCCCAGAAGAAAATTTATCTCTTTTTGGGAAGTGCAGTATTGCACCAGGTCATGGTCATAATTATGAACTTATTGTATCAATGGGTGGAGAACTAGACTCTGATGGGATGGTCCTAAATCTCTCTAATGTCAAACACTCTATTAAACATAAGGTTACTGGACAATTAGATTTTCGTTTTTTAAATGATGTCTGGCCTGAATTTAATGTTAATAATCAAGAGGGCATACTACCCACAACTGAAGCATTAGTGCAGGTCATTTGGAGTCGTCTAAAGGATGATTTACCTCTTACAAGTCTAAGACTTTATGAAAACCCAAATTTATGGGCAGATTATTTTGGAAAAAACATGGAAGCATTTTTAACAGTACAAACTCATTTTGCAGCCGCTCATAGACTTGCAAAAGAAGAGATATCCTTTGATGAAAATAAAAAAATTTATGGAAAATGTGCCAGAGTTAATGGACATGGACATAACTATCTTGTCGATATAACTGTAAAAGGAGAGATTGATAGTAGAACTGGTATGGTTTGCAACTTAGCTGCCCTCCAAGAAATTATTAATAATTTGGTTGTTGATCAATTAGATCATACTTTTCTAAATAAAGACATCGAATTTTTCCATAGTTGTGTTCCAACTGCGGAAAATATAGCTTTATATATTTCAGATATTCTTAAAGAACCAGTCTATGATCTTGGTGCAACATTGCACAAAATAAGACTCCAAGAGAGCCCAAACAATGCTGCAGAAATTTATGTAGATCAAAAGTTAACCAATTCACTTAAGATGAAATTAGAAAATGATTTAGTTACACAAACTTGAGCATTCCAAGAGTAACAATAGTTATAGCATCAAGTCTTGATGGAAGAATTGCATTCCCTGAAGGTGGAGAGTCACATCTTGGAAGCGAAGAAGATAAACGAATGTTGAATAATAATTTATCAATGGTTGATGCCACCATTTTTGGTTTAGGAACATTAAAAGCTCATCAATCAACATATCTAATTAAAAGGCGGTGTGAGATTAATAAAGCAAAAATATCAAAAAGCCAACCAATTTCTATAGTTGCCTCAAATAGCAAGAAATTTAACAGAAATTGGAAATACTTTCGACAACCAATTAGAAGATGGCTAATTAGCTCTAATACAGTTGAAAATTCTTCAAACAATGACTTCGAGAAACAATTTTTTTTCGAAAATTCATGGGAAAAAACTTTAATTTCACTCAAAAAACAAGGGATAAATGATCTAGCTCTTTTAGGAGGTGCAAAGCTTATAAATTCATTTTTAAAAGAGGATCTCATAACAGATATAAAAATTACAATAATTCCGAGAATTATTGGAGGTAAGTATACATGGATACCTCCAGAACAATCTAACGAGATTTTTAATCTCAAAAGACTGTGGGAAATAAAATCAATTAAAAATTTAATGAATAATGAGATCCACATACATTACAAAAAAAATTGAAATAAATTAAATATTTTATGAACCAAAAAATAAATAAAGTTGAACTGAAATTGTCCATTAAGGAAATCTCCAAAGAGATATGGAATGAATTAACACTTGAATTCAACAATCCATTTTATGAATGGGATTGGCTTAAAAACCTTGAAATATCAAAAAGTGTTTCGAGAGAAACTGGTTGGCAGCCTTTATATTTTGTTGCTTATAAAAATGAAGAAATATTAGGTATTGCTCCACTTTTTTTAAAAAATCATAGTTATGGAGAATTTATTTTTGATCAATCATTTGCAAGGTTGGCTCAAGAGCTGAATTTAAATTATTATCCCAAATTAATTGGAATGAGTCCTTATAGTCCTGTAAATGGATATCAATTTTTATATAAAAAAAACAAAGATAAGACAGAAATTACAAATTTACTGATAAGCCATATCGAAAGCTTTGCGATTACAAACAAAATTTTAAGTTGTAATTTTTTATATATTGATGAAAGCTGGGGTAATCATCTTAAATCTTTGGGATACTGTGAATGGATAAATTCCAGCAGTGAATGGAAGAGTAATGGAGAAAAAACCTTTGATGATTTTCTTTCTAGGTTTAACTCTAATCAGAGAAAAAATATAAAAAAAGAGAGAAAATCAATTGCCAAACAAGATATTAAAGTAGAAATTTTTGAGGAACATAATATTAACCAAGAAATACTCCAAAAGATGCATAATTTTTATGAGCAGCATTGTTTAAGGTGGGGAGTATGGGGAAGTAAATATCTAACATCTAAATTTTTCGAAAAAATTTTAGATAATAAAAAAAATCTTTTGCTTTTTAGCGCAGCAAAAACCTACTCTGAAGATGTTTTTGCGATGTCAATGTGTGTTAAAAATAAAAACAACTTATGGGGGAGATATTGGGGAAGTCAAGAAGAAATATCTAATTTACATTTTGAATTATGCTACTACCAGCCAATTGAATGGGCAATAAAAAATAGTATCCATTTTTTTGATCCTGGAGCAGGTGGCAAACATAAAAGAAGGAGGGGATTTTTTGCAAAAACCACCATAAGCTTACATAAGTGGTTTGACAAAAATATGGAAAATATAATTAATCCTTGGCTAAATGAAGTAAATAGACAAACCAAAATGGAAATTGATTTTGAAAATGATTCTATACCCTTTAAATAAAAAATTATTTAGCTTTACCAAAGATTATATTAGTAATATAGTTTGTTATTAACTGCCAAGATGGATTCTATTAAAATTTTCGAGGAAAAAATAAAGATTGATAATGATTTATCCAACAGATACATAGACTTAGACCCAAACGGTTATTTTATTATAAAAGTAGATTTACAAGAAAATAAAATAATTTTAGAGCACTTTTTAAATAATATTAATGATGAGGGATATGCTATTGACCCGGAAACAAATGAGCCAATTAAATGCGACTCTCAAGATAAAAGAGTTAGTAATGAAGTTTTTGAAGGTATTAGTGCTAAACAACTTGGAATATTGATCACTGAAGAAAGAAATGACTTAATAACAAGATTTGATCATGCCCTATATCTAGGACGGGAATTACAAAAAGCAGAAGAATGTTTATATAAAAAATTAACATATATTCAAGATTAAGAAATTAAACGAAAAAATCTATATTTTTTATCTGATGTTAGATTAAAGAAAAATAAATAAATTAATGAACATCATTTTCTATTTTGCATTTATTGGCTTTGGTTTTGGAGCAGCTTTCATTTTAGATAAGCTTTTAAGAGCAGTTAAATTAATATAGAAAATTATAAAATTCTTAAAAATTCTCCGTATAAATCATATTCATCAGCGAAACAAATATTTGCTTCAACAAATTTACCAATAAATTTTTTCAAATCATGATTATCTTTAATAGATAAAATCACATTTCCATCAATTTCAGGCGCAAAATGGTAAGAACGCCCAATTAATTCATTATTATCAGATATTTTTTCTACCAATACCTTCATTTTTGATCCAACATATGACTGATTTTTATTTTTAGAGATATTTTGTTGAACAGAAATAATGTTATCTTTTCTTGCCTCTGCGACCTCTGGGGATACTCTATTTGGCAAAACAAAAGCTGAAGTTCCTTCCTCAGGAGAGAAAATAAACACTCCTACATGATCAAACTTGTGCCTATCCAAAAATTTAAGAAGGTGTTCAAAATGTTCTTTTTTTTCTCCTGGGAAACCAACAATGAGACTTGTTCTTAATACAGCAGATGGAATTTCTTCTCTAATTTTGCTCAAAATTGATTCATTCAAAGAAGCCTGCCAAGGTCTATTCATACTCTTCAACACATCTGGATGACTATGCTGAAGTGGTAAATCAAAATAAGGTACTATATTCTTTGAATCCTTGAAAGCCCTAATAACTTCATCAGTTAAACCAGTTGGATAAGCATAATGTATCCTGATCCAAGGAATTGGAACTTTTGAAAGCTCATTCAAAAGTTTAGCTAATGAAGGTTTTCCATAAATATCTTGTCCATAATTAGTTGTTATTTGACTAATTAGTATGATTTCTTGAATACCCTGCTTTGCAAGACTTTTAGCTTCTGAAATTATAGATTCTATTTTTCTACTTCTTTGAGGACCCCTCAACTTGGGAATAATACAAAAAGCGCAATTATAATTACAGCCTTCAGCAATACGAAGATAAGCAACAAATTTCTTCTTATCAACAAAACGAGGCATTACCTCATCTGCAATGAATTCAGGTGTTTTTGAGACTTCATTCACGATTTCCCCTTTTTCTACTCTGTTCAAAACCTTTGCTATCTTTTGATAATCTCCTGTTCCAACTAAACCTTTTATTTCGGGTATTTCTTTGAGAAGTTCGTCTTTAAAATGTTGAGCCATACAGCCTGCAACAATTACCTCCTTTCCTTGATTTGTATATTCTAGAATTTTCCTAATTGATTCCTCTCTAGCTGTTTCAATAAAACTGCAAGTATTTACTACAACAACATTGGCATCATCTATATTACTGTCAACTTCATAACCCTCTTTATCTAATAAGCCTTGCATATGTTCAGTATCAACAAGGTTTTTCTCACAACCAACATGACTAAATGCAACCTTAGAAAGTTTTTTATCTTTAACATTGAGATTATTTTGTTTCACAAATTTTAAAAAATTAAAAATCAAAAAATTTAAAAAGCATTTCGTATAGAACTCACATGCCAAGATAATATTAGAATAGATTATGTAAATAACAAATTTTCACTTTTATATGACGCTTAAGACTTTAAAAAGTAGAAATAATAAAGATTTGAAATGGCCAAAAATTATAATCGCAATTCTTAGCACTATAGGATTAGTTGACACAGGTTCAATTACGTTAAAAAATTGGGGATTATTTAATTCTCTTTCATGCCCAGGGATACAAAATGGTTGTGAAACAGTTTTAAATAGTCCTTGGGGTACTTTATTTAAAAATAATCAAATTAATATACCTCTTTCATTCGCAGGAGTTATAACGTATTTATCAATATTAGTTATCACAATAATACTTTCACTTAATGTGATTTCTCCAAAAGAAAAGCTAAATAAGTTTTTTTGGTGGTTAATATTTCTAATTTCTTGTGCCTCCTCTGCATTTAGTTTTTTGTTAATCAATATAATGTTTTTCAAGATTCAAGCATATTGTTTTTTTTGTATACTTTCAGCAATTTTATCGTTTTCTATCTTTATAATTTCTATGATTGGAGCAAAGTTTGAAAGTAGAGAACCTATGATTTTTCGAGGTTTCATAGTAGCCCTAAGTGTCCTGCTCGGAGGACTAATTTGGTCAACTAACGTTGACCCTTCTAATGCAATTGATGTTCCAAGCCCCACTGAAAATGTATCCCCGATAATTACCACTTCAAGCTCTCCCCAGAATGTAAAATTTGCAAAATTTCTGAGAGAAAAAAATATTGTTATGTATAGTGCGTATTGGTGCCCGCATTGCCACGATCAGAAACAATTATTTGGGAAAGAAGCAGTTAAAGAGTTAAAAGTAGTTGAATGTGCTAAAGATGGGAAAGACAATAATTACAAGCTATGTCAAACAAAAGGTATTGAAGGATTTCCCTCATGGGAAATCAACGGCGAGATTTATAGCGGTACTCGCGACCTAAATGATTTAGCAATAATGACTGGTTATAAAGGAAATACTAATTTTTGATATATCTTTTTTTAATTTCTTGGTTTAATTGTTGTCTAGTATGGCATTCCCAATTTTTATCTTTAATAGGGAAATCATCTCTGTAATGTCCTCCTCTGCTCTCTTTCCTAAAAAGGCAAGCTTTTAACAAAGTTAAAGTTGTTATTTGTCTATTCTTCAAATCAAGCAAAAGATTAAGCCCTCTTCTATTAGGTTCATTAAGTTTGATTCTTTGATCAAATTCAATTTGATCAAGACTATTGAGTAAAGGATTTTTTTTCAATAGATCCATTTCGGTTTGCATATGATTTAAGAATTGAATCATATTACTTTTATTTCGAGATACGCCTAGATTAATCCAGCATGCTTTTCTTAATTCATCAATCTTTCCTGCAATGATGGGAATATGATCTTCTGGAGGAACTTGAATATCAAACTCTTTCTTTGATCTTTCTAATTTTCTTAAATTTAAAGGATTATTTAAAACAATTGAAGACATTTTTCTTGCAAATACAAGACATTCCATCAATGAATTGCTTGCTAATCTATTGGCACCATGAACTCCTGTAGAAGCAACTTCTCCTACGGCATATAAGCCTTTTCGATTAGAAGATGCATTTAAGTCAGTTCTCACTCCTCCCATCCAATAATGAGCTGCAGGCGCAACTGGAATAACCTCGTTGAGAGGATTTACACCATAATCTTGACATCGACTTAAAATTGTGGGAAATCTTTCTACAATTTTTTCTGGGTCAATATATCTAAGATCTAAACCAACATGATCAACATTGTTATGATGCATATTTTTCATTATTGCTCTGCTAACTTGGTCCCTACTAGCTAAATCCTTATTTTGAAGATATTGGACAGGGCTTTCTCCATTCTTATCAACTAGGACCGCTCCTTCTCCTCTAAGAGCCTCAGAAATTAAAAAACAAGGGGCTCCATAAAATTTTAAAGCTGTAGGATGAAATTGAATAAACTCTAGATCTTCAATAGCAGCTCCTGCGTTCCATGCGAGAGCAATCCCTTCTCCAGATGATTGAGCAGGATTTGTAGTATTAGTAAATAAATGACCACCACCACCTGTGGCTAAAACAACCGCCCTAGAATTAATCCAATATAAATTCGATCCATCAAGAACCTGAACTCCTTTACATTCTTCATTTTCAATAAGTAGTTCAGTTACTCTTACACCTCTACAGTGAAGAATATTCTCCTTGTTTTCAACGTGATCTTCTAGCACTTCTACTAATGCTCTGCCAGTTCGATCTTTAACATGCAAGACTCTTCTTCGAGAATGAGCTGCTTCAAGAGTAGTAGCTAATTGATCACAATTTTGATCAAAAATCATACCTAAATTCTGTAACCTATCAACACAGCTAGGAGCTTCTCTTACAAGCATTTCTACAGCTTTGAAATCACATAACCCATCACCAGCTTTTAGGGTATCTTCAGCATGAAGATCAAATGAGTCATCTGGTCTTACAACAGATGCTATCCCTCCTTGCGCCCATCTACTCGAAGATGCCTTGCTAGTATTCCGATTTAAAAGCAGCACTTTTAAATTTGCAGGCAATTCAAGGCAAGTCATTAGTCCTGCGGCTCCAGCACCTATGACAATTACATCCCATTTATTAATTGCAATCGGTTCTTGCGAAAATGGCGGCCTTAACATTAAACCAACCCACTCAAAGTTGGTTGAATAATTGCTAAAAAAACAAAAATACCATCAACAATTAATGTCGTTTGAATTACATAACTTGCAACCAAGAGTGATTTTCCATTAGTAGAATTAATAATCGCAGAATTACGAATTTCTTTTGAAATAAACCAAAGTATTACTGCAACAAAAATAATAATAGATAATGATTTAATTTGTATAAGATTTTCAGAGGTTTTTTGAAGTATTAAGGGAGCAGTCTCAGAATCTGCTGTAATAACTTCCTTCCATTGATCCATTATTCCAATCATAAATATTGTAATATCAGTAACTGCAGTTCCAAACAAAGAAGCAATATAAAAACTTGATCCAATTTTCCATTTAGTACCTAAGCCAATTAAAGCTAAAGGTAATACTACTGCTTCAACAGGGATGTGGAGAATAGGATATTGACTTAACCATCCCCAAAACAAACAACCTCCAAGCCAACTTCCTGATACTCCAAGCAATAATGAACCAACAATAAACCATTGATTATATTGTTTCCTGGTCAAAATAAATGCTCCGAAGAGAATTACAAAAGTAAAACAAAGAGCACTAACTGGCTTAAATCTCACCCAAGGTGCTTGAACAAAAATAGGTAAAATTACAAAAAAAGAAGACCAAAGTCTTAAAGTAATTGGCTTTGATAAAAAAGTACTTTTATAAAAATCAAATTCACTATGAAATTCATTGTTGAAATTATCTTTCACATCTAGATTTTTTGTAATTAATTCTTCCAATGAATCAAATTTTTAAAGGATATTTTAATTAATTTAAATCGTGTTTAAAAAAACTGCTAATTAAACATTTTAATCAATTAAAGGCCTTTGATTGAATAATTGTCTTTTGTATTTTAAAAGTATTTAATACACTTTCAGTCATATATGAGTTTAGAATATATATAAAGTTAAATGAATTTAATTTAATTGTGTGGCAAGAAATTAATTATAAAGAAGATTCCAACGATCTTTTAGTTCCCAATATTACTTATAAAATTAACCCTGCAGAAATTGAAAGTGTTGATGATAACTCTATTGCTAAAGAAATTGGCTTTGAATCAGGTGATTCTATTATTAGTATTAACGGAAAAAAGCCAAGAGATTTAATTGATTATCAGATCCTTATTAGTGAAGAAATTTTAAATATTTCCGTTTTAGATAAAAATAAAGAGATTCATGGCATCAGTATTGAAAAAGACCAAGATGCAAGTTTAGGAATTAATTTTAAAGATGCTTTATTTGATTCCATAAAACAGTGCAATAATAACTGTCCATTTTGCTTTATAGATCAACAACCACGTGGTAAAAGAAAAAGCCTTTACGTAAAAGATGATGATTATAGAATGAGTTTTTTGTATGGATCTTATCTAACCCTTACAAATTTAAAACAAGAAGATTGGGAAAGAATATCTGCTCAGAAACTATCACCACTTTTTATTTCTGTTCATGCAACTGATCCTATGACCCGAGAAAAATTATTAAAAAATAAAAAAGCAGGTGAAATTCTTGAACAAATTGCCTGGCTAGAAGAAAACTCTATACAAATGCATGCTCAAATTGTTGTATGTCCAGATATAAATGATGGAAACATTCTAGAAAAATCAATTTTTGAACTTGCAGAATTCTACAATAATGAATCTAAAACAGTTCTATCTGTTGCCATAGTTCCTGTGGGACTTACAAAATTTAGACCTGAAAATGATGGTTTAAGAGCCATAAGCAAAGAATACGCAATCAAAACCATTCAACAAGTGGAAAATTTTCAATCGTCTTTCCAAAATACTCTTGGAACACGCTTTTGTTGGCTAGCAGACGAATGGTATTTGATAGCTGGTATGAATTTACCTAGTTATAAAACTTACGAACACCTGCCTCAAGAATCTAATGGAGTAGGTTCAATTAGAAGCCTTCTTAAAATATTAAATGTAAAAACTAAAAACCTACCCAAGAAAGTCAATAAACAAAAAAAAGTTTGTTGGATTGTTGGTAAATTAGTTTATGAAGCTCTTATTCCTACAGTTAAAAAATTAAACAATATTAATGGACTTACTATTATTTTATATGGTTTACCAAGCATTTATTGGGGGCAAGAACAAGTAGTTACAGGACTATTAACTGGAGAAGATTTAATTTATGGGCTAAAAAATAAAGACTTAGGAGAGGGTATTTACATACCATCAATAATGTTAAAACTAAATACTGATTTATTTTTAGATGACAAAAATATAAGTGAAGTTGAAAAGCAACTGAACACCAAAATTCACGTTCTGGATGATACAAATGATATTATTAATAGTCTAATTGGAATATCAAATAGTAAGAAGATTATAAATTATGTTTAAAAAAATTATAAATCCAATCTTATTTTTACATCTTGCTCTATGTATGACTTATCAAAAAACTACATTTAGCACTACAAATAATTATATTGATCAAGTCTTAGAAGAAAAAGAAGATCAGATTTTTATCGATTATGAAGAAATAGAAACTATTATCTTTCAAAATCAAGAACTTAAATCATTACAAGAATTAGTTACCGCATCAAGTTTTAATCTTTCGAGCAAAATATCTAAGAAATATCCCTCATTAGATCTTCAAGCCAGTGGATTTCCAAAATACGTTTCTGGCACAAATTACAATAGCAATTCACAAACTACAAAAACTTCACAATTTTCTGCTAATCCTTCTCTTAATATTAGATGGGATTTAATTGATCCTCTAAGGGGTTCTGAAATTAAAATAGCCAGAGAAAAGTATAAAATTGCAAAAAATAATTTTGAGATTAAAAGAAAAGATTTAATTCAAGAAGCAAGGGCTGCATATCACAAATACCAAAAATCATTTCAAGATATCGAAAATAAGAAATATGCACTTGAGTTATCAATTACAAGTTTAGAAAATGCTCAATCAAAGTTAGATGCTGGTATTGGTACAAAATTTGAAGTTCTTGAAGCAGATGCCCAATTATCCCGAGATAAGCAATCACTTAATGAAAAAAAAATTGAACATGAAATTAACAAAATTTCATTAAAACAAATCCTGAATTTAAAAGGTCATTTTGAAATTCATCCTGATCAGAAATTAATAGGCTTCTGGAATAATAAATTAACTAAAAATATAAAGAATGCTCTAGCAAACAATCTTAGTTTAGAAAATCTTTCTCTTCAGAAAGAAATTAAAAAGAAGGAAGCCATGAGTTATTTAAAGGCAAACAAGCCAAAGGTTTACATCAGTAACACATTCGCCAGTGCCTTTACGAAAGGAGATTACTTATCAAGTTCAATAGACTCTAGCGAAAATGGCTCAGCATATACAAATACGATAAGTTTAAACTTCTCATGGAATATTTTTAATGGGAACCAAAATAAAAATTCTTACAAATCAAGTGAAGCAGCTGCAAAGGCAGAAGAATATTCCTTTAACAATTTTGAAAATGTTTTGAAAACAAAAATTATGAAAGCATATTTAAATTTAAAATTAAATGAAGAAAAAATAATATCCTCTCTTAAAGAAATCTCTTCTACCAATGAGTCTTTAAGATTAGCGAGATTAAGATATGATGTGGGAATATCAACTTTAAAAGATGTTCTAGTAAGGCAAAAAGAATTAAGCAATGCAAAATCAAATAATATTAATGCGGTTTATAATTACAATCTGAATTTGGATGAATTAGAGAGATTAACTTTTCTTGAAATAAGCAATAAATGTATTGTTAGTAATACAATTAATAAGAGAGAATCTATTTGCAATATTCCAAGATGAATCAATCAAATTTAACAAAAAAACAAATCAAAGAATTATATTCTTTGTTTGAATTAGTTAGTCAAAGACAATTAAAAGACTTTGGGAATATAAGTGCTAGGAATAAATCAGACGGATCTTTAATTACGAGTTGTGATTTATGGAGTGACAAAACAATTGTAGAAGGGCTATCAAGGATAGCTCCAAATGAAGGCGTGCTAAGCGAAGAGGGAGGAAAATTAATTCCCAGTTCAAATGCTTATTGGATAGTAGACCCACTTGATGGAACCACAAATTTTGCGGCAGGTATTCCCTACTGGTCTATATCAGTAGCTAGATTTGTAGAAGGTAGACCGCAATCTTCTTTTTTAATAATCCCAACTTTAAATAAAAAATTTTTATCTATTAAAGACAAAGGTGTTTGGCTAAATAATAAAAAAATAGAAGCTAATCAAAATAATAGAAAAAGTGATTGTGTTTCCTTATGTAGTCGATCAATTAAAATTTTGCAAAAAAACCCGAACTCCATCTTTCCAGGAAAGATAAGACTGCTAGGTGTATCAAGTTTAAATCTCACCAGTGTAGCAATGGGGCAAACTTTCGGGGCGATAGAATCAACCCCAAAAATATGGGATATTGCGGCTGCCTGGCTATTACTTGAAGAGCTTAATTGTTCTATAGACTGGTTAGACACTGATCCTTTAAATTTAATTTCAGGACAAGATTTAAGCGAGGTAAATTTCCCATTAATTGCCGGTAGAACAATAGAACAAATTAAAGTCTTGAAACCATGGGGAAACCTATTACTGAAATAATAGTTGCATAAAAAAGAAATAATTACTTGCAAGATATCGTTATTAGATACAATAAATGAAGAAATGAGATAAGTATTTGAAGAGAATAGATATGCAGCGCACATCAACTTGGATACTTAAAAGTTTATGGGGAGCTTGTGAGAGATGGAGTAAATCGGATTGTATTGATTTAAGTGCTGCTTTTGCTTACTACACGCTGCAATCATTTTTTCCTATTCTTCTCATTTCACTTTCAATAGCTTCATGGTTCCTAGGGAAACAAGAGGGCCTAGATCAACAAATAATTGCTATAGCAGCACAAATTTTACCCCCTTCGGTAGTTGAATTAGTAGAAACAACGTTATTTAAATTAATTGATCAAGGTTTTGGGGCAGGTATTTTAGGAGCAATGTTTTTGCTTTTTACTGCAGGGAATGCTTATTTATCACTTCAAAGAGGTTCCGATAGACTGTGGGAAGATGAACTTCCTTCAAAAAGAGTAAATGCAGCTTGGCAAGAACAAGCATCAAGATTTGTTCGAAATAGAATTGAAGCTTTTTTAATAGTATTCTTTATTGGTTTCTTAATGGTATTAGATCAAATTAGTGCAAACCTTAGAATGATCCCAAGTACAGTTTTAGAAAATCTATCAGAATCAAATAATTTTCTTTATAATTTTGTTCTTAAATTACCGCTATTACAAGTCGGCCAATTTGCAATACCACTAATTGGCTTTTCTTTAATGGCTTTATTGCTGCAGGCACTTTTGCCTAGCAGAAAAGTTCCTTTAAAACCTTTAATTCCAGGTTCTATGCTCATTGGAATTGGATTAACTACTCTTAACCTCGCGGTAAGTAAAAGTATTCTCTCCCTTGGGGTAAGATTCCAAGCATATGGTTTTATTGGAGGTTTTTTAGTCCTTACATTATGGGTTTGGCTATTAGGTGTGATTTTGTATTTTGGACAGTGCTGGAGTGTAGTTATTGCTAGTATGTCTTTAGTAAATAGAAAAAGAAATAGACCATAAAAATTAAAATGAATTCTTTTATTGAAACTAATAAAACATTAGTAACCTATTCATTAATTTTTTTAATTGTTATTCCTATTTTTGGACTTAACTTTTTTCTAAGCATTATTGGTAATGTTTTGCTGATATTGTTTCTAATAACTTTATTAATATTGCTCATTGTATTTTTAAGTTTTACTTCTTTAAAGTCAAAAGTAAGTAAATGTGAACAATGTGGAGCAGTTTCTCTAGGATTAAATGATACCTGCATTAATTGCGGTGCAGACTTAGAAAATATAAATATTAAAAAGAGTAAATTAGATAATAATCCTAGTGAAAGAACTATTGAAGTAAAAGCTGAGGAAATAAAATAATTTTATTTTGTATTTGTCAAGAAAATTTAACCAATTCCAATTTGTCGGAGGATACTTTGTCCAGTGATCAATTCAGTTCCTAAACCTATCAAAATCCCCATCATAGCCATACGACCATTCCAAGTTTCTGCGAAATTTACAAAGCCAAATCTTGGTTGATTGTCTTCATTCATAATTAACTACTTAACAATTTTCCCTATTTTAACGTTTGAAGGTTAAATTCATGGCAAATAATTCATGAATTACTTAACATGTCTATTACCATCAACTGGCCTATATTCATCTCCAGTTAATTCTTCATATATAATCCCTGGCAATCCAGTCTCAAACATAGTTTGTAAGGCCTCCTTCAGCATTGGATTCCATCCTCCAGTACTTATCTTTCCATGTCTTACGGTCCAATCCCAAGTACCCTGCAGATCTCTTGGCATTCTCCCTTCCCTATCCCTTCTTCCCACTAAATCTAAAGACTCAACTAAACCAACAATAATGGGGTTTTTACCATAAGAAGGAGTAAGACTTAGTTCAAGTCTAACTGGATCCTCTTTAACCATTTTCAGACGAAACCTTGGTGGTAACTTGAGAGATCTTATAACTGACGTGACAATTTTAGTTCTTAATTCCAATTGTTTTTACCTTTAATTTTTAATTGAATTCATCAGTTCTATTACCTCTCTCTTCTAACAAAGAGTCATTATCATTTGAAAACCTGACTGTAAGTAGTTCCTCATCTGTTATATTCCCATCCTTGTCAAGTAATTCTGGGTGTATAGTATATTTTTTTTGTTTTAAATTTTTATTATAAAATTCTTTTCGTCCTTTATCTGATATTCCCCAACCAGTAGACATAACTTTAAAGGCTTTCCAAACTAAATAAGTAAGGCCTGCTGAATATATAATTGGAAACAAAATAGTCATTAAGCTTATAAATTAAATAGAAGTATAAATTATATGATAGCCCGAAAAAAAGAAAATTAACTAGTTTACTTTAAAATATTCTTCTTATAAATAAATATGTTTGTCTTATATATAGTTATAATTAAAAATTTTATAGAATGTTTCCCAAAACGATAAACAAATGAAATCCGATACTAATCGCTGCAAGAAATTTTTTTTCGCTTCAGCCTTAACCATTGGTATTATTAGTCACTCAAATGTCATTTCTGAATCTTTACTTAATTCAAAGGTTAATGAAAACTCTAGATACTCTAATAAATCTTTCATAACAAACGCCGTTGAAAAAACAGGTGCTTCTGTAGTAACAATTGATAGTCAGAGATATGTTAAGCAAAGACGATTTTCTCAAGATTCTAGAATATTCATAGACCCATATTTTGAAAGATTTTTTGGATTACAGTTACCTTACGAAAATCAACCAAGAATAGAACAAAGCCAAGGAAGTGGATTTATATTCGCAGACGGTCTTGTAATGACTAATGCACATGTTGTAAATGGATCAGATAAGTTGATTGTCGGTTTAAAAAACGGCAAAAAATTAAAAGGTAAACTTGTAGGACAAGACTTTTTTACTGATTTAGCTGTTCTTAAAATTGAAGGTAAAGGTCCTTGGCCCAAAGCAAAATTGGGTGATTCAACAAAAATTAAAGTTGGTGATTGGGCAATAGCAGTTGGCAATCCCTTTGGACTAGAAAACACTGTCACGCTTGGCATTATTAGTAATCTCAAACGAAATGTTACAAAATTAGGGATTTATGACAAAAAGCTTGAACTAATTCAAACAGATGCTGCTATTAATCCTGGGAATTCAGGTGGACCACTATTAAATAGCGATGGAGAAGTAATTGGGATTAATACTCTTATAAGATCTAGTCCAGGAGCGGGATTAAGTTTCGCGATTCCAATAAATAAAGCCAAAGAAATTGCCTATCAGTTAATAAATAATGGGAAAGCAATACATCCTATGATTGGTATTAGCCTCATAGATGAAACTAACTTTGAAACTAACGAAAATGCTGTGAAAGTTGGTTATGTAGTTCCTAGCAGTCCAGCTGAAAAGAGTGGTATTTTAATTAATGACATAATCTTAAAAGTTGGTAATCAAACTATAGAAACTGCTACTGACGTTATTACTGAAATAAGTAAAAATGGTATTAATAAAACATTAAATATATCTTTAAAAAGAGGAAATAAATTAATTAAATTAAAAGTTAAGCCTACTGATATTAGTAATCTATCAAAGAGGTAAAGTCTTTACTGTTCACATTCTCTAAGTATTTCGACACATCTAGATATACAAATACCATCAGTAATGTCACATTCAGAAATACACTCAAAATAACTTTCAACAGGATCAGCAAATTGAAATCTTTTTTCTTTTAAATCATAATTATTCATTTACATTTATTAAAAATTAAGTTGTATTTTTAAGATTAAACAAATGACCAGAACAATGTAAAGTTAAATAAGTGATCTTGCCTAGATGAATGTAAAGTTTCTTAAAAGTTCAAAAAATTTTTGACGCGGAATAATAGTCATTAAGTTATTTTTTTTTAATACTTTTCCTTTTTTGCTTCTCTAAAAAATATTCGTAATTTCCATCATAATATAATAATTTAGAGTCTTTAATTTCTATAATTCTATTTGCAACTTTAGATATAAAATATCTATCATGCGAAATAATAAATACTGTACCTTTATAATTCTTAATTGCTATTTCTAAATTTTCTTTAGATTTGAGATCCAAATGATTAGTTGGTTCATCTAAAAGCAAAAAATTACTTGGATTCATAATCATAAGAGCCAAGGCTAATCTTGCTTTTTCTCCTCCACTAAGTTGTTTTACATATTTAAAAACAGCATCATTACTGAAGCCGAAACCACCCAGAAATGTTCTTACTTTTTTTTGTGACCATTCAGGAGCTTTATCAAAAATTAAATCAATAGCCTTTTCATCCAGAGCTAGTGCTTCAGCCTGATTCTGTTCATAATAACTAGTAATTATATTATGTTTACCTAAATTAATTTCCCCAATCTCAGGGTCTATTCTTTTCATAATTAATTTAAGCAATGTAGATTTACCAGAACCATTAGGTCCTAAAATAGCTATTTTTTCTCCCGAAGAAACCTTTAAATTCACATCTAATAAAAGTATTTTATCTTGAAAACTATGAGATAAATTTTTAATATTTAGAACTGATTTTCCTGACCGAGGACATTCTGGAAAATGAAAAGTAGGAGTTTTTAGTGTTGATATAGGCGCATCAATTTTAGAAATTTTTTTTAATTGTTTTTCTCGACTCTTAGCCTGGGTACTTCTTGTCGCACTAGCTCTAAACCTCTCTATATACCTTTTTTGCGTTTCAATCTCTTTTTGCTGCAACTGATAAGCTTTATTCTGAGATTCTTGATTTAAAGCTTTCTGCTCAACAAAAAAAGAATAGTTCCCATTATAAGTTTCAGATATTCCTCGTTCTATGAAAATAATTTTTTTGCATAATTTATCTAAAAAATATCTATCATGACTAATCAAAATAATTGAAATTTTTAAAGAGGATAAATATTCTTCAAGCCAGAAAATAGTTTCCAAATCCAAATGATTAGTTGGTTCATCAAGTAAAAGTAAATCAGGTTTTTGTAAGATTATTTTTCCAAGTGCCACTTTCATCTGCCAGCCACCTGAAAACTGTCCAACTAATTGATCAGCCTCTTTAAGAGAAAATCCTAGTTTTGGTAAAATTTTCTCTACTTCTGCTTGCATTTGATAACCCCCTAAAGCTTCAAATTTTCCTTGATATTTTGCTAATTTATTGACTAAAATTTCAAGTTCTCTAGAATCTTTATTAACATCCAAAGCTTTCATTGTCTTTTCAATTTCTAAAAGTTTACTTGAAACTATTTGTATATCTTTAAAAGAACTTTCTAGTTCATCTCTAACTGATCGATTAAGATTGCAATCCAACTCTTGTTTTAGGTGAGCAATTTTAGGATTACCTTCTTTAATAACCATTCCACTTGTTTGATCTTCTTCTCCAATTAGAATTTTAAATTGGGTAGATTTACCTGCACCATTTGAACCTACTAATCCTATCTTTTCTCCTTTCTTAATCTCCCAATTAATATTTTTTAAAACAACATCTGTAGAATAAATTTTGCTTATATTATCAAATCTAATCACTTTCTTAAAAATAGAATTTACAAAAATAGAGACTTATTTACCAAAAAATATTTTGTGGAATAAAATTATCTTATGAAAAGAATAGAACAAATTGTAGTAATCTTCATAGCTGCAGCTCTTGCAATTCCCAGTTATTGGTTTTTTTGGACATTAGCTGGTGGTGGTGGTTACAACAAAAGAATCAATCCAAGCACTATACTCCAACATGATTCTTCAAAATCTGTTCCTAAAGACCTCCTCGAGCCTTGATTAACCACATTTTCGTCGCTTCATCATCAATAGTACTCAAATATTCAATAACTTCCTCTTTCGTAACCGCAATATCAAATTCTTTCCCAATCTCACATATTTTATCTAAAGCTGATTTAGGATTAGTTAAAGCAGTCAAGAATAAACTTTGTTTCCTTTTTGAATCGTTTGATATCAGATTATAAAGTTTTTCAGCATTACTAGACATTTTTTTTAAAATTCATATTTATAGATTATTCCCTCAAGCAACATTTTGTTGATTATATTTATTAATAGATAAATCATAATCAGCATCTTTTATTTCTTTAGCTGAAGCATCTGCCATACTTCTTGCATCTAAACATAAAACCTTTCTTAATTTTGCAAAATTAGCTGCATGAGATTTTCTACCATCTTTTTGAGCGCAGTACTCAGACTGTTGAAGAGTTTGATGAAGATGGGTTAATAAATATGGACTAATTACTGCAGATATCAACACATCACTATTTTCATGATTGTGAGAATCAGAGTTTACTAATTTTTTTTTCTTTTTATCAATTATTGACCTTTTGGGTGAATCAAGTTTTCTTGAATTTTTCATGTTTAAACAAACAATTAACTGACAAAGGCATATATCTCCTTACTAATAATATACACAAAGATAGTATCCTTGACTAACTGTGTATACTAAGAAGTAACAGTTATCCATTTTGACTCATGGCAACCCGTCAAAATTCAACCAACGGGAAGCCAAAATCTCCCAGAATTCAAGTGGTTCTTCCAGAATTAATATGTGAGCAACTCAGTATTTTAGCCAAAAATGAATCTAGGACGGTTAGCAATATGGCTAAAGTATTAATTCAAGAAGGAATCAAAAAATACTTTGAAAAGGAGGTTAATCATCCAATATCAGCCATAAATATAAATACAGATAAATTTAGAGACGAATTAGAAAAACAAAGCATCAAAAGATTAAAAGGAGCTCCACAAAGGATTAGGTACTATAAGAAATTAGATGATAATTAATTAATTTTGAGGCAACTTCTGTAAATCTGCAGTTTTCCCCATCACCACCAAAATATTACCTCTCTCCAAAATGTATTTAGCAGGAGGATTAACTGTTAATTGTTCAGCTGGACCTGCTGCAAGAACATTAACTAAATAATTTTTCCTTAAATTTAAGTCTCTTAAAGATCTTCCTATAAACTCCTCTGGAACTTTTATTTCATCAATACCAGTTTGATTATCTAATTCTAATCTTTCTATAAGATTTGGCCTGACAAGTTCTAAGCCTAGTCTTTCGCCCTGCATTCTCGAAGGGAAAACAACTTTATCTGCGCCTACCCTTTTTAACATCTTTTCATGCAAATCACTTGTAGCTCTAGCTATTACTCTTTTAACTTTAGTACCGTCACTATCCTTAGCAATAAGAGTCGTAGTGATACTTGCTTCGATTGGTTCACTAATACCTACAACCACAGTATTCATTTCTAATATTCCAGATTCTTTCATAGATTCTTCATCAGTACAATCTATAACTCTGGCCTCTATCGAGGGCTCTAATTGCCTCAAATCATCAATAGCCTTTTCAGAATAATCTGCAGCCAAAACATCTGCGCCATTATTTATAAGTTCTCTACAAACGGCCGTTCCAAATCTACCAACCCCCACAACTGCAAAAGTGAGTGCTTCCTGTTCTTTCGTGGGAGACCATTGCCACCAATCCGCCATAATAAAACTTAATCCGTCCTATACATAAAGATCAGCTCTAGGATAGCCGATTCTTTTTTGCCTTTCTATTCTACTCTTATAGAGAGCCTGCCAAAGTGCACTTAATAGTAAAAGGATTCCGAGCCTACCTACAAACATGCAAACAATTATAATAAATTGGCCAAAATGATTTAACTTTGCCGTTAAACCAATATCAAAACCTACTGTTGCAAATGCAGAAATGCAAGTGAACAAAATTTCTAGGAATGTAAAAGATTCTTTTTTAATAAAAGTATTAGTTGTGCTTAGTAGCATAGCCATTAAAAGTATAAAAAGTAAAGATCCAACTGTTATCCCAACTGCCTTAAGAATAACCTTATCCGAGATTAATCTATTACTTATAATTACATCTTTTTGTCCTCTTAAAGTTGATCTAGTTGCTGCCATTAAGGCAATAAATGTTGTTGTTTTAATGCCACCACCAGTACCACCAGTACTTGCTCCAATAAACATTAGTGTCATTAATAATAAAAGGCCTGTATCTGAAATCGAATTTAATGATATTGGGAAATTTGTAAATCCTGCTGTCCTTGCACTAACAGTTTCAAACACAGATGATAATAACTTTTCAAAGAAATTTAAATCATTAAAAAATTGACTATTTAGTAAGGATTCCGTCACAAAAAAACCCAATGAGCCGAAGAATATTAAAGAGAGACTTGTTCTAATAACCAATCTAGAATGAAGGCTCAATTTGCTATATGAAAGATTCTTTTTGTTGCTCCAAATATCATCAATTACTCTCCAGCCCAATCCACCCATGACAATAAGAAAAATAAATATGATATTAACAAAAAAATTCGATCTGTAATCTTCAAGACTATTAGCCCATAAAGAAAAGCCCGCATTGTTATAAGCAGATATGCTATGAAATATTGAAGACCAAAGTCTTTCCCAATTATTTTGAATATCTACAAATCCAAAAAAATATAATACAGTTGCTCCAAAAGAAATAATACAAGTTGCTGTAATTGCAATGCTTTGAAAAGTTCTCCCTATACCTCCAACTCCAAATTCATCCAGAGTTTTCCCTTTATCCAATCTAGTTCTCAACTGAGTACCTTTTACAACAAAACCTTGCAAGAAAGTAGTAATGGCCATTAATCCTAAGCCTCCTGATAAGAGCATAAAAGCCAGGAAAATTTGGCCAAAAATATTTAAATCTACACCAATATCAATAATAGTTAATCCAGTAACCGTTATTGCAGAAGTAGATGTAAAAAAGGCTTCCCACAATCCTACTTTTGTTGAAGAACATAAAGGAGAACTGATAATTATAGTTCCCAAAAAAATAATAATTAATCCCGTAACGATCGTAAATTGAGGTACAGATAACTTTCTGTAAACTTCTTTTAAACTATAAGGTGCGCTTTTAAATTTCACTTTTTTGGTTTATTTAAAATTTAAAATTATCAATGCTGGAACTGTTAATGACATTATAATTGTTAATCCTGCTCCATATTTTGCTATATCAAAAAATCTATATCTTCCAGGGCCATAAACCATTAAATTAGTTTGATATCCCATGGGTGTCAAGAAAGATTGACTTGCACCGAACAAAACAAGCATTATTACAGCATTTTCCGAGATGCCTAAAACAGGTGACAACTCAATGGCGACAGGCAATATGAGAGCAACTGAAGCAGCGTTACTAATAAATTGAGTAAGAATAACAGTCGAGACAAAAATTACTAACAATGCGAAATAAAGGGGCATCCCATTTAAAGCAAAATCCAGATTGAAGGCTATTAAATCTGCTAATCCTGTTACTTGCATTGCCACACTAAAACAAGATAATGAACCCAGCAATAAAATAACGTCTAATCTAATTGATTTTTGTATTTCAGCAGGCCGCAAACATCCAAAAGCAACCATGGCAATTACAGCTAAAAGAACTGCTCCAACTAATGGAATATTAGAAATCGAAGGCAATACAACCATTCCTATTGCGATTGCAATGGCAATAGGTTTTTTTATTAAAACGGGCAAATCATCATCAAATTGATCCAAAATCAACAAATCATTACTAGCCTGAAGACCTCTTATGGAATCTAAAGGAGCTTGTAATAATAAAACATCGCCCGCTCTTAAGACAGCTTGACCCAAACGCTCTTGAACAGTTTGCTGACCTCTTCTTAGCGCCAAAACAGTGGCGTTATGACGCTGCCTGAATCTTAGTTCTCTCAAACTTGCGCCAGCTAAAGTTGAGCCAGATGGCAACAATGCTTCAAACGTTTTAGTACCCTCTTCATCTGAGAAAAGATTGGCACCTGCTAGAGCTCTCTTATTTTCAGCCAACAAGATAGTATGTTCTTGCTGCAGACGCAATAAATCTGATCTTGTAACACGTATTATTAATCTATCATCAGGTTCAATCTTTCGATCTGCAAGTGGAGGAAGTATAACTTTCCCATTTCGTTGTAACTCAAGAACATCGACATCAAATCTTCTTTGTAATCTACTATTTCTAACGGATTGGCCAACTAATTCAGATTCAGCAGGGATAGTAACTTCTGTAAAATAAATATTCATATCTCCACTTTTAATAAAATCTTTGTCTCTTCCTCTATCCGGCAAAAGCAAATCAGACACTAAAATCATATAAATTGTGCCTATCAACCAAACGGGAATACCAATTGCAGTCAAACTAAATAATTCCAAAGCTCCATAACCTAATTGCTGACTAATATCACTTACAAGAAGATTTACTGAGCTACCTAATATTGTCAGTGTTCCGCCTAATAAAGTTGCAAAAGAGAGAGGTAATAAAACTTTTGATGGTGAAATGTTGCGCCTTGCACACCAACCTTCAATCAATGGTAATAAAGATGCTACCACTGGGGTATTAGGAACGATGCCAGAGATTGGAGCAATTAAAAAAGCTATTAATGAAATTAATTTCCTAGGTGTTTTAACATTTTCAGAAGAAATCAATTCTCTTACTCTATCTAAGGCACCACTCTTAAATAATGCAGATGAAACTGCAAATAGACCCATAAGCGTAATTAAAGATGGGCTGCCAAAACCAGCTAAAGCTTTTTCAGGACTAAGAACACCAGTAGTAATAAATATTGCGACGCATAATAAACCAGTCAATTCAGGCGCAATAGTATTTTTTATAAATAAAATTATTGACATAGCTAACACTAATACAGTTATTAACGCATCAGAATTATTACTAAAAAAAGAAATTAAATTCATATCAAACTTATTTAACTCAATATACCCAAAAACAATATTCCAAAAAAGTTTAATCAAATTTATTATCTTTTTGAAAAAAGTGATTGACTATAGATTTTTTCTGGAATATCCAGGAAGTGGCAGATTGTAAGCTTTTTCCTACATCAGGCAATTTTGAGGCATATATCAATCTTCTCGCTTCAAATGCTAATTTACCTGACAAAGTAATCCCAAGTGCCGAAATTGAGGCTTTACCAATTCCCAAACTAATCATTTCACCATTATCATGGAATTTGAATGGTAAAAGATCTTTACCCTGTCTTAAAAGTTCTAAATTTCTAGCAAGATGGTTGCCTTCTTGAATAGCAACTTGAGCAGTTAAAGGTAAATCTTTCATCCCTTTAATTACTGATATATCACCAATCGCAAAACAATTCATATTATTTTCTATTTGAAACTTATCATTCACTAAAATTCTTCCGTTCATCTGCGGGCACTGATCATCAAGATAAGAAAGATTAGATTTCACGCCAGCAGTCCAGATAACAATATCTTTGTCCAAATTTGTTATGCCAGCATTATTAGAAAAACTAATTTTCTGTTCAGAAACTTCTTTGACAATAGAATTTAAAAAAACATTTATTTTTCTTATTTCTAAAGCTTTCTCGGCTTCTTCGCGATTAAAAATCTTATTTTTACTTAAAATCTCATTAGATTTTTCAACTATATTAATTTCAAACTGATCTTTATAAATATCATTAATTTTGCAAGCTATTTCAACCCCAGAGGGTCCACCTCCAACAATAAATAACTTTAGCGGAGAAATACTTTTATGAGATTCTTCTAAAATACTTTTTAGCTTGTTGAGATCATTTAGATTATTGAAGAAATAACAGTTTTCATCTACACCTTTAATTGAGAAACCATTAGGGACAGATCCTGTACAGATTACAAGATATTGATAACTAATTTTTAAATCATCTCTAAATTCGAGAATCTTTTCATTGAATTTAATTTTTGTTAAGCAATTCCTCAAGAATGTTATACCTACATCAGAAAAAATATTTGAAAATTCCGGAGCAAATTCCCACATTCTTATTTCTTTGCTTAAGACTTCATACATTAGAGGTTTAAATATAAATTTTGACTCAGAATCAACTACAAGAATTGGCAAGGAGGGATTAAGGCTCTTTAAATTCAAAGCAACTGTCATACCCGCAAAACCCGCACCAACTATTACTATTGGTTTTTGTATTGATTTCATTGGTGAAATATTGTTATACCTAAATGTATTATTAAACTAAACGAATAATATACAAATTGAGCGAAATAACATTAATCCTATAACCCCCTAGCAGAATGATTAAAAAAAAACACAAAGAGGTTGATCCTGATTTAAGAGAACATAATCAAAAGCTTCAAGATATGACTTCCCAAGAAATGCTTTTATGGGGTTATGAGCAGTTTGATAATGAATTTGCAATTACAACAAGCTTTGGAATACAGTCATCTGTACTTTTGAAAATGGTAAGTGAATCATGCCTACAAAAAAAAATCAAAATTTTCTGGATAGATACTGGTTACCTACCTGCAGAAACATATCAGTACGCCGAAAAGCTCATTAATGATTTATCTCTACAAATAGAGGTATTACAAAGTGAACTATCTCCAGCACGAATGGAATCCTTATACGGAAAACTATGGGAAACAAATAAAGCAAGTGACCTAGATATGTACCATAAAATAAGAAAAATCAAACCTTTAGAAAATAATCTAGAAAAACATAATATTCAATGCTGGGCTAGTGGTGTCAGATCAAGCCAAACTCAAAATAGAAACAAAATGAAATTCCTAGATGTAATACGTGAAAGACTGTCCTTAAGGCCTTTATTAAATTGGACAAATAAAGATATTTTTTATTACATGAAGGAAAACAACTTACCCGATCACCCCCTTTTTGCAAAAGGTTATTCAACAGTGGGAGATTGGCATTCTAGCTCACCTGATGGTATGGGCAAGCAAGGGAGAGATACAAGATTTAGAGGAGTAAAACAAGAATGTGGATTACATACTAATAATTAAATTGATTGTAAGAAAATGGTCGCAGATATAAATTTTTTATTAGTCGGTAACAGTAGGCTTCATTGGGCAAACTATTTTCAGAATCAATATAAATTTTTTCACACACCAAAAGATTATAAAGTTCCAAAAAATATCAATTTAAATAGTCTAATTTGGGCTGCAGTAGGTCAATCTCCCATTTTTTTATTGGAAAAAGAAAATGAAATTAAAACTAATGATATTAAATTATCAAATCTACCTGATTATTTTGGCATTGATAGAGCTCTTGCCTGTTTGGCAGCCTTAAATATTATCGATAACCCTCTTAAGAAGGATTTGCTAATCGTGGATTGTGGAACAATTTTATCTCTAACAAAGCTAACCGCAAATGGATCTATTATCGGGGGACAACTTGCTCCAGGATTCCTCACACAATTAAAATCAATGGAGCACTTTACAAAAAATCTAAAAGTTCCTCAAAAGTATGCAATGCCTGCTGAAGATTTTTTAATTAATACAGAGGATGCAATTTTAAAAGGAGTACTTAACTCGATAACTGGGATGATTGATTTTTCATTTAATCCAGGGAAAGATATATTAATAACCTGCGGCGGAGACTCTGAATTAATTACAAGCATCTTAATAACTAAGAATATAAAAATTATTAATTTACCAAATTTAGTTATGGAAGGTATGATAATCCACTTTCAATCTTCAAAATAAACTAATGTAATCCTAAATCTGTAATTATATGATCAGCCATGATCGCCGCTTTTACCTTTAAATAAATTTTCTCAATATTACCGTCAGCATTAATCAAAAAAGTATTCCTCATCATACCCATATATTCCTTTCCCATAAATTTCTTAAGACCATAGCTATCGTAATCAGAAGAGACTTTATAAGGTTCAGGATCGGTTAATAGAATAAAAGGTAAATTAAATTTTTCTATAAACTTCTTATGAGAAGCAGAATTGTCTTTACTGATTCCAATAACAACAATATTATTTTTCTTAAGCAAATCCCAGTTTTCTTTAAAGTTGCATGCCTCTTTAGTACATCCAGGTGTGTTATCTTTTGGATAAAAATATAGTATTATTCTTTTACCTTTAAAATCGTTTAAAGATACTTCTTTCTCAAAAGAATCTTTTAAATTAAATTCTGGTGCTTTATCACCAACCATAAGAGCCATTGAAATTATTAAATAAGTATGAATATAAAATACCAAAAATATGGTTTTATGAGATTAAAGGTGTACAAGATGTCGCAACAGTAAACGAACTTGAGACTGCAAAAACACTTTCAGCCTTCAGGGCAAGGATTTTTTTGGAAACTAGAGCTTACATAAGAAAATCATTAGGGACACTATTTAATTTAGATCCCTTAGACATTCCGATAAATGCCAATCCAGGGGAGCCTCCTGAATTACCTCATGAAATGGGGAACATCAGTTTGAGTCACTGTAATGATGCAATTGTTATAGTTTGGCATGACGAAAAAATAGGCATAGATATTGAAAGAACCGATAGAAATTTTAACTATAAGAAATTAGCAGAAAAATATTTTTTCAATGCAAATAACTTTAAAAATAGATATCCATTAACCAAAACTATGATATTAAATCAATGGTGTGCTATTGAAGCAGCAATAAAGTGTGATCATGGCAAGTTAGCTAAAGATATAAAGCATTGGCTATATTTTCCAAACAATAAAGAGTTAATCCATACAAAGAAAAACTTACATTTAAAGTTTTCACAAATAAATTTTCATCAATGGACGATAGCTTTAGCCTATAAAGAAAAGAATACATTAAATCCTGAAATTATTTGTAGTGCAAAAAAATTTTAACTTTTTTTTCTTTTACGTAATTCTTCAAATTTGCTTTTCTCCCATCCGTAGTCACTTGGTTCCCAAATTTCTAAACCTTTTATTAAGCCTGGAAGATATTCTTGTTCTACCCAATTATCTTTATAGTTATGGGGATTCTTATAATTATTAGAATTATTTTTTAGATGACTTGGAACTGTATAAACATTTATAGACTTAATTTTTTCTATTGCTTTAAAAACAGATTTAGTACTATTACTCTTTGGAGCAATAGAGAGATATAAAGAAGCTTGTGACAGAAAAAATAAACCTTCAGGAAAACCAACTCTATCAAAAGCATCACAGCAAGATTGGACAACCACAATAGCATTAGGATCTGCAAGTCCAATATCTTCACTGGCTGAAATTAAAAGTCTTCTAAAAATAAAATTGGGATCTTCACCAGCCTCTACCATATTTGCAAGCCAATATAAAGTTGCATCGGGATCTGACCCTCTAATAGATTTTATAAATGCACTTATGACATCATAATGATTCTGTCCTTTTTTATCGTAAACAATATTTTTCTTTTGAATTGAATCTTCAGCGATAGAGAGATTAATAATAATTTCTTTAGCTTCATTCTCATTAGTTATTCCTATGCCCAGTTCTAAAGCGTTAATTAAGGTTCTAGCATCACCACCAGAGAATTTTACTAAATGCTTAATTGCATCTTCTGTTATGCGAATCTTTTTAGAATCTCTAAGATTTGCATAATGACTTATTACTTTTTTTATTATTTTCTTCAAATCATTCTCTTCAAGAGGAAGTAAAGTAAAAACACGAGATCTACTAATTAGAGCCTTATTAACTGCAAAAAAAGGATTTTCAGTCGTAGCACCTATAAAAGTTATAGTCCCATTCTCTATTGAAGGTAATAAAGCATCTTGCTGAACTGCAGTAAATCTATGTACCTCATCAATAAACAAAATTGTTTTCCTATTTGTGCTTATTAATCTTTCCTTTGCATTTGTAATTTCATTTCTTAATTCTTTAATACTAGACAACACTGCGTTTAATTTTATTAGTTTAGAGCGCGTATAAGAAGAAATAATTTCAATTAATGTAGTTTTACCAACACCTGGAGGTCCAGAGAAAATGAAATTACCCACCTTGTCATATAAGATGGCATTTCTCAATAACGAATTATCTTTTAATATTGATTCTTGACC
Source organism: Prochlorococcus sp. AG-436-O11 (assembly GCA_003212535.1). GTDB lineage: Bacteria > Cyanobacteriota > Cyanobacteriia > PCC-6307 > Cyanobiaceae > Prochlorococcus_A. Next base: position 100,341 of record QCPO01000003.1, read on the forward strand.
AAAAAAGTCATCTAAGTTCTTTGGTCTTAATTTATCTGCTAAAGGAGCATTACTCTCTATTTGATAATTATTGGTAAAAAGATTTTCTGACTGCATATAATTTAAATCAATAAAAAATCATTGCTATCTATCTTAAGTAATTACGGTAGGAGTATCCATTCTAGTAAGTTTAGAAATATTTAATAATTCATTTAGATGATCTATGAGAGGCTTTAAGGCTATTTGCGGATTTAATGATAGATTTTGTTTAGGATTTATAAATTTCTCAAAATAGAGTCTTAATGTTGCACCCTTGGTTCCAGTGCCCGAAAGGCGGACAATTACTCTTGAGTTATCTTCAAGAATAACTCTTAAACCTTGATTTTCGCTAATAGAATTATCTATAGGATCTAAATATGAAAAATTATCTGCATCTTTAACTGAATTACCAGCAAAATTAGTTCCTTTCAGAGTTGGCAGTATAGAAGATAAATTATCAAATATTTGATTGGCAATGTTCGATGGAATTGCCTCATAATCATGCCTCGAATAATAATTTCTACCAAATTGTCTCCAATGATTCTGAATTAAATCACTGACTGAACAATTTTTTTCAGCTAAAATTTGTAACCAATATAAAACTGCCCATAATCCATCTTTCTCCCTGACATGATTACTTCCTGTACCGAAACTTTCCTCTCCACATATAGTAATTAAATTAGAATCTAGAAGATTTCCAAAAAATTTCCACCCAGTTGGAGTTTCAAAACAAGGAATATTTAGTGCGCTCGCAACAATATCAACTGCGGAACTTGTAGGCATGGATCTTGCAACACCTGAGATACCTTCTTTATAACCAGGAACACATTTTGTATTAGCAGTAATAACCGCAAGACTATCACTAGGATTCACAAAACATCCACTTCCCAGAATCATGTTTCTATCGCCATCTCCATCACAGGCTGCGCCAAAACTATAAGACTTTTTATTTAACAATAAATCAGCCAAATGAGCTGCATAAGTAAGATTTGGATCAGGATGCAACCCACCAAAATCTTTCAATGGATTACCATTCATAACACAATCTTTGGCGAGACCCATTTTTTCAATAAAAATATTTTTTGCATATGGACCAGTAACAGCATTCATTGCATCAAAAATTAAGGAGAAGTCTTTTTTCAGAAAATCACTTATTTGATCAAAATCGAATATTTTTTCCATTAAAGCCGCATAATCTTTTAATCCATCAATAATTTCTAAAGTAGTTTCTCCATAATGAAATGATCCATATTTACTAAAATCAGGTAATTTTATTTTGCTTATTTTGTAACTAGTCAGCGATTGTGAAGATTTGAATATCTGATTAGTAATTATTTCAGGAGCCGGGCCACCATTGGCAATATTTAATTTAACTCCAAAGTCACCATCAATACCTCCAGGATTATGACTTGCGGAAAGAATAATACCTCCAACAGCATTTTCTTTTCTAATTAAATTAGATGTCGCGGGTGTAGATAATAAACCATCTTTTGGAACGATAACTTTTCCAACCTTATGAGCTACGCAGATTTGAACAATTTTTTCTATTGCTTCGATATTTCCATATCTGCCATCGCCTCCAACTACCAAAGTAGATCCTTGTAAATTTCCAAGTGATAGTAATATTGACTCTATAAATATTTCCAAATAATGTTCTTCCTGGAACTTTAATGTACTTTTTCTTAAACCAGAAGTCCCTGGCTTTTGATCTAAAAATGGAGAATTTATATGAATAACATTAACTTCGGTCATAATTTTAAGAAACTTAAAAAAATCTAACGAAATTAATGAGGCATTTCGGATGTTCTTAACATAGCGATAAACCAAAGAGAAGAAATGAGTAATGCACTTAAAATTCCGTAATTAAGGCCTAACTTTGAAATTGTGAGAGGAACTACCAAAGGGAAAGTTAGAGCTCCGAATAAAGGGGTAAAAGAAACGATTTTTTTTAGCATTAATTTATTTTATTAAAACCATTCTTTCTGAACCTTATCTTTCTGATTAGTATCATCCAATGGAGTGATTCTATCAAATTTAATAGAAATACTTTTTTCTTGCTGACCAGATGAATCAATAGCCTTAATTTCATATTTTTGAGTCCCATCTCTAAAAGGAACTTGAATTCTAAAAGTTCCGTCCGCAGCAAGTGGAACTTCTTCACCACCAATTGTTAATTTTGCTGATGGTTCAGTGGCACCATATACGATTAATTCAGCATCTGCAACAAGCCAAAAAGATTTATTTTTTACTATTCCTAGGCCAGAATCGTTTAAGCCTGAAGACCATTTACCTGAACCAGAATCTGTAAGATTCTGATTCAAATCTGTTGATTTCATATTTTCCATAAATTCCTCAGATCCAACTTTTCGCCTTAAAGAAATGTTTGTTGCTGCTTGATATAACCTTTCATGCATACCATTAACTTCCTGCTCCTGTGAATTTGAAATATCCGGTATAGTTTCAGCAGTAGAATCTAAATTAAAAGGTACGAACTTATCTAATATTTGCTCAGAAGGATTCGATCCAGGCACATGACTTATTGAAGAAAAGGCTAATGACATCCAGTTAAAACCATATTTATATCCTAACTCAACTTTGTAGTCCCTATCTGAAAGAGGAATTGGTAAATACCACTCAGTACTATAACTATCAACTGTAATCTCTCTTAAAGTACCTTGATTTAAGTTACTCCCATCAGAACCAGAAGCATCATATAAACGTAAACATAATTTACTTGCACCTAGAGATTGTGCTTTTTCTCTATCAATTTCAGATATTTGCCAAAAAACATAAGCCCAGTCTGGATCTCGAGGGAGAAAAACCACTTTCGTTAAAACTTCTTCAGGACTATATGAAGACTTAGATTCACTAGAGCTTAAAGAAGTAGGTTTACTAACTACTTTTTTCTTTACTGCAGAACCTTTGTTTTGATATTTGAGTATTAAATCAACTAAAACTGCCTTGGTTTTACGGCTATATAAAGGAACTGATAATTTACTTGCTTCTTGACGTAATTGTCTGAGGGTAAGTGAGAGCAATTGATCTTTCTTCATGATCCCATCAGCCACTTTAAAATCTCCGTTTTTGTTTGGGATCAGTATGTTCGCTTTTTTATGGATTTGCGTGTCTTTCAGGCCTGTCGTCAGCATCCTCTGACTACTTAAAATATAATAAGTTTAAGATTTTCCCCGAGAGTAACGGGTATCATTAGATTTTTCCAAATTCTGCGAATAAGACGAATGCAAATTAATTTACTTTTCTTTTAAATTTTATTACCTGTATTTGTCATGGACTCAACAAAAATATATTTTTTCTTCGGGATCAATCAAGATGGTTTTCTGTACTTTCTTCCACTAAAAGAACTAAATCCTCAATATCTATATCTTTGATATCTTTTCCTATCTTTTGAGAGAAAAGATTCAACTTTTTTGCAGTTAATGCTAATTGTTCATAAAGAAGATCACTAAATTCTTGATCATTAAATCTTTGGGATGCCCTATTACACCATTGCTTTATAATATGTTCCTGATCTGAGACACAACTATTATCTGTATATATAGATTTCAAAATTGCAAGGCAATGCAGAAGTATCCTGATGTGATGTTTCTGTATTATTGATAAATTCAGTTTTTCAATGATTTGAATCGTTTGAAGATTTAGAGAATTAGATAATGGATCAATTTGGGAAGGCATTAATTTTTACTTTTAATAAAAAAAACTCTATATTTAGGAAGATCTATGGTTAGAGTATAGAAACCTAATTTTAATAGGTTAATTTTTGGAAAATGGTTAACGAAAATCTAGTTAAAAATGTAGTAAAAGAAACCTACAAATATGGTTTTGTTACTGATATTGAAACTGAAAAAATTTCCAAAGGATTGAATGAAGATATTATCCGTCTCATTTCAACAAAAAAAGAAGAGCCAGAATACCTGCTTAATTTCAGATTAAATGCCTTTAAGAAATGGCAGCAAATGAAAGAACCTAACTGGGCAGAATTAGGATATGACGCAATCAATTATCAAGATATAATTTATTATTCTGCTCCAAAGCAAAAAGAAAAAATTTCTAGTTTGGATGAAGTTGATCCCAAACTTCTGGAAACGTTTGACAAATTAGGTATACCTCTCACTGAGCAAAAGAAACTAACCAATGTTGCCGTAGACGCAGTTTTTGATAGCGTTTCTATTGCAACTACATTTAGAGAAGAACTTGCTCAACATGGAGTTATATTTTGCTCTATAAGTGAAGCAGTAAAAAATCATTCAGATTTGATAGAAAAATATTTAGGTTCTGTGGTTCCAGTTACTGATAATTATTTTGCAGCTCTCAATTCAGCTGTTTTTAGTGATGGTTCCTTTGTTTATATCCCCAAAGGTGTTAAGTGTCCTATGGATCTATCTTCCTACTTCAGAATTAATAGTGGAGATTCTGGGCAATTTGAAAGAACACTAATAATTGCTGAAGAATCAAGTTCAGTTAGTTATTTGGAAGGTTGCACAGCACCAATGTTCGACACAAATACTCTTCATGCGGCAGTAGTTGAACTAATTGCTTTAGATGATGCTTCCATTAAATATTCAACAGTCCAGAATTGGTATGCAGGCAATGAAGAAGGGGTAGGTGGAATTTTCAATTTCGTCACCAAAAGAGGAAAATGCTTAGGCAAGAGAAGTAAAATCAGTTGGTCTCAGGTTGAAACTGGGTCTGCGATTACATGGAAATACCCCAGTTGTCTTCTTTTAGGAGAAGAATCTATAGGAGAATTTTATTCAGTAGCACTTACAAATAACCTCCAACAAGCTGATACAGGCACAAAAATGATTCATATTGGACCCAAAACCAAATCAACCATAGTTAGTAAAGGGATAAGTGCAGGTAATTCGAAAAATAGCTACAGAGGTCTGGTCAGAATGGGCACAAAAGCGATTGGGGCAAAAAATTACAGCCAGTGTGATTCAATGTTAATAGGTGATCAAGCATCAGCTAATACATTTCCTTACATAACATCTCAACAACAAAATTCTGAAATTGAACATGAAGCAAGCACATGTAGAATATCTGAAGACCAATTATTTTATCTACAAAGCAGAGGTATAGAATTTGAAGAAGCTATTTCTATGATGGTAAGTGGTTTCTGCAGAGATGTGTTCAATCAATTACCTATGGAATTTGCAGCTGAAGCAGACAAGCTCCTGGCTCTTAAACTAGAAGGCTCAGTGGGTTAATTAAAGATTTTCTAAGTTTGATGCAACGTAAAATGAAAGAATCTGAACCAATATTAAAAGTTAATAATCTCTTTGCATCTACTGATGATCTACCAATTTTAAAGGGCGTTTCTATAAATGTTTATCCTGGTGAAATCCATGCGATTATGGGAAGGAATGGATGTGGCAAAAGTACTTTCTCAAAAATTATCGCAGGACATCCCTCTTACAATATTACTGAAGGTGAAATAAATTTTTTAGGAACAAATGTAACCTCTTTAGAACCCGAAGAAAGAGCACAAGCAGGTATTTTTCTTGGTTTCCAATATCCAATAGAAATACCTGGAGTAAGTAATCTTGAGTTTCTTCGTGTTTCAACAAATGCTAGAAGAAAATTTCTTAAAAAAGAAGAATTAGATACTTTCGATTTTGAAGATTTAGTTAAAGAAAAATTAGAAATAGTAAAAATGGATTCTGCATTCTTATCAAGAAGTGTAAATCAAGGTTTTTCCGGAGGTGAAAAGAAAAGAAATGAAATACTTCAAATGGCATTACTAGAACCCAAGATTGCAATTTTAGATGAAACCGATTCCGGTTTAGACATTGATGCTCTTAGAATAGTTGCTTCAGGAATTAAGAAAATATCTAATAATAAGATGGGAATTATTTTAATTACTCACTATCAAAGATTATTGGACGAAATAAAACCTGACTATGTACACGTCATGTCGGATGGTCAGATTATAAAAACTGGCGGAAGCGATCTTGCTCTTGAACTTGAAAAAAATGGCTATGAATGGACTGATAACTTTGTAAAAGAGAAATAAATAATGCACATTATCGAAAGGATAAAAGCAAATAAACTACTTAGTAATCCAACAGAGATCCAAAAACTTTGTCTCGAGAAATTACAATCAAACCCTCTACCAAATCTCAAAAGTGAATTTTGGAGGCTTTCAAATAAATTAAAGTTTTCAAACTTTTTAGACTTTTCACTAAATGGCAGCAATACTAATTGTGAATTCCCTTATCAAAATAATTCTCAAAATATCATTAGATTAATAATCGGAGAGAATAGTCCAATAAATATAAACAGCGAAGATTTTTCTATAAATGAATTAAATAATGAAGAATTAATAGCCTATATTAAAAAAAATCTTTCTTCATTTGATCACAACGAAAATTGGAGCGACCTCTTAAATCTCTGTTTAAGTTTTGAACAAAATATCTTAGGTTTAAGAATTAAAGGAACAAAAATTCCTCCTCTTGAAATCCTAAGTCATTCAACAAATGATTCTATTAATGCAAAAACATTAATATTAATTGTCGAGAAAAATTGCAATCTTGACTTATTACAAATTAATCTCGGAACAGAAAACTCTTCACTATCTCAATCAACATTCTTCTCTTTAGAGGAAAACAGTTCTGTAAACCATGGAATGGTTGCCTATGGAGAAAATAGATCAAATCTATTAAACTCTCTAAATGTAATTCAACAACAAAATAGTGAATACAACTTAGGATCAATACATTTTAAATTCAATTATGCAAGATTTGAAATTCGTATAAAACAGTCATCAGGTAATGCCAAAACAAATATCAAAGGCATGCAAATCACAAAAAATGATGAACAAATAGCCACTTATACAAAGATAGAATTTAATGGGCCAAATGGTTTCTTAGATCAAATTAACAAATCATTAGCAGATGATAAATCACATGCAATATTTGAGGGTTCAATAATCGTTCCGAAAATAGCCCAAAAAACTGATGCTTCTCAATTAAGTAGAAATATACTGTTATCAACTCATGCACAAATAGATACAAAACCCCAGCTAGAAATAATTGCCGACGATGTAAAATGCAAACATGGAGCAACAATTTCACAATTAAACGAAGAAGAACTTTTTTATATGAGATCAAGAGGCCTCACATTAGGAGAAGCCAGTAAGCTACAATTAGGTTCCTTCTTTAAAGAAATAATCTCATTTATTCCCGTTCCAAAAGCTAAATGGGATTTACTGAATAAACTTTTAAAACAGGATTAATGGAAGCGATTCATAATTTCCCTGAAATTTCAAAAAAAGATTTTCCTCTGTTAGAGAAAAATAGTAAAAGAGATAACAAAATTATTTATCTAGACCATGCTGCGACTACACAAAAACCTATACAAGTCATCAACAAAATTGATGAATATTATAGAAACTTTAATGCAAACGTACATAGAGGTGCCCACCAATTAAGTGCAAAAGCAACAGAAGAATTTGAAAATTCGAGGTCTGTAATTAGTCAATATTTAAATGCCAATTCAACTAAAGAAATTATTTTCACTAGAAACGCAACTGAAGCTATCAATCTAGCAGCAAGATCATGGGGAGAATTTACTTTAAAAGAAAATGATGAAATTATTATATCCATTATGGAGCATCATAGTAACATTGTTCCTTGGCAAATGGTTGCTGCAAAAAACAAATGTAAACTGAAGTTTATCGGAATAGATAAGAATGGGGAATTAGATATTAATGATTTCAAATCTAAATTAACATCGAAGACAAAGTTAGTTAGCCTTGTTCACGTAAGTAACACTTTAGGTTGCTGTAATCCAATCAAAGAAATAACTAAATTAGCAAAGCAAAAAGATGCTTTAGTTCTTCTCGATGCATGTCAAAGCTTAGCTCATCAAAAACTCGATGTTATTGATCTAGGAATAGATTTCTTAGCAGGTTCAGGTCATAAATTATGTGGTCCAACAGGAATAGGTTTCCTGTGGTCAAAAAAAGAAATATTAGAAAAAATCCCTCCATTGTTTGGTGGAGGCGAAATGATTCAAGATGTTTTTGAAGAAAGTAGTACTTGGGCAGAACTGCCTCATAAATTCGAAGCAGGAACTCCTGCTATTGCTCAAGCTATAGGGCTTGCAGAAGCTATAAAGTATATAAATAATATTGGATTAGATCATATCCATGAATATGAAAAGACCATTACAAAATACTTATTTGAAAAATTAAATCAAATAGAGGATATTGAAATCATTGGTCCACCTCCCGAAATAGATCCAAAAAGGGCATCACTAGCTACTTTTTATGTCACAAAAATACATTCTAACGATATAGCTGAAATTCTTGATTCTAAAGGAATTTGTATAAGAAGCGGACATCATTGTTGTCAACCTCTTCATAGACACCTCGGAGTTAATTCAACAGCAAGAATTAGCATGAACTTCACAACCAACAAAGATGATATTGATATATTCATAGAAAAATTAAAAGAGACTATTAATTTTCTAAAAATAAATTCTTAAATATTTAAAACTTTATTTAAAAAATCTTCAGTTTTTTGAATAACTTTTTTTTTATTTTCAATATATTTAAACCCATGGCCCTCATTTTCAAAAAAAACAACTTCTGAAGTTTTATTATTCTTAATCAGCTTTTCTTGAACTTTTAATGTTTGGTTATATGAAATAACTGAATCTTTTTTGCCATGAAATAATAATATTGGCTTTTTTAAATTACTAATTTTATTTATTGGTGATCTAGTATTGTACTCGCTAAAAGATTCCTTATAATTACCTACTAGAGAATTTAAATAATCTTTTTCAAATCTATGAGTATTGAGATACATATCCACGAGATCAATGACAGGATATTTGCAAATAGCCGCTTTGAAGACATTCCCATCACAGAGAGCATTAAGGGCAGTTAAGCCACCAGCACTATTTCCAAAAATTACAATATTTTCACTATCAACTAAATCTAATCTCACCAATTCAAGAACTAATGCTTTGCAATCATAAGAATCAACAATTCCCCATTTATAATTCAATCTCTCTCTATACTCCCTTCCAAAACCTGATGATCCGCCATAATTAACTTCAGCAACAAAAAAACCTTTTGCCACCCAATATTGCACTTCAGCATTGTAAGATCCATCAAAATTTGCAGTAGGGCCACTATGCGCTCTTATCAAAAGTGGTGGCTTATTAAACCTTGCAAATAAAGGCCTATAAAGAAAGGAATGTGTAGATTGATTATCAAAACCTTTAAACCAAAAAGATTCTGGTTTTGAACAATCCACTATAGATTCATACGATACCTTCTTTAGAACATTTAAGGAGATTGTTTCACTAAAATCGATTTCAAGTAAATGACCCGAAAAATCAGAACCATAACCTTTTAAAGCTAACTTTTTATCAAAAGCACTAAAATCACTGACTGAAGTAAATGGCAAATAATATTCTTGTATAAACTTAAGATTTTGATATTGCTCTAATAGCCAAAAATTTCCCTTTTTTGCTAAACAAAATAAATTCTTGAGAGAACCAGAAAAAAAAGTTATTCCAGAAACCCATTGGGGTGAACCATATTCGAACAAATTTTTCTTTATTCTTTTCTTGATAACAATATTGTCAATTTCACTTATATCAATAAATAATAAATTCCACCAACCAGAACTATCTTCAGAACATACTAGCAGTTTGTCGCTTATCCAATAAGGTTGAAAAAAAGAAACTTTTTTATTCCCATTGATAACTAAATTTGCAAATTTTTTTATTTTTTTGATCTCCCCATTATGTACTTCAGCAAAAAAAAGATCATTTTTTTCCCATGGCATATATGGAGTATCCCACTCTATCCAAGACAATAAGTTATTTGAAATATTAGAAGATAAATCTCCAGCAAAATTATCAAATTTTTTTATTTGATGAATATCTTGTTTGGTTTTTTTTAAATCTAACGAAAACAAATAATCTATATTTTTAATCTCACAAATACCATACAAAATATTTTTTTCAGTAATAACAAATGACGAATCAAAATTTCCTTCTATAGATTTAGATAGTTGCCTAGCTTCTTGAACTGGAACTAGATATTGTTTTTTACTTCTATCTATTGATTTTATGCCTTCAAAAATCTGAAACCATATTGCCTGTGAAACTTGATCGATCCATATCAGATAAACATTTTTTTTAAAGTATAAGCATTTATAAGATTTACCACCATATCCATGGAAATTACTTTTTACATTAAATTCATCACCAGTTAATTGTTGGGGGAAAGCATCTTTTTCATTAAATGGTCTAGCAAAAATAGCATTATTTAAATTGTTGCCATCACTAACAACATCTACCCAGAAAATAGTATTCCCAATAATTGATAACTCTTTAAAAGCTATATTGCTACGTTCTCCTTGTCCAAGTCTTAGTTTATCAACATTACTCATTTAGTAAACTATATTGAAAATGAATTAAAAGTGCTACTATTTTTATAGTTTAACTGTTCAGTAGATAGTTTTTGATTTAACGTGGCAAACCATTTTTCACAACTTGCAAAAAAGTCAAAAACCAATGGCAACTCGAAAAACATTGAGAAAGAACAGACAGGCAAACCATCACTAGAAATTTATACACTTGGTGATGATGTGTTGAGGCAAAGTTCTAAAAGAATCAGTAAAGTTGACGACGACATTAGAAATTTAGCTAGAGAAATGCTTCAAAGCATGTATGCCGCAAAAGGTATTGGACTTGCTGCACCCCAAATTGGTATTAATAAAGAGCTTCTTGTCATTGACGTCAATTTTGAAGATTCAGCTGCGGAGCCTTTAATTTTAATAAATCCAGAAATTACAGATTATGGCACAACGCTAAATTCATACGAAGAAGGTTGCCTTAGTATCCCAGGTGTTTACTTAAACGTAATAAGACCATCAACTATAAAATTGAAATTTAGAGATGAAATGGGAAGGCCGCTAAAAATGAAAGCAGATGGACTTCTTGCAAGATGTATTCAACATGAAATGGATCATTTAAATGGTGTATTATTTGTTGATAGAGTTACTTCAAAAGAAGATTTAAATAAAGAACTAAAAAAAGAAGGGTTTCACGAAAAAGACGTGATTCCTATCAATTAATTGAATGACCGAAACAACAATATTTCAAAAGATAATAAATGGAGATATTCCTTGCGAAAAACTCCATGAAGATGAATTCTGTATTGCATTTAATGATATTGCAGCTCAAGCCCCAGTCCATTTTTTAGTTATTCCCAAAAAAGCAATACAAAGTTTATTAGAATGTGTTGAAGAGGATAAAAACTTATTAGGACATCTATTATTTATAGGCAGCAAAATAGCTAAGTCTAAAAATTTAAATAATTGGAGAACAGTTATTAATACAGGAGAAGAATCTGGGCAAACAGTTTTCCATTTACATATTCACTTCATTTCTGGAAGAAAGATGAATTGGCCTCCAGGTTAAGACTCTCGAAAAAATTGTTTATTAGCTATAAATAAATAAAAATAAAAAATGAATACCCCAGAATCATTAAATAAAGAACATAAAAATTTTTTAACTTTAATTTCCAAATATTGGGAAAACTTAGATAATCCTCAAAAAGTACTACTTACGAAAATATGGAAAGTATTAACTTATAAATGGCAATTACAAATTATATTAAATTTGCCCTTTTTATTATGGTGGGGCTTGGATCAATCAATAACAAAAGTACATGATTTTGATGTAGCGATTTTAAGTTATCTCCACCTTCCTGACTGGGCAATGTCATTGATAGGTTTTGGTTAATAAGCTTAATAAAAGATATAATCTAGTTTAGAAAACCTTAGCGAGAGCATGAATAAAGTAGTCCAAAATAAATCCAACATAATATATCAATTACAAAGATTAAGGAGATTATCACAACCATTTTTTCTTCCTATAGATCAATGCAATGGTTTTCAATTCATCTGGCTTTTAACCTCTCTTTTATTTTGTGTAGGAGGTGTAGTTCTTGTAGGACTTACCGGAATAATTAGTGTTTTTGATAACATTCAACCAATCTTTCTTGAAAAATATTTTGGTGGAGTAGTAAATACTGTTAATTCAATTTGGTCTAGCAGTTGGGGGTTATTATTCTCAGGACTATTTCTTGTGGGATCAGGAAGTTTTTTTAGTTTAAGACGTCAATTAAAAAATCGTCGGTGGTTACATTGGTTATTTCTAGCAATTATTGTATTAATGCTTTTAGCTGTAAATGGTATAAATGCAGGAATTGGCTTTATTGCTCGAGACCTAACAAATGCATTAGTAGAAAAACAGGAAGATGGGTTCTACAGAATATTAGGAATTTACGCTTGTTGTTTTGCGATAGCTCTGCCGATTCGCGTTTCTCAAATATTTTTTACATACAAATTAGGAATAATTTGGAGAGAATGGCTTTCAAAAAGTTTAGTGAAAGACTATATGACTAACAAAGCTTATTATCAATTAAACCCGAATGATGAAGACGAGACTGATATAGACAATCCAGATCAGAGAATAACAGACGATACCAGAGCATTTACTGGACAAAGTCTATCTTTTACATTAGGGATTTTTGATGCACTACTAACATTTTCTCTTAATATTCTTATTTTATGGAGCATCAGTACGACGTTAACCTTTTCATTATTTGGTTACGCGGCATTTGCAACTTCTATTCTACTAATTGCCGGTAAAAATCTTGTAAAGATAGATTTTGATCAACTTAGATATGAAGCAGATTTTAGATATGGCCTAGTCCATATTAGAGATAATGCTGAATCAATAGCTTTTTATTCAGGAGAAAATCCTGAAAGAAGCGAAACAGAAAGGCGATTAGGTGAAGTTGTGAGAAACTTTAACCTCCTAATAATTTGGAGAGTAATAATTGATGTAATGAGAAGATCAATTAATTATGCGGGGAACTTCTTTCCATATCTAATAATGGCAATACCTTACTTTAAAGGCGATATAGATTATGGTCGTTTTATTCAAGCAAGCTTTGCATTTGGGATGGTAGAAGGTTCTTTATTTTTTATTGTTAATCAAATAGAAGAACTAGCAAAATTTACGGCTGGTATTGGCAGATTAGAAGGATTTCAATCAAAAGTTGAATCCATAAGTCAAATTCAACCTAAAAGCAATGAAAACATTATTTCTGATTATTCATCAATACTTATTAAGAATGCTGATCTTTTCCCACCTGGATCAAATAAATCCATCATCAAGAATTTAAATCTAAGCATTGATGCCAAACAATCCCTGTTAGTTGTAGGACCTTCTGGATGTGGGAAAACATCATTATTAAGAATGATAAGTGGTTTATGGGAACCAACTAATGGTTTAGTAAAAAAACCAAAAACTGGAGACTTATTATTTATACCCCAAAAGCCTTATATGCTATTAGGCTCTTTAAGAGAACAATTATGTTACCCAACAGAAGTTGCAAAATATAGTGATGAACATTTAACATCCGTCCTGAATGAAGTTAATTTAAAAACACTCGTTGATAGGTATCCTAACCTTGATATTAAACAAGATTGGCCAAGAATTCTCTCATTAGGAGAACAACAAAGATTAGCTTTTGCAAGACTACTTCTTAATTCACCTAGATTTGCAGTATTAGATGAAGCAACGAGTGCTTTAGATATTGATACTGAGAAAAAACTATATAATTTACTCAAAAAAAGAGAGCTTTCATTAATTAGTGTTGGGCATAGACCAAGTTTAAAAGCTTTTCATGAAAACATTTTAGAATTAAATGGACAAGGAAATTGGAAATTGTTTACTTCTGATAAGTATAATTTTAAGGACTAGGGAAAAAAAATGAATTCTAAAGAAGAACTGATTAATTCAGAGAATATTAATGAAACAAATTCAAGTTCTAAAGAAGAACTAA
>QCPO01000004.1 GCA_003212535.1 Prochlorococcus sp. AG-436-O11
TAGGAAGATTATTAGGTCTTGGTTATCCTGGAGGCCCAGCAATTGAAAAGTTTGCTAAAAAGGGAGACCCTTATAAGTTTGATTTACCCAAATGTAAAATTTCTAATAAAGAAGGCGGTTTCTTGAAATATGATTTTTCTTTTAGTGGTTTAAAAACCGCTGTACTAAGATTAGTTGAGAAAATCAATCTTGATAAGGGCAAGGTTCCAGTCTCTGATATTGCCGCAAGTTTTGAGAGGGTTGTCGCAGAAGTTTTGGTAGAAAGAACTATAAAATGTGCAAGAGATTATAATTTGGATAATATAGTGGTTGTTGGTGGAGTCGCGGCAAACTATACATTAAGAAAAATGATGATTAGGGAAGCAAGTAAAAATTCTATTAAAGTTAATTTGGCACCTCTTAGTCTTTGTACAGATAATGCTGCAATGATTGGAGCCGCTGCTTTATTTAGACTCAAATTTAAGGAACATCAGAGTTCTCTTAAATTAGGTGTCTCAGGAAGGCTTTCTATTGATCAAGCAACTTCCCTTTATGAGGAAAACCCTCCTTTTTAAAATTTGATGAATAAACGATCTAAAGTGGAAATTAAAGACGCAAAGAATTTGGTTGACAAAAAGGAACTCAATTTATGGAAAAGAGGATTCACCCCTCAGGCTGAAATATGGAATGGGAGAATGGCAACCGTAGGTATAGGAATAATATTTCTAGTTATTGCTTTAATTAGTCAATTTTCTTCTTGATTCTATCTTTTTATGGATGTAACCTTTAAACAATGTTGATGGATTTATTATTGATTTTTACATATGAGTTAAATTAAAAAATATTGTTTTTAATGGACTTGAGATAGGATAATTGTTTTAATCAAATTAATTAATATTTTTTAATTAGAAACTTATATGACGCCTGAAAGGCTTGGATTACTTTGGGGTATAACTGTTTTCTCCGGTGCTTTTGCTAGACTGATTTCCTCTGTCTCTGGATTTCCAAGTGTTGTAATTTTATTACTTTCTGGATTATTTATTGGAAGATCAGGTTTAGGACTAGTTGAGCCTCTTGATCTTGGAGAGGGACTTGAAACTACAGTTGGTCTTTTAGTCTGTTTGGTTTTATTTGAAGGTGGACTAAATTTAAAACTGCCTGAAGGAAATATAAGAAATACTGTTTTAAAAATTTCATTAATAAGACTATTGATTTCATTATCAGCAGGCATTTTTATTGCACATTGGCTAGCAGGTCTTTCCTGGCAAGTTGCAGGAGTCTATAGTGCAATAGTTCTTGCTACAGGCCCTACTGTTGTTTCTCCATTAGTGGAACAAATCCATTTGTCCTCTCCACTTTCTGAAGTCCTTAAAGCTGAAGGCCTGCTTCTTGAACCAATTGGTGCAGTACTCGCTTTATTATTGTTAGAATTTATATTGGGTGATTTGCATGGCATTCAAGAAGTATTTATTGCATTAATGCAAAGATTAGGAGGTGGAGTTCTAATAGGTTTAAGTTCAGGATGGTTATTATCTGAAATTTTAAAGAAAATAAAAAATCAAACCTCTTTTGGAACAGAGCTGCAGATTACTTTAGGGTTTGTTTTTCTTGTATATGGAATTTGTGAATATTTCTTACCTGAGTCAGGCCTCCCTGCTTCTGTTGCTTCAGGCTTTATTGTAGGTAAACGAGAAATTATTGATAAAGAAAAATTAGATAATTTGATAGGTGAATTGGCTCAATTAGCTATAACAGTTCTTTTCCCTCTGCTGGCATCTGATGTGTCTTGGGGAGAATTGAGTCCTTTAGGATGGGGAGGGATTATTTGCGTATTTATGATGATGTTAATAGTACGACCAATTTCTATTTCAATAGCGACAATAGGAAGGGAATTAGAGTTGAATGAAAAAATATTTTTAGCTTGGTTGGCGCCAAGAGGAATAGTTACTGCAGCCGTGGCCTCTCTTTTCTCTATAAGATTAGAGCAAGCAGGTGTACTAGGTGCTGGCCGTCTACAAGGTCTTGTATTCCTTACTATTTTATTGACGGTAGGAATTCAAGGTCTTACAGCTAGACCTCTAGCAAATTTTTTGGGCTTATTAGAAAAGAAAATTTAGGGTAATTTAAAACATCTTTCAATTCTTAATAAGTCGCTTTTATTTTCTGAGAATAGTTCCCAGCTTTGAAGTAAATCGGGTCCACTAAGACAACCAAAAAAAGCTACTCTTAATGCTTTCATTACAATCCCTTTTTTAATAGAATGCTCTTTGGAAATTTTGTTAATTATTGCTTTACCGTTGTCTTTATCAAGTTTAACAATATTTTCCTGACGTAGGTGCTCTAATATATATTTTAAAGATTCTTTGCATTCCTGATTTTTAAGGAATTCTTGCCCCTCTTTTTGAATTTGGGGTAAAGTAAAAAATGGTTTTGACTGATCAATGGCATCTTTTAATAGGACCATTGAGTCTTTTAACAAGGTTGTTAATTTTAAATCCCAATCTGAAGATGGAGATTCCCAACCCATTTTATCCCAGTATTTTTTTATAATTTCACATAATTTACTTGATTCCATTTTTTTGATGTATTGAGCATTGATCCAATTAAGTTTTTCCCAATTAAATTTAGCTCCAGATTTATTTATATCAGATAAGTCAAAAATCTTAGATATATCAATTAGGGAAAGTATTTCATTCTCAGGATTTTTGGGAGACCATCCTAAGAATGACATGTAATTCGCTAATGCATCAGGTAGATATCCCATGTCTCTAAATTCGTCAATTGAAGTAACGCAATCACGCTTAGATAGTTTTTTCCCTTCATTATTTAATATTAGTGGAGTATGAGAAAATATTGGCAATTTAAAATCTAAAGCCCTATAAATTAATATCTGTTTTGCAGTATTTGAAATATGATCTTCACCTCGAACTACATGGGTAATATTCATAAAATTGTCATCAACTACAACCGCAAGATTATATAAAGGATCCCCTATTTCGTATCCACAGGCCCTTCTTGATAAAACTAAATCACCGCCTAAGTCCTTACCTTGCCATTTCATCTCTCCTCTGATTTTGTCTTCCCATATTATTTCTATCTTTTCGTCAATTTTAAACCTTATTACCGAAGTCCTTCCTTGGGAGATGAATGCTTCAATTTCTTTCTTTGAAAGATTTCTATGCCTATTATCATGCTTTGGAGGTAATCCTTTTTCCTTTTGCTCTTCTCTTAGTTCAATAATCTCCTCTTCTGAAGTAAAGCATCTATAAGCGACTCCACTTTCTAATAGCTTTTTGATGTAATTTTTGTGAATAGAAATTCGGTTACTTTGTTGAACAGGTTCTTCATCCCATTCAAGTCCAAGCCATTTTAAACCCTCTAAGATATTTTTTGTATATTCAGATTTAGAACGAAGAAAGTCTGTATCTTCTATTCTGATAAGAAATTTGCCATTTGTTTTTTTTGCATAAAGCCAGTTAAATAATGCTGTTCTTGCCGTACCTATATGAAATAAACCAGTAGGACTAGGGGCTAACCTTAAACGTTTTTCCAATTTAAAAAAAAAAAACGGGACCGACGGGATTCGAACCCGCAACTTCCGCCGTGACAGGGCGGTGCTCTAACCAGTTGAACTACGGTCCCATAGATTTACTCTAATTTAATTAGAGCAATATATTTAAAATTATCAGATCATAATACTGATTTAATGTTGTTGTAATAAAAAAAATTCATAAATTTGAGGATTCGAAGAAATAGTTAGTTTTAGAACTTTTTAAAGATCAAAAACTGTTTATGTTAAGGCCTAAACCCAGCTGGTTCTATTAACCTTACTTGATTCCCCCTAGCTGTGAATTCTCTGCCCTGGTCGCTTTGTACTACAACTCTTCCACCAGATTTTACTCTGATAACCCTTGCACGAACCCATCCTAAAGCTGCTGATTCGAGGACTTTAACTACATCCCCTGGTTGAAGATCTAACTCCATCTCATGAAAAAATAATTTACAGAATGTTGGTCAAACGCGTCGTGGAGGACTTGAACCCCCGACATCAGGTTTTGGAGACCTGCGTTCTACCAACTGAACTAACGACGCATTTTAATGATTATAAGCGCCTTGGTGACCAATAGGCTGAAACTACTTTACAACTTTATCGATCAAAGCGTTGTTTTACGCGAGTAGCTTTTCCTACTCTATCCCTGAGATAGAATAACTTAGCTCTTCTTACTTTACCTCTACGTTCAACTTTTAGAGAGGCAACTTGTGGACTATGTAGCATAAATACTCTTTCTACCCCTATGCCTTGAAAGATTCTTCTAACAGTTATTGTCTGGTTAATACCTCCATGCCTTTTTGCAATAACAACTCCTTCATAAGGTTGAACTCTTTCTTTGTTACCTTCTGTAATTTTTACTCCAACCTTAACTGTGTCTCCAACATATATTTCTGGTAATTCTTTTTTTAATTGTTCATTCTCAAAAGCGTTGATTAGATTAGAAGCACTTAACCTGTTCGTTTTATCAGAAACCAAGTTTAGCTCTTCCTTCTCAACTGTTACTTCAATTGGATCGTCAGATTCAATTGTAATGTCTAACTCTTTTTCTTGTTTCTCTTTAGCCATTTAGCCCCTTTTTGTCCTACAAGTTTAATATCTTAACCTTTTGACTCGCCTTTAGTAACCTTTTTAGGAAATGAAATTTTTTTTGACAACATTTGGACCCCTGTAAAAATCATCCATAAGATCCCCAGGGAGTTAAGAGATACCATATATTAATTCTCCATTCTCTCCAAGCGACTCTCCCTCATGTATTGACATTAACCAATGAACATCATCTCTTGAGTAACCTAATAAATCTTTTGAAACTCTGTAAAATAAACCTCTAACAGCTGAAACAAACAATGGAAGGAAGACCCAAGGGGCCAAAGACTTATTTAATTGCCTAGAATTATAATAAAAATTAATTTCTGTTTTCCTCTTTTTTATTGATAGATTTAAGGTAGCCAATTTTGTTAATGGCTATTTTGATGATATTTAACTATTTCTATTATTTATTCCAATGAAACATTTTGCAGATCTATTATTAAATAAAAATAATTCTGACGCTAATAATCAAGTGCCATTCATTCAAAAAAGAAGAGGAATAGAAATAAAGTCTTCTCGTGAAATAAATTTGATGAAAAAATCTAGCAAAATAGTCGCTACGGTTCTAAGAGAAATAAATGAGCTGATAAAGCCAGGTATGAGTACAAAGGATTTAGATGATTTTGCAGAAAAGAGAATCAGAGATTTTGGAGCTGTGCCAAGTTTTAAGGGTTATCATGGTTTCCCTTGTAGTATTTGCTCAAGTATTAACAACGAGGTAGTTCACGGAATCCCAAATAAAAATAAGATTATTAAAAACGGTGATCTTGTAAAAATCGATACAGGCGCATATCTTGATGGCTTTCATGGTGATAGTTGTATCTCTATTTGCGTAGGGGAGGTTAGTTCAAAGGCTAAAAAGCTTAGTAATGTAGCCTTTGAGGCTTTATATGCGGGACTTTCAAAAATTAAATCAGGTAATACATTGCTAGATGTGGCTGGTGCAATTGAAGATATTGTAGAAACAAATGGATTTAGTGTTGTTGAAGATTATACAGGGCATGGGGTAGGAAGAAATCTTCATGAAGAGCCTTCCGTCTTCAATTTTCGGACTAAAGAATTACCTAATGTGGTTCTCCGCGAAGGTATGACATTAGCTGTTGAACCTATCGTTAACGAAGGTAGTAAATTCTGCAAAACTCTAAATGATAGATGGACTGTAATTACAAAAGATGGTAAATTATCTGCTCAATGGGAGCATACAATAGTTGTATTGACAGATGGTATTGAAATATTGACAGATAGGGATTCCTAGCCATCCCAATTTGTTATTTTCAATAACTGACAATATAGAAAGTTATATAATTCTTTTATAGGGAAAAGAATGTAAGTGATAGGGTTTGGGCTAATAATTATTAAATAATTATTTGAATTCGCTAATTTATAAATCTTTTCTGAAACGAATTCTGGACTCAAAATACCAATTGGATTTAAGTCTGACTTAAAAGGGCCTAAGATTATTTTCTTTATCTTAAATTTTTTCTTAGTATTTTTATCGAGAAGATTCTTTTTAAAAGAAACTAATTGACCAATCAATAATTTACTAACTTCGTAGGAAGGGTTTAAGGCTGGTAATATCTCAGCTTCTGAGGTGTTTATCCAAATCTCTTTTAATTTATCAGAATCGTTTGATAGTGCAATCTCTTCAAATAAATTTAATAATTTAAATGTACTTAATGCATTTATTGCTATTGAGTTTTCGTAATTTACATTTTCACTACTCAAATTATATATACCGTGGTTCAAGATTAAAATATCTATTTCTTTAAGATTTCTTTTTAATGTCAATTCTTTTCCACATTCCCATTCAATCCATTCATTCGGAGATTCTTGGTTTACTTCATGGTTGGTTTTACTATGTGTAAAACCAATTACTTTAAATCCTTTTTTACGAAATAGTTTTGTTAATTCTCTCCCTAGAGACCCTGAAGCACCAGTGATACCTATAGTTTTTGAGATATTCATATTATTGTCAGATTTTGTTTAACTTTGATAATAGAACAAAAAATTAAAAAAAAAATCTTCTTGAGAGTATATTTTTAGATTTATTAGATTAAAACTAATAACTAAATATTTGTTTAGTTCTTAAAAAAATATTATCTTGAATTTATTGATTAATTTTTGAATTATGAGCGATATATTATTAATTGGTTCCTGTGAATCATTTAGTGGTAAGTCTGCAATAGTACTTGGAATAGCAAAAAGACTTTTAGAAAGTAATAAAAAAGTACGGATTGGTAAGCCACTGGCCACTTGCATTGAACTTACCAATCTCCCTTCGATGTCTTATGAGGGATTGATAGATGATGATGTTAAGTTTATTGGATCTACTTTAAATATCGAAGAAGAGAATTTAATTTCTTCCGTAGGCTTGTTGGATAATATATCCGCTGAAAAAAGAATTTCTAATAAAGATTTACTTCCGGGTAAAGCCTTTGATCAAATTGAGGGGTTAGTTAATGATGATTTTGAAGGGTTAAATATTCTTGAAGCAGCCGGAAGCCTTAATGAAGGAATGATTTATGGTTTAAGTCTTCCACAACTTGCAAAGTCTTTAAATGCGAAAGTTCTAATAGTAAATATATGGGAGGATTGCACAAGTGTAGATGCCTTACTTGATGCAAAAAAACAATTGGGTGATCATCTAGCTGGAGTGGTACTAAATGCAGTTATGCCAAAAGACGTGGAAAAAATTAAAAAAGAAATAATACCTGCTCTAAATGAGATGAATATTGAAGTGTTTGGAGTAATGCCTAAATCTCCATTACTTAGAAGTGTTACTGTCGGTGAGCTTATAAGAAGACTAGATGCCCAAGTAATTTGTTGTCCAGACAAAGATCAATTACTTGTGGAAACATTAAGTATTGGCGCGATGGGTGTAAATTCTGCAATGGAATTCTTCAGAAGAAGAAGAAATATGGCTGTAGTGACTGGAGCTGATAGAACAGATATCCAACTTGCAGCTTTGGAAGCATCCACACAATGCCTTATCTTGACAGGTTTGGGCGAACCTTTATCACAATTGATACATAGAGCAGAGGAATTGGAAGTGCCAATTTTAAAAGTAGAATTAGATACTCTTGCGGCTGTGGAAATTATTGAACAAGCTTTTGGTCATGTAAGAATACATGAATCAATTAAAGCTTCTTATGCTGTTCAATTAGTTCAAGAAAATGTAAATCTACAAAGAATTCTTGAAAAGATAGATTTTCCCTGCAATTTTTCAGATAAATGCTAATTTCAAATATAGAAACCATTTTATTTTGAGTCGATCTTTAGACCTACCCGCAACTGAAGGTGTTGACACCTTAGCTCAAGAACTCGCGAAACTTCAAGATAATGGAAAAAGAAGGATTGCTTTCTTGGGAAGTAGACATGTCCCTGTCGTGGATATCCACTTAATTGAATTAATTGCTAGGTCTTTGGCAGAAGAAGGTCACAATATTATCACTTCAGGATCTCAAGGGGTTAATGCTGCTGTTATTAGGGCTGTTCTAGATATTGATCCATCATTATTAACTGTCTTATTACCACAAAGCCTAGATAGACAATTACCTGAAATTAAGGATCAATTAGAAAGAGTGATGCACTTGGTTGAAAAAAGTGAAAATGATGAACTACCTTTGCCATTGGCAAGCAGTCTATGTAATCAAGAAATTATTACTAGATGTGATCAGTTAATATGTTTTGCTTTTCATGATAGTGAAACATTATTAAATAGTTGTAGATGCGCAGAAGAGATGGGAAAAGTGGTTAGTTTGTTATTTTTTGATTAAATTAAATTCTTTTTTTCTTTTTAAGGTTTATTTACGGTAATAATAAAACAGCATTAAAACTTTATAAATAATGGCAGAAAATTTTTCATTTGATGTAGTTTCAGATTTTGATAGACAAGAATTAGTTAATGCTTTGGATCAAGTCAAGAGAGAGATCTCTCAACGTTACGACCTTAAAGGAACAGATACTGATGTGGAATTGGAGAAAGAAAATATTGTTATTAGGACGAATAGTGAACTAACATTAAATGCTGTAAATGACATAATTAGACAGAAGGCAATAAAAAGAAAATTATCTTTGAAAATTTTCGAATACGGTTCATTAGAGATAGTAAGTGGTAATAAAGTAAGACAAACTATTGCTTTAAAACAAGGACTTAATCAAGAAATTGCAAAAAAAATCAGCAAAAATATAAGAGATCAAATTAAAAAAATTAACGTTAGTATAAATGGAGAAACTCTTAGAGTAGTAAGTAAAAGTAAAAATGATCTACAATTAGCAATTAAACTTCTTGATGAAATGGAAGAGTCTTACAACATCCCCCTAACGGCTAATAACTTTAGATAAAATGATGAAAATCTTATTTCTATAAATGACAGATTATCCAGAGTCTCTTGTTAAAGAATTGTCTGTGAAAGTAAGAGAATATCCTAGTTTTTCGATAGGAGAAATAGAAAAATTTTGTTGGATGGCAGTACATGAACATAAACATGGAGTCTTACCTTCCGAATATGATATTAGAGAGATAGATGAGAATCTTTATTTAAAACTTTTGCAGGAATTAAAATTAAATAATTCATAAAAGAATTATTAAAAAAATATTTTAATTAAATCCTTTATTAATGCATTAATTAATTTCATTAAATATGATTAGTCGTAAAGTAAAAATTTAATGTCAACATCTTTCAAGAATGTCACTCCTGCTGGTCCTGGAGGGACGGCAACACTACTAATAGTATTGTCTTTTACCGGTTTTCTTTTGCTTACTCAATCTCTCTTCGTAGTTCCATCTGGACAAGTTGCAGTAGTAACTACCTTAGGGAAAGTTAGTGGTCCTTCAAGGAGGGCTGGTTTGAATTTAAAAATTCCCTTTATCCAGTCGGTATATCCCTTTGATATAAAAACTCAAGTGCAACCTGAGAAATTTGAAACCCTCACAAAGGATCTTCAGGTTATAAGAGCAACGGCTACTGTTAAATATTCAGTAAAGCCTAAAGAAGCAGGAAGGATTTTTGCGACTATTGCAAGTAGAAATAGTGATGTTTATCAGAAAATTGTGCAGCCATCTTTACTTAAAGCTCTTAAATCAGTTTTCTCCCAATATGAATTAGAAACTATTGCTACTGAATTTGCTGTTATTTCAGAAAAAGTTGGTGATACGGTTGCTAAAGAATTAAACTCATTTGACTATGTTGATGTTAAAAGTTTAGATCTCACAGGATTAGAAATTGCTGAGGAATATAGAGCTGCTATTGAACAAAAGCAAATCGCAGGGCAGCAATTATTGAGAGCTAAAACAGAAGTAGAAATTGCAGAACAAGAAGCTATTAGATATGAGACCCTAAATCAAAGCTTGGATGACCAGGTGCTTTTTAAGTTGTTTCTCGACAAATGGGATGGCAGTACACAAGTTGTTCCAAGTTTGCCGGGTTCTGAGGGTGGAATGCCTCCTGTAATAGTAGGAGGAAGTAGGAGATGAAAAATATAATTTTTTAAAAGTTATATTTTTCACCATAAGTAAATATTCGATGAATATTAAACTCTTTAGACTTATATAATTGTTTTTACTAACAATTTTGTTAAATCAAATAATTACTATTAACTCTTAATAGCATTGAAGGATTGGTCAAATGCCTCTATTGTTTTATCAATTTCTTCTTCACCGTGAGCTAATGATGTAAAGCCTGCCTCGAAAGGGCTTGGTGCTAAGTAAACTCCTCTTTTAAGCATTTCTCTGTGTAATTTTCCAAATAGTTCTGCATCATTACTTTTGGCGTCTTCAAAGTTTCTTACTGGTCCATCACATAAGAAAAATCCGAACATAGCACTTACACTTCCACCATTAATGGCTATACCATTATTTTCTGCAGATTGAATAATACCTTCAATTAATCTGGAGGTTATTGAATCTAGCTTCTCGTATGTACCTTCTTGTTTAAGCAATTCAAGAGTTTTTATACCAGCTGTCATTGCAAGAGGATTTCCGCTTAAGGTACCGGCTTGGTAAACGGGTCCTGATGGGGCGACCATAGACATAATTTCTTTTTTACCCCCATAGGCTCCAACAGGTAATCCTCCACCAATCACTTTACCTAAAGTAGTTAAATCAGGAGTAACTCCAAATTTTTCTTGGACTCCTCCATAGCTAATTCTGAAGCCAGTCATAACTTCATCAAAAACTAACAAAGATCCATTCTCAGTTGTTAATTCTCTTAATCCTTCTAGGAATCCTGGCTCAGGAGTGATAAATCCTGCATTGCCAACAATAGGCTCAAGAATTACTCCCGATATAGCATCAGGATTCTCAGAAAATAATTTCTTTACAGCCTCAAGATCATTGTAAGGAGCAGTAAGTGTGTTAGCCGTAGTTGTTCTTGGTACCCCAGGTGAATCTGGAAGGCCTAAAGTAGCTACCCCTGAACCAGCTTTTACCAAGAACATATCCGCATGACCGTGATAACAACCGTCAAATTTAATTACTTTATCTCTCCCTGTAAATGCTCTCATTAGCCTTAGAACCGCCATGCATGCTTCTGTGCCACTATTCACAAATCTCACCATTTCTACCGAAGGAACAGCATCTATTACCATCTCAGCGAGCTTATTCTCTAATACACATGGAGCTCCAAAACTAGTACCTTTTTCAATTGCTTCTTGCAAAGCTGTAGTTACTTCTGGATGAGCGTGTCCACATATAGCTGGACCCCAACTGCCTATGTAGTCAATATATCTATTGCCATCAATATCCCATGCAAAAGGACCTTTAACTCTGTCAAAGACTATTGGCTGTCCACCTACAGACTTAAAAGCTCTTACTGGTGAACTGACTCCACCTGGCATTAACTCTTGAGCAGCTGAGAAGACTTCTTGTGATTGGGTGCTATTTAATATTTCAGTCACAGTTTAAATGAGTGGTGCTTTGAGGAAAATTTCATCATGTTCTAAATTAGAAATAAGTAAAAATTTTTTTCAATTCAGGAAGAATTCTACATTATGATATTTTTAATGCGATAGTTCGGATTGTAAATAATTAATTTTGAGGAAAAATTGATATAAGTCATAATTAATTTAAGACAACTCTTTTGTGATAAGCGTTTTCAAGGTTCAGGAGGTTTAATATCTAAATAAATTATATTTCGAAAAAATCCTCTTCTTCTTCAAAGTAATCTTCATTTGAATTATCTAAATCAAGATTAATCATTACAGGAGCATGATCACTGGGTTGTATATTTTCTCTTGGATTACTGTCTATTACACAGCTCTTAAGTTTCGATGTAAGTGCTTTACTTATGTAAATATGATCTATTCTCCAACCTTTATTTAATTCATATGCATTATTACGGTAATCCCACCAACTCCAATGGCCAGTATTCTTTTCATAAATCCGAAAAGAATCTATTAGTCTCTCTTTAAGAACATTGTTAAGAGCATTTCTTTCAATCTCAGAAGCCATTATCGCTCCCTCATATCTTTGAGGGTCATGAATATCCTTATTAGATGGAGCAATATTGAAATCACCAAGAAGGCAAATTAAATCTCCTTTTTTTTCTTGCTCATCTAAAAAAGAAGATAAACAATTTAACCAATTAATTTTATAGTCAAACTTTTCAGAATGTAATGAAGATCCATTTGGTACATAAACATTTATAATTTTTACTCCGTTTATATCAGCAGTAATTAATCTTTTTTGATCTTCAAATTGGTTTACATCATTATGATCTGCTAAATAGCCGCTAAATCCTTTAGTTACATTTTCAGATTTAATTTTACTTATTATTGCAACACCATTGTAGGATTTTTGTCCAAAAACTATTACTTCATAACCTAATTCCTCAAAAGGCTTAAGTGGAAAATCTTTGTCTATAACCTTTGTTTCTTGAAGACAAAGAATATCTGGATTGACTTTATTAATCCAATTTATTATTTGAGAAAGTCTTGTCCTTACAGAATTTACATTCCAAGTTGCTATTAACAATTTTCGTCAAATTATGTAGAATTAACCTAACAGATAATTCTTGATAATAAATTATTTTGATATTAAACAAAATGAAAAGTTCTTTTCTTAAATATTTTAGAAATCGAAAATCTATTTTCATTTTTTTTATTGCTTTAATTAGCTTTAGTACAGATTTTTTAAATGCAGAAGAGTCATATCTAGAAGAAATGACAATTGATAGTTCAACAAAATTTGACGAAAAAAGCTCATCTTTGCCAGCTAATCCATTTGAAATTGTTGACATGATTAGAAGAGCTAATAGTTTGAATGATGCAACGTTGCCGTCTGATGCTATTGATGATGCGTTAAAGTCTTTTAATATGATTGACGAAAAAGAAAAACTTTAATTCAATAGATCATTCGTTTACAAGTTTCTAATTTAAAAATGATTAAAAATCCTATCCAAAAAGTTACTAATAAATTGCAGTACAGAGCAATAGGTATTGTTAATGGAGTTTATAATCCTCATGATAAAAATCAACTAAATAGAGGAACTTTAATTGATGACCAAGGACAGAAAATAGAAACTGTAGTACTTGGTAAAGCTCTTTCTTTGATAAAAAAATACATTAACTTAGAAAAAAGTTATTTTTGGATTGTTTATCCAAAAAACAAAAATACTCAAAATTTACACTTACAAATTTTAGGTATTTGGGATCCTTATGAATTAAACGACATTGGAAATGAAAACACTAAAAAAAGTACTTTAGAAATCTTGGAAGAGCTCAATTTAAGTGACAATTATTTTTCTATAAGAGGAGAGTTAGTATATATAAATACTCAAAAGAAAGAATTGATTATTAAAATTTGTTCCTCTCATAAATCAAATAAATTAAAAAACAACAATTTTAAGATTGCTATAGAAGGGGAACTTTCTCTTGATATGTTGAAAAACTTTGTAAGTTTGGATGTCATAAGGGAGGGTAATACTTTACGAATGGTCAAATACGAAGTTGTTGAAGAATTTTTATCTAAAAAAGAATAAATTTTAAATTTATTGTTTGATCCTTCCTGTACATTTTATTTAGCTCTAGAACCTTAGGATTTATGGATGAAATTTTAATTGAATGTTCCCCTGGAGTTTCTGGAGATATGTTGTTGGGAGCTTTTTATGATTTAGGGGTCCCTAAAAATGTCATTGAGAAACCAATCCATGATCTTGGATTAGGAAAATTATATTCTATAAAATTTAGAGAATCTAATAGTTGTTCAATTCGAGGTATTAAGGTTGATCTAGAAAAAATTGATCAAATTACAAAACGAAATTGGAAAAGCATTAGACAAATTATTTCTGTTGGCAATTTGGAAGAAAAATTGCGAACAACAATCTATAAAGTTTTTGAATCGTTAGCAATTGCAGAAGGGAAAGTTCATGGTATCAATCCTGAAGATGTACATTTTCATGAAATTGGTGCAATAGATTCATTGGTTGATATTATTGGGGTTTGCGCTTCAATAAATTACTTAAATCCTAAAAAAGTTTATTGTAATGAACCAAATTTGGGAAAGGGATTTGTTCAAACAGAACATGGGAAATTATCAATTCCATCTCCTGCTGTAATAGAGTTATTAAGTAAAAATAATATTCAAGTTTCATCAAGTTTTGATTCAATTGAAGGTGAGTTATCTACACCAACTGGTATTGCATTAATTACCAATTTAGTAGATTCGTATAAATATCCTAAAAAGTTTTCTATTAAATCCTATGGAGTTGGTATTGGTACTTTACAATTTCCTTTCCCTAATTTGGTAAGAGTTTCGGAAGTTAATTCGTATGATCTTAATTCGGTTGATCAAAAAGTTAATCCAAGATGTGAAGAGATTTCTGTTCAAGAAGCATGGATTGATGATCAAACACCGGAAGATGTTGCAAATTTTGTACAGAAGTTAAGAAATGAGGGTGCTTACGATGTTTCTTATAGAGCTATTAATATGAAAAAAGATAGAATTGGTTATTCTATTCAGGTAATCTTGCCTTTAGAGAAAAAAGAGTATTTTAGGGGATTATGGTTTAATCATTCCAATACTATTGGCTTACGAGAGAGAAATCAATCTAGATGGATATTACTTAGAAGAATTGGAGAATGTCCAACAATTTTTGGAAAGATTAAGGTAAAACAAACTTTGAAACCAGATGGATCTTTTAGTTTTAAAGTCGAAAATGATGAAATTTTGAGATTAAGCTTAAAGCATAATAAATCAACTGAAGAGATAAGAAACATTGTGAAAGAATCAAGCATTAATTTCAAACCAATAGAGAACTGGCAATGAGACTTAAAATACAGAACCAATTTTGTATTCAATTCCTCAAAAAGATTGGCTTCAGTAAATTAAAGAGAATATTTTTTCTATCAAGTTTGTTATATTTTTGCGTATATTTTTTTAATAACCTTAGTCAAATCTCCTTTGATTTAAATTTTGCAGAGGATAGCAATACTTTATTGCTATCATTTCTATTTTGTATTTTAAGTATCTACCTTAATGCTTTTGCATGGAAAAACATAGTTTTGTGGTTTGGAAAAATTAAAATCAAAAATAATTTGGTTTCGTTTTATGTTTTAACAAATATTCTTAAATATGTTCCTGGAGGGATTTGGCATTTCTTTGAAAGATTTAGTTTTATAAAAAATATTAGTAATCCTCAGCTTGCTTTTTATTCGACACTAATAGAACCCTTTTTTATGTTATGTGCCTCGTTGCTAATGTCTTCGATAGGAATAATTTTTTCGCCATTTTATTTATTGCTAGTTCTCCCTCTAGTTTTTTTAAATAGAAAATTAATTTATCTTGTTTTAAGAAGACTAGAATCCTTAAAGGGAAAAGCTGCTGATGCCTTGAAACTTAAAAAATCAAGTTATCAATTAGATCAAAGAATACAGTTAACTTCTTTTTTTCCTATAAGAGCTTTCTTATTTGAAATTGGATTTGTGTTTTCAAAATTTATTGGATTTCTGATCTGTTTTAATACAGTAAACACAGGAACTAAAATTGATATCCTTTTTTTATGTGTAATTTTTTGTTTGTCTTGGTCTATTGGTTTAATAGTGCCAACAGCTCCAAGCGGAGTTGGTGTATTTGAAGCTTGCTTTCTTATTTTAGTTGGAAGGAATATCCCTCAAAATATAATTATTGTAAGTTTAATATATTTTAGATTGATATCTACTTCGGCAGATTTATTTTTAAGCTTTCCCTTTTTATTTAAGAAACTTTTAAAGAGAATTTAGTCCTTTTTTTCTAAGATTGGAATCAGTGTACTTGATGCAATAAGCCCTAATATAGTTATAAATATTGCAGGTACTATGGCTTCAGCCATGCGTTCATCTCCTGCATACTGATATATCCTTACTGATAAGGTGTCAAAATCAAATGGTCTAAGAATAAAAGTAATCGGTAATTCTTTAATTGTATCTACAAATACTAAAAGTGAACCTACAAATATTGGCCCCTTTAGTAAAGGTAGATGTATCCTTTTGATAATGCTAATCCAGTTTGCACCTAATCCATTAGCTGCCTCATCAAGGCTAGGAGAAATCCTTTCAAGACCTGAGTCAAGAGAGCCTTTCGAAATCGTTAGGAATCGAACGAGATAACCCCAAATGAGTAAACAAATAGCAATGAAATTAAACTTTGAAGTAGAAATAGTTATTAAAGATATAGCTAATACTGTTCCTGGAATTGCGTACCCTATACTTGCTGGAAATGTTATAACTGCTAAAAATAAGCTTTTATTTTGGCGGTTAGCTAAGGAAAGGATTAAAGCAAATGTGATAGTAATTAATGAGGCAATTAATCCAAGACTAATAGTTCTAAATGTAAGTGTTAGCAATTCCATCGTTAGTCCTTTTTGTACCTGATCAAGATTTAGAAAAAACCAAAAAGATGGAATGCCAATAGAAAAAATTGGTGGAAACAAAGCGAGTATGACCGCTAACAAGGCTCTATATTTTCTTAATTCCCATCCTTGAGAATCTAGTGATGCAGGATTTTCACTCCATCGTTTTGTTTTTCTTCGAGAAAATTTCTCAAATATGATCAATGCAAAAACTATTAATAATGCAATTAAAGATAATCCAATAGCACTTTCTGGATTACCCTCAATAATCCAATTTTCAGTAATACCTTTAGAAATACTTGGAATATTTAATAATTCGACTGTTCCTAACTCATTCATAACCTCCATGCACATTAAACTAATACCGGTTATTAGTGCTGGAAGAGCCATTGGTAAAGCAATCTTAAAAAAACTACCCCAAGGACCAATGCCTAAACCTCTACTCGCATTTATTTGATTAACTCCAAATTTATTGAAACTTTCATTAGCAAGAATGAAAACGTAAGGGTAAGTAGAAATTGAGAGTATAAGGACACCCCACCATAAACCAGTTATTTGGTAACCAAAAATACTACCTAAATCCTGTAAAACTGCCGTTATTAAATATGCAGGCGCAGCTAGTGGAATAAGTTGAGAAATTCGGAGTAATCTTCTGAACCTGAACTCGCAGTTTGAAAGTAACCATCCATTTAAAGTCCCTAAACCGCCTCCAAATAAGCTTGTAAGGACTAAAAGTTTTAAAGTACCCAATATTTCTTCTTTCCCTGCAATACCTAATGAAAAATTTCCACCTAATATAAAGACAACACCCTCAAGAAGGAAATTTGAAATTGGAATGATTACTAGAAGTGCAACAATAAAAGATGAAATTTCTAATGGCTTGAAATCTATTATTGTTTTCTTAATTGCTGTAATTAGAATTTTCAAAAAATCAAATAATTTATATTATCTATTCTCTTCTGAATTAAATCTACAAAGATTTAGTTGATTCTTAATAGTTTGATGATCTAGATCTTTTCCTATTAAAACTATTTTGTTTGACTTTTCATTTGTCCATTCATCATCGTCAAGAGAAAATCTTTTCCCAGATAAATGAAAAATATGTTTTCTTTCACTTTCCATAAACCATAAAATACCCTTTGCCCTAAATACATTTTGCGATATTTGATTGTCTAAGAAATATTGAAATTTTCTCAAAGAAAATGGTTCCGATGTTTTAAAAGAAATTGATGTGAATCCTTCAATATTATTAATCAAGTCATGAGAATGGGAGGAGTGATCATGAGAATGGGAGGAGTGATCATGAGAATGGGAGGAGTGATCATGAGAATAATCCAGACTTTCTGTGTTATTTTTAGATTTAAAAGTATCTGTTTCGAAGAGTCCTACGCTAATTATTGTTTCTAATCCAACTTCACTATTTATTGATCTTAAGATCCTTGGTTCTTTTTTTATCTCATTTATACGACTTTCTATTTTCTTTAAGTGTTCTTCATTTACTAAATCACATTTGTTAAGCAGTAATATATCCCCATATAAAATTTGCGAGTAAGCAACACTAGAACTTTCTAAATCAAAATCAAAATTTTCTGCGTCAACAAGAGTAATTATTGAATCTAATCTTACCTTTTCTCTAAGATCCCCTGCCGCAAAAGTCATTGCCACTGGCAATGGATCTGCTAGACCAGTAGTCTCAATAATTAAGTAATCTATTTTTTCAGGTCTTTCTAAAACTTTAGATACTGTATTTAATAATTCACCATTAATAGTGCAACATATGCAACCATTATTTAATTCGATCATATCTTCTGAGCTTTCTATTATTAATTCATTATCAATTCCAATTTCTCCAAATTCATTTACTAAAACAGCTGTTTTTATACCGACTTGATTTTTTAAAATATAATTAAGAAGTGTTGTTTTGCCAGAACCTAAAAAGCCGCTAATAATTGTAACAGGTAATAAATTTTGAGGCATCCTAGCTTGTTTTATAGAATAACTTTTATGTTTTGCTTAATTATCATAAACACTATTAATTTCTGTGGCAATAGTTTGATCTAGATTTGAAATCCCTCCCAAATCATGAGTAGTTAATTTAATTATTACTTTTGAATAGATATTTTCCCAGTTGGGATGATGGTTGTTTTTTTCGCAAATTAAGGCAATCTGAGTCATAAAAGAAAATGCTTCTATAAAATTTGAGAAATTAAATTCTCTCTCTATAAGATTAGACTTGATTTCCCATCCAGGTATTTTTGCAAATAATTCTTCCACTTCTCTATTTTTTAGTAGATACGGTTTCATTAAAATATTAAATTTGATTAAACTTCATTATAAATTTTTTAGCTTTTTTTTACCAATTATATGAACACTTATATTCCTTTCTTTTCTATTAAATCTATGCTCCCATAAATAAACTGCTTGCCAGGTGCCAAGTATAATTCCACTTTTTTGGAAACTTAAAGATAAATTGGTGTTTGTTAAAGAAGTTTTTATATGAGCGGGCATATCGTCAGCACCTTCTTGATAATGTTCATAATGAATTCTTTCACTACTTTTTGATAAAGATGAATAACAATCATAAGGGACTATGGATTGCATGTACTTTTTTAAGTCCTTAAGAACATTGGGATCTGCATTCTCATTAATAGTTAAACTACAACTGGTGTGAAGTGAGGTTAAATTTAAAATTCCAGAATCAAAATCATTATCTTTAATAAAGAGATTTAATTCATTTGTAATATCAATAAAACCTTCACCATCGGTTATAAATTTTAATTTTGAAAATATTTGTTCCATAAAAAATAATAACCATAACAATCAATATTCTATTATCCAAATAGTTTGATAAATTTTTACTGACTTGAAAATTTTTATCTTAAGATAAAGAATAATTAAAATATAGATTTTTGACTGAAATTGAATGGAATAAGCTTGGTGCTTATCTTAAAGAAACTCAAATATTAGGTTCAATTCAAAATACACTTTATTGGGATCAAAATACAGGGATGCCAAAAAAGGGTGCTTCGTGGAGATCAGAGCAACTTACATATATTGCAAAAATTTTGCATCAAAGGAATTCTTCAGAAGAGTTTTCAAATTTTATACAATCTGCAAATATAGAGCTTTTAGATTCTGAAAGGCATTCTGAGAATTCACAAATTATTCAAGAAAAAAAAAGAAATATTCAATTATTAAAACAAGAATATAATAGACAAAGAAATATAGATCCTAAATTAGTTGAGTCATTAGCTCTAGCAAAATCTAAAGGATATGAAAGCTGGCAAGAAGCTAAGAAAAAATCAGATTTCGATATATTCCTCCCTTTCTTTAAAGAGTTAATCAAATTACGAATTGAAGAAGCAAAACAAATCTCTGAAATATATTCGCCTTGGGAGACACTGGCGCAGCCTTTTGAACCTGATTTAACTTTGAAGTGGTTGAATAATACTTTTAAACCTCTAAAAGAAACTATTCCATCCCTGATTTCTTCAATTAATAAATCAAAAAAATATATCTGGGATTTAAGTCCAAAATCTCAGCAAAATTTATGTACAAAATTACTTGATGAATTTGGTAGAAATAAAGATATTGTTGTTGTTGCTAAATCTCCTCATCCTTTTTCTATTACATTAGGACCAAATGACTATAGGATTACGACTAGAATTGTTGAAGGTGAGCCATTCTCAAGCTTTTTGGCAACTGCTCATGAATGGGGACATTCGATTTATGAACAAGGCTTGCCTTCTCAAAGTCATCAATGGTTTGCTTGGCCATTAGGTCAAGCAACTTCTATGGGTGTGCATGAAAGTCAATCTTTATTTTGGGAAAATAGGATAGTTAAATCTAAATCTTTTTCTAAAAGATTTTTTAAAAAATTTGTTTCTGAGGGATGTTCGCTTAATAATCATTTAGAACTTTGGAAATCTATTAATCATTTGCAAGCCGGTTTAAACAGAGTTGAGGCTGATGAATTGACATATGGTTTACATATTTTAATTAGAACCGAACTTGAAATAGATTTAATTGAAGGGGACTTAGAAGCTAAAGATATTCCATATGAATGGAATAAAAGATATGAGGAACTTTTAGGAATTAAGCCGTCTAATGATTCAGAAGGTTGCCTGCAAGATGTCCATTGGAGTGAAGGAGCCTTTGGATATTTTCCATCATATTTGTTAGGTCATCTTATAAGTGCACAAATATCTTCTAAAATGGAAAGAGATATAGGTTTGATTGATAATTTGATTGAAAATGGTGAATATGAAAAAATAATTTTCTGGTTAAAAAATAATATTCATAAACATGGTCGATCTGTAAATTCTATGGAGCTTGTAAGAAATGTCACTTCTGAAGAGTTAACATCAGATTATTTTATTAATCATTTAAAATCTAAGATAAATGATTTTTGTTAAAAATTACTTTTCAAGAATTTCTTTGAGTGTGAGGATGTAAGATAAATAAAAATAATTTTTTGATGGCAAATCTTAATCAACCTCCAAGCAGGGTTACACCAAATTTATTACATATACTTGATGCTTTCACAGATAGTACAAAATCAAAAGTAAATACAATTGTTGAATTGAATTCAAATACTATAAATAAATACGAATTAATTACTGAAACTGGTCATTTAAAACTTGATAGAGTTGGTTATTCATCTCTTGCATATCCTTTCGCTTACGGATGTATCCCTAGAACCTGGGATGAAGATGGCGATCCTCTTGATATAGAAATCGTTGGAGTAACTGAACCATTAGTACCTGGATCAATAGTAGAAGCAAGGATTATTGGTGTGATGAAATTTGATGATGGAGGAGAGGTTGATGATAAAGTAATTGCTGTTCTATCAGATGATAAAAGGATGGATCATATCACTACTTTTGAGGACTTAGGAGAACATTGGCTAAAAGAAACTAAGTATTATTGGGAGCACTATAAAGATCTAAAGAAACCAGGAACTTGCACTGTTAATGGTTTTTATGGAATTGACGAAGCGGTAAAAGTAATTAAAGAATGTGAAAATAGGTATATGAAAGAAATTGATCCTAAATTAATTGATTAAAAAGTGTTTTATTTTTCCCTGAATTCTTCAAAGATTTCTTTAAGGATTTCGTCGGCACCTTGAAGTTTTAGCTTTTCAGCTAAGTTTTTACCAATTTCTTCTGGATCATTAATATTACCAATAGATTGATCTTTAATAAGTCTCTTCCCGTCTATAGAGGCCACCATTCCAGTAAGATATAACTTCTCATTTTGAATACTAGTATTGACACCTATTGGAACTTGACATCCCCCTTCAAGTTCTCTTAAAAATGATCTCTCAGCTAAACATCTTTGACTTGTAGGTTTATCTTCGAGAACATTTATAATTTCTAAAACTTTTTTATCATCAGATTTACATTCTATTCCTAGTGCTCCTTGTCCTACTGCATGAAGAGAAATTTGATTGGGAATAATCTGGTGAATTCTTGATTCAAATCCTAATCTCTTTAAACCTGCTGCAGCAAGAATTATACAATCGAATTCTCCAGAATCTAATTTTTCTATTCTTGTAATAACATTTCCTCTAATATCTTTAAAATTAAGATGAGGGAATATATGTCGCAACTGTGCCAGTCTCCTAAGTGAGCTTGTTCCTACAATCGAACCACTTGGTAAAGTTTCTAATTTATAGCAATCATTTTTTTTGTTTACTACTAAAGCGTCTGCAGGGTCTTCTCTTTTTGTGATACATCCTAATTTAAGTCCATTAGGTAAATTAGTTGGTAAATCTTTTAAAGAATGAACGGCTATATCTGCATGGCCTACAAGCATTTGTGCTTCAAGCTCTTTAGTAAAGAGCCCTTTGTCTCCAATTTTTGCTAAAGCCACATCTAGAATTTTGTCTCCTTGAGTTGCCATCGCTTCTATGGATACTTCTAAATCGGGAATGTTTTTTTCTAATTGTTCCTTAACCCATAAAGTCTGAACCATGGCTAATTTACTTCTTCTACTAGCTATTTTTAATTTAAAATTTGTCATTAAATATTGTTTTGATTTGGATTAAAGATTAAGTAGGATTTATTTTAAGATATTATTTTGCAACTTTTCAAGGCTGAAAATTATATTTAACTTTTTTTATTTTATATATTCTTTTAAAACCCCATTTCTGTTTGGATGTCTTAGTTTCCTAAGTGCTTTTGCCTCTATTTGTCTAATCCTTTCTCTTGTTACATCAAAAATCTGTCCAATTTCTTCAAGAGTTTTCATCCTTCCATCATCAATCCCATATCTCAATCTAAGAACATCTCTTTCTCTTGGACTTAGAGTTGCCAAAACCCCTTCTAAATCTTCTCTTAATAAAGTTTTAGAAACATCTTGCTCAGGGTTCTCAATATCAGCTTCTATAAAGTCCCCAAGTCTTGAGTCTTCTTCTTTACCTATAGGGGTTTCTAATGAAATTGGTAGCTGAGCACTTTTAGCTATAAATCTTAATTTCTCAATTGTCATTTCCATGCTCTCAGCTATTTCTTCTTCACTGGGTTTTCTTCCAAATTCTTGGCTAAGAACTTTTGTTGTTTTCTTAATGCGGGAAATTGTCTCATATAAATGAACTGGGAGTCTAATTGTTCTACTTTGATCTGCTATAGCTCTTGTTATAGCTTGACGAATCCACCAAGTTGCATAAGTAGAAAATTTGTAACCTTTTTCATGATCAAATTTTTCAGCTGCTCTTATTAGACCTAAGCTTCCCTCTTGTATTAAATCTTGGAAAGATAATCCTCTATTCATATATTTTTTAGCAATAGAAACTACTAATCTTAAATTCGATTGGACCATTTTTTCTTTAGCTCTTCTTCCTAGAAGAAGTCTTCTTCTGAATTTGGGAAGAGGCATATCTATTAATTCAGCCCATTCTCTAACAGACGGGAAATGTCCATTTTCTGACTCGTATTGAGTCGCCAATTCTTCGAGTTGGAGTAAATCAGCTATTTTTCTGGCAAGTTCAATTTCTTCATCTGGTCTTAATAGTCTAATCCTTCCGATTTCTTGAAGATAAACTCTTATTGAATCTTCTGTGTAAATACCCTTTGGTCCAAGTTTTATATTTCCAAGCCCTTTCCCTTCTTCATCAGATTCATCATTGTTTTCTAAACTATTTACATTTAAATCGGAAGAATTTTGTATATT
This sequence comes from Prochlorococcus sp. AG-436-O11, assembly GCA_003212535.1. Classification (GTDB taxonomy): domain Bacteria; phylum Cyanobacteriota; class Cyanobacteriia; order PCC-6307; family Cyanobiaceae; genus Prochlorococcus_A. The sequence goes on from QCPO01000004.1 coordinate 23,617, forward strand.
TGGAGCCTGAATATTTTTTTCTTCAACAACAACTGTATCTATATTAGTATTGACTTTTTTGTTGATCTTTTTTTTAGAACTAGGCTTAGAATTCTTTGATTCGGCTGCTACTGTGGACATAATAGACTCCTTTCTACGTTGAATTTAACTAGATAAAATTTTATCTAGGTCTCATTTATACATTTAGTAGTAAAATTTTGCCTTTGTGATTAAAAGAACTAATACAAAAAATGTGTATAAATAATGTTTTTTAAAATAGTTGAAAAATTTAAATAGTGCTATAGATTACCTAAAGTAAAAAGTCTTGGGATTTCTCAGACAGGCAGATCAATTCTTGAATTTTATTCAATGATCAAAGCTTCATGTCTCCCTTAAGATCAGAGTACTTACAATGTCCAAAAACACTGTGTGGAATGTTCAACAATCCAATATTAAGAAAAAGTTTTGAAGCCGGCAAGTAATCAGTTATCAAATATTTCTTTCAAATTAGAGGTACTACTTGATCTGGGTAGTTATAGCAATAGTTTTTACTATATTGATGCCAATAATCTAGGTGTAGAAGTAGGAGATATTGTTGCTGTGAGACTTAAAGGGAGATTGTTAAATGGGTTGGTAATCTCTAAAAATACGTACTCAAAATTAAATAAAACCCAAAATAATATTACTAAAGCTGAGACTTTAAAATATTTATCTATTGAGAGCATTGTGCAAAAAAAGATAATTCAAGACTGGTGGCGAGATTGGTTAGAGTCTTTAGCTTCGTTTTATCAAGTCAGTAATTTAAAAATGTTTAAAACAGCATTTCCTCCTGGCTGGATTGGTAAACATAAAAAAATATCACAAGGTCTAAAAGATCAAATATGGATTGAAATTCATAGAGATTCGGATTTTCGTGAAGACGATTTTACTAGTAGAGAATTTTCATTAATAAATGCTTTGCTAGATAAAGGTAATTGGCAAAGTGAATTAATAAGAACTGGGTTTAATTTCAATCTGATTAATTCAATGGTGAGTAAAAATTTGTTAATTAAAACTAAAAGAAAAAAATTTTTTAATACCAAATTAAATTCTTCTAAAAATTATCTTAATGCAATAAAAAAACCAGAGCTTACAAATGAGCAAAAAAGAGCATATGAAGAAATGCAAGAAATGAAACCAGGAGATGTCTTATTACTTTGGGGTGAAACAGGTTCTGGTAAAACAGAAGTTTATATGAGAATAGCTGAAGATCAATTATTAAACAAAAAGAGCTGTTTAATACTTGCTCCAGAAATTGGTTTAATTCCTCAACTGATTGATAGATTTAGTCGTAGATTTAAAAATCTAGTTTATGAATATCATAGTAATTGTTCTTCTAGGCACAGAACTTTGCTTTGGAAGATGATTCTTGATGATAATGAACCAATCATAGTAATTGGAACAAGGTCCGCAGTATTTCTTCCAATTAAAAATTTAGGCTTAATAATAATAGATGAAGAACATGATGTGTCATATAAGCAAGATAGTCCTATGCCATGTTATGACGCAAGAGATGTCGCAATTCAAAGAGTAAAAAGGCATCCCACAAAGTTAATATTTGGAAGCGCCACTCCATCGATGTCTACTTGGAAAAAGAGCGTTTTTGAAAAGAAGTTGAAATTGGTAAGAATGACTAAAAGAATATCAAAGACTGAGATACCAGAAATAAAAATTGTTGATATGCGTAATGAATTTAATAAAGGCAATACGAAAATTTTTTGTACTGAATTATTAGACTTAATTTCTCAACTACGAGTAAAGAAGGAACAGGCAATAATCCTGATTCCTAGAAGAGGTCACAGTGGGTTCTTAAGTTGTAGAAATTGTGGATTTATAATTCATTGCCCTAATTGTGATGTCCCTTTATCTGTTCATATAGGTTCACAAGGAAAACAATGGCTTAGTTGTCATTGGTGTGACCATAAATCAAAACTGATTAATACTTGCCCAGATTGCGACTCAAATGCCTTTAAGCCTTTTGGGATAGGTACACAAAGAGTAATAGAGTTTTTAAATGGAGAATTCCCTAACTTGAGAGTACTTCGTTTTGATAGGGATACTACCTCGGGTAAGGACGGCCATAGAAATATTCTTTCAAGATTCTCTAACGGTAATGCAGATATTCTCGTCGGGACTCAAATGTTGGCAAAAGGTATTGATATACCGAATGTTACTCTTTCAGTAGTTATTGCAGCAGATGGTTTACTTCATCGTCCTGACATCTCGGCAGAAGAGAAATCATTACAATTGTTTTTACAATTAGCTGGGAGAGCCGGTAGAGCTCAAAAGTCAGGAAAGGTTATTTTTCAAACATATAAACCAAGTCATCCTGTAATTTCATATCTTAAAGATAGAGATTATGAGAGATTTCTAATTGAAAGTTCTAAATTGAGAAAAGAATCGGAATTATTCCCTTTTTGTAAAGTATGTCTTTTAAAGTTGTCTGGTGAAGATTATGAATTAACAGAGTCTACTGCAACTAAATTAGCGAAATATCTGTTGAATTTATGTCAAGAAAAGAATTGGAAGGTGATTGGCCCAGCCCCAGGTTTAATTGCTAAAGTTGGAAAAAAATTTAGGTGGCAAATATTAATTCATGGCCCTGAAGATTCTAAGCTACCTTTCCCAGAAAGATCTCTTTTGTGGGAATTAATTCCCAGAAAAGTATTTTTATCAATTGATGTTAATCCAGTCGAGTTATAATTAAGCAGAGGGAAGTTGAGGTAAATCTGTACCTATCTTAAATCTATAAAATCTTAATGAATAAGCCATTATTATTACTAATGAAATAATTGTTATTCCAATTAATAATTTATTCCAGCTCCAGAATGAGAATTCAATGCTATTTATTTGCCCAGGAATTAAATTCCAAATAATTATATTCTTTGAAACTTCTAATTGAGGATTACTTCCTCTAATCAGATTAGCTTTATTTGGGTTAATAATTCTGAAATTAAGTTCTAAATCGTCTATATCTGAGAGGTTTTGTAGATCTATATCTATCTTGTAATTATATTTTTTTAAAAAAATAAAGTTTTTTTCAGTATTATCAAATTCTAGATCTGTTGATTCACCTGCTAATTCTCCTGCAGTTTGTTCGATTGTTTTGAGAATTTCTTTAGTATTTTCTAGGTTCAGGTTTTTATTATTTAGAGAAAAATTATATTCTTCTATTGAAATATCCGCATTAGGAAAAATATCTTTTATCTTATTTTCAAAATTTATTTGCCAAGGGAATTTATTAATATATTTACTTTCCACTTTGAGATAATTATTTATTGAGTCAAGTTCACTAAGATCAAGTGTATTCTCAATTTTTACACAGCCACTTAAAAGTGGAATTAATAAAAATAATATAAAAAAAATTATAAGTGTAAATTCTTTTTGGAGTGGTTTTGTTTCGCCTGTAGGTTTATCAGATATATTGATGTATCTTTTCTCTTCTTTATAATCTTTTGGCTTTAGTGAGTTAAGAGATTTATTTTTTAGGGAGGGATTGCTTTCAAACTTTATATTCCAATTTTCAGGTTTTTTAATTTCAGGAGAGTTTATAACTTCCATCAAATATTTTGCATCTTCTCTTGTTTTATAATCATACGATTGTAAAAGTTCTTTGCAAAACTCTTTGGCCTCTTCTTTTTTATTAATACCGCAAAGGGCAGTGATTAAAATTGTTCTTAAATTAACTCCCTCTTTGCTTGATAAAGGATATGATTCGATTATTTGGGATAGAAATTTAATACAAAAATGATATTCACCTTTTGTAAGAGCAATCTCTACTGTTTCTAAGACTTGCTCATAAGTTTTCATGATTTAAGCAATAATCATTGTTCCTATTCCTGAATTTGTAAAAACTTCAAGAAGTAATGAATGCTCTATTCGCCCATCGATTATGTGAGCAGCTTTTACTCCTTGGGCTAAAGCTCTAATACAACATTCAGTCTTTGGTAGCATCCCCTCAGTAACAATTTCTTTTTGAATAAATGCTCTTGCCTCTTTAAGGTTAATTTGTTTTACAAGAGTGTTTTTATTATCTTTTTTTTCTAAAATACCCGGCGTATCAGTAAGAAGTATAAGCTTCTCTGCATTTATCGACGCAGCGATTTCTCCAGCTACAAAATCAGCGTTTATATTATGAGAAACACCCTCTAAAGTGGAACCAATACTAGAAATAACAGGAATATACCCTTTTGCAATAAGAGGATCTAATAATTCAGGATTAATTTTAGTAACCTCTCCAACTAATCCATGGCTACCATCTCCTAACTCTCTGGACTGTATTAAGTTGCCATCAAGACCTGATATACCTACTGCTAACGAGCCTGTATAGTTAATCCCTCTTACAATTTGTTTATTTACTCTTCCCATTAGGACCATTTCAACAATATCCATTGTTTTCTGATCAGTAACTCTTAATCCATTTTCAAATTTTGGAGATATTGCTAATTTATTTAGCCAATTATTAATTTCAGGCCCTCCACCATGAATTACTACTGGGCATACCCCTACACTTGATAAAAGAGCAATGTCTCTGAAAAAAGCCTTCTTTAATTTTTCTTTTTCCATAATAGAACCTCCATATTTTATAACGATTTTTCTTCCTGTAAAACTTTGTATATATGGCAGTGCTTCGCTTAATATTGATACTCTTTGAGAATCATCCATTATGAAAAAAGATTTTATTGAAAATTGACTGAATTAGGAATTGAGTTTTTACAAATATATTCGAATATTTAATAAAAGAGAATCAAATCAAATTCCTTCTTATTATCGTCGATAATAAATTCGGATTCAAGACCTTTTACGAAAAACCTATTTAATCTTTCTTGTTTCTCAATCCATTTTTCTATAGGCACAGCATTTATTTCAAAATGCATCCTTAGACCCTTTTTATCTTCTTTGGTGATTTCTTCTATTTCTTTTAGTTGAGGAGGATTATTCTCATTCCATAAATTTAGAGCTTCTAGTGAAGATTCAAGATGGGCTTTTATTCCATATCTCCACCTAGTGACATCATTAACTAGTGCAGTTAATTCTTTTGGCCTATTGAATCTGTTCTTCTTAAAATTTGTGTTATCAATCAACTTTACAGGAGGAATTTCAGAAGTCTTCAAGCCCAATCCAATAAGTAAAATAGGTACACCATAAAAAAAAGTGGGAACACTTAGGTTTACTGAATCAGTAAAATAAGCTGTCATTCCAACAAAAGCCAAAACACCTCCTGTTGCTACTATTAAGTTTCCAGGCGATAAGTATTTGTTCATTTTGGTTTATGTAGAATAGTTAATAAATAGGTTAATGAATATTATGCAAGATCCTAATACTTCCAAACAAGATGATTTAATTTTTAAACTTGATAAAGATAGATCATGGTTGTTGGAAAACCTTGATAAAGGCAAATGGCCTGAGATTAGGGGGGAACTCGCTGAGCTTGAAAGGAAAATAAGCAAACTAATTATAAGTGTTCAAGAAAATAATGTTGATTTTTAATTTAAAAAGGAATTTCGTCAACCTCTGGTACTAAAGGGGAGCTATCCCAACTTGAGTTTTTGGTGGCTTCTTTGTTATCTAAAGAAGGATTAGTTTCTTCTTTGTTATCTAAAGAAGGATTAGTTTCTTCTTTATTAGTTTTCATTTGCTCAACTGGAGTTATATGATGAATTCTTGATGCAGTTAATTCAGGCTGCTTTTCTTTGGTTCCATCTTTTCTAGTTACTGTATTCATTCTCAAACGTCCCTCAAGAACAATGTTTTGCCCTTCATTTAGCTCATCTATCATTTCTTGGGCAATTGCCCCCCATCCTAAAACCTTAAGTTCTCTAATTGGATCTTCACTACGTAAGCCTTTAAAATTTATAGTCATTTCAGCAATTGGAGTTTGATTCTCTTTGGTATATCTCATTTGAGGTGCGCTTTTAACTAACGCTTGTATTAAACAATGATTCATTACTTTCTTATTAATTAAAGATATATTGATGCAGAATCAAGAAAATTGCCACGAAAATGTTTGGATCCTATCAGGAACTTCAGATGGCCCTGCCTTAGCATCTAAGCTTTTAGAACTTAATTATACTGTCTTTGCAAGTGTTGTAACCCATAGAGCGTGTAATTCTTATTTAAAGAACCCAAAGTTACATATCATTACAGGGAGAATAAGTAATGAGGAAGCAATAATTAATTTTATTTCAAAAAATAAGATTAAATTTGTTATCGATGCGACTCATCCATTCGCTCTAATTATTTCTCAAAACCTAAATAATGTTTGCAAATTAATGAATAAACCTCTTCTAGTCTTTGAAAGAAAATCTTTGATTAAAAAAAATAATAATTTTAATTATATTCCTAACCTGCAAGGTATAAAAAATATCGATTTAGAAAATAAGAATATTCTTTTAGCAATAGGATCTAGATTCCTTAATCAAACTGCAAGTTTTTATATGAGTTGTGGCGCAAATCTATTCACAAGGGTTATTCCAACCCATGAGAGCATATCTAAGGCTTTAGAGTCATGTATAAAAAATTCAAATATAGCGATACTTGAACCCAGTAAAACAAAGGAAAGTCTTTTGGAAAAGACACTTTGTGATTTTTGGCATATAGATTATGTCCTTTGTAGAGAATCTGGAAGTTATTCTCAGAAAAATTGGGAGAGGATTATTCTTGGAAGCAATATGAAATTATTTTTAGTTAAAAGGCCAAAATTAAAATATTATAATTCTTTGGTTTTCTATCAATATGATAGTTTGATAGATCATATAACTAGAAAATATTAATATTTTATTTATGCGCGAAGTTCTAATTTTGACAACAACTGAATCGAACGAAACAAGAGCCAAAAATATTGCTAAGTTGCTAATAGAAAATCAGCTTGCTGCTTGTGTTTCAATAAAATATATTGATTCAATTTATAGATGGGAAGATGATATTGAAGAAAATAAAGAGATTGAAATAACAATCAAAAGTAAACCTGAATTAAAAGATGATTTAATTGTCTTCTTACAAAAAATGTCATCTTATGATGTTCCACAAATCCTTTATAAAAAATTTCAAGCTGAAGAAAAATATTTTGATTGGTTAAATAAATCTATTTAATCAAAGTTATTTCTTATTAATTCCTGAAGATCAATATTAGATCTAGAGCCTAGTTGGGTAATTATTTGTCCCGCACATATTGAACCTATTTCGCCGCATTTATTCAGTGAATAATTATTAATCAAACCATGAATAAATCCTCCAGCATAAATATCACCCGCCCCTGTAGTATCTATAACTTTTCCTGTCAGATTTGCCTTGATTATTTTGGCTCCGCTTTTGTCATATATGAAAGAACCTTCACTCCCCAAAGTAACTACAACTAATTCACACAAGGAAGAGAGATATTTTTGGCAGCTTTCTAAATTCTCTTTTTGAAAAAGGCTTAATAACTCATATTCATTGCAAAAAACTATATCTACATAATTATCAATTAATTCTAAAAAACTTTCTCTATGTCTTTCTACACAAAAAGAATCAGATAATGAAAGTATTATTCTTGTGTTAGATATTTTGGCAATTTTGGCTGCTTCAAGAAATGCATTCTTGGCTAAATCACTGTCCCATAAATAACCCTCTAAATATAGGTATTTACTATCCTTGATTAAGTTAAAGTTAATGTCTTTAGGCTGAAACTCTATGGAAGCCCCTAAGTAGGTGCACATGGTTCTTTGAGCATCCGGTGTAATCAAAATAATGGAATGAGCTGTCGATGGACCTTCATTGATAGGCGGGGTATTAAAAATAGTTTTACTTTTTTTTATGTCAGAAGAAAAGAAATTTCCAAATTGATCATTTTTTACTCTTCCAATAAACTCAACATCATTACCTAATTGTGCTAAACATACAACAGTATTAGCTGAGGAACCCCCTGATATTTGTTTTATCACTTTGCAATTTTTTAACAATAATTGAGATTTATCTGAGCTTATAAGATTCATAGATCCTTTTTTCAGGTTATTTATCTCTAGAAACTTATCTTCAATATTTACAATAATATCAACTATTGCATTACCTAAACCAATTAGGTCAATCTTTTTATTTTGATCAAAATGTCTAAATGATTCTAGCATTAATTATTTAATTAATTATCTTAGGAGCGCTCTTTTAGGTCCATGTATTGGGTCTTCAATTACTATGGTTTGATCTCTTTGTGCACCCAATGAGACGATAGCAATTGGTACTTCCATTAATTCCGCTAGAAATCTGAGATAATTCATAGCATTGTTAGGAAGATCAGATAGCCTCCTGCAATTAGCCGTAGAGCATTGCCAACCTTTTAACTTTTTGTAAATTGGCTTACATTTTTTTAAGTCATCTGAATTAGTTGGGAAGTAGTTTATCTCTTCTCCATCTAATTCATATGCAATGCAAACATTAATTTCATCTAATTCATCTAGTACATCCAATTTTGTTACTGCTAAACAATCAAGACCATTTACAGAAACGGCATATTTGCCTATTATCCCATCAAACCATCCACATCTTCTCCTTCTTCCAGTAGTGGTTCCAAATTCTCTCCCTCTATCGCAAAGTTGATCATTAATACTTCCTTGCAATTCAGTTGGGAATGGCCCTTCACCTACTCTCGTAGTGTATGCCTTTGCAACACCAATTACTCTATCTATTAATGTTGGCCCAACTCCAGCACCAATACAAGCCCCTCCAGATATAGGATTTGAAGAGGTTACATAAGGATATGTTCCATGATCTAAGTCTAATAAGGTCCCTTGTGCTCCTTCAAAAAGAATGTTTTTCTTATTTCTAGAAGCTGCGTGAATGGTTCTTGTGCAGTCAACTACATGTTTCGATAATCTTTTCCCGTAGTCAATATATTCCTCAATTATTTCTTCTTGTTCAAGAGGCTTAATACCATAGATTTTTTCTAAAAGACCATTCTTTTCTTTTAATGGGATTTCAATTACATCCTTTAATCTATCAATATTAAGTAGGTCTCTGACTCTGATACCATTTCTTTGAGACTTATCCGCATAGGTTGGCCCAATTCCTCTTCCTGTTGTACCAATTTTGTTTGAACCTCTATCAGACTCCATTGCTTCATCTAACATTCGATGGTAAGGCATAGTTACATGTGATGTTGCTGAGATTTTTAAACCTGAAATATCAATTCCATTTTCAATTAGCATATCTATTTCTTTTAGCAAAATTTTGGGATCTACTACTGTGCCCGATCCAATTAAACAGGTAGTATTTTTATAAAGTATCCCAGACGGAATTAGATGCAATTTTAAGACCTTATTATCCACAACTATTGTATGACCTGCATTTACACCACCTTGGTAGCGCACTACAACATCAGCCGAACGACTAAGTAAATCGGTTATTTTACCTTTTCCTTCGTCACCCCATTGGGCTCCGATTACAACAACATTAGCCAATTTTAGAAGAGCATTATTTTTGATCGAATATTTAATATATTCAAAAAACTTGGTTAACTATAAAAAAGTAAATGATTTGTATCAACTTTCTCTAAGAACCATTTTTTCGGCAAGAGAAAATTCTTTAGTTAAACGCTCCTTCAGTTTATCCGGTAAGGGTCTACTTGCAAAGTTTTTGTAATGGCCAGCCATAGCATTTAATGCTGTTTGCATTGTTGTAAATGATTGAGTTTTGTTTACCATCCCTCTATTTCTATATCTTGAAATATAGTCAGTTATTAGAATAAGAGCTTCATCTTTTACTTCATCTTTATTGGGAGAATCTTTAGGAGTGTCAACAGCTGTTTGTAATGTTTTAACTACTGAGATTGTATCTTCTGTATAATTTCCTGTCATTGAAGTTTTTGCAGCAAATGAGGGTGCATTAAATAATGTAAAAACAACAATTAATGAAAGAGCAAAAGATATGGCTTTGGTGAGATTCTTAAAAAATAATTCAGATGTCTTTTTAAGTAACATAACTTTAGCTCCTAAGAAATTTAGCTTTAAGAGTTTTTATTGTACATTACTTTTGATTCAGAAATAAATGTTTCCAATAATTTATTGGCTTTAAGTTTAATTTTAGTTTTTTGTGCTCTGCACGAAAATTCTACTTCTTTATTAATCGAATCTCGACCAATAATTATTTGAAAAGGTATTCCAATTAAGTCTGCATCTTTAAATTTTACTCCAGCCCTATCATCCCTATCATCAAGAAGCACATCTATTTTATTATTCATTAAATCTTCATAAATTTCCTCAGTAAGTTTTCTTTGAATGGGGTCTTTAAAATTTATTGGAATAATTATTATTTGGAAAGGAGAAATCTGAATTGGCCAACAAATACCATGCTCATCATGATTCTGTTCAATAGCAGCTTGAGCGATTCTAGTAACTCCAATTCCATAACATCCCATCCATAGATTTTTTAATTGTCCATCTTTATCTGAAAAATTTGCATTTAATTTTTCACTATATTTTTGACCTAATTGGAAAATATGTCCAATCTCAATACCTTTTTTCTCTTGTAATTTTTCATCGCTATTAATATTAATTCTGTCTCCTTTCTTAGCATTTCTTATATCTGCAATTAGGTAATCTTTTTCAGTAAATGAAAATTCACGAAATACTTTATGTGTATTTACTTTATTACCTCCACTTATGAAAGTTGAAAGATTACTTGCAGATTCATCTGCAATTTTGATCCAACTTTTATCCCAATTAGAATCAATTTTTATGGTTTTATTATCTATATCAGGTCCAATAAAACCTAATGGCAAATTAACCAGATTTTTTTTAATAATTGTATTATCTTCAACTATGTTTAGCTTGATTAGATTTGTAGCATATTTTTTATTAAGTAAGTTAAAGAGTTTGACTTCATTTATATGCTGATCACCTCTAATACAAGCAATAATTGGCAATTCAGTTTTATCTTCAAATTTCCCAATAAATATAACGACTTTAACAATTTGGCTTGGATCTAAATTGTTTTTTTTACAGATATCCTCGATTGTTTTTTGGTTCGGGGTATCTAACCACTCGGACGAGTATTTTTTTAATGGAATTGCTTGAGAAGGAATAGAAAAAGCTTTTTCTAGATTGGCAGCATAAGAACCACTTTCAGTAAATAAAATAGTATCTTCTCCAGCATTCGCAGTAACCATAAATTCTTTAGAAGATGCTCCTCCAATTGCTCCACTGTCTGCTTCAACCCCAACTGTTTGAAGTCCGCAATTTTGAAAGATATTTCCATAAGCATTCCCCATCTTTTCATAAAATGATGCCAAATCCTTTTTTGAAGAATGGAAAGAATAACCATCTTTCATAATAAATTCTCTACTTCTCATTAATCCAAACCTTGGTCTTATTTCATCCCTAAATTTTGTTTGAATTTGGTAATAACATTGGGGCAATTGCTTATATGAATTGATAATTTCCGAAGCAATGCATGTTATTACTTCTTCATGAGTCGGAGCTAAACCAAATTCTTTTCCTTGCCTATCCTTAAGATTAAACATTATCCCCTCGCCTTCTGTATAACCCTCCCACCTTTCACTTTTTCTCCATAAATCTGCTGGATGAAGCTGAGGTAAAAGAAGTTTGGTACAACCAATAGAAATAAGTTCTTTATCAATTATTGACGATATTTTTTCAATAACTCTAAACATTATTGGCATGTAAGCATAAATCCCACTGTTCACTCTGCGAATATAACCACCTTTTAAAAGTAATTGATGCGAAATAATTTCTGCTTCAGAAGGTGTGTCACGAAGTGTCCCCAGAGGAAATGAGGTAGTGACGCGCATACAAAAAATCTTGATAGATATCTAATATTATCAATTAAGAAGTAAAAATAATTTAATGTGTCTTGACTCCCTCAACGCAGCTAGTCTATATATATTCTTTCTGCTAGCTTCTGCAGTAAAGAAGTTTTAACTTTTAGTTAATTTAATTTTTTGACAGCATTTTCTTAAAGTTATGGAAAATATAGATTCTAATATTTCTAGCTCAGAAGAATTAGTGGGTATTGATGAAGTTCAAAAATTCCTAAATAGATCAAGAGCTTCTGTTTATAGATACACAAATACTGATGTAAGAAATCTAAATCCAAGTTTTAATCCAAGAAAATTAAATCCCGAATATAGAACTGATCAAAAAGATCCATTACAATTTCATCCTAACGAAATAGCAAGATTTGCAAAAGATATATTAAGAATTAAAGAAGTAACCGTAGAAGTCTTTAATTCTCCATCTTCTGCGGCTCAAAATATCCTTATACAAATTCTTGAGGAATTAAAAACTATTAGATCTTTATTAGAAAAGAATAATTAAATAACTTAACCAAAAAAAATGTTTTGATTTATTGACATATAGATTGTAAAATATTCTTGTCCAGTTAAAAAACTAAACTTTTAACAAGAGCTCTTGAGAAACACAACATCAAAGTACTTTGTAAAAAGTAAATTAAGTGATGATTATTCTCTTAATGATGTTTCAAGTGATTTTGAAAGAGATGATGATGACCCCTTAAGTATAAGGAGTTTATTAATCACATTTATAGGTATTAGTTTTGCTTTTCTCACAATTTTAGTACCTACAATCAGTGTTTTACTTGGAAGACCTTTGTCTCCAGTAAATGACATAATTTTAAATCATTCAATTAAAAAAGATGGATCTTAGCTTGTTACCTCCATCTCCAATGAAGGGAATAGTTAATTTAGTTGTAGAAATACCTGCAGGTAGCAGGAATAAATATGAATATTGTTCTGATGCAGGAATAATGGCACTTGATAGAGTACTGCATTCTTCAGTAAGGTATCCTTTTGATTATGGTTTCATACCAAACACTCTTGCTGATGATGGGGCTCCTCTAGATGCGATGGTGATAATGGATGAGCCAACATTTGCTGGCTGTTTAATAAAAGCAAGACCTATTGGGGTTTTAGATATGTATGACTGTGGAGCATATGATGGAAAACTTTTATGCGTACCAGTGGCTAATCCTAGGCAGTCGAATATAATAAGTATTAATCAAATTGCACCGAATCAGTTAGAAGATGTTGCAGAATTTTTTAGAACAAGTAAAGGTCTTGATGGTAGGACAGTTCAAATTGATGGTTGGAGAGATTATGAAGTGGTTGAAGATATATTAAAAAAATGCTCACCTTCCAAAAAGAAAATGTTTAAAGTGCTTAAGAAATCAACAATAGTAAAATAAATTGAAAAAAATAATTTTTTATAGTTATCCAAAATGCTCAACTTGTAGGAAAGCATCAAAGTGGCTTGATCAAAAAGGTTTTGAATATCAATTAAAAGATATAATTAAAGAAACTCCATCAGCTAAATATTTAGATTTGGCTTTAAAAGAGTATTCCTTAGAAAAAAGGAAGATTTTTAATACAAGAGGTAAGAATTTTAAGTCAATTGATTTTGATATTCAATATTCATCAAATCAAGAAATTATTAAACTTCTCTTAAGTGATGGCAAATTAATAAAAAGACCATTTTTAGTCTACGAAGAAAAAAAAATAATACTTGGATTTAATGAGAATGAATATACCCATCACCTTGCATAGAATCTAATTTTATAGTCTAAAGAAACTTTATGAAAACCTCAATTAAAAATATATTTTTAGAATGGGGCCCTTTAATTTTTTTGGTTTTTTTTGTCTCTTCGTGTAGATCATTTTTAGCAGAACCTCGATATATTCCTTCTGGTTCAATGCTCCCAGAATTACAAATAAAAGATAGATTAATCATTGAGAAATTTTCAATAAAAAATTCTTTACCAAAAAGAGGAGATATTGTTGTATTTAAATCTCCTTTTTCATTTGATGAACAATTAATATTGTTGAGATCTAAACCATTACCAAAAAAAAGATATTGTTTCTTTATGAGTTTCCCTCCAATTGCATTTATTCCTGGTTTAAGAGATCAGGCTTGTGATGCATATATTAAAAGAGTAGTTGCTCTACCAGGAGAGATAGTTAGTGTAAATAGTAGAGGAGAGGTATTTATAAATAATAAAATCATTTCTGAACCCTATGTCACTTTTAAGTGCTATGAATCATTTTTAAATAGCTGTGGAGAATTTAAAAACCTAAGAGTTCCGAAGGATCATTTTTTGGTCTTAGGAGATAACAGAGCAAATAGTTGGGACGGAAGATATTGGCCTGGAAGTAAATTTCTCCATAAAAATGAGATTATTGGGAAGGCTTACTTAAGATTTTGGCCTTTAGAAGAATTTGAATTTTTTTAAAAAAGGTTTTCCTCATTTTAAATTGTTAAAGTGCTCCAGAAGCAGTTGAATCTAATATTCCTCCAAGATGTGTCGTAATGTTTAGAGCACTTATTACGTGGTCTTTATTAGGATCATCAAATATGTCAATAACAGTTATCCCACCATTACCTTGTTTTATCATCCAGATATTTGAAAAATCAATGCTTAATATATTACAAATAAGAGTTTTATTTACTGCATCGTGAGCGACTAGAAGGGTTAAATCATTATCTTTTTGAGATAAACAAATCTTTTCAAAAGCTTTTACCGATCTTTCCGACACCTCTTTAATAGATTCACCTTCGGGCATTATCACCTCTGCAGGCTTATCATGCCAATTCTTTAGTAAATTTGGCCACTCTTTATTAATTTCTACTTCTAATTTACCTTCCCATAATCCATGGCTTATTTCTGCAAGTGATTCTATCTTTATTATTTTTAACTCTTTTTTGTTTTGAAGAATAATTTGTGCTGTTTCATAAGGTCTATTCATCGAGCTTGAAAAAGCCTTATTAAAATTAATATCTTTTAAATATTCGCAAGTCTTCCTAGCTTGATCTTTACCATTGTTATTTAAAGGAATATCAATTTGGCCTTGAAATCTTCCTTCTTTGTTCCAGTTTGTTTCACCATGTCTTATTAGAAATATTCTGGAATCTCCAATTTTACTAGGAATTTTTTGATTTAGATGAGAAGTTTGATTCAAACATTCAATTTGAGTTCTTAAAGAATTATTATTTTCTTTAGAAATATTGAGAATTGAGAAAGAGGCATTTTCTAATCTTATTTTTCTAAAACCTTTCTTAGGTTTACCAATTAATGAGAGAATTAAACACCTCAGAATAGCATTATGACCTATGATTAAAATATTTACATCACCTTTGCCTAAATAATTTTCAAAAATATCTTTTAAAAAATTATTTGCTTGGTCAAACAACTCCTGAATTGGTTGATAATTTTTATTATCACTTCTTTTTAAAGTTAAGTTCTCTGGATCATTTTTCCAGACAGTATAAATTTTAGGATATTTGTTTTTTACATCATTAATTGTCAGACCAGACCACGAACTAAGATCTACTTCCAATAAATTTTTGTCATAAATAACATTGTGTTCTTTATTAAAGTGTTTTTTAATTGTATTCGCAGTCTCTGATGCTCTTACAAGAGGAGATGAATAGATTCTATGGAAATTTATTTTTGATAATGCTTTACCTGCTTTAAAAGCTTCTTCGTAACCTATATCGGTTAAAACTGAATCATCAGTTCTTCCCTGAATTAAACCTTTTGCATTAAAACTGCTTAGTCCATGTCTAACTAAAACTAATCTGATGCCCATTATATAAATTTGAAAATGATGGTATTTTAATCATCTCATGGCGTGATAAAAATAGATATATGATTATTAGTAATTTCAATGATAGCTTTTTTTAAATTTATACCTTTTACTCAATAATTATGATTAAAAATATTTCTAGGAAAAAACTTTTTTTATCTTTTATTTCTTTACTTTTTACTTTTTTTGTATGGCAACAAGGTTTACAAGATAGCTTGAACAGACCATCTGTCTCTTTCGATATTAGTCAAAAAGAGCAGGAAATTGCAGAATTAGCTCTCCAATCATTGCCAACAAATCTTAAAAAATATGTTAGTGCAAATGATCCAGTTGAAGAAATCAATAATTCTCTTTCTAGTGTCTCTTTTGATGAACTAACAGAAAGAAATAAATTAATTTGGATAATTTCTTCAGACCTGCACAATTTTGAAATCGATCAAAACTTTTCTTATCAATTTAAAAATAAAAACTATAAATTATTATTTGATGATTTAGAGAGGAAATCTAATGATAATTCATATAAACCTAATTATGACCAATTTGATTTATTTAAAGAAGATAGATTTTTATATCATTTAATAAGCATAAAATTTGACTTTGATTCAAGTTCATTGATAACAAAATCACTTTCTCAAAGAATGTTTTTAAAAATATTAGCTATTAGGTTAATTCCATTATTTACTATATTTCTTGGTTCGATTCTCGTTTTAAAAACATTATGGGCTTCTATCTCTTTGAGGAAAATTGTTTGGAAAGAATTTAAACCCTTAGATTTGGATTTAATAGATATGGTTTTATTAATCGCAGGAGGATTTGTTGTTTTAGGAGAAGTCGTTTCTCCTTTATTTTCAATTGGTTTAGTTGAATTTTTTTCTAAAGATTTCTCAATTGAGTTGTCTCAAGCATTAAAAATATTTTTTGGATATCTGTTTATGGCTATCCCGCCATTATTAATTGTTTACTATCAAATCAAATCTTTAAATGGGGAATTCTTTCTTAAAAAAGATTATTTTCAGTTCAATGGCTTGCCAATTAAAGATGCATTAATTCAGGGTTTTAAAGGCTGGTTAATGGTCATACCTTTTGTTTTATTGGTCTCATTAATTATGAATATTTTAATTGATAATCAAAATGGTAGTAATCCATTGCTAGAAATTGTGCTTAATACCGATAATTACTTTGCATTAACTCTTTTATTCTTGACGACCACACTTTTAGCACCTTTATTTGAAGAGATTATATTTCGTGGAATTTTACTGCCAATTTTATCAAGAGATTTTGGAATAATTTTAGGCATTTCAGTTTCTGCATTTATTTTTGCTTTGGCACATTTAAGTATCAGTGAAATGCCGCCATTATTAGTTTTAGGAATAGGACTAGGTATTACGAGAATTGTTTCGGGAAGTTTGCTCGCTTCAGTTATTATGCATTCTTTATGGAACGGATTGACTTTCTTGAATTTGTTATTATTAAGAACATAAAGAATTTAATTTTTTTACTTGCGTATCAATCTAATTTGTGTTTATTTAATTCATAATACTTTTTATAATTTAAAATATAAATAACATATGAAAACTTTTGGGAATGAATATTTTTTAAAAAAAAAAGTTCATACGAAAGTAAAATAATTTCAAATAAAATATCATCATTAAAATTAATTCATAAAATATTTAATACCATTAACATATCTTTATTAATATTAATTTTCATATTATTTTTTCTATCTTTTAATAGCCAACGGGAATGGTCTAACACTTATAAGATTTTATCTAAAACTAAAGCTAATAATAATAATCTGATCGATTATATTTCCAAAACCGAAGAGTTTTATATTAGTGAACTTGATTCTCTTAAGACTTTTAAAAAAACAACTCCTAAAGATTTAATTTATATAGATAAGATTGAAGCAAAGAAAGAAAATTATTTTAAAAAAGAAATAAAAAATATCGTTGATGGATTAAAAGATAGTAGATATCAAATTGGATATTAATGAAAAAACGTAAAAAAATTGTTCATCTTTTACCTCTTGAAGATAAGAGATTTAAATTAACTTATATTTTCTTATTGATCATAATATTTACTTTGTTTGGCAGACTAGTTAACTTGCAAGTTTTTAGTGCTTCGGATTTAAAAAAAAAAGCAAGGTCAATACAATCTTCTAGAACTATTTCTTTGAAAACAAGAAGATCAATAGTTGATAGGAATAATCGATTGATTGCTTATGATAAATCATTATATAAATTATGGGCTCATCCCAAATATTTTCACTTTCCAGGCGATTCCATTAATAAAGTTCGAAGAGTTGAAGAAGTCGTTAAGAAATTATCACCTATTCTGGGTCTTAAAGATGAACTTCTATTGGCAAAATTTAATAATAATAGTATTGGTTTCGAACTTTCCAATCAAATTACTGAAGACAAAGCAAATAAGATTAGAAAGCTACAAATAAGTGGCCTTGATTTATTTAAATATTCTCAAAGATATTATCCTCAAGGAAAACTTTACTCTAATGTGGTTGGTTTTGTTAATGACGAGAACAAAGGTTCAGCAGGCTTAGAACTACATTTGGATCGTCAAATTAAAGTTTTAAATAAAAGTAACTTAATAAAAAGAGGGGGAGATGGAACTCCCCTTCCAGATAATTCTGGGCCAAGAGATTTTATTTCTGATTACAAGAGTTTAGGTTTAACGATAGATTCAAAATTACAGAAAGCTTCATTTGAAGCTTTATCTAAGCAGGTAATGAATTGGAAAGCAAAGAAGGGCTTTGCAATAGTTATGGATGTAACAAATGGCGAGATTCTATCCTTAGCATCGGTCCCTTCTTATGATCCAAATAAATTCTGGCAGTATAATCCTGAATTGTTCAAGGGGTGGTATTCGCAAGATTTATTTGAGCCTGGTTCAACTTTTAAACCTATAAATTTGGCTTTAGCATTAGAAGAAAAAGTAATCCAAAAAGATGGCTTAGTAGAAGATATTGGTAAGGTTAATGTTGGAGGTTGGACACTCTCCAATTGGGATAAAAAAGGTAATGGATATATTAATTATCCAGAAGTTTTGCAAGTTTCAAGTAATGTTGGGATGGTAAAAATAATGCAAAAATTAGATCCTTTAATTTTTTGGAATAGGTTGGAAAAATTAGGCATAAATAAAAAATTAGAGACTGACTCATTTGAATCCACTGCAGGCCATCTAAAAAGAAAAGAGTTTTTTGTAAATCAATCAATTGAGCCAGCAGTTGCATCTTTTGGTAAAGGATTTTCAATCTCACCAATGAAGTTGGTCCAAATTCATGCTGCTTTAGCTAACGGTGGTTTTGAAGTAACCCCTCATGTAACCTTAAATTTTAAAGACTCACAAAAACAATATTCACAAAAACAATTCTTTTCTACTGAAGTTTCACGAATTGTTCTTGAATGGATGGAGAGTGTTGTTGAAAATGGCAGTGGAGCTGGGGTAAGAATTAATGGATATAGAATCGCGGGGAAAACAGGCACTTCACAAAAAGCAAAAAATGGAAAATATACCAATAAAAAAGTTTGTAGTTTTGTAGCAACCTTGCCAGTTAATAATCCAAAGTATGTTGTTCTAGTAGTTATTGATGAGCCATCTAAATCATATGCCTATGGTTCAACAGTCGCAGTGCCAGTAGCTAAAGAAATTATTGAAAGCTTAATTGTGATTGAAAAAATACCACCAAAGATGAAAGAGAATAAGAGAATTGTTAAAAAACCCTAAAATTTTTCCAATTTATAAATAATTTAGTTCGTATTTTGATGATTTCATTAGGAATTAAAGCTAGCTTATAAATATATATGATTATCTAAATATGAAATCAATTTTAGAACAATTATCCTTGATGACTGTTGTGGTTGCCGATACTGGAGATTTAGATTCTATTAAAAATTTTAAACCAAGGGATGCTACCACTAATCCATCACTAATATTAGCCGCGGCCAAGAATCCGGATTATATAAAATTAATAGACCAAGCTTTGGAAAGTTCAAAAGAATCATTGCCAGATGGTTTTTCTGATACTGAATTAATTCAAGAAGCTGTTGATCAGGTTTCGGTATTTTTTGGAAAAGAAATATTGAAAATTATTTCGGGAAGAGTATCTACAGAGGTTGATGCAAGACTTAGTTTTGATACTGAGGCTACAGTAAGAAAAGCGAGGAAATTAATAAATCTCTACAAGGATTTTGGGATAGATAAGGAAAGAATATTAATTAAGATTGCTTCAACCTGGGAGGGAATAAAAGCGGCCGAAATTTTGGAAAAAGAGGGTATTAAATGCAACTTAACTTTACTCTTCAACTTCTGCCAAGCTGTAGCTTGTGCGAATGCAGGGATCACCTTAATTTCTCCTTTCGTTGGTCGAATCTTAGATTGGCATAGAGCAAAAACTGGTAAAGCTAATTTTCCAGGATCTGAAGATCCTGGGGTAATTTCAGTTACTAAAATCTATAATTATTTCAAAGAAAAGGGATTTAAGACTGAAGTGATGGGAGCTAGTTTTAGAAATGTTGATGAGATAAAAGAATTAGCAGGTTGTGATCTGTTAACTATCTCTCCAAAGTTACTAGATGAACTAAATAAAGAACAAGGAGAATTAATTAAGAAATTAGACGAAAATATTCAACTAAATAATTTTATAGATTATAACTTTGAGGAAAAAGACTTTAGATTGAAAATGTTAGAAGATCAAATGGCAAGTGAAAAACTTAGTGAGGGAATAACAGGATTTAGCAAAGCGATAGAAGAATTAGAAGATTTGATACTAAAAAGATTCTCAGAAATTAATACTCAAAAATTAATTTCTGCAAATTAAATATAATTTCTAATTAAATTATTAAAATTAACTTTAGCTTCTTGTTAACAGTCTCTTTATTACTCTTTTCGCGATGTCTTCATAACTCATTTCACCTGATAATATTTGGGCAATACGTTTAGGAGCTGTTTTTCGTTTAACACCTAATTGATAACCAGTTTTAGGAAATCTATAAAATACTTGTGCAATTCTTCTTCCCCAGACCATCGATTTCCCCCATTCATTATTGATTGTTTTTGAATAATTATTTAAATTATCTATTCTTTGCGATAGATATTGATCTATGCTTTCTGCCGCATAAAAACTACTAATTAAGGCTGGTCTTATTCCTTCAGCTAAAAATGGATCGCAAAGAGAGGCTGCATCTCCAACCGCTAGTACCTTATCCCCATTTAGTTTGTGGAAACCATTCCATATTCTTAGTTTTTTTTTAATCACTTTAAAAGATAAATCTTCAAACCCAAAGCTTTTTATGATTTTATTATTTATCTCTTCATTATCTAAAAGACTATTATTTATAAAAGTACCTAATCCAATATTTACGCTTTCTTTTAATGGGAATCCCCAAGCAAATCCGTTTTTTACAAATCCAAACTCGAACCTAACTGAATTTTTAGGAATATTACCCAAACCTTTTAATCTTAATGCAATAGTATTAGCGAATTTTGGTTGTTTTGGACCTAAGTTAAAATAACCAGCCCAATGTGATTGTGAACCGTCCGCGATCACAAGGAATTCGGATCTATATTTACATTTATTCCTGATATTTATTGTCCATTTTTCGTTCTCTTTAGATATTGTTTCTACTTTTGCTGGCCTAAGTATCTCAGTGCCATATTTCACCGCTTCATCGAGTAACAATAAATCTAATTTTTCTCTTTTAATTATCCAAAAAGGTGATTCCCCAGAAAGATCAGCGATGACATGATCAGATGCCTTCCATGTGAATTCAACATTTCGAATCTTGTTTTCTATAACTTTTTCAATATCCAAAGGGATAAATTTCTTCATTGAGGATGCCATCCCTCCTGCACATGGTTTAATATTCTGAACTGTTTCTTTTTCAATTATTAAAACTGAATACCCTTTTTTTGATAGGTATAGAGCGGTAGAGGATCCTGATAATCCTCCTCCAATAATTATTATGTCGAACTCCTTCAAACTTTTATAATTTCTTTTTCCTTCTCAGATAATTTTTTTTCTATTAAAGCAATAAATTTGTCAGTAATTTTTTGTATTTCTGATTGATTATCCCTTGATTCGTCTATAGAAATTAGGCCATCCTTTTCGTCTTTTTTTTCTTTATCCACAGCATCTCTTCTTATATTTCTTAAAGCTACTTTCCCTTCCTCTGCATATTTGGAGGCTAACTTACAAAATTCCTTTCTCCTTTCCTCAGTTAGCGGGGGGACATTAATTCTTATGATTTTCCCATCATTATTAGGAGTAATCCCCAAATCACTCATTGATATAGCTTTTTCTATTGCGGGTAAGCATGAGAGATCGAATGGTTGGATTGAAATTGTTTGTGAATCAACAGTCGCAATTGTGGCAAGTGACTTTATTGGAGTTTCTGAACCATAATACTCAACACTGATTCTGTCTAGCAATGATGCATTAGCCCTCCCAGTTCTTATAGTATTAAAGTTCCTTTGAGTAGCTTCAATACTTTTATTCATACTTGATTCAATTTCTTGTTCCTTCATAATTTAGAAAATAATTTAAATAAGCTTTAACTTATTAAAGAACCTATAGGCTTCCCTGCAACTGCTTTGGAGATATTCCCTTTTTTAAAGATATCAAAAACCATTATTGGAATATTGTTATCTTTGCAAAGAGCAATAGCAGTACTATCCATTACTGCTATCTCATCACTAAGTACTTGTTGATAACTAAGAGAAGAATATTTTTTTGCTTCTTGAAATTTGTTCGGATCACAATCATAAACCCCATCAACTTTAGTAGCCTTCATAACAACTTCAGCGTTTATCTCGGCTGCTCTTAAAGCAGCAGTTGTGTCAGTGGTAAAAAATGGATTTCCACATCCACCCCCAAAAACTACTACTCTCCCCTTTTCTAGATGTCTCATTGCTCTTCTTCTAATATACGGTTCGGCAATTTCTTGCATTTCAATAGCAGTTTGGACTCTGGTTGCTACCCCAACTCTTTCTAGTCCATCTTGAAGTGAAATTGCGTTCATTACTGTTGCTAACATTCCAACATAATCTGCTGTAGCTCTGTCCATACCATCAGCAGACCCTTTAAGTCCCCTAAAGATGTTTCCCCCACCAACAACTATTGCAAGTTGAACATTATTTGATACTACATCTGAAACGTCTTCAGCAATTGATTGAACTATAGCGGGGTCTATTCCATAAGGTTTTTCACCCATTAGTGCTTCGCCACTAAGCTTTAAAAGAACTCTTTTGTAAGTCATTCAATAATCATACTTTTAAGACCTTAGCAAGTAAACATAAAGAATTTATTATTTATTCAGATATTGCTTTCGTCTTTAAACATTTCTCTATCTACCTAGACTAAATAAAAAAAATTTATTTTACTAAAACTCAATGCACTTTTGAGCTTTTATCCCTTGCTCTTTAAAAGGATGCTTAATAAGCTTCATTTCTGTTACTAGATCCGCATAATTAATAATTGACTCTGATGCTCCTCTTCCAGTTAAAACTATATGATTTTTTCTTTTGTTTAAGCTTTTTATAAATGTAATTATTTCTTCAGAAGTGAGATATCCAAGTTTTGTGGCTATATTGATTTCATCAAGAATTATAAGTTTATAAGATTCATCCTTTATATATTTTTTAGCAAGATGCCATGCTTCTTTAACTAATTTTTCATCCTTAATTCTATTTTGTGTTTCCCAAGTAAACCCTTCACCCAATGCATGCCAAGATATATTTGAAGATAAATTTCTGAGAGCTTTTTCTTCTCCCGTATTCCAACCTCCTTTAATAAATTGAATAATAGCTACTTTTTGACCATGTCCTATAGTTCTTAACGCCATTCCTAAAGAGGCAGTTGTTTTCCCTTTGCCATTGCCAGTAAAAACAATTAATAATCCTTTTTTTTCTTTTCTTATTTTTAGCCTCTTTAATTGAATATCTTTTCTTTTCTGCATTCTTTGTTTATACAAACTTTCATCCTTCTCAGGTGATGACATACCCCCAATCCCAAGCTGTTTGGCTTGATGATCAAGGTTTGAGATGTTTTCTGAAGATAATTGTTCTTCTGGCATGGATTATTAGCTCTTTATAACAATTATAATTCTTTATATATTTATCTATTCTTAATTTTTGAAAGAGCATTATTAACTGCTTGTTGTTGATCTCTTTTGGTAATCCAGTGATGATAAGTTTGAGTATGTAGGCTAACAGAATGTCCCATCATTCTGGCTGCAACAGTATCTGGTAAATCATAAAAAATTGTCCTCACTGCCCAGGCATGACGAAGATCGTAAGGTTTTATTTGTAAAGAGTAACGTTTAAACTGGCTTGTAATTTTTTTGCCAATATTCTGTAAAGTTGTAATTTTTAGGTCAGTATTAATATTAGGTAGAAGTTCTGGATTATTTCCTAGTTTAAATAATTCAAACTTTTCTACCCATTCTGGATTGAATGGCCAGACTTGATGTTCTCCCGTTTTGGTTGACGGTAAAACTCTAATAATTTTGTCCCCAGAGTTTGTTAAAGAGCTCAAATCAGAAAAAAAGACTTCATGATTTCTTAATCCATATGTAGCCATAAGACCAAAAACAAATTTCCATGATTTGTTGGGAATTTTCACCCATAGTTTTTCAATCATCTCATCAGTTGGTAGATCTCTAAAGCTGGCTTTTCTTAAACCATATCCTTTAGCATTTAACTTCCAATCTTCAGGAAGTTTAATCTCTAAAAACTTTGCCAAAACACCTAATGAAGTGGCGCATTGTTTCCTACTTCTGCTACCTTCCTTATAAGTTTCAAGTGTCTTTAAAAAAACATTTCTTAGCTCTGTATTATTGGAAGTATCATAAATATTTAGCATTCTTTTTAGATAGGGCTTATAAGAACTTCTCCAAGTAGTTTTTCTGGTGCTTGTTAAATATTCATTCTTATTTTCCTTAAAGAAGAATTTCTCAAATTGATTTATTTTTGTTGAAAATTCACAATAATTTTGAATTCCTTTTTTGTTATAGTTACTAGCCCAGTTGATCCATTCAAATTGATTTAACTCAAGTTGTAAGTTTAGTAATTGTAATTTCTTTTCAGCAGCTTTTAATCCAGAAATATCAGCCTTAAGACCGAGAGATATTCTTTGAACTTTGAAATTATTTTTATCTTCTTTTGTAGGGAGAGAACCTCTAATATTAAGTGTTTCACCCCTTTTCTCAATTCTAAGCTTGCTTCCTTGAGTAGCAAATTTATCATTGACATTATTAATTTCCTGAATTACGTTCATTTACTTATATAATTGACCATATAATGACGTTTTTAATGTTTTTTTTCAATCTCCATCAAATTTAAATGGAAAAGATAGGCATCCTACTAATGAATTTAGGGGGGCCTGAACGCATTACCGATGTTGGCCCATTTTTATATAATCTTTTTTCCGATCCTGAAATAATTAGGACACCTTTCCCTATCTTTCAGAAGCCTTTAGCATGGTTAATAAGTACACTTAGGAGTACTAGTTCCCAGCAGGCTTATCTTGCTATAGGTGGTGGATCTCCCATTCGAAGGATAACTGAAAAACAAGCTAGAGAATTACAAAGTAAGTTAAGAGAAAGGGGGTTAAATGCTACTACATACATTGCTATGAGATATTGGCATCCTTTTACAGAATCAGCTATCGCTGATATGAAAGCAGAGGGGATAGAACAAATTGTTGTGTTACCTTTGTATCCACATTTTTCAATAAGTACAAGTGGATCTAGCTTCAGAGAATTAAAAAAATTGCGCGACTGTGATAATGACTTTAAAGAAATCCCATTGAGATGTATAAGAAGTTGGTTTAGTCAACCAGGATATTTAAAGTCTATGGTTGAATTGATTTCTGAACAAATCTCTCTTTGTGAATCACCTACAAATGCTCATATATTTTTTACTGCTCATGGAGTTCCTAAGAGCTACGTCGAGGAAGCTGGAGATCCTTATAAAAATCAAATTGAAGATTGTTCTTTATTAATAATCAATGAACTTGAGAAATATTTAGGCCATAGTAATCCTTATACACTTTCCTATCAAAGCAGAGTTGGTCCAGTCGAATGGTTGAAACCTTATACAGAAGATGTTTTGAAAGATCTCGGGAGATCAAAGG
Organism: Prochlorococcus sp. AG-436-O11; assembly: GCA_003212535.1. GTDB lineage: Bacteria > Cyanobacteriota > Cyanobacteriia > PCC-6307 > Cyanobiaceae > Prochlorococcus_A. The sequence continues at coordinate 49,368 of QCPO01000004.1, forward strand.
TTAATGATTTAATTGTGGTTCCTATAAGTTTCGTTGGTGAACATATTGAAACTTTGCAAGAAATTGACATTGAATATAAAGAACTTGCGGAAAAAGCAGGTATTAAAAATTTCAGGAGGGTGAAAGCTTTAAATACTCACCACACTTTTATTGAGGGACTCAGTGATTTAGTTATTTCCTGTCTTGAAGGACCTATTGTAAATATAGAAGAGGCTTCGCAATTACCTGAGAAAGTAAAACTTTATCCCCAGGAAAAATGGCAATGGGGGTGGAATAATAGTTCCGAAGTATGGAATGGTAGGGTTGCAATGATTGTATTTTTAGTACTTTTTATTGAACTTATCTCAGGTGCTGGTCCTTTACATAGATTAGGAATCTTATAAATAGCTTAGTTTCTTAATTAGTTTAAATTTAATATGAATAAATTTCTGACATTACATTTCTAAATTGGCCAAAACTATTTAATTAAGTTTAGTATTTAATATATATATATATATTGAATTTCTTTAGTGACTCTTACTTCGAGACCTTTGTCAAAAGGTGATTCAGAAAATAAACATCCTTTATGGATTACTGGTGCTGATGCACTAATGGATTCGCTAAAAATACATGGTGTGAAGGTAATATTTGGATATCCTGGTGGAGCTATACTCCCAATTTATGATGCTGTACATAAGGCGGAACAAGATGGATGGTTAAAACATTATATGGTTAGGCATGAACAAGGTGGTTCTCATGCGGCGGATGGATATGCTAGATCTACTGGGGAAGTAGGAGTATGCTTTGGAACTTCAGGCCCTGGAGCAACTAATTTAGTAACAGGAATTGCCACTGCACAAATGGATTCGGTCCCTATGGTAGTAGTTACAGGCCAAGTCCCAAGACCTGCTATTGGTACAGATGCTTTTCAAGAGACTGATATTTTTGGTATAACTCTTCCAATAGTTAAACATTCATGGGTAATTAGAGATCCTTCAGACATATCAAAGGTAGTCTCAGAAGCTTTTTTCATAGCGTCTTCTGGAAGACCCGGTCCTGTTTTAATAGATATACCAAAAGATGTAGGCCAAGAATTCTTTAATTATGAAAGGATTTTACCTGGAGAGATTATTCCTAAAGGATTTAAAAGGAATGGAGAAATAAATGATTGCGATATTAAAAAAACAATTGAATTAATAGAAGAGTCTGAAAGACCATTACTTTATGTTGGCGGTGGCGCTATCTCTTCAGGTGCTCATGAAGAAATTGCAATTTTAGCTAATAATTATCAAATCCCTGTGACGACTACTTTGATGGGTAAAGGTGCTTTTGATGAAAAACATAATTTGTCTGTTGGGATGTTAGGAATGCATGGAACTGCATATGCAAACTTTGCAGTTACAGAATGCGATCTTTTAATAGCTATTGGGGCTAGATTCGATGATAGGGTTACTGGGAAACTTGATACCTTTGCCCCCACTGCTAAGGTAATTCATATAGATATTGATCCCGCAGAAGTCAATAAAAATAGACGAGTAGATGTAGCAATCGTTTCTGATGTAGCTAAAGCTGTTCGTAAAGTTAATGAAAATTTTTCAAATAATAAAACTTCTTTAGATAAAAAGAATTGGTTAGAAAAAATTAATTACTGGAAAAATAAGCACCCTTTATTTATGCCTCCAGCTGAAGGTGAAATTTACCCTCAGGAAGTTCTCTTAAAAGTTAGGGATTGTTCTCCAGAAGCTTATATAACTACAGATGTAGGTCAACATCAAATGTGGGCTGCTCAGTATCTCAGAAATGCTCCAAGGAAATGGATCAGTAGCGCAGGTTTAGGTACTATGGGTTTTGGATTGCCTGCAGCAATTGGGGTTAAGGCAGCCTTGCCTAATTCGGATGTAATTTGCATAGCAGGAGATGCTAGCGTCTTGATGAACATACAAGAATTAGGCACTTTATCTCAGTATGGTTTAAATATAAAATTGGTTATTATAAATAATCGTTGGCAGGGAATGGTAAGGCAATGGCAAGAAAGCTTCTATGACGAAAGGTACTCTTCCTCTGATATGAGTTGTGGAGAACCTGATTTTGTAAAACTAGCAGAATCATTTGGTCTCAAGGGATACTTAATTTCTGATAGGAAACAGTTATTAGATGAATTTAAATCTGCATTAAATTTTGATGGACCTGCGTTGATCAATATTCTTGTGAGGAGAGCAGAAAATTGCTACCCAATGGTACCTCCAGGGAAAAGTAATGCACAAATGGTTGGATATGTTAATAGTGAAAACTAATTTTGCGAAGGTAGTAGAAATTAACTATAAAATAAATATAAAATTTAACTAATTCAAAAATTCTCACTTGAATAATATTTCAAAATTATTAATCATTTTTCTTCTGTTTCTTCTAAACCCACTTAAAGCACATTCCGCAGAAATCCTGCAAATCAATAGCTCTAAAATTGTTTTAGTAGGAGATCAAAATAGAAATCTTACAATTAGATTATTTTGTGTAGATGTAAATGATAATGATGAGCTAAAAGCAATTGCTCTTCTTAAGAAAGAATTTCCAAAAGGGAGTAAGGTGAAAATAAAACCTTTTGGACTCAAAGAAAATGCTCTCATAGCAAAAGTTTTTAACATTAAGGGTAATAAAGAAATGTCTGATTTATTAGTTTCTAAAAATTTAACAAAACAAGACTGTTTAAATTAAATACTAATTATGGACATATAAAATTCCATTGTCTTAATGTTGTTTTGCTTCTTCTCCAAGAATTAAATTCATTATTTAATTCATATGTACATAGATTGGAGATTTCAATATTTGTATTGGGAATATTTTCATTTACAAGTTGCATGTAAGCATATTTTCTGAGATCTAGCTGAATTAAGTTTTGATTTTTAGCGATATCCAAATTCCTCATATTAAATATATTTTCAGTATTCTTTGGGGAGTGGGTTAATCCGTTATCTCTTAATCTTTTATCAAATTCCTTGAGGGTTTTTTTATCAACAAGATAATTTTTCTTTGATATTGATGGGCCTATGGCAACAAGTAGATCATCTCTTGAACTTCCTATTTTATCAAATATTTTAAGTAGATTGTTTATTATTTTTTTTTCTAAACCCTTCCTTCCACAGTGAACAGCGGCAACAAATCTTTTACTTTTATCTGCGAACAAAATTGGCATGCAATCAGCAGTATAAATCCACAAATTTTGATTTAATTTATCGGAAACTATACCATCAGCTTCAATTTGATTCCATTTTTGAGTACCTGATCCAAAAACTATTTTATCACTGTGGATCTGCTTTAAAACACAATTTAGATAATTTTTCCTGAATACTATTGGTGGAGATTTTTCAGAGTTTAATTTTGTAAAAAAACCATGCGTAAATTTATTTTTATAGAGAATAGGGGATGAGTAATATATAAATTTTTTGTTCTTAAAAGAAATTTCTGTTTTTGAGAAATTTATTTCGTTATATTGAATAATTTTCCTCCTTATTTTATGAAATTAATTGCATATCTCTTAAGATCCAAAACCCTGCAAATTTTTGAATGTAGGGTGTCGATTGTATAGAGATAAATTGATAACCTAAAGCATTTATTTTGTTATTTGCGAACTTTTCAGTTAATTTGTTTGCATCTTGATCTGGCAACTCTGTTACCAGCCATTTATCGTCTTCTGAAGCTTCAAGTATAAGTTGGTTCTTTTTAATTATTAATTTTACCGGTTCTAAGCTACTAAACCAAGCAGCAAGAGCCAAAGATCTATTTTTGCTGAAAAGTCTTAGTCCAGGAACTGATATGTTTTCATCTAATGAATCCTGAATTGGGAAAATATCTCCAAATTCAATAGGCCAGCTTTGGGATGACTTTAATTCACCTATAGTTATTTCAGAGATTGTTAATGCATCTCCCCTAACCGCTTCTGGTAGAGGTTTAGCGTCATTTTCGATTTTAGATGTAAATGTTGGAGCTAATACACCTTTTACATAACCTTTTTCCTTAGGGTAAATTTCTTTCTCAAGAAATTCGATCCTTTCTAACAAGTCATAAGTTCTTCTACTCACTAATGTTTCAATTCCAATACTTTCAATAGATTTCTTAATTATAGATTTCATTGACGATCTCCAAAATCGAATTTTGTTAGGTTTGGCCCAACCTTTTTGCTTCGCATCATTAAGTGCTTCAGCTAAAGCTTTTGTCAGCCAAATTGAATTCACTTCACTTGCGGGGCATATTTTATTCCAAAGAAATATTTCGTCTGTTTTGAAAGTTTTGCTTGATGAGATGATTAATTCCCATCTTTTTTTTCCATTTTCTTCGATTACTGGCCTAGAATAAAAGTCCAGTTCCCAATTTGAAATTTTTAGCTCAAGATTAGAATCTTTTTGTGTATTGAGGATCATTTTTTTTCTAAGTTATTTATCGAAAAGGGTTTTAGTTTTTAGTGCTCTATCAGAAGCTTCAGCCATTACTGTCTGTTTATCAATAATTAATTCTCCTGCAGAGTTTTCTAAAAGTGCTGTATTTAAACCAATTCGACCTTTCTCAAGATCAATTTCAGTTACTAGAGCCTTTATAGTTTCTCCTTCAACAAAAATTTCTCGTAAAGACCGAATCGATCCTTTTGTTAGAGAAGATTGATGAAGAAGTCCACTTGCTCCCCCTAAATCAACAAAAAATCCATATGGTTTTATTGCTAAAACTTCACCTTCAATTAGTTGCCCTAATTTTAGATTCGCAAATTTCGAGACTAATGATGCCTTCTTTTCAGAAAGAACTAATTTTCTGGATTCTGGATTGACTTCTAGAAAAGCTACTTTCAAAGTTTTGCCCACTAGAGATTGATGATCTTTCCCTTCTTCAAGTTGTGATCTTGGAATAAATCCTCTTAATCCATCAACATCACAAGTAAGTCCACCCCTATTAAATCCATTAATTAAAACTTCAATTAATTCACCGTTTTTTGCTGAATTTGAAACTTTTTCCCAACTTTGTCTAAGAATTAATGCTCTAGCACTTACTGTCACCATCCCATCTGCATTTTGTTCTTTGATAACCAAAACTTCCATTTCAAGACCATTAGGAAATTTGTCTTTAAAATTAGTAATCACTCCTAATCCACATTCTTTTTTTGGCATAAAGCCAGGGGCTTTGCCTCCAATGTCAACATAAAGGCCATCACTTTCTGTAGCTATAACTTTACCTGTAATTGTCTCTCCTGCAGTGCCTATTGGCTCATTCGCATTTAAGGCCTCAAGAAATGCACTTTCATCAAAGTCGAATTCATCAACTTTTCTTTCTAATGGAATTTCTTTGCTCTCATCTAAAAAATTAAGGGGTTTATTTAAGTCTTCGTAATAATTACTTCCGTTATTAAAGCTTTCTTTATTGTTGTTAATTTCTACTTTTCTTTTGTCTTGAATAAATTGAGGTTTTGTAGTATTTACTTCGGTCTTAATTGTTTTAGGGGTGTTTTTATTTTCATTCTCTAATTCATCCTTCTCTTTCGCAGACTCCTTTTTGCTTATGTGGAGAACCTGAAGAGGTTTCTTTAAGTTTTCATTATTGCCCTTAATTTGTTTATTATTTTGGGCATTATTATCACTAACTCCCTTCATAGGTAAAATAAGAATAATTAATTATTAACATACTCTAAATCTTAGTAATCAAAATTAAAATTAATGAACTTTAAATCAATACCAAGTGAATTTGAATATTTATCTTGGCCTGAAGTGGGAGATATTGCAAAAGATAAAAGATCAACTGTTCTTTGGCCCTTTGGAGCTGTAGAACAACATGGACCTCATTTACCTTTAGCAACAGATAGTATTTTTGTTGATGAAATAATTTGTGAAGTTTTGAAATTATTTCCTTATGATGTTCCTTTAAAAAAACTTCCTACTCAATATATAGGTTTTTCCCCAGAGCATAAGGGTTTTGATGGAACTATTTCTCTTTCCTCAAATCTAATAACATCAATGATTAAGGAAGTGGGAGTTCAATTATCTGCTATGGGTTTTAAAAGATTAATATTGATTAATGCTCACGGAGGTCAAATCTCGCTCTTAAATACAGCGGCAAGGGAGTTGAGAAGTTTTGCTCCCAACTTATCGATTTTCCCTTGCTTTCTGTGGAGTGGGGTTGATGGATTAAGTGAATTGTTATCTAAAAAAGAGATTGAGAATGGGCTTCATGCATCTTTAGCTGAAACAAGTTTGATGCTGGCTTTAAAACCTGAATTAGTAGGTAATGAACGTCCTAATGATGTTTATGAAGGACAAATCCCAGAAGGTTGGAGTCTAGAAGGATATGCGCCAACAGCTTGGCTGACAGAAGACCTTAGTAGATCTGGAGTTATTGGTGATAGTAGAGATGCGAATGAAAAATTAGGTAATAATTTGAAAACCTTGCTAATTAATCATTGGTATAAGCTGATTATGAATCTTATGGAATCAGATTGGCCAAACTAAAAAGTTAATAAACGGGAATAAATGTGGTGTAACAATTTAAACTATTTTCATGAAATTTAAATAAACTCACTAGAATTGTGTAAAATCCATGCATAATGAGCTAAAGATTATTGACATGCAAACACTCGAATCTAATAAAAACACTACTATTGAAAAATCCTCTGATGAGAATTTAGTAAATTTACCTGACTTTACTACTGACTCTTATAAGGATGCATATAGCAGAATTAATGCCATTGTTATTGAAGGTGAACAAGAAGCTCACGATAATTACATATCAATTGCCACACTTATACCTAACGAGTTAGAAGAGTTAACAAAATTGGCAAAAATGGAGCTTAAGCACAAAAGAGGTTTCACCGCTTGCGGAAAAAATCTTGGTGTTGAAGCTGATATGGTTTTTGCTAAGAAATTCTTTTCTAAATTACATGGCAATTTTCAGGTCGCTTTAGAAAAGGGAAATTTGACAACTTGTCTTCTAATTCAAGCTATTTTAATTGAGGCTTTTGCTATTTCCGCTTATCACGTATATATAAGAGTTGCTGATCCCTTCGCAAAAAAAATAACTCAAGGAGTTGTTAAAGATGAATATCTTCATCTGAATTATGGTCAAGAATGGCTTAAAGCAAATTTAGATAATTGTAAAGAGGAGTTGATGGAAGCTAATAAGGTTAATCTTCCTTTGATCAAAAATATGTTAGATGAAGTTGCAGAAGATGCGTCAGTATTAGCTATGGACAGAGAAGAATTAATGGAAGAATTTATGATCGCATATCAAGATACACTTCTTGAAATAGGCCTTGACAATAGAGAAATTGCAAGAATGGCTATGGCAGCTATTGTTTAATGATCTTCAATATTTAATTAGACTTTTTAAAAATTAATTATTTTTTTTAAGTTATTAGCACTGTGCTATTGTTCATATCAATATCATAGAAACAATTAATAAATTATCAATGTTTGGGTTAATAGGCCACTCTACTAGTTTTGAAGATGCAAAAAGGAAGGCTTCATTACTAGGCTTTGATCATATTGCTGATGGTGATTTGGATGTTTGGTGCACAGCTCCCCCTCAACTTGTTGAAAATGTAGAAGTTATGAGTGCTACTGGAATATCTATCGAAGGCTCTTATATAGATTCTTGTTTTGTTCCCGAAATGCTTTCAAGGTTTAAAACAGCACGAAGAAAAGTATTAAATGCTATGGAACTAGCTCAAAAAAAAGGAATTAATATTACAGCTTTGGGGGGGTTTACTTCTATTATTTTTGAGAATTTTAATCTTCTTGAGCATAAACAGATTAGAAATACATCATTGGACTGGAAAAGATTTACAACAGGCAATACTCACACCGCGTGGGTAATCTGTAGACAATTAGAAATAAATGCTCCTCGCATAGGGATAGACCTTAAGAATGCAACTGTCGCTGTAATTGGTGCAACAGGAGATATAGGTAGTGCTGTTTGTAGATGGCTTATTAATAAAACAGGTATCGCAGAACTTCTTATGGTGGCGAGGCAACAAGGACCATTAGTTTCATTACAAAAAGAATTAGGTGGAGGCAGTATCAAAAATTTAGATGAAGCATTACCTCATGCGGATATTGTTGTATGGGTAGCTAGTATGCCTAAAACTATGGAAATAGATACCAATAATCTTAAATCACCATGTTTAATGATTGATGGAGGATATCCTAAAAATCTAGATGAAAAATTTCAAGGTGATAATATTCATATCTTAAAAGGAGGCATAGTAAGATTTTTTAATGACATAGGCTGGAGTATGATGGAGCTAGCAGAAATGAAAAACCCTCAGAGAGAGATGTTCGCTTGTTTCGCAGAGGCAATGATTTTAGAATTTGAGAAATGCCATACTAATTTTAGTTGGGGCAGAAATAATATTTCGCTTGAAAAAATGGAATTCATTGGAGACGCATCTGTAAAACATGGATTCTCTGCAATTGGTCTTGATATGAAACCCAAAGCATTAACTGTTTAAATTATGGCTAAACGTTACCTTCTTGATTTCGAAAAGCCTTTAGTTGAACTTGAGAAGCAAATAGAACAAATCAAAGAATTAGCTAGGGATTCGGAAGTGGATGTTAGCCAACAACTTTTACAGCTTGAGACGTTAGCTACTAGGAGAAGAGAGGAAATATTTAAATCCTTGACACCTGCTCAAAAGATTCAAGTAGCGAGACATCCTCAAAGACCTAGTACTTTGGATTTTATTCAAATGTTTTGTGATGACTGGATCGAATTACATGGAGATAGAAATGGTGGAGATGATATGGCTCTAATAGGAGGAATAGGTTCTATAAATAATAGAGCTGTACTTCTTTTGGGGCATCAGAAAGGTAGAGATACAAAGGAAAATGTTGTAAGGAACTTTGGCATGGCAAAACCAGGAGGATATAGAAAGGCCCTTAGATTAATGCAGCATGCAGATAGGTTTTCTCTTCCTATTATTACTTTTATTGATACTCCTGGAGCTTATGCTGGGTTATCTGCAGAAGAACAAGGTCAGGGAGAAGCAATAGCAAGAAATTTGAGGGAGATGTTCGGATTGCAGGTGCCAATAGTAGCAACAGTTATTGGAGAAGGTGGGTCTGGGGGCGCACTTGGTATAGGAGTCGCTGATAGGTTACTTATGTTCGAACACAGTGTTTATACCGTCGCTAGCCCCGAAGCTTGTGCGTCAATTCTGTGGAGAGATGCTGCAAAAGCACCAGAAGCTGCATCAGCACTTAAAATTACAGGTAAAGATCTCCTTCAGTTGGGAATAATAGATGAAGTTTTACCAGAGCCTTCAGGAGGAAACAATTGGGGCCCTTTAGATGCTGGAAATACACTAAAAAATGCTCTTGAGAAACATATCAATGATTTATTGAAAATGACAAAAGATGAACTTTTAGAACAAAGATATGCAAAATTTAGGGCTTTAGGAAAATTCGTTGAAGCAAATAATATTGAAGAGAGATATAACGAAATGCCAAAAAAAACTGAATAAATTGAAACTAGCTTTTATTACAGGGGCCACTAAAGGTATCGGGAAATCTACAGCAAAAACTTTTGCTAGTGCTGGTTGGGATTTGATTTTACTATCAAGAGACTTGAATTCGATGGAAAAACTAAAAGTAGAATTATCAAATACTCAATCAAAAATTAATCTAGTAAAGTGTGATCTATCTAATAAAAAAGAAATAGAACAATGTGTTAGAGAGTCAATTAAAAAATATGGATGCCCTTCAGTTTTGGTAAATAATGCTGGATGTGCATTTAACGGTGATTTAATAGAAATGGATTTAGAAAAATGGGAACAAATTATTCAAGTAAACCTTACGAGTGTTTTTCAAATGTGTAGTTTAATTGTTCCGGAAATGAGGAAAAATGGCGGTTTAATAATAAACGTCAGTAGCCATGCATCATATAATGCATTCCCTCAATGGGGCCCGTATTGTGTATCAAAATCAGGACTTGCAATGTTTACTAAATGTTTGAGAGAGGAGGAGAGATCGAATGCAATAAGGGCTTGCACAATAACTTTGGGTTCTGTGGATACACCTCTTTGGGATTCTGAATCAATAAACTCAGATTTTGATAGAAATTCTATGCTTTCTGCAACTGAGGTATCCAAAACTATTCTATATATTGCAGAACAACCAGAATCACAATTAATTGAAGATTTAACTCTTATGCCTGCTAAAGGAGCCTTTTGAAAGAATTTTTTTGAAATGATTTTTTTTTTAGAGAAAAGAGAACCCGATTACACATTGATATGTGATATAGTGTATGAGCAATTTAGATCCAAGAAGATACAGTAAATTAAGACGAATACAATTTTCTGTTTAGAATTTTATGACTTCAACAATACCAAACGATAATATTAGAAACATTGATGATCAGATTACTAATAAATTAATCTCTGAAATTATCAGAGATAGAATTAAGAGTAGCGGAACAAGGTTTAGTGCTAATGATAATATTGCCGATTTTATAAATCCTGGTGAATTAGAAATCTTAGAAAAGGAAGTTGCATCAAGAATTAAAGACTTACTTAAGTCACTTGTAATAGATGTAGATAATGATCACAATACTCAAGAAACTGCAGAAAGAGTTTCAAAGATGTACTTAAAAGAAGTTTTCAAAGGTAGATACCATGAACAACCAAAAGTCACAAGTTTCCCGAACGATAAGAACCTTGACGAGATATATACAGTAGGACCAATTACCGTAAGATCAGCTTGTTCTCACCATTTAGTTCCTATTTTGGGAGAATGTTGGATAGGTATTAAACCTGGGAATAAAGTCATAGGCCTTTCAAAGTTTGCTAGGGTTGCAGACTGGGTCTTTTCAAGACCACATATTCAGGAAGAAGCTGTAATGATACTGGCAGATGAAATTGAAAAATTATGTGAACCAAAAGGTCTAGGAATAATTGTTAAGGCTCAACATTATTGTATGAAGTGGAGAGGAGTTAAGGAACCAAATACTAGCATGATAAATTCAGTTGTAAGAGGTGACTTTAGGCATGATTTAAGTCTGAAACAAGAATTTTTTGAGCTTGTAAAACAGCAATCTGCATCTAATAATTACTAATTTGATCTAAATATTTTATTAATTGGGATGTTTTTTCTATGTCCTTTAATCCAGGGCGAATTTCAACACTACTAGAAATATCAAGTCCGTGAGGTCCAATATTATTCAAGATTTCATCTATCCACTCTAATGATATACCTCCTGCTAACCACCAAGGTTTATTAAATTTTAAGTTCTCAAGATAAGTAGATGGAATTTTTTTTCCAGAACCTCCATATGTTTTGTTATTCCAAGAATCTAGTAGGATTGCATCAATAAAATTTTCATAAGGTTTTATTTTCTCAAGGTCTGTTTTCTTTTTTATTCTGAATGCTTTCCATATGCCGATATTGGGAATTTCGCGCCTTATTTTTTTGCAGTAATCGAGATCTTCGTCTCCATGAAGTTGAATAATAGTTTCACTTGGGGACCCTAAGAAATTATTAATAATTAAATCAATAGGACAATTCTTTAAAACTGAAACTCTCTCAATTTTTGGATATAAACTTTCTAAAGTTTTAAAGATTTTCCTCTTACTTTTAGCTGGAATATATCTTGGTGATTCTTTAACTGAAATGATCCCAATAGCATCGGCACCTAATTGTGCAATTTGAATAGCTTGTTGTTCGGATGTTATTCCACAAATTTTAACTAAAGTTTTGGTCTTACGCATATCATTATCCTATATGTAGAATTAATATTATTTATAAATATAACGGAGATTATTTTTGCGGAGTTTGCAAATTTTTAAAATATGGGGGATTCCCTTCAATATTCATCCTTATTGGTTTGCCATTTTATTTTTATTCTCATGGAGTATTACTAATCAGATTAATTTAAACTTTAGTGAGATTTATAATATCAAGGAGGCTTGGTTGATCGGTTTTTTTACTTCTTTTTTCTTATTGTCTTCAATTGTAATTCACGAGGTTTTTCATACATTTGTTTCTCTAAATCAAGGAGTAAAAATAAAAAACATTACCTTTTATTTCCTTGGAGCAATTTTGCAGATAGAAAAAGATTGTCAAACTGCATTAGGTAATATAAAAATTTCTCTAGTAAGACCTTTATCATGTTTTACTACAGCTTTAATTCTTATTTATATAGGAAATTTAAGCCAATCTAAAGAACAAATAGTCATTAATATAATAATTAGAGTAGCAATCTTAAATTTATTTTTTGGGTGTTTAAGTTTAATACCAATAGGATCTTTGGATGGAGGTAAGTTATTAAAAAGTATTATTTGGTATTTTTCAGGTAGTAAAAATAAAGGAAGAAGCTTCTTAAATAAAATAAATTTATATTTATCTATTGGAGCTTTCATATTTGGAATTATTATTTTATTTAATTTTAGCTTTTATTATGGTTTACTAATTTCTTTTTTTGGACTTATTGGAATTAATTCATCAAAATCAGAAAGTCAATTCTTCAGAATGGAAAAGATTCTTAAAGTTAGTAAAGTTTCTGAAATTAAATTAAAGCCTTTAAGAAAAATTGAATTTAATTCAAGTTTCGTTGAATTAAATAAGTTAGTCAAAAATAAAAAGGATAGTTATGAAAAATATTTATTTCTTACCAATAATGGAAGGTGGGATGGGTTTATTAATGAAAATGTTTTAAAATCTGTTTCAATTAAAAAATGGGACCGTACCTTTGTGGGTGATTTTAAGAAGCCATTAAATAGTTTCAGAAGTGTATATAGTAATACCGAGTTGTGGAAAACGATAGAAAGTATTGAAAAGACAAGTGAAGGTTTTGTATTAGTACTCAATGCATCCGATATTCCTCTAGGGATAATTGATAGAAGCAAAATTGGGTACTTCGTTTTGAATAAATTGGGGTTGAATTTACCTTCTGAGATTGTCAGCAAAATTGATAATAAAAATCAATATCCCCTAGGAATAGAATTGCCAAGAATAGTGAATTTAATGAAGACGAAAGGAGATATTGAATAAATAGAGTTATAAGAATTTTGTAATAAATTTATCTTTAAAGTCAATATTCTCAATCATTAGATTTGATTTATTCTCTAAAAATGAATTTTTTAAATGTCTTATTATTTCATCGTTTGTCAGATTTAGATTTATTTTTGGTGGTGCTTCTTCTTTAAATAATTTGAACCATAAATCTCTGGAAGGATTAATCTGAATTTCGCCATGTTGAAGGAATGCACCTTTTTTTTTATACTGTGCACTCCCTATTCTCTTGTATCCCTCTTTATCAACTAAATCAGAAATGTATGACGACCCAAAACAATTATCTCTTATGGTTGTTTTTTTTAAAAAACCATTTTCTAAGTTTAATCCTAATTCTTTAAAACTTTTAATTAACCAATTATTTACCATCTCATAACTACAACTTTTATAGGAATTCTTTTTGAAGGTTAATGCATAAGTTATTCCGTTTGAATGCAGGACAGCTCCACCACCTGTAGGCCTCCTGACAATTTTAATTGCCCCATCATCTAATAGGTTTTCCCAATGAGGGGGTATTATTTTTTGATGATATCCAATTGAAAGCCAATCTCCATCCCAATAATAAAACCTTAAGGTGAGACTTATTTCAGGCTCCGATAGGGTGTGATCTAATAAACGTAGATCTAAAGACATTTGTTCAATGCCAGATAATTTTTTTGTTGAAATAATTAGAGCTTTATTTTCTATTCCCAAAATTAACCTGATACGTCCACTTATAATATTTTCAATAAAAATTATCTTTCAATTTATTAATTACGTAACATCATTTTGTAATAGTGTATCAATTTTTCACTTTTGGGTAGAGAATAAAGAAAATAACTTTTTAACCATGGAGCCTTCACAAACAATTAATTTAATAGCACTTGGTCTCATAGTAGTAATGCATGCAGGAGTTCTAGCACTTAGGTTAGGTATAAGCTTGGCAAGAACATAAAAATTTACTAGTAATAATAACTTTTTAAGGTAATAATTTATTAGGACTAAATATTTTTAGTCTTTTTTTATACCAACAATTCAAGTTGTCAAAACATCCTTATAAAAATAATCTTTCTCAACAAGAAGATTTAGCATCTGTAATTGAAAGAAATTATAAAGAGCAGCAATTCTTTGTATCTTATTTCTTTTTAGTTCTAAAACTATGTTTTTCTTCTTTAGCAATAGTAAGTTTAATAAAACTTGGTTATAGCTCAAAAGTAAGATTAACAAGATTAAGAGAAATTGAAGATTCATTTTTATTTGAACAATCTAGATTTAAAGATTTAAGTAGTAGATTTGATGAATTATTTTCTTTTGAAGGTGAGCAAAGATTTATGAAGGATCAAGTTCAAATGATTTCTAGAGACATTATCAGAGTAATATGGCGTTGATAAGTCTGATGAGAAATCATTCGAATTATCTCATTTTTCAAATTAATTATTATTTCAAGTGGATCAGAATAGTAAAGGTTTAGTCCTAATCACAGGAACTACATCAGGTGTTGGATTAAATACTCTAAAACCTTTGTTGAGATTTGGATGGGAAATTATAGCTGTTAATCGTTCAAATAAACGGGGAATAAAAGCAGCCGAGGAAGTCTTGACAGAAGATGAAATGAAAAATATTCATTTTATAGAAATAGATTTATCTGATTTGGATCATGTAAGAAAAGGTTGTAGTGAAATATTGGAAAAATTTACAAAACCAATAAATTCGCTTATTTGTAATGCTGCAGTTTATAAACCAAGATTAAAAAGACCAGAAAGGTCTCCTCAGGGATATGAAAACTCAATGGCAGTAAATCACTTTGGGCATTTTCTTTTGATTAATCTCCTTTTAGATAACATACTATCCTCTGAGAAAGAAATTTTCATAAATGGTCAAGATACTAAATTCAAGCCAAGAATTACAGTATTAGGAACTGTTACAGCAAATTTTTTAGAATTAGGAGGACGAATTCCAATCCCTGCTCCGGCTAATCTTGGCGATCTATCAGGATTTAAGAATGGTTTTTTATCTCCAATTAGTATGGCTAATGGAAAGAAATTTAAACCTGGGAAAGCTTATAAAGATAGTAAACTTTGCAATATGGTAACTGTGCAGGAATTATCAAAAAGATATCCTGCGGAAAAAATTATTATTAATTCCCTTTATCCTGGATGTGTTGCTGATACAAAGCTTTTTAGAGATACCCCTTGGTTATTTAGAGTTCTATTTCCGATCTTTCAAAAATTCATAACAAGGGGATATGTCTCTCAAAGAATGTCGGGAGAGAGAGTAGCTCAAGTTGCAACTTTTACAGAATATGCAAAACCAGCAGTTCATTGGAGTTGGGGTAACCGTCAAAAAACTGGTAGAAAAGCTTTCTCTCAAAAATTATCAAATAGAATAATTGATCCTAAGATCTCTAAACAAACTTATGAATTAACTCAGAAATTGGTTGGATTAATATAATTAAATTTAATCAAATCCCAATAAATCAAAAATTTCTCTATCTTTAAGAGGATTACCGTCTAAGGGCTCTACGTTGTCAAGCATATTTTTGGCAAGAGATAAATATTCATTTTGCACTTCAAGGACATCCTCAGTTGGTTCCATCTCAAAGATAGTACATTTTTTCAGCCTTGATCTTCTAATTGCATCGACATCTTTAAAATGAGCCATAGTTTTCAAGCCAGTTCTATTATTAAACTTATCAATTTGATCGGTATCTTTGGATCTATTGGCTACTACTCCACCTAATCTGACTTTATAGTTCTTTGCTTTAGCTTTAATTGCAGAAACAATTCTATTCATTGCAAATATTGAATCAAAGTCATTGGCAGTAACAATTAGACAGTAATTTGCATGTTGTAAAGGGGCTGCAAAACCTCCGCAAACTACATCCCCCAAAACATCAAAAATAACTACATCTGTATCTTCCAATAAATGATGCTCTTTTAAGAGCTTCACTGTTTGACCTGTTACATATCCTCCACAACCTGTACCCGCTGGAGGGCCTCCACTCTCGACGCACATTACTCCATTAAACCCTTCAAACATAAAGTCGGTTGGTCTTAGTTCCTCACTATGAAAATCGACTTCCTCAAGGATATCAATGACAGTAGGAACCATTTTGTGAGTCAGGGTAAAAGTACTGTCATGCTTTGGATCACAACCTATTTGCAAAACTTTTTTCCCTAATTTTGAGAATGCCGCGGAAAGGTTTGAGGATGTTGTGGACTTGCCAATACCTCCTTTACCATAAACAGCGATTACTAATGCTCCTTCTTCAATATTTACTTTTGGATCTTGCTTGACTTGAACACTGCCTTCTCCATCAAGAGGTTTATTTATTGTACTTGTCATTTAAGAAATAAAATTAACACGTTAATATTTATATTCTTGCAGGAATATGCTTCTAGAAATGTATTTCTCAACAAATAGTTATTTATTAAGATTAAAGATACAAGAGATATGTTTATAACTAGATATTCTGGGTTTTTTTATTGGCATTATGAGTGGAAATACTCATGCTAGAATAATAATTTATTTATAAGGATTAGTCGAAATAGGCTTTTGCGTCGTAGAGGGTTTCGTCGCTAATTTCAGGAAGACCTTTTGAGAGAGCATATTTCTCAGTATTTGATTTAACTTTACCTCTTACAAAGAATGGAACTTTTGTAAGTTCTGCTCTCCCAGAGTCTGTCCAAATTACATTCCCCTTCTTTTGAATATTTATATTACTTCGCCCATGCTCATCTTCTTTATTATCAGGACCCTTTGTAGCAGTATGACCAAGATGACTTTGATGACCATCAACAAATTCAAAGTCATGTTTGAACATATCAATAAGATGTTCTTCAAGACCCATCATTAGAGGATGAACCCAGTCGTCAAAAATCACATTTGCTCCTTCCCATCCCATTTGAGGGCTATATCTTGCAGGAACATCTTGAACATGCATTGGAGTACTAATTACTGAGCATGGGATACCAAGTCTTTTTGCACTGTGCCTTTCCATTTGGGTCCCTAAAACTAATTCGGGGGATGCTTTCTTCATGGCATCTTCTACTTCTAGGTAGCTATTAGTAATTAGTGCTTCTATATTTAAATCTTTAGCTGCTGCTCTTACTTGCCTTGCCATTTCTCTACTATAAGTTCCCAATCCTACTACCTCAAAACCTAATTCATCTTTGGCAATTTTGGCAGCTGCAATAGCATGAGTACCATCACCAAAAATAAAAACCCTTTTTCCTGTCAAGTAATTTGAGTCAACTGACTTTGAGTACCATGGAAGTTTTGACTTGTGCTCTAGTTCCTCTTGATTTGCTAATGGAAGGTCAAGTTTTTCATGAACTTCGTTAATAAAATTAATTGTATTTTTTATACCAATTGGGATGGTAGTTGTATATTCCATCCCGCAATTACGCTTAAGCCATTCACAAGAAGTCTCAGCAATCTCGTGATAAAGACAAATATTAATATCAGCATCGGTTAATCTTGAAATATCATCTGGACTTGAACCTAGTGGTGCAACGACATTAGTATCAATACCCTGTTCTGAAAGGATACGTTGAATCTCGATTACATCATCTCTGCATCTAAACCCTAGAAGTGTAGGACCTAATATATTTACTTTAGGTCTTCGACCTAAAGATTTCCATCTTTTAGGATTAATCTTTTCAATTTCATTCACATTATCTTTCAAAAGAGTTCTTATTATTTGATAAAAGGTTTCTGAAGCACCCCAGTTTTCTTTTTTGCTATAAGCAGGAAGTTCAAGGTTAACTATCGGAATATCAAAACCCATACCTTTAGCAAGAGCACCTGGCTGATCTTGTATTAGTTCAGCAGTACAACTTTCACCTACTAACAGGGTTTTTGGTTTAAATCTTTCAACTGCCTCAGCAATATTCCTTTTAACTAATTCCGCTGTATCTCCTCCTAAATCTCTAGCCTGAAATGTTGTATAAGTTACAGGTGGTCTTTGACCTCTTCTCTCTATCATTGTGAAAAGAAGATCGGCATAAGTATCTCCTTGAGGAGCATGAAGAACATAATGAATATCTTTCATTGATGATGCCACTCTCATAGCACCTACATGAGGAGGTCCTTCATATGTCCAAAGAGTTAATTCCATAATTTAATGAGTTGCTAGTGTTTTGGATGTAAGTATTTGATTCCTTTTTAAAGGCCTTGAAAATAGCCCAGCCAAGTCTGCCGCTTGATCAATTCCATGTATTGGACTAAATACCATTTCAATGGACCACTTCGTACTAATGCCCTCAGCTTCCAGTGGATTCGCTAAACCCATTCCGCAAACCACTAGATCAGGATTAGAGGCCCTTACTCGATCAAGTTGTTTTTCTACATGTTGACCCTCAACTATTTTTGTATCCTCCGGTAATAAATTAAGCTCCTCTTCCATTAAATCTTTATTTAAGTAGGGAGTTCCTACTTCAACAAGATCCATTTCACATTCGTTATGTAAAAATCTTGCCAATGAAATTTCAAGCTGAGATTCAGGTAAAAGAAATAATTTTTTACCTCTTAATATTTCGGTATGTTTTTCTAGTGCTTGCCTAGCTCTATTGGCTAAAGGAGCAATTACTTCATGAACTTTTAGTTCGGGAATTTTAAAGGCATCAGCTGCAGCTAAAAACCATTTTGTGCTTCCCTCCACACCTAGTGGAAATGGAGCATAAATTATCTCACAACCACGATGCTCAAGGTCTCTGACTGTATCACTTAAGTATGGTTGAGTTAATAAAACCTTTGTATTCTTTCCAATCTTTGGTAATTCGGTTGATTGCCTTGGAGGAAAACTTTCAACATTATTTATCCCGATATTATTGAATATCTTTTTAAATCTATCTTCTACATTATTAGCTAGTGTTCCTACTAATAATAATTTCTCATCATCTGTAGATTCCATTAAAGGCACTAAAGCTTTTAAAGCTCCATCTTCTCCTTGGGTAAAGGTTGTTTCTATCCCACTCCCAGAATAATTAACAAACTTTACTTGACCTAAAAATCTGGTATTTAATTTTTCTGCAACAGTCGCAAGATCTAGTTTGATTACTTCACTTGGACAAGATCCAACCAAAAAAAGAGTTTTTATTTCTGGTCTTCTTGCAATAAGATCGTTTACCACTCGATCTAGCTCTTCGTGAGCATCGGCAAGACCAGCAAGATCTTTTTCTTCAAGAATAGCTGTCCCAAATCTGGGCTCAGCAAAAATCATGACTCCAGCGGCACTTTGAATTAAATGAGCGCAGGTCCTTGAACCTACTACCAGAAAAAAGGCATCTGGCATTCTTCTGTGTAGCCATACTATTGAAGTAAGACCGCAGAAAACTTCTCTCGGCCCATTTTCTTTATTAAATTCGACTTTACTCATTAATGATATCAGGAGCTTATATTTCAAGCTTGCATAAACTTTTTAATTTAAGAAAGTAATTAATAAGTTCTCTTACAAAATGCACACATTTAAAAAACTTATATGAATGTTTAAAAACTTAAATGAGAATTATTAAATAGATTTTTTTAGGGTTGTTTTAATTTCTGTAGAAGGAATTTCCTTGACTTGTTTTTGATAACTTCCATAAATTTCTAGCTATTTTTGTAGCTAATAATCCTGCTCTCTCTAGCTTCGATTTCCCCGGCTTTGCTCCAATTAAAGCAGTCACCTCTGAAGTGGTTAAAGGGGCTCCAGTATTTATTGCTAATTGTGTTAACTCCAATCTATCTCTAAGATTTCTAAGATTTACCTTTTCTGATTTTTCCTCTTCTAACCAACTAAAAGATGAGTCTTTCTGATATAGTTTTTGCATTAAACTTAAGCTAACTAATCCAAGAGTTTGATCAGGACTTAATTCCTTTTTACTCCCTGAATTATTTGGTTCTTTTTGTTGAGAAGTTCCCATAAAATTGCATACCCTTTTCTTGAAGTTATCGTTTTGTGGAAAGCATGCAAGTAAATTTAATACAAAAAAAAGAACCGTTATCCGTTATAGTCTCCTGAATGGAACCAACTTCTAGCTTTAACAGAGGAGAACGAAAAAAAGGGAGTTCTCTAGTAACTGGATCTGAGGTTCAATCTCAGGCCAGTGGAGCTAGCTGTTTTATTACAACTGATTCAGAAAAATCTCTAGTATCTAGGCAAGCAAGTCAAGTTGAACAAATTGAGTTAAGAACATATGTTTTTTTAGATTCTCTACAACCTCAATTAGCCGCATATATGGGAACGGTTAGTAGGGGTTTTTTACCTATACCGGGAGATTCTTGTCTTTGGATGGAAGTATCACCCGGAATGGCTGT
Organism: Prochlorococcus sp. AG-436-O11; assembly: GCA_003212535.1. Classification (GTDB taxonomy): domain Bacteria; phylum Cyanobacteriota; class Cyanobacteriia; order PCC-6307; family Cyanobiaceae; genus Prochlorococcus_A. The sequence continues at coordinate 69,659 of QCPO01000004.1, forward strand.
TCATAGAGTTACTGATATTGCTTTAAAAGCAAGTAATGTTCGTCTTGGTCAGATGATAGTTGAGAGAGCATTTGGTTCTCTGGCTCTTTATCATAAGGATCAAAGTACAGTCTTGCATTCTGGAGATGTTGTTCTAGATGCTATTGGAAGTGAGGTTAGAAAGAGAACCAAACCTGCAACAAGTTGGACCGAAGTTATTCGTGCGATAACTCCTGACCATGCGGTTTTAATAAATAGACAAAATAGAAGTGGCTCAATGATTCAATCTGGAATGAGTATGTTCATATTAGAAACGGAACCAGCTGGCTATGTTTTAAAAGCAGCTAATGAAGCTGAAAAATCTTCCAATATTACTGTTGTTGATGTTAAGGCTGTTGGAGCCTTTGGGAGATTAACCCTTGCTGGTAAAGAAGGAGATGTAGAGGAAGCTGCTGCTGCTGCAATAAGAGCAATTGAAGAAATTTCAAATTATTGATAATTTTTACTTTAAGCCAATTTCTTTCTTTAAAAAAGGGGACATGATTTTTGCTGCTTTGCCTCTACTCCCTAATTTACTTAGTTGTGATTGAGAAAGTTCTCCGTAAACACAGTTAGCTTCTTTAACCCAAAAAATAGATTCGAATTCCCCATTTGGGTATTTTGGATTCTTTAGAATTTCTCCCCAACATATTCCAGTTGTCTCCTTAATTAAGTTCCCTGCAGGATCACACAAAACCATACAACTTATAAATCTTGCACTTCTATATGGACTATCACCAAGCTCACGAATTAATTTCTTAATTTTTTCAGCATTGTTTTTGGCATATCGAGCAGAATATATGCCCGGTCGACCATCCAAATAGTCCACTTCAAGACCTGAATCATCAGCTAATGCCCATGTATTTGTCTCTAAAGAAGCTGCTTTAGCTTTTAATAAGGCGTTCTCAAGGTATGTGGAGCCTGTCTCTTCCACATTTAAATTGTCAGGCTGTTTCTCTACTTTTAAAGATAAAACATTTAACATTTCTGAAATTTCAGATACCTTTCTTGGATTTCCACTAGCAATAGTAAGTATTGGAAGGTTCAAAATAACAAAATGATTTCTGAAAATATTATCTTACTTCAAAGCTTGATACGGAGACAGGAAAGGTTGAACATTCCACACCTGTAGACAGGGCCTGCCTCGTACGGAGATAACTTAATGTAAATTTTCCCTTAACACAACAGTATGTTTTGATGCACTAACTAATTTCCATAAGTATTAATATATCAATAGTATCAAGGGTGATAAGTTTAGCTTATGAGTGATAGAAAAAAGATTAATAGCGTTTTTAGGTAAAAATGCTTGACTTATAAGTACTTAATGGGCCATTGTTGCAATCGAACATTCCACATTTAGTATTAGGTAGGCAATGGCTACAGAAACAATGGGTATCGCTCTCGGCATGATCGAGACTCGCGGACTTGTACCTGCAATCGAAGCAGCAGACGCAATGACCAAGGCAGCAGAAGTTCGTCTAATTGGTCGTGAATTCGTAGGTGGCGGTTATGTCACAGTATTAGTTAGAGGTGAAACAGGCGCTGTTAACGCTGCTGTTAGAGCTGGTGCTGACGCTTGTGAAAGAGTTGGTGACGGTTTAGTTGCAGCTCATATTATTGCTCGTCCTCATAGAGAAGTTGAACCTGCTCTTGGTAATGGTGATTTCCTTGGTCAAAAGGACTAATTAAATAGAGCAAGATTCTAAGATTTTGCAAAATAATTATTTTCCCTACACAGACCTAAATTTATCGTTATGAGTAAGAAGTATGATGCAGGGGTCAAGGAGTACAGAGATACATACTGGACTCCAGAATATGTCCCCCTAGACACCGATTTGTTAGCTTGTTTCAAGTGTACAGGTCAAGAAGGTGTTCCAAAAGAAGAAGTTGCAGCCGCAGTAGCAGCTGAATCTTCAACAGGTACTTGGTCCACAGTTTGGTCCGAGTTACTTACAGACCTTGAATTCTACAAAGGTCGTTGTTATCGAATTGAAGACGTTCCAGGAGATCCAGAAGCTTTTTATGCTTTTATTGCATATCCTCTAGATCTTTTCGAAGAAGGTTCAATTACTAACGTATTAACCTCACTCGTAGGAAACGTTTTTGGATTTAAAGCTTTAAGACATTTACGTCTAGAAGATATTAGATTCCCAATAGCTTTTATTAAAACTTGCGGTGGTCCTCCAAATGGAATCGTAGTTGAGAGAGATCGTTTAAACAAATACGGTAGACCTCTTCTCGGTTGTACCATCAAACCTAAATTAGGTTTATCTGGTAAAAACTATGGTCGAGTTGTATATGAGTGCCTTAGAGGTGGTCTTGATCTAACTAAGGATGATGAGAATATTAATTCTCAACCTTTCCAGCGTTGGAGAGAAAGATTTGAGTTTGTTGCAGAGGCAGTTAAACTTGCTCAGCAAGAAACTGGTGAAGTAAAAGGCCACTACTTGAACTGTACAGCTAACACTCCAGAAGAGCTTTACGAACGTGCTGAATTTGCTAAAGAGCTAGATATGCCAATCATCATGCATGATTATATAACTGGTGGATTTACTGCAAATACTGGTTTAGCTAACTGGTGTCGTAAGAATGGCATGCTTTTGCATATACACAGAGCTATGCATGCTGTTATTGATAGACATCCTAAGCATGGTATTCATTTCAGAGTTTTAGCGAAATGTTTGAGACTTTCAGGTGGTGATCAGTTACATACTGGAACCGTTGTTGGAAAACTAGAAGGTGACCGTCAAACAACTCTTGGTTACATTGACAACTTAAGAGAGTCATTTGTTCCTGAAGACAGATCAAGAGGTAACTTCTTTGATCAAGACTGGGGATCAATGCCTGGAGTATTTGCCGTAGCATCTGGTGGTATTCATGTTTGGCATATGCCTGCTCTTCTTGCAATTTTTGGAGACGACTCTTGTCTTCAATTCGGTGGAGGAACTCACGGACATCCATGGGGTTCAGCTGCTGGAGCTGCTGCAAACAGAGTTGCTTTAGAAGCTTGTGTAAAAGCACGTAATGCTGGTCGCGAAATCGAAAAAGAGAGTAGAGACATTCTTACGGAAGCTGCTAAGCATAGTCCTGAATTAGCTATTGCTCTAGAAACTTGGAAGGAAATCAAGTTTGAGTTTGATACTGTTGATAAGCTTGACGTTCAAGGTTAACTCAGGTTTTTAAATTGAGGAGATTTCTTTTTCTCCTCAAACTTCTATAAATCTCGTTTATTTACGAGAAATTTCATTCACATTTAGATTAATTATGCCTTTCCAGAGCACAGTAGGCGACTATCAAACAGTTGCAACCCTGGAAACATTCGGTTTTTTACCACCGATGACCCAGGAAGAAATATACGATCAAATTGCATACATAATTGCTCAAGGATGGAGTCCTGTTATTGAGCATGTTCACCCAAGCGGAAGTATGCAAACTTATTGGTCATATTGGAAACTCCCATTTTTTGGGGAAAAAGACCTTAACTTGGTTGTAAGTGAATTAGAGGCATGCCATAGAGCATATCCTGATCATCATGTAAGAATTATCGGTTACGATGCTTACACTCAAAGCCAAGGAACAGCTTTTGTTGTTTTCCAAGGACGCTAAATCTACTTTATGTAGTTAATATCTTTCTCCATAAAAAAAATTAATTTTTCTGGAGAAAGTTTTTAAAAAGAGTTTTTAAAAGAGTTTCACATCTGAAGATTATGTCAAAGAAAACCAGTAGAGAAATTGCATTAGAAAGAAGAAAGGCAATGAGCGATAGCGGAAAAAAAGCTGCTACCCATTCTTCTACTACTAAAGATAGAGTTCGATCTACTCAAGATATACAGATTTCTGGTACTCAGTCTTCTTCTCCTAACAAAAATATTACTAAACTCGCTACAAAACATATTCCAAAATCTCAGGTAAATAGAAAGTCTTCTTCAACAACTTTATCTAGTAAAGAGTTAGTTATAGAGAGAAGAAAAGCAATGTCTACTCATGGTAAATCAGCTATAACTTCATCTGATAGAACTCGTACTGATGTTAAAAAAGAAATTCCTGTAAACGAAGTTAAAACAACTGCTGTTAAAAACCAAGAAATTCAAAACTCAAATAATACAGAAACTAAAACACTAAAACCAAACGTTAAAAGAAGAATTAATCAGAAGAGAAAGCCTATTGCCAATACAAGTAGAGATATTGTTTTAGCGAGAAGAGAAGCTCAATCTAAGCATGGTAAATCAGCATCTA
>QCPO01000005.1 GCA_003212535.1 Prochlorococcus sp. AG-436-O11
AATTAAACGCAATATTTTAATATTGGCTAAATAATAATTCATAATTCTCTTATAATTTTAAGATTACTAAACTTATTTTTTTATATTAAATTTATAAGTTTTTAATTATATTACCGATACAAATTTTTTTTTAATTACCAAGAATATTTTAAGATTCCAAAGCAACTTCAATAGCCACAATTAAATTCTCATCAAATGGCTTAACACTTGGCTTAAATCTTTCAATTACTTTACTATCCTTACCTATTAAAAATTTCTCGAAATTCCATTCTACATCCCCCTTTGGCTCGAAATTATTTAATGTTGTATAAGGTTCTGTCGTTTGACCTTTTGCATGAACTTTTTCAAGGATTTCAAATTTTACTCCAAATTTAGTTGAACAAAAATCTTTAATTTCTGTTAGGGAATTAGGTTCTTGATTACCAAAATCATTACAAGGGAATGCGAGAATCCTTAGACCTTTTTTTGAATATATATCATGCAGTTTTTGAAGATCTTCATATTGGGCCGTATTCCCACAATAACTAGCGACGTTTACTATTAGTATTACATCTCCTGAATATTCTCCAAGATTTTTTTTTGATCCATCTGCTGAAATAACAGTTGTATTTTGAACGTCTACTATCATAATATTTTAAAATTATTTATTGAACATAACATTCAATGATACTTTTTGTGTTTTAAAAGTTAAAGGTTTTAAATTAATTTTATTTGTAATTTTTATATTGATAGTTTTAGATTTTTCTTATAATGGATATATATATTTTAATATTTTAATTGGATCCACTAGACCCACTAACCGAAATTATTAATTCAGGACAAGCATATTCACAAGCAATTGCAATAGAAAGAGTTCTCTGGTTAATAATCGGGGTTTTTTTTATAGGAGCTCTTTCATCATCAATTAAAATTACTATTCGGAATCAGAATCCATCTGGTAAGAAAACAAATTATCAGTTTTTTAAGCCTATTAAAAATAAAGATGAAGTTTCTAAGAACTCTTCCAGTGATCAAAAATAAAAAGGATTTAATTAATTATGAAAGAGCATATTTTTTCTAAAAAGAGGATATTATTACTTGGTAGTGGTGAACTTGGTAAAGAGTTAGTTATAGAAGCTAAAAGATTAGGATTGGAAGTAATTGCAATTGATAAATATAAGAATGCTCCCGCAATGCAGGTCGCTGATGATTCATATGTTATAGATATGAGTAATAAAAATGTTTTAAAAAATACTATAAAAAAACTTAATCCAGATTTTGTCGTTCCAGAGATAGAATCGCTGTCGATTGAAGCTCTAAAGGAATTAGAGGAAGAGGGCTTGAGAATTATACCTAACGCTAGAACTGTAGAAATAACAATGAATAGGGATAAAATTCGAGATCTAGCATCTAAAGACTTAAATATAAGAACCGCTGAATATCAATATGTTTTTAACTATGATGATCTAGATAAAAAAGCAGTTGAAATTGGATTTCCATTGCTACTTAAACCTTTAATGAGTTCTTCTGGTAAAGGACAAAGTTTGGTTGAACGAGAAGAGCATCTTTTAAAGGCTTGGAGTGATGCACAGTCGAATTCCAGAGGTAATGTTAACGGTGTAATTCTTGAAGAATTCATAGATTTTGACTTTGAATTTACTTTATTAACTGTCAGAAAAGATAATGGAGAAAATGTTTTTTGTTTACCAATAGGTCATATTCAATCTAAGGGAGACTATCAAAGCAGTTGGCAGCCTTTAGAGATAAATGATTTACTAATAAATGAAGCTAAAAAAATTACCAATCAAATATTAAATAACCTAAATGGCCCCGGAATCTATGGAGTTGAGTTTTTTGCTAAAGGAAATGATGTTATCTTTTCAGAATTATCTCCTAGACCTCATGATACTGGAATGGTTACATTAGTTAGTCAAAATATTAATGAATTTGAATTGCACTTAAGGGCATTCTTAAATCTACCAATACCCAAAATAACTTTATTAAAACCCTCGGCTACTAGAGTAATACTCTCAGACGAAGAGTTTATTAACCCTAAATATACAGGTTTAAATGAAGCATTAAATTTTGAAAATACTAAGGTACTCTTATTTGGAAAACCTAATGCTAAAAAAGGTAGGAGAATGGGTATTGTCCTTTCATCAAATGATGACCTTAATTTAGCTCGACAAAATGCTGATGAAGCTTCTCTTAGTATTAATGTTATTTCAAATTAAAAAATAAGAAAACATTTAAAAAATACTGATTTCCTTTGTTTTTGTTCCCTTTGTTTATAGCTATTATTTTTATAAATTATTTAATATTTATTATGATAGAAAATTATAAGGGTTGGGATATAATTTTAAATTGGGATGATAGAAATTATCTCAACAAAAATATCTCTAAAAATAATTATTATAATCAAAAAGAAAAATGGAAAGGTGTTAATCTAAATGGTTCTAGTATATATGGATCCTCTCTCAAGGAAATAAGACATATAATTGATTATCCTGGGTTACATAAATAATCATTCTTTAAATTAAAAAACATTTTATTTCTCTTCAGGTTGATTATTATCTTCAATAAGTTCTTTTGCAATTTTGTTTAAATCTCCTTTTATTGAGACCCATGTGAAAGCAATAATAAATATAGTACCCGAGACAGCTACAGTAATCGTTTCTAAAGGAGACAATCCTAGCGCAATAGCAAACATGAAAATATATAAATATTAATTTTTAATTATATTCTACATTTCTAAATATATTTAATTAAATATTCTTTTGAAATGTAATTTAATTATTTACTAGGTAATAAATTGATAGATTATATTAATATTTTATATTGGGTATTATTCTGTAGGTTGTCTATTATTTATTTTATTTAGTAATATATCAAATATGAACCAGAAAAAATGCCCACAGTGTAAAAACTTAATTTCAAAAACAGCACCAACTTGTTTATATTGTGGAAGACCGAATAAATTTGTAACTAAGGATTATATTAATAGAAAGTGGAATAAAGATAATAGACATTCAATTAATTTCTATAATACTTACATCTTTAAATATTTCTTATTTTTAATTATTTTTATATTAATAATTGTCATTATTATATTTAAATAATTTCTTTGGAAATATTAATTAATTATGGAATCTATTACCTCTCTTGTATTAGGTGATAGTTTATTATTCTTTATATAATTAAGTGTTTCAATCATATTACTTTTGTAAGGTTCGATATAATATTTAAACCTGCTGAATATTTTTATAAAACGAGATATAACAATAGGATTTAATTTGTCATATTCTATGATCTTTGTTGAAATATATTTATAACCTGATCCATCAATTGCATGAAAAAATCTATTCTTTGTTACGTAAGCATTTAAAATTGCTCTTAATGTGTTTGGTGATTTTAAATCAAAATATATATTCTTGAACAAATTTTCAATAATTTTATGATTATCATCAATTTCAATAGAGGCTTGATAGGAGAACCAACTATCGAGTACAACACTATTTTCTTTCCATTTTTCAAAAAATATTTTTGAGATTAATTTTCTCTCAGGACAATCAATTCTTATAAATACATTCAATGCTGCTTTTGCAAGTGTCATTGAATCTCCACTAACATAATTTATTATTTTATTTTTAATTTCTTCATCCTTACTATGTAAAAGTAGTTTCCATAGTGTCTCAATTAGTTTTCTTTCATCTTTGCCATTCGGCCAAATTTTGTCTAAATTAATTTCAATCTCATCGAGCTTACAATATAATTCTTTTTTTAATTCCGTACCAAATAAAAAATTTAATTCATCAATAGTTTTATATACTTTTAATGGATCTATATCGATTATCTCTGATTCTATTTCTGAAAACGTCGGAATACTAAGTATTTCTGATAAAAGAGATAAATTTATTTCTTTATTTTTTATAATTATTGAACCTAACGTCTTTATTAATTTCTTTTCAATGTTAATATCGTGATTGTCATCTAACCTATTTATAATTATTGTTTTATAGAGTCCTTTGACGGTATCAAAAATCGTGAAATAATCTGTTTCAGACTCTATTATTAATAATTTTTCATTAAATGTAGTATCTGTTTCCCACTCAACAGGAGCTGAAAATGAACGAAAGTAAGTAACTATAGGAATTTCCTTGTCGGTTTTGATTTTTTCAAAAATAAATTCTTCTTTTTTTTCTTTTAGGACAATTTGTTTTGTATATTTTTTCTCATTATTAAATAAAATAGCTATATCTATAGGAATTATTAATGGTAAATCATTATAAGAATTGTTTGCAAAAGGATTACTTTGGGAGACCTGAATTGTAAGATTTTGATTCTTTTCGTCCCAAATTCTCTTAAACTTAACTTTTGGCGTTCCATTTTGTTTGTACCAGATTTTAATTTTTTCAGTATTTATCTCTTTATTATTCTTTAAAATTTCATATATAAATTGATCGATTGTTGCTGCTTTCCCATCATATGTTGATATATAATTACTAAAACCTCTATAAAAGTTTTTTTCTTTTACAAGCGAGCAGATCATCCGTATTATTTCTGAACCTTTTTCATAAATTGTTGTTGTATAAAAATTGTCAATTTCCAGATATTTATCTGGCATTACAGGATGAGATGTTGGACCGGAATCTTCCCTAAATTGATTTCTTCTAAGAAACTTTGCATCCTCAAGTCTCTTTATTGAATAATTATGAAGATCAGCAGTAAATTGTTGGTCCCTAAATACTGTTAAACCCTCTTTTAAAGACAATTGAAACCAATCTCTGCAAGTCACTCTATTTCCAGTCCAATTATGGAAGTATTCATGAGCAATTACTCCCTCTATTCGTTCTAATTCTTCATCAGTTGACGTTTCTGAATCTGCAAGTATCAGCTTAGAATTAAATATATTGAGACTTTTATTTTCCATAGCGCCCATATTAAAGTGTCTTACTGCAACGATATTAAATAAAGATAAATCGTATTCAAGGTTGTATTTCTCTTCGTCCCATTTCATTGCTTTCTTTAATGAACTTATTGCATGTTGAACATATTTTTCATCGCCTTTCTCAACATATATATTTAACTCTACTTTTTGATTTGATTTTGTTGTGAAATAGTCTTTAATACATTTAAGTTTTCCTGCTACTAAGGCAAAAAGATAAGATGGCTTAGGATATGGGTCTTCCCAATGAACTTCATGCCGATTGTCTTTAAGATTTTTTTCTCTAATAATATTCCCATTTGAAAGTAAAACCGGATAATTTTGCTTGTCTGCCTCAATCCTTACGGTGTATTTGCTTAGAATATCTGGCCTGTCAGCATGATAACTTATTCTTCTAAATCCCTCTGCTTCGCATTGTGTGGTAATAATCCCATTACTTTCATACATTCCTAAAAGGGAAACATTTCTCTTTGGCTTGATTATGCCCTCTATTGTTAATGAGAAACTTTCATTATTTATATTGTTAATTATTAAACGATATTTTTGCTGTTTATAGTTATTCGCATCTAACAGCTCTTCATCAATATATATTTTTTTAATAAATATGTCTGTCCCATCAAGAACAAGATTTTTAGTTTTTTTATTTCTTTTTTTTACTTTAAGTTTCGTTATAACAGTAACTTCTTCTTTCTCAATAACAAAATCTAAAAAAGTTTCAGGTATTTCATAATCAAATTCTTTATAGTCCTCAAGTTTTATGTATCTTGAATTATTCTTATTATCTGTTGAGCTTTTCATCTTATTGAGTTTTTGTATAAATTAATTTATGGAATTTATTTTGAAATTATACATTTTCTTTATTTTCTATTAAATGGCATAAATTTTCCTTTAATTCTCCTGAAGGCAGTAGTTCGTATAAAGTGGGATTCTCAAAATTAGGATAACCATCTTGATTTAATGTGTACTTCCATTCCCATTTCTTATCTGTAAAAGATAAAGAGTCTTTCTTCAGTGAGAATGGAAGCATAAGTTTTTTTTTATTCCAATTTATATTTATAAAGGCACCAGCTTTAATCTCCGAAAGTGAATTTATAATTGTGTAGTCACCATTTATATTGTTTCTAATTACCATTTCAAGCATTGAATTCTCACAGATATAAGTCGTGTTCAAAGTAAGTAAAAGAATTGAAGTATAAATAAATTTATAAATTTTCGAAACCCCTATTAGATTTGTTTTTAGTTGTTATATGTAAATCAAAATTAAATAATAATTGAAATTATATTAAATAATGATTGATTGCATGCTATTTAAATATACTAGATTGCAATTTATTTCTCCTTTATATTCCTGACTTGATATTAATTTATTTAAAAAACCTGAATACTTCACTTTGCCTCCTATTGTACTCGAAAGTATAATTTTTGGATTAAAGGTTTTAATTAATTTAGGTATAACATCGGCACCTTTCACAAAAGAGCCTACAAGAGGTAATTTAAGGTTCTTTGTAGGTGTTATGACTGCATCAAGATCCTCTTTCTTTATATTTTTATCAAGATAACCATGAGGCTCTATGTAAAACCCTTTCCCGTTATCGTCCTTAACTATATATCCGTTTTCTATTCGTGGAACACGAGCGCCAGCAGTTGCTTTAATACTTAAATTGTTTTGATATGTATTCTCTGAAGGTTGAAGATTTCTAATAGATTTGAAACCTAATTTTTCTAAGATTTTACTAGCACTTATTGGACAAATTATAGGAATATCTTTTCTAAATTTTTTTAAGGTTGGAATATGACAATGGTCAGGCAAGGCCTGGGTTAATAAAATGATATTAATATTTTTATTTATCAAAATTTCCTTTTCTAAAGATCCTTTAAAAAACCAATCTCCAGGTGGAAATATTAAATCTCCAGTAAGCCAAGGGTCAATTATTAAGTTTGTGTTTTTAAATTTAATAAACCAACCATTTGTTCCAAGATAAGTTGCCTCAAAACTCATTATTTAATAGATATATAATTAAACTATAAAATAAAATTATATATATTGAGAAAAAATAAATTAAAATTAGCTGGCTTCTTTTAATATTTGGAATGACTTTTTTCTTAGATTAAATATTAATACTTCGCTCTCTTTAAAATTGCTTTTAAAATTTTGTTTTTTCAATAAATTTATTGGTATTAAATCTAAACCTCCGGTTCCTGAAAAGATTATTGGAATGTTAAATCTTTTATTCAATTGTTTTGTTGCAAATCTATTGCTTGAGATATATTTTTTTTGTCTTTTTCAAAACCATAATCTTCTATTAATTTAGACCTTATTAGTTTTACTGACTCATATTTTTAAAACTCAATTTGTATACTTTTCATCTAAAAAGTTAATAAATATAAAAAATTATTTATAAATATTTGTAATTAAATACGTTTCTTAAATCTATCCATAACTAATTGCAACATATCAACAACATCTCCATCAGTTAAATTTAGATCCTTCTTTAAATCATTGCATGTTAAATTCATTTCAAGTGCGGCTTCTGCCATATGATTGACTTTTTGGTTGTCGCCGCCTAATGAAATAAAAGGATTGAAGTTTTCTATCATATCTTTTTTATGTTTCTTATATGTTCTAGCTAAAAAATACAAAATTATCATTCAATGATGAACAAGCTTATAAATATGTTATTTATGCTAAAAAATGTTTTTATTTTTAAACTAATGACCTTGATACACCTTTTGATATCAAGGCAAATCTTCTAGCTTTTAAAAGGAAAGGAAACAATAATTTAGTTCTTTTATTAGATTTAAATACACTTGAAAGGATTTTAAGAAGATTACTTGATGGATCTTTGACTTCTTTGCATATAGTATTTATTGCCTCTGCTCCATGAAAAATGTTATCGTCCTTTAAAAGGATTGCTCCTTTATCTATATCATAACCTTTCTCTAATAGTGACTTGATAATACTCAAGTTCTTCCTAGCATCAAGAATTTTAATGTTGTTTACCTTGCTTTTTATTTCAAGAAGCTCCGCAAAATAATTGCAAAAAGGACATTCTCCATCATAAATAAAGGTGAAATTAGAAGTCATCATAAAAATATCTACACTTTATATTAATTTAAAAGACTTATATTTGTAGTTTTTTAATTTCAATCAGTATATAAGTAAGGAATTTAGATTCTTTGGTTTCCTAATATAGGGGTGATTTATTTATAAGTTTTTCCTAATTACGAAGAAATGTCTCAATATAGGTATATTTCCCCCCAAAATTCTGTATGATTTCAAGATATTTGTTTTTTAATCATGAATTTATTAGCTTCATTTGCTTTAGGTGGTTTCAATCCTTATGCTACAGCCTTTGGAATTTTTTCTCTAGTTCTTTTTGCTCTAGTCGGTTTGGTAGCAGGACCAAATTTAAGCAAATTTGATCAATAAAGAAAATTTCCATGAATTTCGAGAAAAGACTCATTAGAGTCTTTTTTTTTTGCAATAACGTATTTTCAGTTATTTACTGCATATATTATTCAAATATATTATAAATAAAGGGTTTTAAATCATTTCACCCTTTAGCTTTCTTAAACTTTAATTCTCTACAATATACATTATTGTAATTTTTGTACTCTTATAGGTATTCAAATATGAAAACTATTAATACTTTGAGTGAATTGATCCCATTAGTCTTGTAATTGAAGGGTATATTAAAGCCTCAACTTCTTTATCATTTTAATTAGTTTATATAAAGAAACTTAATATTTACTTTTAGTATAATTAGTTTCCATTATGGATTTAGAAACTTTTAAAATATAAGTTTTCTTATAAAGTCTTTATTCCTAAAAAGGTGTACCTGGTAAGAAATGAAGGACTAAAAAACCAGTACCAGCTGCGAATATAATTTAAAATCTTATTATTAGTAGTCCTGTTGCTATTCCACCTTCATTAAATGCCATTTGGAAAATAATTTTTTTATAAATAGGTTATTTGTTTTTTAATTGTTTTGTGAATTATTTAAGTCAACCAAATTTGTTATTTATTATGAATAAAAGTAAAAATATAGAACTTATTGAGATTATAAAACCAAACATTATTAATGTTTTAGATTCTTTTCTAACTTTATCTTCAGAAATATTTCTAGCAGAGGATAATTTGTTATCTTTTTTTAAATTAGAAATGTTTGAGAAAGGTTTAATCACGACTAAATTTAAAAAAGTAGTTTTTAACCCAAAGACTTGAATAAATCTTTATGGTAATCAACAACATTTTGGCAGCTTATTACAGGAGTAAATTCCATATGAAGGCCGAATTTTGCTCTCCAGGGGGCAAAATGCTCAAAAAGTTCTTTATCACTATATGCTTTACACAAACAAACTACCCTTCCTTCTCCTGGGGCATGCACTCTAAAAAGCATTTCAAATTTGTCTGTTTTATCAGATTTTGCAATTTCGCCGTTCTCCCATGCTTCAACGAATAATTGATAAGCTTTTACCTGGTTTTCAATATCTGAAAATTGGCAGTCTGCAAGGAATAATTGCATTTTAGTTTTATTTCTAATTATTATTATCGGTTAAAAATTAATTTTTTTATTAAACTGTCTTAATTTGAAGATCATATAATTATTAGTTTTTCTAAATGAAGTTAGAAGAAAGAATTTCTAGAAATTTACCAATATCTTTCTTATACAGACTATCCGTTATTCTCAATGAAAATAAATTATTTTCATTTAATTGTTTATTTTCACTTTCAAAATTAATATTTCCTTTAATAGAAATTTTCTTCATTGGAAAAATAATTACTAATTAAAATTTAAGCAATTTAAAGTATTTGGCAATATTCTTTACATTACGTTTATTCCTTTAATAAGGAATACTTAAATTTTGTGGAGAATTATTAAATTATATAGCGTAATAACTATGTTAATAATTCCTGTACGAATAAAAATAAGTTTGTTATGGAAAAAATTACTGCTAATAGAGATGCTAGAACGGGTAAGATATTAAACCAGAGCTGGGCAGTTGACATTGATGAATCTATTGGTAGAAAATTACTTATTTTTTTAATTCTTATTTGAAGCCAAAAAATTGATAATGGATATAAAATTCTTGTGAAACTAATTAAAAATGAATATAAATTACCTTTTTGTGTATAAAGAATAAATCCTGATAATAAATATAAAACCCATATGAAAAGTCTTTTAAATATTATTATTTTATTACTTCTGCGAATCATTATTTATTTAATTAAAATTCTTAATCATTTTATATCTTTCGAAATATTTGTTGTTGATAATTACTTTTTCTTTACTTTTAACTTCCCAATTATGCTTAAGAAACAATCTGTAACTTATTAGACTCGCATCTGTAGATAAGTAATCTAGCCCCTCTTTCTTAGATTCATCTTCTAATTTATAAAGTAACTTGCTACCGTATCCTTTTCTTTGTGATTTACCTCTGCAGTAAAATAAGGCAATTGTATTATTAGGATATCTTAAGATAAATGCAAGAATTGTCTCTTTATCAAATATTAGCCATCCTTTCCCTTTAGAAATTGTCTTTTCAAATTTTGAATTTTGCCAAGCTTGGATTGACCAAGACCATTTTTGCTCTTTACTATATATTCTTTCATCTATTGATTGAATTGAATCAAAATAGACACTCTTTAAATCAAGTTGATCTTTATTTGTAATTCGTCTTAAATTGATTAACAAATTAATTTTTTAAAATGCATATTAAAAATATAGTTGCTATTGGAGGAGGAGGATTCGGACGTTCTTTAGGATCTCTAGAGATTGAAAAATATATAATTTCATTAGTAAATAAAAAGAATCCCAAAATTTGTTTCATTCCAACAGCATCTGGAGATAATGATTTATATAAATTAAATTTCTATAGAGCATTTTCAAAATTGAACTGCATAACAAGCCATATTGATTTTTTTTCAAGAACAGAAGAGTTAGAGGAGAAAGTTTTAGCTCAGGATATCATTTATGTTGGCGGAGGTAATACAAAAAGTATGATCGCTGTTTGGAATGAATGGAATTTGCATACAATCTTGAAAAAGGCTTACTCAAATGGGATTGTAATGAGTGGAGTAAGTGCTGGCGCAATATGTTGGTTTGAGAAGGGAATAACAGATTCATATGCGGATAAATTAGAAATCATAGATTGTTTGGGATTTGTTAATGGCATTGCTTGTCCACATTTTGATGAAGAGAAGGAAAGGGAACCTTATGTTTATCAAATATTACAAAAAGAAATAATTAAATCCTGTATTTGTATAGAAGGTAATTGTGCTTTACATATAAAGAATGATTTCGAATATATTTCAATAAATTTTGGTAAGAATAAAAAGTGTATCCGAATATTTAATGAAAATAATCAGTTGAATAAAGAAATTTTATAAAAAGAAGAATTTCTACTATAACTTTTATAACTCTTCATTTTTTGAGATTGAAGTAAATTCAATACCTTTGTATTTTATGAATGAAACTGACCAGACTTCTTTGGATAAATTACCAAGATATTTTAAAAATTGATTGGTATCCCCGTCTCTTATCCATTCAGATTTAATAAATGGTAACTCTTTCTGCATTCGTTTGGGATGCATATGCACTAAGAGTAAACCTTTATCTTCTGATGCCCTTTTCAATGCGCCTTCATCACTTCTTTGAAAAACTCGAAGAAGAAGATTTAAAATCACATCTTCTCCAAGTTTTTTAAAGTTGTCTGTATCTTCTAAATTATCTTTTATTTCTTTTCCTCCTAGAGGCATAGCTCTAAGAGAATTTTGTTCTATTAATGCTATTGCGATTAGATAATCTTGACTTGCCATATTCTTAGGTAATATTTTTTAAATATTCTAACCTCTAGAGTTCATTAAAAAATTATTACAATAAAGGATTTTAGATAGTCATAATAAAAGTATCATTTAATATCTTAAATACAATTTGATAATTAATTTTTTATTATTATTTGTTTAATCTTTATATGTTATTAATATGAGATCTATATTATTTTTTATTTCTGGAATTTTATTAGTTTTTGAATAACATGGCCTGGGATTTTAATTCCTAATAATGGGAAATGTTTTAATGATTTTATTCTAAACTCAGCAACTGAAAATTTTCTATAAAAGCGTTATTAACTGTTTCACTAAATTATCTACTTAAAGGTATAAATAATAAAATGGCTTCTAAAATAAGAATTGTATGTGATGCTTACTTTCGAAAGTATATATAACTCTATATCTTGGGAAATTAAATATGATTAATAACTTAAGATTCGAATTGTCTTTTAAGGATTTAGCTCAATTAGAAGAAAAACTTATTTTCTGCAAATTGCATAGAATATATAATATAAATATTCCATGTAAAGGTCATATAAAGAAAGAATTCTATAAGGCATCTTTTGAATTTATAAATAAAAATTTTAAAGAATTTGATGTTGTTTATCATTATAGTCTTTTCCATCAATACGCTAGAAATAGAGAAAATTCATATAATGAATTTTTAAATTTCTATAAAAATTGTAATTCCTATAATAATTCTAGGATACTTCTTGTCTCAGGCTCTATTAAGAAAAAAAATTATGATGCAATTAACGTATTGAATAATCTTCAATATGAAAAAAAATTAAAATATAAATTAGGAATTGCATATAACCCTTATTTGAATAAATACTTTAATTTTTCTTTAGAAAGAGAGAGGTTTGAAAAAAAGATTTCATCTCGATTAATTAATTCTATTTGGTTTCAATTTGGAACTGATATTAAAGTACTCGAAAGCGAAGTTAACTATCTCCAAAACAACGATAACAATAAAAAACTGAGTTTATACGGAAGCTTATTAATACCTTCCAAACAATTTATAGCAAGGTTTAAATTCAGACCATGGAAAGGCATTCACATCGCAGATCAGTATTTAAATTCTTTACAGGATTTTAATTCTTTTATAAAAGAATTAATATGTTTTTATCTTGATAATAATATTATTCCAGTTATTGAAACAGACTTTTTATCATCAAAAAAAATTGAGTTAATATACCGTCTTTTTAAATAAAAGGTTAATTATCTATATTTGAAATCTTAAGAAATTTATAAATATTTTAGATCGTTAAATTATTTCTGGATTCAATTTCATTAGTAATTTTTAATATTTTCAATAATAAAAAGATTTTGCTTAAAAGGATTTTATTAATACGATATTGGATTAATTTAAGTAGAAATTATAAATTCTTGAAATTTCTAAGAAATTAAGTATTTAAATTAAGTTTATTTTTCAGTTCAATATATATATCATTCTTTTTTGAAGATACTAAGAAATTTAAAAAGTTAATTGAATTACAATTTTTACCATAGTAAAGATTCCAAGATTTCAAGAAATCTTTTTCAGCAAGTTGTTTACACTTTCCTCTTTCATTTATATCTCTATTAGTTACTCTATTCATACAAGATTCTTTATTTGTTTCTAACTCGATAAAAAAACAATTATGCTTATGAAAGTTTCTTAATAACTCTTTTGTAAAAATACCTTCAACAATTATATATTCTAAATTAATAGTTTTCTTATATGATTTTTTTATTGATTTATTTTTAAAATTATAAGTAAATTGATTAACAGATTTACCTTCCTTTAGAATATAGTTAAAGTCCTTTTTGAAAAGTTTGTAATTAAAACTTATTCTTCTATCAAAATATCCATCTATTATTTTTGAAAGAAGTTTACTTATTAAACCTGTTTTATAGTAATTGTCTGTACTTAATTCAATACCATTTTTAAATCTTTTCAGAATTTGGTTGGATAAAGTAGTCTTCCCGCTACCTGTTGGCCCACTTATTATAATTATTTTCATTTTAACTTTTATATTTCTATGATAACTCTAATGATACTAATGATTAATACAAGAAAAATTTGTAGATAAATATAGTATTTTTTGACCAGACTTCTTTCAGGATAATTTAATAGTCGATCATTAGTGTTTTAACCTTGCATAACAATTAAAAATGTGTCTTTATATAATTGTAAATAAATTATTTTCTCAATTATCTTAATTTTAATTATTAAGTTCCTTATGTATTTGATAAATACATAGATGATGAAGATTTAATTTCTTACTTACATAAATAAATGATTTCTAAATTATTAAATAAACTAAAATCTCTGTTATTTAAAAATTCAGTACCTTCTGAAACAACTTTGGTTAATGCTAAAAAAACAACTAATTCAGCCAAAACAAGCAAAAGCAAATCAAAAAAAACCGACTCAAAAAAAAGCATTCAAACTTTAAAAGCTCTTCCAGGTGTGGGATCTAAGTGTGCTAAGGCTCTTTATGATGCAGGTTTTAAATCAACTAAATCAATAATCTCGGCTAATGAAAAAGATCTATTGGCTGTTCCTGGCGTTGGGATTAATCTTGTTAAGAAGCTTAAAAACCTTAAATAAAAATATAAATACTTTATATCTTCTTTAATTTTAAAATTATATAGATTATTACTAATTATCTTCTTCTTGCTTTTCTTCTTTGTTGTAATTTACGCTTATATTTTTCTATAGGTGTCTCATGATGCCTAAGTCTTTTTAAATCAGCAAAGATTCCTGATTTTGATACTTGTCTTTTGAATCTTCTAAGGGCAGACTCAATTCCCTCATTCTCACCAACAGTAACCTGTGTCAAAACATTTTTAATAAACTATACTTTTTATTCTAACAGAAACAGCATTAATATTGAAATCTGTTTTTTAATTTACCCCTCTTTTGTCAAGGTATTTTTTATGGTCCCTAAGGGTATTTTCTTTGTTTTCCCATGGAAAAACTATCCATTCTTTTTCTTGAGATATATTAACCGTGTTCCACCAAGTGGGTTTCTTTTTACTAAATAATACAAAAAACATTGAACCTTCGATCCCTCTTAAAGGATTTAATGAGAATCCTGTTTCATATACGTCATCAACTATAAGCGAATTCTTTATAGGTTCAGAAGTCAATTTAACGTTTAATTTATGGCTGAGTGCAACAGCAAGACATAGACCTCCACGAGGAATTCCATAAATACCACTAAATTTTAAAGATTTACATTTATTGGCTATGTATTCTACGCTTTTATCAAATTCACTCCATGAAAAATAGTTTATCATATTAAATTTTACTTATGGTTTAAGGGGGCGAAACTTGAGGCGATAACACTTAAAAGTGCTACCACCTGCTCATTTGGGCAATTAGTATCTTTTTTTAATTTTTCACATTCTTTTATTATATTTGAAAAAGTTTCTTCGACAATTCCATTCATTTGATCATTGCTAAAAGAGTATGGTTTATTCATTTTTAATTAATCATTAATATTATTCTTACTCATATTTTCTATAAGTAAATATATTTATTATTTAAAAATAAAATTATTTCCACATAGGTTCATTAGAGAGATTTTTTCTTACTGAATTTGGTTTGTAACTATGAAGGGTTTCGACTCTTATAGCCCATTTCTTTGAGTTCCCCTTTAAACTGCCGCTTTTGATAAGGTTTGATAATGAGATTCTTTTTCTGATTTTGAGAAGCCCTAGACAGGTTTCCCATCCTTCTTTTTCTTTATATGTATCTAACCAGAAATCAAATATTTTTTCTACATATTCTAATGGAATATCAAATGTAATTCCCAAAGAAGGTTGATAAATTAAAAATTTATTTTTTTCAAATTCATCAAATAAGTTATTTAAATTTAGATTTATAGCATAAAGGATGTCTTTTGCTGATTCATTTCCTATTAATTCTTTTCTATGGCAATCTAATAAGTTTTTATCATCAAGAATATTTTCATCACTATTCTTGACTCCAACAAACCAAAAACCTTCGTCATTTTTTAACCCACTAGCAAGAAATAGAAATTGGGATGAATTAAACAAAAATAAAAGTCATTTCTTTTATTTTTAACATTTTTCTTTAATAATGAAAATATTTTTTCATATACATATTAAATTATTTTTACTTTACTATAAAATAATTTATTTTTTTTAATAGTATAATTTATTTTCCTTTAGGGAACAGTTTGCTTATCTTTTCTTTTTGTTTAAATTCTTTTTTCTTTCTTATCTTCTGATCCTCTATTGATTCTTTATTAGTACTAACAGAATAAAGAATATATAAAATCATTGCAGAAAATATTAAACCCAAACACAATATTATTATTCCTAAAGGTTCAGTAGGACTAAATATAGTTACATCAATATTTGAGTCCTTCATCAATATTATTAAATAAAAATAATAAAAAGATATAATTTTTATTATTTTATTTCTTCGAATCCATAAAATGATGAATTACCTGAGTCCTTATAACCATTTGCTGCTTGTTTTGGATTTTGGCTATCAAAGCTTCTGGCTTTTGCATGGATCATATTAAATGGAAAAATTACTGCTCCAACAAAGAAATGAAGTATTAAAAAGTCAGAAGGAAATCCATTAGCCCAAGCAGGAAAAAAAAGTAGTGAATGTTCCACACCCATATTGCAAAAATTAATTAACTACATTGAATATTATGACTAAGAGTAATGTAATAAAAATAACATTTAATAAATTGAAATTAATTTAATAAATTTCTAAACATAAAAAAACTTATATTATTAGGCTTAAAATTTATAAAAAGTTATTTATAATGTTAAAAACCAATATATATAACGATTGTTGAAAAGACTTTTTGGGTTGCTTTTATTATTATTCTTATTATTAAACCCTTTAATAGCTATTGCTTTAGACACATCCGATCCTAGTGTGAGTTTACTTCAAAATAGAATCTCGAATAATTTCTCAAGGAAATTTTGTAAAGCTATTCAAAATGGTTTTTCCAAGGATGAAGCTATGACCTCAACAATTATCAAAACTGAAAATATAATCTCTTTTTCATATAATCCTCAAAAAAAATGGATAGAGCCTAATGACTTAGCTAATCAGATCTCATTAAAGGTAATAAATGATTGCGGTTGGTCATTTGGTTTGGATGGGAAAGATGGTGTTAATTATTTTAAATCTTATTTTTTGGAAATTTACGAAAAAACTACTCCTGACAAAAAGTTAACTAGGTAGATTTATTATTATGAATAATATTTCAGACAAATTTGTTATAACAATTATCTTAATAACTGTTTTCTTTGTTTTTGGTTTGATTTTTTCAGTAAAATCTCCTGAGAGAAAAGTTATTGAATCACCAATAATGTGGAAGGACGATTATTTAAATATTGTATTTGTTGACAAAGATAATGGAATTCTTGAGAAAAATTTATCTATTTAAAAATTTAATTTAATCATGATAACTTTATGTATTAAAAATAAAACATATTTTAGTCATAGTATATATAACATAATTATTTTTCATCAAAAAATAATTAATTTGAATTTTTTTTTATAATATTAGGAAAAACAGATTTTAAACAATTTTAGTTAGTCCTATTCTTTATGTATATATTATCTTTGGGATATATTATTTTATATATTCTAAAAGAACGGAAGCCATTTTTAAATCATTATTAAACCATGCCCTAATTGCCATTGATCTTCTAGGATCATAATAACTTTGGTTTCTATACCAATTAAGTACTTCAGAATCTGATTTCATTCCGTTACAAGACAAACAGCATGGGATACAATTACTTGTAATACTTTTACCTCCTTTTGACTTTGGATGGATATGGTCAAGTGACTCAGAAGGTTTACCGCAATAAATACATTGATAATTAGTTAATTTATGTAGTGAATCTCTCCAGTTTTTATTATTTATCTTTGGACATAATTGATCAAGGTAAATTGCATCTTTTTTATGCATAATAATCTTGATTATTTATTAAATAATAACAGTTTTTATTTATATAGTGAATTCTTTATATAATTTGAGATTATCAATAGGCTTTTGTTACAACCTATAATTTAAATTAAATAAAAAGATTTGTTTAAAGTTAATGCTTTTATCTTTTATAAGTTTCTTAAAAAGCATTGATTATTATTTATTCGAATATTTTTCAATTTTCATAATATCTTTTTTTTCTAATACATTTTCAGCAATTTCTGGAGGCGGAGCAGGATTAATTCAATTACCTGCGTTGATTTTATCTGGTATTCCTTACTATCAAGCTCTAGCTACCCATAAATTTGCAACAGTAGCCTTAGGTATAGGTGGTTCAATAAGAAACTATAAATCTCTTAGAAAAGATACTTTTATTTTATGGCAAATTTTAATCTTTGGAATACCAGGGGTCGTTTTTGGAGCTTCTATAATTGAATTTATTTCAGAGAAATATCTTTACCTAATATTAGGTATATTTTCAGTCCTATTGGCCTTATATTCACTTCGTAAATCAGATTTTGGGTTGGTATCTGCAGATAAAAAGCTAAATATTTTGTTGAAATTAAGATTTGTCATTCTTATTTTTTTTATAGGTATTTTAAATGGGTCTGTATCTTCAGGAACTGGATTATTAGTGACAATATTGTTAATTAAAACTTTTGGAATGGATTTTCTTAGAGCTGTAAGTTTAACTTTTTTTACTGTTGGAATTTTCTGGAATGCTGTTGGAGCAATTTCTTTAACTAGAATCGGATCAATTCCTTCTAATTTATTAATATTACTAACATTGGGATCTTTTATTGGTGGTTTCTTTGGAGCTCATTTATCAAACTTAAAAGGAAATAAATTAATTAAGAACACTTTTACTATAGTATGCCTATCAGTAGGTTTTAGTTTATTAATTAAATCGATTAATATTTTTATCTAGATTAATTAAAGGCAAATTTTAATACAGTCTTTTTAGAAAAATTAAAAAAAACTGTTTTCTTTATTAATAAATTACTTTTTTTAAAGTACTTGAATTTTTAATTTTTTACCTAAATTTTCTTTAATTAGTAAATACTGGTTGTAAATATTTGAATAAATAAAAATTAAAAAAAAAAAAGACCTTACATTTGCAAGGCCAGGTGATGGGGAACCTTATTTTTAGACCAATTTCTAAAAAATTGCAACCCCCTATCTGTAGCGCTATTGAGAGTTAAAAGTCACACTACAGGTAGTGGTTTAACTTGTAAATAGTATTAAGAGTATCCCAAGTATAAATGAAGTGTAATTTTAATATTCATTTTTGCCAATCCATTCTTTTGATATTTTGTTTTTTAAGTAATTTAACTTGTTAAAAAGCTCATTCATTGTATGATTCGTATGATTTTGATAGTTAAATTTTTAATGATCGAATTAACTCTTATAACACTCTTGAATTATGTTGGAGATAATTTCTGTGATTATAGAAATATAGGACATGATAATTATAAATCTTTACTTCTATCTTATAGTGATGCAAGTCAAGAATTTGGACCACTAGAAGTAAAAAGGATTATAGAGAAATCAGATAATTTTAAAGTTGCTGCAATTGCTACAGCTGCAATTAAATGTCCTCAGTACATTATGGAATAATGAAGTTCGAATTAAAAACTGAAAACGATCATTTTTTAAATCAGTTTTATTCCGTATTTATTTTCTTTGTAAGTATTTCAACCATTATCATAATGTCTAATATTGCTTTGAAATTAGGGCCCATTTCAAAGTATTTTGAAGTTAATTATTTCTGTAATCTTTTAACAGCAGAAAAGTCTTCTTATAATTTTAAGAAATTATCAAAATTGTCAGGTATAAAAAGTAAGCAAAAGATTTGGGATATATGTAGACAAATGGCCAAGGATTAATTAGCTAGATGCTGATGAGTAGAACTTTAATGCAAATAGCCAAAACCTTCTTGAAGTAAATAAGAATACACATGAAATAACAATCTGTAATATTATCTTCCATAATTGATTCAGACCTAAGAACACTTCAGATGGAATTGTAGTTATAAATGCAATAGGAATGAAAATGCTAAAAAATATTCTTAAAGAAAAAGAAAATGAAGTTATTGGAAATCTTCCAATGTAAAGAAAAGACCTTAATACTTCAGTCGCATTCCATGTTTTAACGAACCAGATAGTTGTCGAAGAAATAAAAAACCATAGGCTATAGAGAATACAAATAGAGCAAAATATAGTTATTAAGCATAATATAAAAAAACTTAAACTTACATTTATTTGATTAATTTTTATACAGTAAAACAATAAGCCAACTCCGAGTATTATTTCTAAAAAGCCAGATGGGTTAATTTTATTTAAAGAAATAAAAAATTGGCTATCAATAGGTTTTAGAAGTACAAAATCTAAAGTACCTTCTCTGACATGCGTTACTATCTCTCTGAGATTTGGGTTGAACCAAGTATTGGTAATTCCATTCAATATTGTATATATCCCCTGGATTATTAACGCTTGTTCGAATTTCCAACCCCCAATACTTCCTGTATTTTGAAAGAATATTGATAATAAAAAAATACTCCCCACTAAACTTAAAATTGAAGTGATCGTATCAATAATGATATTAGTTTTATACTCCAATTCAGAAGCAAAAGATGTATGTAGGAATTTTCTATAAACTACTAAGTATTTGTTTTTAATCATGAGCCCATAGCGGTATATTTTTTGGTTCCTTCAGACCAGATTTTTATAAATAATGGTAAAAGTAACAAAATCCAAAGAATTTGCATAATAAATCCACCACTAATATTTGTTTTATTACCTGATAGTAAGTTTGCTGGAAAATCAATTAGATACGGAAAAGGAGTTAAATAAATCCAGGATTTAACATATTGAGGAAATGAGACTACTGGTGCTAAAAGGCCTGAGAGAAATAGTGTTGGGATAAATAATAGTCTTTCAATTGATGAAGCTTTCTCTGTCCAAAAACATAAACAAGCAATTATTGATTGTATTAAAAATTGAATTAAAAAAGATAAAAAAGTAGATATAATTGATAAGAATAAAAAAATCAAATTTGGGATCCATATACTTTCTGGATTTAACAGAAAAAAGATGAAGGCTATTATAATAGCGAATGGAAATCTTGTTATTTGTTCTGCAATATGTTGAGTAAAATATCTGAAAAAAGGATTTAAAGGTTGGATTATATATGGAGATAACTTACCTAGAAGAACATCTTCTTCAAAAGAAAATACAACCCAAACTACAGAAAATTGTCGAACAAAAAATGCACTTAGGAAATACCTAGAAAGCATAGTGTTATTAATATTTATTGATTCGTTCAAATTATTATTAGTCCATATATTTAACATAAAAAATGGAATTATCCCAGATATGGCCCATAATGCTATTTCTACTCTATATTCCAACATGTTTGAATATTGAACTTTTAATAAGGTAAATAGTTTGTGCATATCTCGATTAGAGTTTATATTCTTTTTTAATTAATATTTTTCCTATGATTTCATCTATTGGAGGTTCATTTATATATAAATCGTCGATATCATAACTATTTAGGATTGTTCTTAATGAAGAAGAAACATATTTATTTTCTATTTTTAGTGTGATTTCATTCTTTATTTTACTTTTAACTATATATCCGGCATTATCTAATGCATTCGCATCTTTTTCTGAACGACAGACTATTAGTATCTCTTTTACAGGGGAGAGCTTTTTTACTAATTTATCAAGCTTTCCATCATATGAGATAGATCCATTGTGCACACATATAACCCTCTTGCACAATGATGTAATATCCTTCATGTAATGGCTTGTGAGGCATATAGTTGCATTAGTCTCTTTATTATATAGTTTTAGAAATTTTCTTAGATTTCTTTGTGCATTAATATCTAAACCAAGTGTAGGTTCATCAAGAAATAGTATATTTGGTTTATGTATCAATGCTGCTAACAACTCTGACTTCATACGTTGACCTAGAGATAATTTTCTAACCGGTATGAATAGCTCCTCTTCAATTTCAAGCATATCTGATAATTTTTTAATTCTTCTTTTAGCTTCGTGTCTATCTATGTCATATATAGATGCATTCAAATAGAACGATTCAATAGGAGGCAGATCCCAAATAAGTTGTTGTTTTTGCCCCATTATTAATGTGATATTTTTTAAGAAATTATCTTTTCTTCTGTAAGGCAAAAAGCCTGAAACTGAAATTGAACCTTCACTTGGATATATTAATCCACAAAGCATTTTCAAAATAGTTGTTTTTCCCGCGCCATTTGCACCAAGAAAACCTATTATTTCACCTTCTTTAATTTCAAAATTTATATTTTTTATAACTTTTAAACTTTTTGTTTCTCTTTTAAAAAAATGTTTTAATGTACCCTTTAACCCAGGATTCTTAGATGAAATATCAAAACACTTTGATAAATTCCTGACTTCAATAATATTTTTTACCATTTTAAAATAAAGGATTTCTTTTTATGCTGTTATTTATTTTGTAAGTTATAGATTTTATTAATTCCTAACTTAGAAAAATGTTTAGTAATTTAATAAATATCTCTAAAGGATACTATTAACCAAATTATAAAGTTAATTGGATTAATTAATTCACTAATTTTATTTTTATTCTCATATCTTAGATCCTTAAATACTTCTAATCTAAAATCATTATTCTCACTTTTATCAATATCTTTTTCTATTATATTTCCATTCTTGTCTAGAATATCTATTTCATCCTCAAAAAACCATTGCTTTTTACCATTGGATAATTTCAATATAACTCCAATACCTTTACCATCAGTTAATCTGAAATCGCAGATAGTACCTAAAGAGGAAATGTTTATATCTTCGATAATTTCTTTATTAAGCCTATCTTTTAATAGTTCTAGATTAACCTTAACAAAAGATCCTATTTGAGCCTTATCTAAGATTGACATTTTTTTAGGTTATTATACCTAGTATGTTGTGAGTTTTGTGGTTATTGCAAAATTATTAATTTATTTTTGTATTTAGGGTTTTTTGAATAAAGCTTCTAAGATTCTTTTTATTAATAATGCTATTATTCTCAAAAAAACAAAACTTATCCCTAGCCAACCTAAAATGATTGCCAATGAAAGTAGGGTTGAGCCAAGGTCGCGTTGTAGTAACTCCTGCATAAGTTATTTAATTATTATTTTTACTCTAGCCCAAGCCCTAACTTATTCAATTGGTAAAATATTACTATAATATATTATATATTAATTATTTTAATATTATTTTATAGATAAAATTTATGAGGTAATATTATGTTTATATATCGAATTAAGTTTTGGATCTATCTTTAAACACATATTTAGGAATCATTTTTATTATATTTGGTTTGCTTGTTAGAATTGACTTCAAAATTGGTATACAAAAAGATATCCAATAAATTTTTAAATACTCTTAACCATAATTCAACTCATTGTTAATCCTTATAAAAAGAAAATAACTATAATTTTTTTATAAATTCTTTTATTATTAATATTGACTTTTATTATTCTTATGATGATAATAATTTCAATTAAATTTAAATTGTGGATCCTCTTTTAGATACTTTTGATGATTTTGTTGATGATTTACTTTTGTCTGATATTGATTTATTGAAATCAGAACTAGATTTTCTAATTATTCAACATATTTTTCGGTCAATTGATTTAGAATCAATAAAGAATATTGAATATATCAATAATGATACTTTTGCTGCTTAGTTTGTGTTTATGAAATTCTTATACGAAAGATTCTGGGTCCCCTTTTTTGGGAATATTTTGTCTAAGTTTGTTTTTTTAATTGAAGGCGATAAAAAAGAATCTAAAAATAAGAAAGGTAGAAATTCATAATTCATTTAATATTCTTTTTTTTGATATATTTATATTGAAAACAACAAAAATTATTCTATTTTTGAAAATCTCAGTTCATCTTTAAGATATAGTTTAATTGCTTTTTAGCTGAAAAAATGAGCCTTGATTTCCACTTAAAGCCATATACCGTTCACTATAGAGATTTTCAAAATATAAGATTAGAAAATTGTTTTTATGCTGTTGATGCTTATGAGGCTAGAACACTAGCAATTGAATTAAATGGTTATATAAATGAACATCCAAATAGTATTGAACTTATAAGATGTGAATGTTGATTTAATTAATTAATTTTGTTCTCATTCTGTCTTATCTCTTTTGATCCTGCTACAGCTAAATCTTCTTGTAATTTATTTTCGCATGAAAGTACCCTTGACCAACTTGGTAACTGTTGAGTAGTTGGGCATTCTAAATAATTTTCGGTAGCAGGCCTTAATAATTTTGCAAATTTCTGCACTGATAGTTCTTCTTCATGTCTATCGTATGGAAGTTGATTAACGGCTGAATCTAAACCAAATTGTTTAACACGATCTTCACCAACTCTCTTATAAAGAACTTCTAGAGTTGCAAGCTGCGTACTAGTTAAAGTTTCTGCTTGATGCTCCATAAGACCTCTCAAAACACTTGAAAGTATTTCAGTACACATTTTTTGCAATCCTTCTCTTGAAGAATCTCCAATATTCTTATGTTTATGATCAAATAAGCCAAGGTCAACTTGAGCTATTTTTGATGTCCTTACATTCCTATAAACTTCTGATAATAAACCTATTTCTAGACCCCAATCACATGGAATTCTTAAGTTCATAGCAAGGTCTTTTGTAAATGCAAACTCTCCTGCTAAGGGATATCTAAATGATTGAAGATATTGTAAAAATGGCCCCTTCCCAACTAACTGCTCAAGACTAGCTAGCAATGGACCCACAAATAACCTTGTAGCTCTACCTTGAAGTTGATTAGTTTCTAAAGATAATCTACTGTAAAATGCCTTTACATATGATATTCCATATGATTCATCTAAAAGAGGAAGTATCATTCTTGAAGGATATAAAGGACTAAAAGTTCTTATATCAGCATCAAAAAGTGCCACAACGTCTGATTTTCTTGTGGCAACTCCTATTCCTTGCCAAACAGCCCATCCTTTTCCTGGCGTTACTAATAATTCTAAACCGTTTTTTTCTTGATCTTTTAACAGACTTATTACTGACGGTGAATTTGTCCATTGAATATGAACTGGGAATGGCATCGAATCAAAAAATGATTTTGCTGCTTTTACTTGTTCAATAGTTTTTGCTGAAAGAGCTATAACCAATTCATTTAAACCAGTAAGATTCTTTAAAACTTCTTTGATATCATTTAGTGCCGGACGTTCAAATTCTTCATATAAACAAGGAATTAATATACTAGTGGATCTTTTCTTCAGAGATTTATTTAATTCTTTAATTAAATCATTAGTGACACCGTATTCATGTATTGTTGTGATTAACCCTTGTTGAAAGTCCATTTTCTATTTGATGTGCAGAATAGTGTTAATACTTCGATGATTTTTTCAAAGTGAAGCAAATTGATTCAGAGAAAAAATTAGATAGATTGAAATTACATAAATTGTTAGAAACAATTTATTCAAGTAATACTTCAGAAGAAATAAATTTTATTTCAAATCAATTATTACAGATTTTAGATGATTTCTCAGCGAAATCTGCTTATGAAGAAATAAGTGATAATGAACGCTGGGATGAATCTTATTCAGTTTTAATAACATATGCTGATAGTGTTTACAAAAAAGGGGAACCAACATTAATTACTCTACGAGATTTATTAAGCAATCATTTTGGAAGTCTTTCTAAAGTTGTGCATATTCTTCCCTTTCTTAAATCGACTAGTGATGGTGGTTTTGCTGTTTCAAGTTTTGAAACTCTAGAGGATAAATTTGGGAATTGGCATGATCTTAAGAGTCTTTCTCAAAAACATATTTTGATGGCTGATTTGGTACTAAATCATGTTTCATCTTCTCATCCTTGGGTTCAACAATTTATTAAATCCCAAGAACCAGGTATGTCAAATATTTTTTCCCCACAGCAAAATCTTGACTGGACAAATGTTGTTAGACCTAGAAGCTCATCTTTATTCTCTCAAATAAAAACTGAGGATGGTTCTAAGCAAGTTTGGACAACTTTTGGGCCAGATCAAATTGATTTGAATTGGCATAATCCAAAGATGGCTCTAGAGTTCTTAATTTTAATTATTACTTATTTATCCAATGGAATTAAATGGTTTAGGCTCGATGCTGTAGGTTTTATTTGGAAAGAATCCGGGACAACATGTTTACATTTACCAAAGGCTCATTTAATTGTAAAAATTCTCAGAATTTTTCTAAATAATCTTCTTTCTGATGGATTGTTAATTACTGAAACGAACGTCCCTCAGAAGGAAAACTTGTCTTATCTCTTACCTGATGATGAAGCTCATATGGCATATAATTTTCCTTTACCCCCTATTCTTCTAGAAGCAATTATTTCTTCTAAAGCAGATATTCTGAATTCATGGATTTTTGATTGGCCAGAGTTGCCTGATACTACTACTCTTTTTAATTTCACAGCATCACATGATGGAGTTGGTCTAAGGGCCTTAGAGGGACTAATGAATGAAAAGAGAATTAATGATTTATTAGTTAATTGTGAGAAAAGAGGAGGACTCGTAAGTCATAGACGCTTATCAAATGGAGAGGATAAGCCTTATGAGTTAAATATTAGTTGGTGGAGTGCAATGGAAGATTCTGGTAGAGATTCTAATCGTTATCAGTATGAAAGATTTATATTAACTCAATTATTTGTTATGGCTCTTAAGGGTGTTCCCGCTTTTTACCTCCCAGCTTTAATGGCCTCAGAAAATGATATTAAAAGTTTCTCCTTAACTGGTCAAAGAAGAGATCTTAATAGAGAAAAATTCAAATCTGAAAACCTTTCATCTATATTTAATAATCCTGATTCTAACGCTAATAAAAATTTAAAATATCTAAAGAATGCTATGGATGTAAGATCAAACCTAAGTCAATTTCATCCTTGTTCTCAAATGGAATGTTTAACTAAAGGGAGAAGCGATATTGTTGTTATAAAAAGGGGTGTCGGACCAAAAGCTGTATATACAATACACAACATTACAGATAATAAAATTAATTATCAATTGAATGATGGAGATGTTCCAAAACCAAATAAAAATGAACTTAATATGCAAGATTTGTTAACATTCAACAAATATAATTGTAAAAATATTAATCTTGATCCTTTTAAAGTTATTTGGCTTGGTTCTATATAAATGATTGAAAATTCCTCTATTTGGGTTGTGAGCGATGTTGATGGAACTTTAATGGATCATTCATACGATCTAACTCCAGCGAAAGAGACTATAAAAACCTTAAAAGAATTATCTGTACCTGTTATTCTTTGCACGAGCAAGACTGCTGCTGAAGTAAAGGTTATCAGAAAGGAACTGAATTTAACTGATCCTTATATTGTTGAAAATGGAGGAGCAATATATGGTGAATCACTAAAAAATGTTAATTGTAAAATTATTCTTGGAGAAAAGTATGAAGTGCTTGAGGATATATTGAATTTTATTTCTAATGATATTAGTTACAATTTAATACCTCTTAATAACCTTTCTGATCAAGAAGCCACTGATCTTACAGGATTAAAAGGAGATTCATTAAATTTAATGAGAGATAGGCATTGGAGTATGCCTTTTTTAAACCCACCTGATTACCTTGAGGAAAAAATTAAAATTTGTTGTAAAAGATTTAACGTTGAAGTTTTCAAAGGTAATAGAATGAGTCACTTATTATCAATTAATTCAGATAAAGGAAAAGCTATAAATGAACTTAAGAAGTATGCAAATAATCCAAATATTAAAATTATAGGTTTAGGAGATTCTCCTAATGATTTCCCTTTATTAATTAATTCAGACTTTAAAATTGTTATTCCAGGTATAAATGGTCCAAATTTAAATTTACTAGATAAATTAAAGAATTATGAATTTACCTTGGCTGACAAGCCTAATGGTTATGGTTGGAAACATGAAATAAATAAATTAATTAATATATTAGACATTAGAAGATAAGTGAAATTTTCAAATATTAACTTCCCCTTAGATAAATTTGAAAAATTAATTATTAAAATTGGATGGGATTCATTAGAAGATTGGATCAAGTTTTGGAATAATAAAAAAGATCTTCTTTTAATAAATGAATATTGGGATAAAAATGTAAGAGAAGATTGGATCTGGGGTTTAGCTTTACCTCTTTTGTCACAGGCATATAAATATAAAAATAAATTTTCAGATAGAAAAATAATTGGAATATCAGCTTTACCTGGTACTGGCAAAACAACATTGGGTAAATGGTTGGAAGCAATATCTTTAAAACTAAATTTTAAAATAGCTGTTATTTCCATTGATGATTTTTATCTCCCTTCTGAAGAAATGAAGTTATCTATAAAGAACAACCCTTGGGATGTTTCTAGAGGGTTCCCAGGCAGCCATTCAGTTCTCTTAATGCGAGAGACTTTATTAAATTGGAAGCTTTATGGACTATTAAAGGTCCCTGTTTTTGATAAATCCTTAAGGAATGGTTTAGGTGATAGATCTCATTGGAGGGTAGATGAACCTGATTTGTTAATTATTGAGGGATGGTTTTTAGGAGTAAAACCTCTTATTAATTGTTTTGATGACTATAACTTAATAACACCCCCGTTAACTTCTAATGAATCTTCTTATAGAATAAAAATTCAAAAAAATTTAATCGAATATTTAGATACTTGGAATTTAATTGATAATATTTGGCAATTAAAACCTCTTAAATTTGAATATATGAATTTATGGAAATCAAAGCAAGAAAAGGAAATGCTTAGAAAAAAAGGAAATGCTCTAAAAGAAATACATTTATCAAATTTTTTGAGAATGTTGAATGTTTCTATTCCTAATAAAAGTTTTGATCAAATTAATCCTGATGTTTTGTTGTTGATTAATCAAAAGAGAGAATTAATAGAAGTGGGTTTAAATTAAATCAATTTAAATATTATTTTCTTTAGTAATTTTTAATACAATTTTCTTTATTAAATTTGTTGTTAAATAAGTTAATTTTAATTTTTGGGATGGTTGAGTTTTCTTATAAAAACGAAGGATGTAGGATGGTTGTTTTGAGATGTATTGGTCCATCAAATTTTTTTCTTGAAAGGGTATTATTCCCAACTAATATTTTAACTTTTATGGCTCCAAAAAATTCAAGAGTAGAAATATGGGGAAATGAGTTGTATGGTCCTAATCTTGAAGAAAGATTAAGAGTTTCATCGGAGAATCAAAATTCTACCTTGGTTTCTTAACTTCATAAATTACTTAATTGTCTTCGAGTCAATATTTTTAGTATATACATAAAATAATGTTGATATTATTAATTAGTTTTTAACTGAAGATTAAATTTTATTTTTTATTATAAATATAAGATTTAGAATCTTCTGTTATTTCAATTAGTATTACTATTTTGGTTTAGTAAGATTCTTATCCCTAGACATTAAAGGTTATACAATTTTTTTATTAATCCCAGATTTCATTTAAGAATTATTTTAAATAAATCTTTGCTTATTCAATTAAAGGTTTTTTATAGAGTTATGGATCTTACAACAGTTTTATTTTTATTAAGCATTCCATTTGTTGCATTAACAGTTTATTTCGGAACTAAAAATGATTTTTATGAAAGTGAAAATTATAAGGGTGACGGATGTGCACACGATGTAAAAAGATAATTCTTTTAATAATTTCCACTAAAAACACAAGTCCATTTACTATCGAATTGCCAGACAGGTTTATATATTTTATCAGTAATTTCTTTCCCTGCATTTTTACATGTCTCTAAATCCTTCATTGGAATAGAGTGTAATGTTGGACTTGTTATTCCGCTTACTACTGGTCTTCCTCCTGGCCCTTGCCTATAAGTTCCAATAATTAACCAATAATTTGCTTTAACAGAGTCGGTTATTAATAAGACAGAAAAAACAAGTAATAATTTTATAAAAAATTTATTCTTCATAAGTCAATATTATCTTTTAATTTTATAATGTAAATTGTATTATTTATTAGTGAAGTACTTGTATACATAAATTTTGGAATATTTAAAATTTATTTTGTACGGATTAATTCAAGGTTTAACAGAATTTATTCCTGTTAGCAGTACAGCTCATTTAAAAATTATATCTTTATGGTTGGGAATTGAAGACCCAGGTACATCTTTGTCGGCAATAATTCAACTTGGAAGTGTTTTAGCAATCTTTTGGTACTTTAGACAAGATATTTTTAATTTTAGAAATCCTAATTCAAAAAACAATTTAGATTCTTTTTTATTTAAAAAATTATCAAAGTCTATATTTATTGGGACTATTCCAATCATTCTTATAGGAGGATTTATAAAGTTTTTTATTCCTTATTTTTTAAATACGAATCTCCGATCAAATTTTTCGATAGCCATAATTTCAATACTAATGGCTTTTTTTATGTATATTGCTGACAATTCAAAAAGTAAATTTATTAATTTAAGAAATCATAATTATTTAAATAGCTTATTAATAGGTTTTGCCCAGGCTTTAGCAATAATTCCTGGGGTATCTAGATCAGGCATTACTATTTCTGTAGCACTTTTATCCGGATGGGAACGAAGAGAAGCTGCAAAATTTTCTTTTCTATTAGGTATACCTGCTATTTCTTTAGCTGCTATAGTTCAATTAATCTTTTCTTTAAATCAATTCTCTAACTTTAGTTTTTTTCCTTTAATAATTGGACTTGCTACCACATTTTTATCTTCTTTATTAGCAATAGACTTTTTAATAAAATATATATCTTCTCGTGGAATGAAATTATTTATTTACTATAGAGTTATATTTGGTCTTTTGATTCTTTTGAATTTATAATTTGATTCAAATTAAATAGTTATTTTAGGATCTTAGGAAAATGATTAATCAAATTTTTATATCTTATCAATTAGGTGAGGTTGAGGTTTCAAATCTCACTTTATTTATTCTTCTATCTTTTTCATCTTTTACATTCATCGCTGTTGGAATAAGTTCATATAAATTATACAAATCTTTAATAAATGATAATGAAGATAATTAATCGGAACGGCGGGATTTGAACCCACGACCCCCACTACCCCAAAGTGGTGCGCTACCAAACTGCGCTACGCCCCGTATTATTACTATAAAGATAAGAAGGACTTAATTGTTATTCTTTATAGGTTTATTATCAGATTTCAATACACACTTATCAATATCCCAATTAAAGTTATCCCATATTCTTTTATTTAATTTATAATTACTACCATCAAAAGGCCCTAGTTTTACTTTTGTTGGAGAAGCCGAGCAATATTGTCTACTTCCTTCTATAGCGAGATATTGTTGATGATATTCTTCTGCATAAAAATAATTGTCAATCTTTTTTATTTCTGTTTCAATTGATCCATGATTATTTTTATTAAGTTCCTTTTGATATTCCTCTTTACTTGATTGTATTATGTCTTCTTTGTTTTTATTTATATAGTATATCGACGATCTATACTGAGAACCTAAGTCATTACCTTGTCTATTCTTTTGTGTTGGATCATGACATTCCCAAAACATTTTTAATAGATCACTAATATCGATCTCGTTTTTATTCCAAACTACTCTTACTACTTCTGCATGACCAGTTAAACCAGAACATACTTCATAATAGGTCGGATTATTTTTATGACCTCCTGCATATCCAACAGATGTTGTTACTACTCCAGGAAGTTTCCAAAAACATTTTTCAGCTCCCCAGAAACATCCGCATCCAAATATTATTAAGTCCTCTTGAGAACTGGGATCTTTTTTAATATCAGTATTTAATATTCTATGAATTAAATTAGTTTTATTACTAATAATTGATTCTTTTTTATTCATGAAAAGTTTTAGAAATTCAAACATACTTCTGATAATTAATATTAAGTTAAAATATTGATTTTAGCTTTCTATTCTTTTAGTTGCTAATTCTCTTTCCCAAAGTTTTTTATATAGGCCTTTTTCGTTAACTAAATCTTCATGAATACCTTCTTGAACTATTAAACCTTTATCCATTACTAGTACTCTGTCACAAGTCGCGGCTACTGATAATTGATGACTGATCATCAAAATAGTTTTGTTCCTGTTATCTCTCATTTCTTCAATTATTAATGAAGCAGTTTTATTATCTACACTTGCCAAAGCATCATCTAGAACAATTACAGAAGAGTCAATAAGCAATGCTCTTCCTAGAGCTGTTCTTTGCCTTTGCCCTCCACTTAAGGTGATACCTCTTTCTCCTACAATTGTTTTGAATCCTTGAGGAAAATTATCAATGTCATCAATCAAGCCAGCTTTAGAGGCACTTTCTCTGATTAATTTCTTTGAGGCCATTGGCTCGCCAAATTTCAGATTTTCAGAAATTGTAGAAGTAAATAAAAAGGCTTCTTGAGGAACAATAGCTACATTCTTTCTCAAATCTCCTAATCTTATTTGTTTTATATCAATTTCATCTAAAAATAATTGTCCATCTGGGATTTCAATTGTTCTACCAAGCGATTTTGCTAAGGTTGTTTTCCCAGAACCTACTGGACCAACTATCGCAATAAGTTCTCCCGGAAAAATTTTAAAGTTTAACCCATTTAATGAATTAAATTTAGATCCTGGATATTTTATTTTTAAGTTTTTTGCTTCTAACAAACCTTTTATCTTTTTCTTTAAGAATTTTGTGTCTTTTCTATCAACAATATTGGGATAATTCTGAAATATTTCTTCAACACGATCTAAACTGACTTGACCAAGTTGAAATGTATTTAATGTAAACCCTAGAAGTGCAGTTGGAAATACAAGTCTTTCTACAAATAAAATTAGAGCTACTAATCCACCAATTGTTATAAAACCATTTTCTAATTGATAACTACCTAAGCTCAATAAGATTAATAATGATATTGAAGAGATACCTTGTAAAAGAGGGAATAATGTACTTGCGGTTCGTGCAAGTTTTATTGCTGCGTTACGATAATCATTATTATAAATATTAAATTCTTTCATTTCAGCATTTTCTTGACCATAAATTTTAATCGCACTTATACCAGATAAATCCTCTTGGATTAAATCACTTAGTTTAGATAATGATTCTTGTTGTAGCTTTCTTTGTCTTACCATTCTTCCTCCAAATAAACTTACTATTCCAAGAATTATTGGAAAAATCATTAATGCAGATATGGTAAGTTGCTTATTAATTAAAAACATTGAGGGTATTGTCAATGAATAAGCCAGAACTATATTGCATAAACTTAATACAGTAAAACCTAGAAGTCTCCTTATGTTTTCTACGTCACTAGTAGCTCTACTAATAATATCTCCACTTCCTTTTTTCTGTATCCATTCTGGATCTTGAATAAGTAGATGATCAAATAGTTTTTGTCGAAGATTTACTTCAACTTTTCTACCTATCCCAAAAACTATCTGACGTGAAAATAACCTAATTAGACCCATGCAAGATGCAAGGAAAATTAGCCACAAAGATTTTGTAATTATAAAATTTGAAGAAAATCCATTTTGCAATTGATCAATAATATTTTTTACTTCCAAAGGTATTAAAACACTTAATATATTTACAATAAGTAAAGCTATTGCTCCAAATAAAAATTCTTTTTTATATGGTTTAAGATATTTTTTTATGACTTTTAATTTTAAGTTTTTCATTTAATTCTTCCTATAAGATTAAGATAATGTTTCTTTTTTTAATATGTGAGCTAGTTTTATAATTGATTTATTATTTATTTTATGAGTAACGAACAAGCTCATCCACTACATGAAACAGATAAGAATATTATAGATTCTCTTATTACTAAGGAATATCCAGAAGACCTAGATTTTATTAATTTAGCTAGATTAATAAATCGTTATTCAAATTTTCCTGGGGAAATTGAAATTAAAAATGATATAGAAAAAATCCTAAAATTCTGGAAAATTTCTGAAAATGATCTTTTCTTAAAAACTAGAAATATTTGGTCAAATAACTTCAGACCTTCTAATACTTTTAAGGAATTAGTTGGATCTGGATTTGATACTTCTGATTGAATTTTCTAAGCATATTTTTTTTTATAAATGTCTATTAATAAATTAAATTCTGAAATCCTTAATCAATTACTTCAAGGACAAAACCTAGATGAACTTACTGCTAGGACTTTAATGAAAAGATGGCTTAATGATGAAATATTAGATGTCCAAACCGGAGCTTTTTTGTCTGCATTAAGAGCAAAGGGTTCTACCGGGATAGAATTATGTTCTATGGCAGAAGAACTTTTAAATGTTTGTAAACTGCCTATGGCGAGACCAGATCTTTTTATGGTTGATACATGTGGTACTGGAGGTGATGGGGCTAATACTTTTAATATATCTACTGCTGTAGCTTTTGTAGCAGCATCTTGCGGAGTTAAAA
This sequence comes from Prochlorococcus sp. AG-436-O11, assembly GCA_003212535.1. Classification (GTDB taxonomy): domain Bacteria; phylum Cyanobacteriota; class Cyanobacteriia; order PCC-6307; family Cyanobiaceae; genus Prochlorococcus_A. The sequence continues at coordinate 34,113 of QCPO01000005.1, forward strand.
TAGCCAAACATGGAAATAAAAGTGCTAGTGGTAAAGTTGGCTCTGCTGATGTTTTGTTAAATCTTGGAATAAATTTAAATTCTTCTTTAGAAAATGTTATATCTGCAATAGGCGAGATTGGAATCACCTTTTTATTTGCTCCTGTTTGGCATAAATCATTAATAAAACTAGCCCCTTTAAGAAAGGCTCTTGGTATTAGAACTGTTTTTAATCAACTTGGACCCTTGGTAAATCCTTTAAGACCTAATGCACAAGTTTTGGGTGTAGCATCTGAAGATCTTTTAGAACCAATGGCATCTGCTCTTTGTAAGATGGGAATGAATAGAGCAATAGTTGTTCACGGTTCTGGGGGGCTTGATGAGGCCTCACTTCAAGGTGATAATAAAATTATATTTGTCGAGAATGGCAAATTAACCAATTCTAAACTTAATATCTCTGATTTTAACCTTGCTAATATTCCTAATAGCAAGCTTGTTGTATCTGATCATGAATCTAATGAGCAAATATTAGAATCTGTTTTGAATGGTTCTGGCCAAATAGCTCAAAATTATGTTGTAGCATTAAACACTGCTTTAGTTCTATGGGTCGCGGGAGTAGAAGACAATTTACAAGAAGGATTTAACCAAGCTTTATTTTCAATAAAAGAAGCATATCCTTGGCAAAAATTTTTAAAACTAAGAAGTTATCTTTCCCCAGAGTTGTCAAATTAATGTCAATGAATAATCCTTATAAGAAAAATGCAAAACTAGTTCTTAGTAATGGAATTACTTTTCCTGCTTTTTCTTTTGGAGCTTCTGGAACAACAGTAGGCGAAATCGTTTTTAATACAGGAATGACAGGTTATCAGGAGGTAATAACTGATCCAAGTTATTATGGTCAAATTCTTACCTTTACATATCCAGAAATTGGTAATACTGGAATTAATCAAGAGGATTCAGAATCCAGTATCACTGTTAAGGGAATAATAGTACGTAATTATTCCTCAAATAATACAAATTGGAGATCAGAAAAGAATTTTAATCAATGGCTTATTGAAAAAAATATTATTGGACTTTATGGAATAGATACAAGAGCACTAGTCAAAATATTAAGATCTAATGGTTCAATGAATGGACTTATTACATCAGAAGATAGAGATATAAAAAGTTGTCTAAAGGTAATTTCTGATACCCCTAAAATGGAAGGATTAAATTTATCCAAGGAAGTATCAACTAAAAAGAATTATATTTGGAAAACTACAACAAAAACAAATTTTGACATAAGAAAAAAGAATTCAAATCATTTAAATAAATTAAAAATAATAGCAATAGATTTTGGAATAAAGGAATCTATTTTAAATAGACTTGTTTCTCATGGATGTGAAATTTTAGTTTTACCGTACACATCTTCGTTTAAGGATATTTTAGATAGAAAGCCTGATGGGATATTTTTCTCTAATGGTCCAGGCGATCCCTCTTCAGTCTTTGAGGGAATTAATTTAGCCAAATTACTTATTGATTACGGAAAGATTCCTATGTTTGGGATTTGTCTTGGCCATCAAATATTTGGATTAGCATTAGGAGGCTCTACTTATAAATTGTCCTTTGGACATAGAGGTTTAAATCATCCATGTGGAAGAAATAATAAAATTGAGATAACTAGTCAGAATCATGGGTTTGCTATTGATCCTGATTCTCTACCAAAAGACATAGTAAAAATTACTCATTTTAATCTTAATGATAATACTGTTGCTGGTTTGCAAGTAAATAATAAGCCAATATTTAGTGTTCAATATCACCCAGAAGCAGGACCTGGTCCACATGATTCAGATTACTTATTTAAAAAATTTGTTTCTCTAATGTTAGAAAGATGTTGACATATTGTTTTCTTTTGATTTGATAATTACATTTGATACATTATTTTTTTGGAGGGACTAAGTCATAGAAGAATTTCAAAAGCTAACTGTTTCTTTAAGAGGAAACATCGATCTAAAGACAAATATTATTGTTTTTACTTTTAAAGGTCAGCTTGATGCATTTTCAGAAAAACAATTTAAGGATTTTGTTACTAATAACCTTAGAAATAATTCAAAGGCTCTTGCATTTGTAATTGATCTTACAAATATTGATTTCCTCGACTCAAGTGGTTTAGGTGCACTTGTTCAGACTTCTAAAGAATGTAAAAAGCTTAAATTAGGGTTTTCTGTTGTAGGAAATTCTAGAGTTGCGCAAACCATTAAGCTTGTTCGTTTAGGTGACTTTCTTAATTTAAAACCTACCCTTGAAGAAGCATTACTTAATTTGAAAAATTGAATTATTGGATTCAGAATCTTATCCCATATGGCTCTCCAGAGGAAATTGGCGTCATACAGCTTGCTTGGCTTGGTGATTCCGTATGGGAACTTCATCAAAGATTAAGATATGTTCATTTTCCTTTGAAATCTAAGGAACTCCATTTATCAGTAGTAAATGAAGTAAAAGCAAAAGCTCAATCAAAATCATTAAGCCAAATTGAACATTTATTAAATTCTTTTGAAATTGATTTGATTAGACGAGCTAGAAATAAAACTAAACGATATCCCAAGTCTGCAGAACCCTTTATATACTCAAGAGCAACTGGTTTCGAGACTCTTATTGGCTGGCTATTTCTAAAAGACCCCAAAAGACTATCACATTTTTTCGAATATCTAGAGAAAAAAATGCATTGAATCAATGAAAAACTATTCCAAAAAAAACTATTTAGAAAAAAATAGTAAAAATTACAAAAGAAATTCAGAATCTAAGAATTCATCGCAATCACAAAATTCTTTTAATGAAAATAACTTATCTAGTAATAAAAATTTTCATGCTAGAAAACCTTCTAATAAAAAAAATCAATTTAATCAAATAAATTCAAAGGATAAAAAAGAAAAGAATTTTCTTTCTTTAAGTAGAAGAAATGTTTCTTATAAATCTAATTCCGAATTTTCTTCTAAGAAGTCGGATAATTATCATCAACAAAAACTTAACAAAAAAAATTTTGATGATTGGATATGGGGAAAACATTCTGTTTATGAAGCATTAAATAGTGAAAGACCTATTAATAGAATTTGGTGCACATCAGAAATTATTTCTTCAGAGAAGTTTTATATATTACTTAAGGACCTTAAGTTGAAAGGTGTCTTGGTAGAAGAAGTCTCTTGGAATAGGCTTTCTCAATTAACTTTTGGTGCTTCACATCAAGGTGTCGCTATGCAATTAGCACATACAAAATCTATATCTTTAAATAAATTAATTGATTTATCTAAAACTAATTGTTCAAATCCTATTATTGTTGCATTAGACGGTATAACAGATCCACATAATTTAGGAGCGATTATAAGGTCTGCAGAAGCTTTTAATTGCAAAGGGATTATTCTTCCTCAAAGAAGATCTGCTGGTTTAACTGGAACCGTTGCAAAAGTAGCAGCAGGAGCTTTAGAACATATACCTGTCAGCAGGGTAGTTAATTTAAATAGATCATTAGAAGAACTTAAGAAAAATAATTTTCTTACTGTAGGATTAACCGGTGATGGTCAATTAGCAATTTCAGAATTCAATGAAAAATCTCCCATAGTAGTAATAGTTGGAGCTGAGGATAAAGGTATTTCTTTACTTACCCAAAAAAAATGTGATTATCTATTAAGAATTCCTCTTAAAGGAAAAACTTCTAGCTTAAATGCATCAGTTGCAGCAGCTATATCCTTATTTCATTTAACTACTTTATAGATTTTATTTATAAATTATTATTATTTCAAATGCTTTTTAAATATTGTTGTTTCAATACATTTGCTTAATTAGTATATATTTATTGAAATTTTACTACAAAATTGTATAGAATTTAACAAGAATTCAGGTCTAAATGGCCAAGAAAATTGATTAGAAATTTTTGTAACAAACTTGGTTTAGCTTGGTGGGCTAAAATAGAAACAGAAACACCTATATCAACATATTGGTATGGCCCTTTTATTACAAAACGTAGCCTAAAATCTAATTTATATTCTTTTATTGATGAACTTTCAGATGAAGGTTCTATCAACATCAAACATAATATTGTTAGATGTAAAAAGAATGAACCATTAACTATTTTTTAATCATTTGATTGTTATAAAAAGCGTTTTTATATGAACTTTAAGTTTATTCGAAATGAAATTATAAGCGGAAATGCCTCAGTAAAAGAAATAATAAATGATTATTTCTCCAAAATTGATGATTTAAATACTAAAATTAATGCATATGTTTGTATAACAAGAGATATTGCAGAATCTCAAGCATTGGAAATTGATAAATTAATTCAAAACAATGAACAACTTCCTCCCCTAAGTGGTTTGCCAATAGCGATCAAAGATAATATTTGCACAAAAGGAGTAGTTACTTCTTGTTCAAGTAAAATGCTCAAGAATTTTGTTGCACCATATGAATCAACAGTTTCAAGTAAATTATGGTCATCAGGAGGTATCTGCTTAGGAAAAACAAATTTAGATGAATTTGCAATGGGCAGCTCTACAGAGACATCAGTCTTTGGAGTTACTTCAAATCCATGGGACATAAATAGAGTTCCGGGCGGAAGTTCTGGTGGTAGCGCTGCTTCAGTCGCAGCTGGTTTATGTGCCGCGGCTATAGGTTCTGATACTGGAGGTTCAATAAGACAGCCTGCATCATTTTGTGGAGTTGTTGGACTTAAACCTACTTATGGCCGAGTAAGCAGATGGGGGCTTATAGCCTTTGCGAGTTCTCTGGATCAAATTGGTCCAATAACTAATACAGTTTCTGATGCAGCCGAAATTCTCTATTCAATTTCTGGCAAAGATCCCTATGATTCCACATGTCTTGACAAGCCTGTTCCAAATTATATAAAAGATTTAAACAAATCCATCAAGGATTTAAAAATAGGAATTATTAAAGAATGCTTTGATCATCCAGGTCTTAATTCTGAAGTAAAAGAATCTGTTCTTTCAGGTGTTGAAAGATTTAGAACTTTAGGTGCTCAAATTATTGACATAGAATGCCCAAGATTTAATGATGGAATAGCAACATATTATGTTATTGCCCCCTCTGAAGCATCTGCTAATTTAGCTAGATATGATGGGGTTAAATACGGATATAGATCTGACAGTACATCCAATCTGTTGGATATGACTTCTAAAAGCAGAGCTAAAGGTTTTGGTGATGAAGTGCAAAGAAGGATTCTTATTGGAACTTATGCTTTATCAGCAGGTTATAGCGATCAATATTATAAGAAAGCACAGAAAGTTAGAACTTTAATTAGAAAAGATTTTGATAATGCTTTTGAGAAAGTTGATATTTTATTAACACCTACCTGTCCAACTACTGCATTTATGAAAGGAGATTTTGTTAATGATCCCCTTTCTATGTACTTATCTGATCTTTTAACTGTCCCTGCTAATTTAGCAGGACTCCCAGCAATTAGTATTCCATGTGGATTTGATAAAAAAGGATTACCTATTGGTCTTCAATTAATAGGTAATGTTTTGGAAGAGCATAGAATTTTGAATGCTGCAAATATTTTTGAGATTGATGCTGAAGTTATCAAGAATAAACCTTTTTTCTAAATTTGTATTAAAAATTAATTTGTAAGCCTAAACTATAGATCTTTTAAAAATATTCTTTATCTTATATATATGTATTAATTAATTATGGGTTTTGTTCCTCTCCATAATCATAGTGACTACAGTCTGCTAGATGGAGCAAGTCAAGTTTCTAAAATTGTTGATAGAGCTTCTGAGCTTGGAATGGATTCTATTGCTTTGACCGATCATGGAGTAATGTATGGTGTTCTTGATTTAGTTAAAAAGTGTAAGGAGAAAGGAATAAAACCGATCATTGGAAATGAAATGTATATTATTAATGGTTCTATTAATGATCCTCAACCTAAGAAGGAAAAAAGATATCATTTAGTTGTATTAGCAAAAAATCAGACTGGATACAGAAATCTTGTAAAGTTAACAACTATTAGCCACTTAAATGGGATGAGAGGTAGAGGTATCTTCTCTAGACCATGTATTGATAAATTTCTTTTAGAGGAATATAAAGAAGGTCTTATTATTTCCACAGCCTGTCTTGGTGGTGAAATACCTCAAGCTATTTTAAAAGGCAGGATAGATGTAGCTGAGAATATTGCTCTTTGGTATAAGAAATTATTTGGTGGAGATTTTTATTTAGAAATTCAAGACCACGGATCTATAGAAGATAGAATTGTTAACGTAGAATTAATAAAGATTGGAAAAAAACATCAAATTAAAGTTATTGCAACAAATGACTCTCATTACATATCTAATATGGATGTAGAAGCACATGATGCATTACTTTGTGTACTAACTGGAAAATTAATAAGCGATCAAAAGAGATTGAGATATACAGGTACTGAATATATTAAGAGTGAGAAAGAGATGCTTTCACTTTTTAAAGATCATATAGATGAAGAATCAATAAAAGAAGCAGTAAATAATACTGTTGAGATTTCACAAAAAATTCAGGAATTTGAATTATTTGGTACCTATAGAATGCCAAAATTCCCACTTAAAGAGGACAAGGATTCATTGTCTCTTTTGACCAGAATATCCCATCAGGGTCTTTTAAAGAGATTAAATATATCAAGTTTTGAAGAAGTTAGTGAAATATATAAAGATAGATTGTCTTCGGAATTAAAAATAATTAATGATATGGGCTTCCCAGATTATTTTTTAGTCGTTTGGGATTATATAAAATTTGCTAGAGACCATTCTATACCAGTAGGACCAGGGAGAGGTTCAGCTGCTGGATCCCTTGTTGCATATGCACTTCAAATTACAAATATAGATCCTGTAGAGCATGGATTATTATTTGAAAGATTCTTAAATCCTGCAAGAAAGTCAATGCCTGATATTGATACTGATTTTTGCATCGATAGGAGAAATGAAGTTATTGATTATGTTTCTAAAAGATATGGTGAAGATAAGGTAGCTCAAATAATTACCTTTAATAAAATGACTTCCAAGGCAGTTTTAAAAGATGTTGCGAGAGTACTCGATATTCCATATGGAGAGGCAGATAAATTAGCTAAATTAATACCAGTTGTGAGAGGGAAACCTTATAAACTTAATGAAATGATTGAAAAAGATTCACCTAGTCATGAATTCCGAGATAAATATATAAATGATACTAGGGTAAAAAAATGGATAGATTTAGCTCTTAGAATTGAAGGTACTAATAAAACATATGGTGTACATGCTGCAGGTGTAGTAATAGCTTCAGAGCCACTAGATGAACTTGTACCTCTTCAAAGAAATAATGAAGGCCAAATAATAACTCAATATTCTATGGACGATATTGAATCTCTGGGATTATTAAAAATGGATTTCTTAGGCCTTAAAAATCTTACTATGATAGACAAGACAATTTCTTTGATAAGAGAATCTACTGGACAAAAAATTAATATTGATGAATTACCACAGAATGATGATAAAACCTTTGATCTTATTGGTAGAGGAGATTTGGAGGGAATTTTTCAGCTCGAATCCTCTGGGATGAAACAGGTTGTCAAGGATTTCAAACCTAATTCTCTTGAGGATATTTCTTCTATTTTAGCTCTTTACAGGCCTGGACCACTTGATGCTGGTCTTATACCTAAATTCATTAATAGAAAAAATGGTAAAGAAAAAATAGATTTTCCACATCCTTTTATTAAATCAATTCTTACTGAAACTTATGGAATTATGGTCTATCAAGAACAAATTATGAAAATTGCTCAGGATTTAGCAGGTTATTCACTTGGTGATGCTGATTTGTTACGAAGAGCAATGGGTAAAAAGAAAGTATCAGAGATGATAAAACATAAGAATATCTTCGTAGAGGGCTCTATAAAAAATGGTGTTGATAAAAAGATAGCGAATGATCTTTTTGATCAAATGGTTTTATTTGCGGAATATTGTTTTAATAAAAGCCACTCAACAGCTTATGGCGCTGTTACTTATCAAACAGCCTTCTTAAAAGCTCATTATCCTGTTGCATATATGGCCGCACTTTTAAGTGTTAATTCAGGTTCTAGCGATAAAATGCAGCGATATATTTCTAATTGTTATGCGATGGGAATAGAAGTTATTCCACCCAGTATTAATTTCTCAGGAATTGATTTCACCATAAAAAAAGATCAAATTTTATTTGGTTTGTCGGCGATTAAGAATTTAGGAGATTCAGCTATTAGAAATATAATTTCTAACCGTAATAAATTAGGCAAATTTAAATCTTTATCAGATATATGCGATCGTTTACCATCTAATTTTCTCAACAAAAGGAACCTTGAATCTCTTATACATTGTGGTGCTTTGGATGAGTTTTCTGAAGATAAAAATAGAGCCCAATTATTCTCGGAACTTGAATATGTAATGGAATGGGCAGCATCACGTAATCGTGATCGAATTTCAGGACAAGGAAATCTATTTGACTCTTTTGATAAAAATTCAGACACCCAATTTTCTCTATCTGAATTTTCTAAAGTAGATGATTATTCTCTTATTGAAAAGTTAAGATTAGAAAAACAACTATTAGGTTTTTATTTATCCGATCACCCTTTAAAGCATTTATCTAAACCTGCTAAACTTATTTCCCCAGTTAGTATATCTCAGTTAGAAGAAATAAATGATAGAACAAAGGTTTCACTTGTCGCGATGATTCCGGAGCTAAAGCAAATCACAACAAGAAAAGGAGATCGAATGGCTATAGTTCAATTAGAAGATCTATCAGGTAGTTTTGAAGCGATAGTTTTCCCTAAAACATATTCGAGATTATCAGAATTCCTATTAACAGATACAAGACTTTTGGTTTGGGGCACTATTGATAAAAAAAGTGATAAAACTCAATTAATTATTGATGATTGTAGAGAAATTGATAACTTGAAATTACTTGTTATTAACCTTGATAGTTCTCAAGCTTCAGATATAAGAGTCCATAATAAGTTAAGAGATTGTTTAGTAAAATTCAAACCAGATAAAGGCAAATGCGGTGTTAAGATTCCAGTATTAGCTGCTATTAGGCATGAAAATACAGTAACTTATGTTAAATTTGGTGAGCAATTCTGTATAGGAGATATTTTCGGTGCATCAAAATTACTTGAAGCAAAATCCTTTCAAGTAAATTTGAAATCATTAGTATCCTAGTCTAATTTTTATTCTTCATAGTTTTGAGACGCAGGCTTAAAAGCAGCTTTTGCTCTTTTTATATTCAATGGAATATTTTCTATACCAAAAAAACTTCCAGGTTCCTTATCCCAACTTGCTGATAATATTCCAAAACTTAAACCTGCTAGTCCTAATAAAAAGAATAATGCTGATATTGCAATTGTTGCTGAAGGAGGTATTTCAGCAATATTTCTTGTAACAATGATGTAGCTAACAACGAATACTGACATTCCTAAAATTGTAGGTATTCCTGTAGTAAAAAAAATCCTTCTTGCCATCCTGTCAGCAACGTATTTAGGTATTCCACTGGATGAAGAATTTTTACTTTCTACTATGGGTGTATTTTTCTCTATATTTTTAAAAACATCTTGTTCCGCAATTTTTTTCTTTCTTTTACTTGTATTCTTTTTGCTTGTTTGTTTCTTTTTCATTAAAGGAAGTTATCCCCTTATTCCAATCTTTTTAACTAATTCATTATATTTTAGTTGGTTTTTCCCTTTTATATAAGACAGTAATCTTTTTCTTTTTCCAATCATTTTTAACAATCCTTGTCTTGAAGCAAAATCATGATTATTATTTTGAAGATGATCACTTAATTTTGATATTCTTTCAGATAGCATTGCTACTTGAACCTCAGCAGAGCCTGTATCTGTGGCATGTATTTGGTGGGATTCAATAAGTTTTTGTTTTTCTGCAGTATCTAGTGACATAAAAATTTTCTACGTAGTATTATATTACTATGTTATCGGTCTAAATTACTATTATTATCTAGATAGTTCATAGCATGTTTTAATATATATTCAAATGATAGTTTATCTTTTTCTAGTATTGGAATTTTATTATTTTTAATATCGTTGAGAAGTATAGGAAATAATTTTTTAATTTCTTTCTTAGTATAATTTAATGACTGGAGCGTCAATTCAAGATCTTGAAGCAAAGAATTAATATCATTGTTTTCGTTTAAGAAATTATCATTTTTTATTTCTTCATGAACTTTTGCTTTCATTTTTAAGTTAATTTTTAACTCTAAGATAATTCTTTCTGTCATTTTCTGACCTATCCCCTGAACCGAACTAATTAGTTTTTTATCTTTAGTGTTTATTGCATTGATAATTTCTTCTATTGAAAATTTATTCAATAATGACATTCCTATTTGGGATCCTACACCTTTAATATTTAGAATTTCAACAAAGAAATCTTTTTGTTCTTTAGCTATGAATCCAAACAATAAATCTGAATCTTCTTTTTTTATATGTTTTAACCAGAGAATAAAATTTCTATGAGAGATTCTTTTCGATTTTAATTCATTGAATATTGGCTCAGATATCTGAATCTCATATCCAAGCCCTTGACAGTTTATTAAAACAAAAAATTTGGTATTTGATTGCCATAAACTTACTACTTCCCCTTTTATCCAGCTAATCAATTAACCACCATCAACTTGACAACCAATTAGTGCGCCAGCTGTTCCACCTGCTGGAACAGCCCAAAATCTATCTTTACCTCTAGAAGAAGAAAGGGCTAAACCTGCTCCTAGAATTCCACCTATAAATGAGCCCTCACTACAATCATTATCATCTATTTTTCTAGCTCTTGCTCCTCCACAGGGTATTTCTACGTCAACTTCATAACTTTTGACATAGCCTGGACTTGATTTTGTTCCAGGAATATATTCTTCTCTATATTCAGTTCTGGTACAGGTTACTGATTTAGGAGTTGAAGCATTTACGGGAATAAATGGTGAAAAACCAAATAAAAATGCAAAAAATAAGAATTTCACTTAATTACTAGTCTTTTTAATTATTTTAAATGTTTTTAAGCATTTTGCTAGTAGATATAATAGTTCCTAATAAAACTAGTAAAGAACCAAATAAGAAATTGATATTTATTAATTCACTAAAGAATAAAATACCCCAAGTTGATCCAAAAAATACCTGTAAATAATTTATGCTTGAAGCTTCTGAAGCTGGTAAATTCTTTAACCCTAAAGTTAGAAAAGTTTGACCTAATTGGGTAAATATGCCAATTCCCATTATCCAAATTAATTCAATTAGGTTAGGTGTTACCCAATTTATTAATACAAAAGGAAATAATGTACTTACTGAAACAAGTGGAAAATATTTAATTATTATGAACACATCCTCGGTTAATGAAAGTTTTTTAACAGTTACGTAAGCCAATGCAGTAGATATTGCGCCAAAAAATGCTATTAAAATTGATGATTTCTCGATCTCAACGTTTAAATGAGCTAATTGTGACTGATTTAATATTACTAAAATACCTATCCAACCTAATATTAATCCTAAGACAATATTCATCGTTATTTTTTCTTTTATAAATATCCCTGCAAATATAGATATAAAAAGTGGATAGGTATATTGAATAACAGTAGAAATATTAAGAGGCATATTTCTTATTGCATAAAATATACAAAGTAAAGCCACAGTTCCTAAAAAACCTCTTAATAAAAGTAATTTTCGATTGTTACCCCATGGATTTATATCTTTTGTCTTTAATATAAATGAAGTAATTAATAAACTTATCAATGATCTAAAGAAAACTAATTCATAAATTGATATTCTTTCATCTATTTTCTTTACACAGACAGTCATCAGACTGAAGAATAATGAAGCAAATATTAAATTAAACTTATTAAGTAAGTTATTTCTATCATTTATTTTTTCTCGCTCCATTATGTAAAAAAGTTTTATTGTGAAATTAAGTAGATTCTTGTTTAATTTTGAACTATAACAAATAAATTATTGTTTCTTCTTTTTATATAAATATACCAATGAGACCTTCTATACATCCAAGAACTATTCAGGAGGTTAAAGAAAAGGCAGATATTGTAGATGTTATTTCTGAACACATTGTTCTAAAGAAAAAAGGTAAGGAGTTTGTTGGAATTTGTCCTTTTCATGATGACACAAAGCCATCTATGACTGTTTCTCCATCTAAGCAATTCTATTATTGTTTTTCTTGTGGAGCCGGCGGTAACTCGATTAAATTTTTAATGGAGTTTACTCGCGCAAATTTTTCAGATGTTGTCCTATCTCTTGCTAAAAAAAATAATATAACTATAGAAAGTCTCGAAGGTCCTCAAGAGGAGGCATATAAAAGACAATTATCAAGAAAAGAAGAACTTTATAAAATTCTAAGAATTACTAAAAACTGGTTTAAGTCTCAATTAAATAATTCCTTGGGTAAAGAAGCTATCAATTATTTAATATCCCAAAGAAACTTAAGTAGCAAAATTATTAATGATTTTGAATTGGGCTTTGCTCCCAATTCTTGGAATGATCTATTTAATTACCTTTTAAATGTAGAAAAATTACCTTTAAATTTAATATTGAGATCAGGGCTTGTTATTTCTAAGGATAATTCTAATAAAAATTATGATCGTTTTAGAAACAGATTAATTGTTCCTATTTATGATATGCAGGGAAGAGTAGTTGCCTTTGGTGGTAGATCTTTAGATGATCAGGAACCTAAATATCTTAATTCTCCCGAATCTGAAGTTTTTGAAAAGGGTAAAATGTTGTTTGGATTCGAAAAAGCATCTAGCAATATTAGAAAAAGAGATAGAGCAATAATTGTTGAAGGTTATTTTGATGTTATTTCTCTTCATTCAAAAGGTATTACTAATTCTGTGGCTTCTCTTGGGACAGCTCTAAATAAATATCAAATATCGCAACTCTGTAGATGTACTGATAACAAAAATATAATATTAAACTTTGATTCTGATAATGCAGGCATATTAGCTACTAAAAGAGTAATAAACGAAGTTGAGAATTTGTCAATTCATGAACAAATTAACCTAAAAATACTTCAACTAAAAAACTTCAAAGATCCAGATGAATATTTAAATAACCATACTCCTGAAGAGTATATTAATTTAATTGATAAAGCTTTGTTTTGGATTGATTGGGAGATTGAGCAGATCTTTAATAATAAAGATTTAACTAAATCTGATATTTTTCAGAATGTTATTTCATCTTTGGTTAAGTTATTAAGCAAATTACCTCAATCATCTACTAGAACTCACTATCTACAAAAAGTCTCTGAAAGATTAAGTATGGGGCAAGCCAGATTGGCGATACAATTTGAACAAGATTTAAGAAATCAAGTAAAGGGTTTTCGTTGGCATGGGAGGTCAAAGAGATTTGAACAACCAAATGAAATTTCCCTACGTGAGAAGAATGAATCTGAAATAATATTTTATTATCTCCATTGTCCTAATCTTAGGCTCTTTATTCGAGATGAATTACTTAAAAGGGAAATTAATGATTTCAATACCGATTACATTCGTATTATATGGGAAGTAATTTCAAGAATTGAAGAAGATAATTTAGGACCTGATTATAAAAATAAATTTCAGAAACTTGATAGTCAAAAACAAATTAATGAATTTTCAAAAGTTAACTTGATTTCTTTATTACCAGATTATTTAGCTCTTAATCATTCTGACTTATCTAATAAAATTAATATCTTTATTAATCCAAGTGAGCTATTCCTAACTATTTTAAAAAGTCCCAAAGATAATTTACTTGGAACTCTATCTCTTCTTGAGAGGTATAAATCTTTAAAAAGATGTAGACACTTGATCGAATCTTGGAGTTCTCAAAGATTAAAAACATTAGAAAACTGTATATCTATACTAATAGATAATTCCTCCTCAGAGCCCTCTAATTCTATTAAGGAAATCGATGATCTTTTTAAGGATTTAAACTCAGATGCTATTAAATTTCAAGAACTATATTATATAGAAAGACAACATATAATTTCTTTAGATAAACAACGTTGTGGCAATTTTATTGCTAGCTAAAAAATATATATTATTTTATAAACAATAGCTTTTAAGCATTTCTTTTACCTTTCTTGGTTTGTCTTCCAAAATATAAGCTTCTATTTCTTTAGCGTAACTCCCAGCAAATTTAGAAGTAGAAATTTCTAATGCTCTTCTTTTACTCTTATGTAATTTAGTTTCTAAATCTTTTATTTCGCCAACTGTTTTATTCCCATTGCATTTTTGTATAACATGAGTTGCTTCATGCCTTAATGCTTTTCTAATAGCCTTTTCCGTTTTAAAATTATCCTTATTTGAATTGTGTTTTAATACCTTAAAATTTGTTTTTCTTTTTGCATTTTCAGTACATATTATTATTTTATTTTCTTTAATGTTGTATAGACCTTTTATTTCTTTGTTTATTAAACATTCTTTTTTATTTTCTTCAACAATATAGTTTGCTTTTCCTAATAGTTCTAAAATTTCTTTGTCTAATTTACTTAGAAATATAATAAATTCCATATTGATTTTTGTTTTTATATAACTATAGTTGGAATTTTTATTATATCTGTTGTAGATGTGCGACTTAATAAATTTCTATTGATTGTCCATTCTTTTGGCTTGTTTGTAATTGCCCATGTAATTGCTTTGTTTTTATATTTTTTATTCAATGAGTCTATTGTTCTCATAAGATTTTCTGATTTCTTCATATCTTCCTGAGATTTATAATTGATAATTGATTGCTGTAAATTCTTGCAAGTAGTTAGATCCTGCATTAAAACGCCAGCCTTTGATAATTTATACTCAGGATTATAAATTTCTTTAGATAATTCAACTACTATTTTTAAAATAGCGTTTGTGTTATCTGTTGCATTTATAAGTTTTTTATTGGCACTTTTTTGATAATTTTGACTTGAATATTTACTAGTTCTTGCAAATACACTAATGAAAGATGTTCGTAAGCTTTGACTTCTCATCTTTGCCGATGCTTTTATCGCATAAATTGCTAATGCTTGAGTTAAATCTTCTAATTTTGTGATAGGAGTACCGAAACTTCTACTTACCTGAATTTGTCTTTTTGATTTATTACTTTTTTCTATGGGCAGACATTTATAACCTTTTAATTCTAATTGCATTCTTCTCCCTACGATCCCTAGTTTCTTAAGGATTTGATTCTCTTTCATGTCTCTTAATTCTTGGGCATTTCTAATGCCTTTACTTTTTAACCAATTAGATGTTTGTTTCCCAATCCCCCAGATTTTATCTACACTAATTTCTTTAAAATAGTTATTCTCATCTTTTGTTCTAGCTAAATCAAATATTCCTGCTGAATAATCAATATTTTTAGCTAACTTGTTAGCAACTTTCGCCCTTACTTTGTTCTCTCCTATTCCTATTGTTAGTGTGATTCCTAGATTCTGATATATTAATGCCCTTAATTTTCTAGCCCAAGGATATAGATTTTTATCATTAGGTCTAGAAATTGATACAAAGGCTTCATCAATAGAATAAATCTCCATTTCTTCACAGTGATTTTTTAATAAATTCATTAGTCTCTTACTCATATCAGCGTAAAGCGAGTAGTTAGAGCTTAAAACTGCTACATCTAATTTATTTAATCTTTCTTTTTCTTTAAAATAAGGGCAGCCCATTTTAATTTTTAAAGCGCGAGCTTCGGGGCTTCTTGCAATAATGCATCCGTCATTATTAGATAAAATTACTACTGGTTTATTTCTTAAATGAGGGTTTATGCTTTGTTCGCACGAAGCGTAAAAATTATTAGCATCTATAAGAGCTATTGCTTCAATACTTGAAATGGTCATAAGTAGCTATGTATTGAATAGATGACAACCCCCCATATCTGTACATCAATATGATTTTTAAACCTGAAGTCTGGATAATTATGATTCTCTGCTTTTAAATATAATTCATTATTTTTTATGGATAATCTTTTTATTGTAAATTCTCCGTCTATCATCGCAATGATAATATTACCGGGTTTAGCTCTTAAACTTTTATCTACTATTATTAAATCTTTATCTTTAATTCCTGCATTAAGCATTGAGTCACCTTTAACTCTAAGAAAAAAAGTACTAAAAGGATTAGATATCAAATGCTCATTTAAATCAATATTTTCTTCTGTATAATCATCTGCAGGTGAAGGAAACCCTGCTGATATTGAATCACTTAATAAGGGAATCTTTAATTTCTTAGAGGTCAAATCAAAGGAATCCAAGACTTAGTTCGATAGTATATCTGTACTATACAGTAAAAGGGTAAAAATTGGTTGGTTCTTAGAATTATATATATTAATTTAAGATTAACTCTAATTTTTTCCTTTAGGTACGATGGTATGGGGAATTTTTCGAAATAGAAATAGCTCTATAAATTTGCTCCAGTAAAATTAATCTAGCTAATTCATGAGGAAAAGTTAGAGAAGAAAGACTTAGTAAAAGATCAGATCTTTTTTTAACCTCAGAACTAATCCCATCAGCATCACCAATTAGAAAGTTGATTTTTTTATTTTTAAAATTTAAAAGTAAAGTAGTTAGTTCAAGAGAATTAAATTGTTTCCCTTCCTCGCTGAGACTGATAATAATATTATTTTTGAATCTAAGATTATTTATATTAAAAATTTTTAACTCATTAATGATAAGATCTGGCATTCTTTTTTTGTACTGATTAATTCCATCTCTAATCCAGTTTTTTTTTATTTTTCCAATAGCATAAATTGATAATCTATTAGTCTGGAGCATATGTAAATATTGAAATTTAGTTATTCCTCAAGAAGATAATTAAATTCATCATATAGTTCATCTTCAGTTGTTAATTGATTTGTATGATTAGCAATCTTAAAATTTTTGTTAATGAGATCCTTCTCAGAGTTTCTTAGTGAATGATTTATTTTAGAAGTATTGCTAAGGCTTTCTGAATTGTCAATTAAAGAATAGAAAATTCTACTAGGATCTTCTAATTTGGGAGGATTCTTGGCTTTTTGAGGGTTGCCGATTGTATTTTTTCTCTCCTTTATATTGCGATCATTTGCTAAATCGTTATTTTTAATAAAAGTCTTGAGTTTATCTAAATTTTTTTTTGATAAGCTCATGATATAAATTAGATATTAAAATTATATTTAATTTAAACATATTATTTATCTTTTGGATGAATTTTAAAAACAATTATCAAAAAAAAAGATTTGGACAACATTGGTTGGTAAATAAAAAAATATTAGAAAAAATTAAAGAAGTGGCTGAGCTTAATGAAAATGATTATATTCTTGAAATTGGTCCTGGAAGAGGAGCCTTAACATCAAAGTTATTAGATTCAGAGATTAGAAAATTGCACGCTATTGAATTAGATAAGGATTTAATAGATTTTTTAAATGATAAATTCAAAAATAACGAAAAGTTTTCACTTCAACAGGGAGATATACTTTCAACAAGTCTAGATTCATTTAATAATAGGATTACAAAAGTTGTTGCAAATATTCCGTATAATATTACAGGACCAATATTGGATATATTTGTAGGAAGATTAGGATTAATAAGAGATTACAATTACAAAAAAATAATATTTTTAATGCAGAAGGATGTTGTAGATAGGATCTTATCAAAAGAAGGTAGCACTAACGCGGGAGCACTAAGCGTGAGAATGCAACTTTTATCTAAAATAAAGAAAATATGCGATGTAGACCCCTCTTCCTTTAGTCCTCCTCCAAAAGTATTTTCTTCTTTAGTTGTTTTTGAACCATTTAAAAAAGAATTAAGATTGAATATTACATCGGAGAAATATATAGATAAACTTCTTCGAGTTGCATTTAATTCAAGAAGAAAAATGCTTAGAAATACACTTAACTCAATACTTTCAAATGATGAGATTAATGAATTATCAGAATCATCTAGTATTTGCTTTAATTTAAGACCTCAAGATCTTTCAATTAATCAATGGATTAATCTTGCGGATAATTATATTAAAATTAAAAAATAAAATCTAAATAAATGTCAGAATTATCTAAAAGAAAAATTAGTATAAAATCACCAGCCAAGATAAATTTACACCTTGAAGTTATTGGAAAAAGACAGGATGGATATCATGAATTAGCAATGATCATGCAAAATATTGATCTTGCAGATTACTTAGATTTTGAGATTAATCAAGAAGGGTTAATTAAATTAAAATCAGATTGCAATGATTTAAGCCTTGAAAGCGATAACTTAATAGTTAAATCTGCAAATCTGATAAAGAAAATATCAAATATAGATTTAGGTGCTAATATTTTTTTAAGAAAAAATATTCCTATAGGAGCAGGATTGGCCGGAGGTTCAAGTAATGCAGCTGCGGCATTAATTGGACTTAATAAATTGTGGAATTTGAATCTTGACTTCAATACATTGTTAAAATTGTCAGAATCATTAGGATCTGATGTTCCTTTTTTTATACATGGTGGCAGTCAATTATGTTTTGGAAGAGGCGAGATTCTAGAGAAATTAAATTATAAATACGAATATGGAGTGCTTCTTTTAAAAAATCCAAATATTTCAATATCTACAGCTGAAACATATAAAAGATATAGTTATCAGTTCAGTAAAAAATATGATATGAGAAAAGAGGTGGTTGATAATATAAGAAATAATTTGAGAAAAAAAAGTATAAAAAGTTTTAATAATGATGATCAATCCATCAAAATAAAAAATGACTTACAGTTAATAGTCGAAAATGAGAATCATTCTGTAAAACAAGCTTTATATTTGCTTTCTAATTTAAAGAATTGCTTGACATTTTCCATGAGTGGATCAGGTCCTACATGCTTTGCTCTCTTTAAAGATATTGATCTTGCTAATAATGCCTTTAAGGAAAATTATAAATTATTCAAAAACAAAGGTTTTGATTCATGGGTTTGTAAATTACTTGATAAGGGTATAAAAATCGTTTAAATTTGATTATGATTAAAATTAACAGTTTGGATGATAAGGACAAGAATATAGGCAAAAATATTGATAATAAAAATATTCCGCAAAAAGGACCATTAAATTATATTGTTGGATCATTAACAAGTTTTTTATTGTGTATATTTTTTTATTTCGTCAGTAAAAATATTGCAATCTATTTTACTTTACATAAACCCTCAAATTCATCTGAAATAGTACAAAATATTTCCTCTAGTATAAACACATTAATAATTGGATTATCCTTTTTACTAACTTTTTCATTTGGTTTTATTGGTATTGGTCTTTTTATTGTATTTATTCGCAGTTTTTATGTGAAGAAAACTTGAATTATAAATATTATAAAAAAAAAGGCTTTATTAATGACATTAAATGATTTAGGACTTTTAATACTTTTGCTCTTGCCAGGGATGCTTTTGTCAATATTACTACTATTAACTTTTGCTGAAGGAGGATAAATTAACCAAAATGGTAAAATTTATATATTGATTAATCAGGAAATTACTCGTGGCTGGAACCTTATTATTTAATGCTTTGAAAGAGGCAATTGATGAAGAGATGTCAAATGATGTAAATGTATGTGTTATGGGTGAAGATGTAGGACAATATGGTGGTTCTTATAAAGTTACTAAGGATTTGTATGAAAAATATGGAGAATTAAGAGTTCTTGATACTCCTATTGCAGAAAATAGTTTTACAGGCATGGCTGTTGGAGCAGCAATGACAGGTTTAAGACCAATAGTTGAAGGAATGAATATGGGATTCCTACTTTTAGCTTTTAATCAAATATCAAATAATATGGGTATGCTTAGATACACTAGTGGTGGAAATTATAAAATACCTGCAGTAGTAAGAGGACCAGGAGGAGTTGGCCGACAACTTGGTGCTGAGCATAGTCAAAGACTAGAAGCATACTTCCATGCAGTTCCTGGGATAAAAATTGTTGCTTGTAGTACTCCTACAAATGCTAAAGGTCTAATGAAAGCAGCTATAAGAGATAATAATCCTGTTCTATTTTTTGAGCATGTACTTTTGTATAATTTATCAGAAGATTTACCTGAAGGAGATTATACATGTGCATTAGATCAAGCCGATATAGTAAAAGAAGGTAAGGATGTTACCTTACTAACTTATTCAAGAATGAGACACCATTGTCTAAAAGCTATTGAAGATTTAGATAATAAAAAAATAGAAGTAGAGCTAATTGACTTAATAAGCTTAAAACCTTTTGATATGAAGACTATTTCAAAATCTATAAAAAAAACAAACAAAGTAATTATTGTAGAAGAATGTATGAAGACTGGTGGTATAGGAGCAGAATTAATTGCACTAATAACAGAAGAGTGTTTTGATGATCTTGATGCCAGACCTATCAGGTTATCTAGTCAGGATATACCAACTCCATATAATGGAAATCTCGAGAATTTAACCATAATTCAACCACATCAAATAGTAGATAAAGTTGAACAGTTAGTAAATGGGAGTCTTTAATAATGAAAAGAAGGCAAGGTTGGCTTTTTTTTATAATTTTTCTACTAACATTAGCAATTTATTTATTAATTAATTATCCCTTACAGTTAGGTTTAGATTTAAAAGGAGGTTCGCAATTAACACTCCAATTAGTAAAGGAAGATGGAAAAGTAACTAAGGAAGAACTTGAAGCAGTTAATTCAGTTTTAGATAAAAGAGTTAATAATTTAGGAGTCTCTGAATCTAATTTGCAAACTTTAGGCCGAGATCAATTGATTTTAGAATTACCTGGAGAACAAAATCCACTAGTAGCTTCAAGAGTATTAGGTAAAACTGCTTTGTTAGAATTTAGAACTCAAAAAGTTGGAACCACTACAGAATTAAAAAATCTACAACTTCAGAGATTGAATATAAAGGACCTAATTTCTGAATATTCCTTATTAGAAAAAGATAAAAATGATGATATTTCATTAAATAATATAAGAAACATGCTTGAAGATATTGAAGATAATCTAAATTATTCCTCTACAAGTCAAGGTTTATATGCAAAATTAATTGATACTAAAATCTATATTAATAATGAAATTGCTAATTTATTCATTAAAACAGAATTATCTGGTAAGGATTTAATTAATGCTGGAAGGAGACAAGAACAAACAAATAATAATTGGGAAGTTTTACTAACATTTAGTAATGATGGAGGAGAGAAATTTGAGAATATTACAAAATCAATAGCTGGTACTGATCAATTATTAGCAATTATCCTAGACGGTGAATCTATTAGTGAAGCAAGTGTTGGTAGTCAATTCTCTAATACTGGTATTACTGGTGGATTAGCTACAATTAGTGGAA
Source organism: Prochlorococcus sp. AG-436-O11 (assembly GCA_003212535.1). Lineage (GTDB taxonomy): Bacteria > Cyanobacteriota > Cyanobacteriia > PCC-6307 > Cyanobiaceae > Prochlorococcus_A. The sequence continues at coordinate 55,339 of QCPO01000005.1, forward strand.
ACTTTAGTGCTGAAGATGCTAGAGAATTAGAAGTTCAACTTAAAGGAGGTTCATTACCGTTACCAATAGAAATAGTCGAAACCAATACTATAGGTCCTTTATTGGGGTCTAAAAATATTTTAAAAAGTCTTTATGCTGCTATTAGTGGACTGATTTTTGTTGGTATATTTATGATTTTCAATTATAGAATTCTTGGTTTAGTTTCAGTAATTTCCTTAATTATCTATGGATTTTTTAACTTAGCTCTTTACTCTTTAATACCTGTAACATTAACTTTGCCTGGAATTTCAGGCCTTATATTGAGTATTGGTATGGCTGTAGACGCTAATATATTAATATTCGAAAGAATTAGAGAAGAATTAAAAAGAGGTAATACTCTTATAAGATCTATTGATAGTGGTTATCAAAGAGCTAATTCATCAATTATTGATGGTCATATAACTACTTTTGTTAGCTGTTTTGTTTTGTTTTTATTAGGAACTAATTTTGTTAAGGGTTTCGCAGCTACTTTAGGTATTGGCGTTGCAATAAGTTTGTTTACTTCTCTAAGTTGCTCTAAAACTATATTGAAATTTTTAACAACTTATCAATCCCTAAGAGATAGAAATCTTTACCTTAGTAAGGAGAGTTTCCTTTAATAAAATTTAATTTAAAAATATTATGAAATTATTTAACCTGAATTTAATAAAAAATAGAAAAAAGGTATTTAGCTTTTCATTTGTTCTTATTTTATTGAGTTTTATAGGAATTTTATATTCAAGTTTTAATACTAATTATAAAAGACCTATTAATCTAGGAATGGATTTTATTGGGGGTAATGAATTAAGAATTGAAAGAATCTGTGAAAAGAAATGTAGTGATATTTCTCCTGATAAAGTTGTTGAAAATTTAAAAATGTTTTCAGAAAACAAAAATATAGTAAATAATATTAAATTACAACTTCAAAATGACTATAAATTAATATCTATTAGAACGCCTTATTTAAAAATCGAAGATTCAAATAAACTTATTAATAATATTGAGAGGATAATTGGCCCATTAAATTTTGAAACTAAAAAATCTAGATTAATAGGACCTAAACTTGGTAGAAAACTTCTTATAAATTGTGCAACTTCTCTATTGGTTTCTTTATTTGCAATATCACTATATATAACTATTCGCTTTGACAGGAAATATGCATTTTTTGCTTTACTAGCCTTATTTCATGACTTATTTATTGTTTTTGGAATTTTTTCCTGGTTAGGTATCTTTCTGTCTATTGAGGTAAATAGTTTATTCGCAGTTTCTTTATTAACAATTGCTGGTTACTCGGTAAATGATACTGTTGTAATTTTCGATAGAATTCGTGAAAATTTAAAACTAAAAGATAAAAATTATAACGAAACTATTCAATTATCAGTTAATGAATCATTCAGAAGAACTGCATTTACAAGTATTACAACCTTAATTCCTTTATTAACTCTAATATTATTTGGATCTTACTCTCTTTTTTGGTTTTCAATTTCATTATCACTAGGAATTATAATTGGAAGTTATTCTAGTATTTTATTAGCACCATCTTTTTTACTTAAAGATTAATAAATTATATTAAAGTTATGCAAATAAATTACTATTTAATAATTTTATTTTCTTTAGTATTAATTGACTTATCAACTGAATTGAAAATATTATTAGATCACTTTACTTTTAATTCGTTATATTTTGCTTTATCTAAGAATCCGCTTGCCTTTTTTATTCTTTTTTCCTATCCATATTTATATAAAAAATTAAGTAAGTAATTCTATTAACTTTCATTAATTGACTCTTTTATTAATACTTGAATAACTACTGCAAGAGGTAGAGATAATATTAATCCTAATGGTCCAAAAACAAAAGTAAATCCAAATTGAGATATTAATGTTAATCCTGGAAGTAAATTGGTTCTTTTCTTCATTATTGATGGCATTATTATGTAGCTTTCTATATTTTGTATTAATATATATGATCCTAATACAGCTAATGGCTTCCAAAAATTATCTAGTAGTGCTATAGATATTGGAAATATACCGCTTATTACAGGACCAATATTCGGAATTATATTTAATATCATTGCTATTAAAGCATTAGAAAGAACATATTTTACATCTAATATAGATAAGACTATTAATGATAATAAACCTACTGATAATGAACTTATGACCATTGAAAAACTCCAGTTTGTAAGAGCAATATTACATTTATCTAAAATATTTCTAAATTTATTACGGTAGTTCTTCGGAATGATTAATAAAATATTCTCTTTATATTGCTTAGGCTCAATTGAAATCATCAAACTTACGACCAACACAAATATAATTCTAATCAATCCTGATCCAAGGTTTCCTGCCAAATTAATTAGGTTCATAAAACTTTCTTGAATTGCTTTCGCTATATTTGCTCCATCCGGTATCGCAAAAATACTATTTATAAGATTAAAAACATCAATGAAATTTTCTGATTCTTCTCCATAATATATGGCGTTAAATTTATTAATATTTGTATTTAGCAAAATGTTTATTTTTGATAATCCATTAGGAATCTCTCCTAAAATTTCATTAAATTCTTTTATAAATGGAGGCAATACTATAACGAGAATTGTAAAAATAACAAAGGAAATAACAGATATAACAGAAAATAAGGAAATTAATCTAGGTAGTTTTAATTTCTTTTGTATTTGATTAGATAAATTACAAACAATATTTGAAATAACTAAAGAACATATTATTAAAAGGAGAAAATCTCTTAATGTCCAAATAATTAGAAATGCTATTAAAATTACTACAAATTTAAAATATAAGTAATTATTCAATTTGAAAATTTCTTAATTATTTTCAGAATATCCTAATCCGTTAGATTTAGCATAACTATTAGCAAATCTCATAAATCTTTCAAAATCTAATGTTTTTTTCCATATATATATAGCTTCTAAAAATATTGGTTCACCATCTACAAACCTTGCTTTTACATCTCTAGTTAAAATCTCTCCCTCAGAATCAATCATCCTCATACCTGTTATTTCACCACTTGTAATGGAGGATAAAGCTTGAGGCTTCTCAAATAAAAATATAGCTTGTCCTGTTGTTCCATCTTTACTTCTTGTTAACCTTATCACTGGAACTACAGGTTCATCTATTCCATTATAAAATTGTATTTTTGCTGATTTATCTTTTTTCATAAAAAAGTTTCTCATTATAGTATTTTATAAAATTTTTATCTAATTCGATTTTATATCATTTATAAAATATTATTTATTAATTCTATGATATTTTTATCATATTCTAGATCTGTTAAATCTATTCTTTTTATGTTGTTTTTTCCAATCTTTTCATATTCATAGCATTTATCATAATATTCTAGGACCGCTCTGCAGACAGCATCCCATTTTTTTTCTTTTATTGAATCAATAGCAATTTTTGTTCTTTGTGGACCGAGTCTTTTCTTTATCCTTAAGACAGACTCTTCTAGTTCATCTTGTTTAAAGACACTATAAGTACTAATTAATTCATCTAATCGGTTTGATTCACTTCTTATAATTTCAATTCTCTTTGAGTTTTTCATCTGATTAAATAATTCATGAGGTACTTTGCATTTTCCTATATTTGAACTTTCAGCTTCTACAAATATATGTTTATTTGTTTTAAAAGAATTTAATCTTTCAGCAATTAAATTTTCAAAATGTTCATTAGAAGGTTGTTTATTCTTTCCTAAACCACCAAAGGTACTTCCTCTATGACAAGCAAATCCCTCAAGATCTATAGTTTGATAATCATTATTTTCTAGTAGTTTTAATAATTTTGTTTTACCAGTTCCTGTTTTACCTCCAATTACTACAAGGTCATATTTATTAGAAAAACTATCTATTATCCATCTCCTATATTGTTTATAACCACCCCTTAATGTAATGACTTTGAATTTATACTTCTCCAATAGCCACCCTATACTAAGTGATCGCATTCCTCCTCTAGCACAGTAGATTCTTATAAGTGAGTCATCTATATCAATTACAGGATTTCTATATTTATGATTCTCAATACACTTAAATAAACTATTTAAAAGTGTTTCAATTTTTTCTTCGACAAATATTAACCCTTTCGTAACGGCACTTTCTCTACCTTCTTTTTTATAAATTTTACCAACTATAGCTCTCTCATCATTATCAAATAATGGAATATTAATAGAATTAGGCATATGTCCTTTATAATATTCACTCGGGCTTCTAACATCTATAAGTGGTCCATTAAAACTTCTGAATTTCTTTAGTTCTTCCCTTTTGAAATACATTGACAGTTTTTTACTTTTAGATCAATTAATTTGAAATGACTAACAAATCTCAAGATAACTATAGTAATGCTACATTAGATCTAGTTAAAAAATTCGTAGCTTCTAATCAAAGAAAGAGAATAAATTTATTAAGTGAGATAGAATCTGACGCGATTGGAATATTTAATATAGGTTATGTAGTATTTGATGAATTTGATAAGGAAGGTGATGATTGGGCTGTTGGCTGGATATTGCAGGTTTTAAAAAAACACAAACCTGAGTTTTTCGAACAAGTTTTATTTAATAATTGGTTTAATACATATTCGGATGTCAATATTAACTATAAAGAATTGCAATTGATGTTATTGGAGCAAAAATTTGAAGACGCAGACAGATTAACAAGTTCTTACTTACGAAAGTTAGCTGGTAAGCTTGCTGAAAAACGAGGATATGTCTTTTATAGTGAGGTAAATAATATGTCAGGAACTGATCTTAAATCAATTGATCGACTTTGGAATATTTATTCTAATGGAAGATTCGGATTCTCAAACCAAGCAAAAATTTTAAAATCAGTAGGTATAAGGTATGAATCTTTATGGCCTAAAATAGGATGGAAAAAAGATGGCATGTGGACAAGATACCCTAATTCATTTTGTTGGTCATTAAAAGCTCCTGATGGACATATGCCTTTAATTAATCAATTAAGAGGTGTTAGGTTAATGGATTCAATATTAAGACATCCAGCTATAGCAGAAAGACATAATAATATTCTTTGATCTCAGGCTATTTAATAAGTTAGAATTAAGTTAGTATAAAAATATTATTATGTCCTTTTTTCAGGGCAAAAATATTTTAAAAATATTACTTAAGAGACCAAGAATTTACTGGTCAATTTTTGAATTTGAATCTTCATTGCAAATAAATGAATTTGTAGAATTATTATTAGAGCCAATACAAACCTATCATTCAATATATCGAATTAAACTTGGCTTACATGAAGCTCTAGTTAATGCTGTTAAGCATGGAAATAACTTAGATCCAAAGAAAAATGTTAGAGTTAGAAGAATTATTACTCCTAATTGGTGTGTTTGGCAGATTCAAGATCAAGGTAATGGCTTAGAGATTAAAAATAGAAATTATAAATTACCAGCAAAAGCAAGCAGTGTTTGTGGCCGTGGTCTTTATCTTATAAATGAATGTTTTGATGATATCAGATGGAGTAGTAAAGGGAATCGGTTGCAGTTGGCTTTAAAAAGATGAATTTTTACTTGGACATGGTCTATCTATATTAATTTCTTTCAACCACTTAATACTTTCTTCCATATAGTCGATAGCATCTTTTTCATTAAGGGAAATAATTAATTGGCATAATCCCGCTGACATAAGTTCTGCAGATCGTTTGTATTTATTCCCCTTATGTTTATGCCAATTATTATGATCAATTTTTAACTTGGAATTCAATTTTTGTGCAAGTTCAATGGTTTCTTTATCCCAATAATTCATAGTTAAAATATTTTTTGTTATTTTATAGCAGACCAAACTTTAGTCATAAAAAATGAAGATGATTTAACGTTGTTAAAACCTACTTCTTTTATTTTAGAATTAATATCATCTTTAATGTAGTCACAGTAAAATGGCTCATGAAATGTTTTATAAAAATCCTCCATAATTTGAATAAACTCAGGCGAATCACTAATTTGTATAGAATCAGCAATGACTAATGTTCCATTCTTTTCAAGTACTCTAAAGAATTCCTTTAATACTTTTTCACGGATAGTTCTTGGTAATTCATGAAATAAATATACACAAGAAATAGCTTGTATACTATCATTCTCGAAAGGTAATTCTTCAGCATTACCCATTATTAATTCAATAAGATCTCCATCTAAATCCGATATATATCTACTAGCTTCTTTTAAATATGATCCAGATAAATCGATTCCTTTAATTTTTTCATTTGGGAAAGCCCCTCTTAATTGTTTAAGTGTTCTCCCTGAACCTGTAGCAACATCAATTATATTTATGGAACTTTTTTTTCTGTCACTAAAATTTATCAAACCTTCTTTAATCGGCTTTATTATTCTTCTTCTCATTGCATCTGCAGTTCCATTGAAAAGGATTTCTACCTGTAAATCATATATACTTGCAGAGAAATCAGATAAATAACCATCTGTTTGATGATGAAAGTTTCTTAAGTAATATCTTGGATAATTATCTTTATCAACAGATTTAGGTAGATCCTCATAGTTTTCTTTTCTCCGCCTATTCCATATGTTTGGCATATCTAACCAAATTTTAGGGTATTGTGTCAAATATCTAAGCCATGGTTCATCAAATAATAATTTAATAGGATAAATATTTCTTTCTGCATCTCTCCAATCTTCTTCTCTTAGAAGTTCCATTGAATTTTGTATTTGTATTAATAAATTTTTATCTAAATTAAAATTTGAAATTTCGTTATCAGGAAGTATAAAGTTCATTATTCTTGAACTTAGTTCCTTATGGGCAAGGCCTGCTATGCTTTTACCTTGCTGTAGAGTTTTATATGCAATTTTTGAAAATTGTTCTCTTGCCATTTTTAATATTATCTATATATATTCCAACAAAAAAAAAGTCAATTTGAGAATATTTTGTGATATTTCTCAAATTGATTAATTTAACTCTTTATGTTTTGTTTTTCTTATGCGTCATAATACATAAAGAATTCATGAGGGTGAGGTCTTTGTCTTAATTGCTGAACTTCCTCATATTTAATATCTATGAAATTATCTATAAAGTCTTCAGTAAATACTCCTCCAGCCAATAAATAATCTTTATCTGCTTTCAGTGCATTAAGTGAGTCGTTGAGAGATGAGGGAACTGTATCAATTTTTGAAAGTTCTTCAGCAGGTAAATCAAATAAATCAACATCTACTCCGTCTCCTGGATCAATTTGATTTTTTATTCCATCAATACCAGCTAGCATCATTACGGAGAATGCCAAATATGGATTGGCAAGCGCATCTCCTGATCTAAACTCTAATCTTTTAGCTTTTGGACTTGGACCTGTTAAGGGTATCCTTACAGCTGCAGACCTATTGCCCTCTGAGTAAACCAAATTTACTGGAGCCTCAAATCCTGGGACCAATCTTTTATAACTATTAGTGGTTGGATTAGTAAATGCTAAGAAAGAAGGGGCATGTTTGAGTATTCCACCGATATACCATCTTGCAGTTTGAGATAAGTTTGCATAAGCACCTTCTCCAAAAAATAGTGGTTGACCACTTTTCCATAAACTTTGGTGAACATGCATTCCTGTACCATTATCGTTAAAAACAGGTTTAGGCATAAAGGTTGCAGTCTTGCCATATTTCTTTGCAACGTTTCTAACTACATATTTATATGTCATTACATTATCAGCAGATTTTATTAATGAATCAAATTTCATTCCAAGCTCGTGCTGACCGGCACCTGCAACTTCATGGTGATGTTTTTCTGTAGGTATACCTAATTCACCCATAAGAAGAAGCATTTCTGATCTGATATCCTGAGCAGTGTCATTTGGAGAAACTGGAAAATATCCTTCTTTGTATTGAATTTTGTATCCTAAATTTCCACCTTCTTCTACCCTTCCAGTATTCCATGGGGCCTCTATAGTATCTACACTATAGAAACAAGATCCTTCTTTTGAATCATATCTGACATCATCAAACAAGAAGAATTCAGGTTCTGGTCCAAAGAATGCTGTATCTGCAATGCCTGTAGAATCTAAGTATTTTAAAGCCTTTTGTGCAAGTGATCTTGGACATCTGTCATAAGGCTGTCCGCTTCTTGGCTCCTGTATAGAGCAAATCATACTTAAAGTCTTATGTTTATAAAATGGATCTATCCAGGCTGTACTTGCATCAGGTACCATTGACATATCAGAAGCATTAATTGCCTTCCAACCTCTTATAGAGGACCCATCAAATGCAAGTCCCTCACTAAATGATTCATCTTCTATCATGTCTGAGGTTAACGTTAAATGTTGCCATTTTCCATGAATATCTGTGAATTTTAAATCGATGAGTTCAATTCCTTCATCTTTAATTTGACTTAGAACATCTTGTGGAGATTTAGCCATTGCTTTTTAAATACCTTCTATGAAATTAATTAGTTAATGCTTCTTATTATGTATCAAGGATTACTTTTTTCAACACTTGCGGTCTTCTTTTAGTATTTCAAGTTAATTGTTAAATTATATCGACTTAATTATTTAATTGAATAAATTTTTTAAAGAAATATCACTTATGTGACTTTATTAGTCTAAGTTTAAAAGTAATACTTTAAAAGGCTTTGTCAGAAGCAAAACTAATTTCAAGTTTAAACGAGGAGAACTTATTTCATTTCTCTAAGACTTATGTCCCCTCAAGACTTTTACTAGGCCCTGGTCCTTCTAATGCCCATCCAGAGGTTTTAAAAGCTTTATCTCTTAATCCAATTGGCCATTTAGACGAGGCTTACATAATATTAATGTCGGAAGTTCAGAAACTTCTAAGATATACATGGCAGTGCAATAATCGCCTTACACTACCTATGAGTGGAACTGGTAGCGCAGCCATGGAAGCATCTATTGCTAACTTTATTGAACCAGGCGAAAGAATTTTAATTGCTAAAAAGGGTTATTTTGGAGATCGTTTGGTTGATATGGCAACTAGATATAAAGCTGAAGTATCTGTTATCGAAAAAAGTTGGGGAGAAGCTTTTTCTTATGAAGAAATTAAATATGAAATAGAAACTAAAAAACCAGCTGTATTTGCTATTGTACACGCTGAAACATCAACAGGAGTCCTACAATCCCTTTATGGCATTGGTGAAATATGTAGAAAAAATAATTGTTTATTTTTAGTTGATGCTGTTACTTCATTAGGAGCTTTAGAACTTTTAATTGATGAATGGAAAATAGACATTGCGTACAGTTGTAGTCAAAAAGGTTTAAGTTGTCCTCCAGGACTAAGTCCTTTCACAATGAGCAAGAGAGCCGAGGATAAACTTAGTTCTAGAAAATCAAAAGTTCCAAATTGGTATTTAGATTTATCTCTTTTGAATAAATATTGGGGTTCTGATCGCGTCTACCATCATACAGCTCCAGTAAATATGAATTATGCAATAAGGGAGGGTTTAAGACTAATAGCTAGTGAAGGTTTAGAAAATATATGGATAAGACATAATAATAATGCGAACAAATTGTGGAGTGGTCTTGAAAACTTAGGTATGGAATTACATGTATCCAAAGAGTTTCGCCTTCCTACCCTTACAACTGTTAAAATTCCACATTCAATTGATGGGGATTCATTTAGAAATCATCTTTTAAATAACCATGGAATTGAAATAGGAAATGGATTAGGAGAATTGTCAGGAAAAGTATGGAGAATAGGATTAATGGGTTTTAATTCTAATGAACAAAATGTTGATAGATTATTAAATATTTTTGATACGGAGTTGAAAAAGTTTTCTATTTTACACTCCTCAACCTTTTAAACCATACCTGTAAACTTTCTTTGCATTCAGCTTCTAAAATACCCCCTATTACTTCCATCTTGTGATGTGAACTTTTATGATTCGACAAATCAATTGAACCTCCCAAGCCTCCTCTTTTTTCATCATAAGCTCCATATATAACTCTCCCCATTCTGGCCTGTATTAAAGCTGCTGCACACATGGTACATGGTTCCAAATTTGTTATTATTTCACATTCATTAAATCTCCAATCATTTTTTACTAATGAAGCCTGTTTGAGTGCAATTATCTCTGCATGACCTAAGGGATCATTTTTAGAATTCCTATTATTAGAACCTCTTCCTATACATCTTCCCTTCTCATCTATTACTACAGCAACAATAGGTAACTCTACTTTTCCAACTTCTTTTGCTCTTCTTAATACAAATTTCATCCATTTAAGATACTCTGAATTAGGATTAACTTCTTTTTGAACACAATTACTATTTCTATTTTCAAAAAAATAATTCATTTAACAATATTATCAATAAACTAACTAATAGATATTTTTCCGAATGAATAACGACCTAATTAATAAAAAAGATATATACTTCCCATCATTCTCAGGGTCTAATAATAATCTTATTTCTCTACTAAATAAAACATCTCAAATTATTTGTGACTGGTTTTCAAATGCTGAAAAATATGGTCCTCTTAATTTTGATGAAGAATTTAAATGCCTTATGCCAGATCAGAATGGAAATTCTCCTGAAGATTTGTTCTCTGAAATTGAAGCTCTAATATCTAATTCATTTAATCCTGTTCATCCAGGATCTCTTGCGCACTTAGATCCTCCACCCTTAATTTTGTCAATTCTAGGTGACTTAATTGCTGCTGGTTTAAATAATAATTTACTTGCTTATGAATTATCTCCTAGCATTACACATCTTGAAGAATCATTATTTAAATGGTTTTCAAAAAAAATTGGATTTAGTGATTTTTCTGGAGGTATAGCCTCAAGTGGTGGGACATTAAGTAATTTGAATGCTCTCATTGCGGCTAGAAATTATGCTGGGTTAAGTTCAGATCCCAATGCAGTATTTCTAATAAGTGAAGAGGCCCATTCATCGTTTATAAAGTTTACTAAAATTATGGGTCTGAATGATAATAATCTTATCAAGGTAAGAACTGATAATGAAGGTTGTATGGATTTAAAACATCTTAAAAAAATTATTAAAGAATGTGCTTCAAAAAACAAAAAGATTTTTTCTATAGTTGCTACTCTTGGAACAACAATTAGGGGGGCATTAGATCCTATTGAAGGTATATGGGATATCTGCAAAAAAAATAATATATGGCTTCATATTGATGGATCCATAGGAGGTATTTTTGCATTAACTAACATCCCCATAAATGGTTTAAAAAATATTCACTGTGCTAATTCAATTACAATAAATCCACAAAAAATACTTGGAATAACAAAAACATCTTCTTTATTATTGGTTTCAAATATTGATGATTTGAAAAATACTTTTTCTACTGGTTTACCATATATTTCTTCTAAAAATAATGTTATAGATAGAGGAGAACTTGGGTTGCAAGGTTCTAGGCCTGCTGAAGTTATTAAACTTTGGCTAGGGTTAAGATTTCTAGGTATGACTGGTATAGAGGATATCTTAAAATCATCTATTAATAAAAAAGTCTTTTTTGAGAAAAATTTAAGTAGTAAAAAATATGAAATTTATTCCGGCCCTTTACATATAATTACATTCTTGCCAAAAGGAATGAATAAAATGGAATCTAATTCCTGGACACAAATTAATAGGAATAAACTCCTGAAAAATAATTTTATGCTTTCTAGACCAAAATTTAAAGGAAAATATTTTTTAAGAGCTGTTATGGGAAACTATAATACAAGCGAATCTCATATTGGAGATCTATTAAATATATTAAATTCTACAGGATGAATATAAGGCGATCAAAAATTATTGCAATAATAACTGGTTTTATTTCGATTGCCATTTGTATTGCTTACTTGCTTTTAATAACAGTTTTCGATTTCAGAGCTTATCTAAATGATCAATTATCAAACTTCACTTAAGAGATGGAGGTAATTTATTACGAGATTGATAATACTTATTTATTTCAATCTTTGATATAGCCTCTTTTATAAAGCTATTTAATACCTCATCTCTTTTATTTATTCGGTAAATATTATCTACAACTTCTTGAATTCCCCTGTCACCCCAATTTTGTCCATTTTCAAAATATTCAATTAAACTAAGACCTACTATTTTAATTAACCATCCTGAAGTAATAGATTGTATAGATTTTGAAATGATTATAGTAGTAAAATTTGCTGCTAATGCTGATGTAATAATTGTTAGACCTCCTTTTATTATTCCAAGCTTTGCTAATGCAGTTAATAATTCTTTTGATAAATCCTTTGCTTCTTTCTTAGTTATTTTTTTATCATAAATTTTTGAAATCTCAATTATCATTTGAATGTTTACTGAAGTAGTAGTCAAAAAGTCAACTCCAGGCAAAGGATTAACGAGTACAGCCCCTCCTGTTATCCAAATATATTTATTTATAACTTTATTTGCTGTTAAATAACGTTGTTCTGATATGAATTTTTTACTTTTTATTCCTAATTTATTAGATCGGAAAAGTATATTATCAGCCAATAACTCTTCACCATTATTATCAAGTGTCCTAATTATCTCCATAAATAAATTACTAACTTCTGGCAAAATATTTAAAACATCTGATTGTCTACTATTTATTTTTTGAGGAGATGCGATTGTTTTAACCACAGAAATATTATTTCTTTTAGAGGATGTAATTTCTCTAATGTGTTCTTGAATTACATTATTTTCATGTTTTGATCGTAAATCACATTTATTTAAAACAATAATTAATTTTTTTCCTATTTTTAAAAATTCTTTAATTAGGTAATCTTCGTATTTATTAATGTCTTGATCTAAGACAAAAAGTATCAGATCAGAATTAGAAGCCTGTAATATTGTTGATTTTTCCCTTTCTTCCCCTTTTTTAGATGGTTCGAATAATCCTGGGGTATCATATATGTTAATGTTTCTTTTTAAAATCGGTATTCTAATTTTATAACTAGTTATATCCTTTGTTGTGCCAATAGTAGGCGAAGTTTTGCCGATTATACTTTTTAATAATGATCTTGCTATTGATGTTTTTCCTGAGGAGCCTGCTCCAAAAAGTGTAACATTATAGTCTCCTGATTTTAATTGGGTCTCTAATTTATTTTTTTCGTAATTTAGTAATTCAAATTTAACCTTATCATTAATTTTATTATTAATTTCTTCAATACTATTAAGACTAATTTTTGCAGCTCCAAATTTATTTTTAAAATATAATCTATTCTTTTTATCTTTGTAAATAACTTTATAAACTATTCTCTTAAACATCTTTTTATCGATAATATAAAATATAAAAGATATTAATAAGAAAAATAATAGTGAATTTATAGTTATAATTCTAATTAAGACTATAATAATAGTGTATAAAAATAATAGTATTAGAAAATATTTAAGGTATTTTATTTTAAAGTTAATCATATTTATTATTAATTTTAAATAGATTATATATAACAAATAAGAAACCAATATTAATTGATATGTCAGCTATATTGAATATAGGAAAATTAATAAATTTAAAATTTATAAAATCCACAACATAACCTTTTAATATTCTATCAAGTCCGTTTCCTAAGGTTCCTCCCAAAATAAAACTATAACTTAAAAGATCTATAGTTTTATGTATATTATTTATTAATATTAAATATATAAGTAGAATAGAGAAAACTATACTTACTGTAGATAATAAGATTCTACTCCCACTGAAAATATTGAAGGCTGCACCATAATTTTTTACAAAGTCAATAGTAAATAATATAAATTCTTTATTTAAAATATACTTGTAATTTATACTTATTAGATACTTAGTAATCTGATCTAATAAACAAATTATTAAACTTAAAATGATAAAATAAAATCTATTTTGTTTAATGTAATTCATTTTTTCTGATATTTAATATAATTAACTGGCTTAAGTAATAATGATAATGGTATTAACATAAAAAAATGATATCCTATCTTTCCTAAAGAAAAACTTGATATATTATATAAAAATAAACTTAGCCTGTTGTAATATATCATTTGTATAAAGGTGTAAAGAATTCCGGTAATATGCATCGCACTTATAGCTAATATTCCACTTTTTATAAAGTCAAGAATATGTATTTTATTTTTTGTATTTAAATTATCTATTATCTTTATTAATGGGTAGATACCTATTAAATATCCAAAATTTGAGGTTAGTAAATATCCTAGAGAACCACCTTGATGAAATATTGGAATTATAAATAAACCTAAAAATAGATAAATGTTATAAGCTATAAAAACTACTTTCCTTTTAAAGATAAGAGAAATCAAAATAATTGTTGGTATTTGCCAAGTAATTGGTATTTCAAAACTATGGATGAAATTGTTTGAATAGTTTAGATTTACAAAAACTGGAATCATTGTTGATATATAAATGGCCTGAAGACTTATTAAAATCTCAATAACTTTTAAATAATTGAGCATGATTATAAATTAAATTTATAAACTTCTCAATGCAACTATTGGATCTAACCTTGAAGCTCTTTTAGCGGGTAAAACACCAAAAATTAAACCTATAGATCCCGAAATTAACATAGTTGATAATGTTGTAGTGATTCCTACAGAAGCTGGAAGAGGTGTTATCACACCTAAAAGAAAAACACCTGATAATCCTGCTGTTGTTCCTATTAAACCTCCAATTGAAGATAAAATCAAAGCTTCAAATAAAAATTGAATTAGAATATCAGATTGCTTAGCTCCGATTGCCTTCCTTAGCCCAATCTCTTCTGTTCTCTCACTAACTGAAACGAGCATAATATTCATAATTCCTATACCTCCAACAAATAAGGAAACAGCTCCAATACCAGCTAATAAAAAGGTGAGGCCGCTTGTTATGTTCGTTACTATACTTAGTGCATCCTTTTGAGACCTAACGGCAAAGTCATCATCCCTAATAATTTTATGCCTTTGTCGTAGTAAATTCGTAATTTGAAATTTGGCTGCACTTGTTTTATTTTTACTAGTTGCTTCAACACTTATGAAGCTTAAACTAATTCCAAAAGTAGGATCTTTACCTGTAATTCTATTTACCATTGTAGATAATGGAATATAGGCATTTTTGTCTTGATTATTTCCAAAAACCGCCCCTTTGGGTTTAAGAATTCCAATTATTTCATAAGTATGATCTTTTATTCTAATGCTCTTTCCAATGGATGATGATTTATTATTGAAGAATTCTTCTTGCAGATCTGGTCCAATTACAACATAACTTCTTGCACTTTTAACATCGGCTTTAGATAAAAATCTGCCCTTATCTATTTCAAAACTTCTTACTTCAAGAAACTCAGGAGTAACTCCTGCTATAGATATACTTAAACTTTTTGAATTTGATTGTACTATTTCATTTGTTGATATTTGAGGCGCGACATTCTTTACAGTAGGAACTTGATCTCTTATAGCTATTGCGTCATCTAACACTAAATTTTTTGGAAATGATATACCCCGTCTCCTTGTATCATTATTTCCTGGAACGATAAAGAGAACATTTGCTCCTAAATTACTTAATTGGTTTTTTGCTAATGTTTGAGCACCCCTCCCAAGACCTACTAGTGTTATTACAGATGCATTGCCTATTATTATTCCTAGCATTGTAAGTGAACTTCTTAGTTTATTTGATACTAGTGTCTTGGTCGCCATGCTTAAGGCTTCCTGTAAGGATATATTCCTAGACATACTTGTATTTGTCTAGAGCTTCCTCCTCATCTTCAATTTGTCCCATATAAATTACACCTTCATTAAGTTGTAGTGTTATTAAGTCATCATTTTTTACAAGTTCAATAATAGATTCTAAATCGCAAATTGTAGATACTTTCTTTTTGATTTTATTAAATAATTTATAACATTCATCTACATTCTCATTAGTGACAATTCCAGCAATATTTTGGCTAAATGGTAGATTTTTTAAAAGTTCTTTTGGAACAAATAAAATTTCTCCTGGACTTATTAATGACAAATCTTGAATATTTTTTATGTTTCTAGCCTTTCCAGTAACACCTCTTTCTCCTATTGAAATGCCTCTTGAAATAATTTTTCTTACTAAACCAACTTTTATTAAATCTGTTGAACCGCTTATACCTGTTAAAGTTCCTGCAGTTTGAACTACTAAGTCACCCTCTTTTAATATGCCCATTTCTTGAGCTATTTGCATGGCTAAACTAAATGTTTTGGCAGTTCTTTCGTCGTTTTTTACTAATAGAGGTGTAACTCCCCATACTAGTTGTAATCTTCTGGCTACACTTCTTTCTGTAGTTGTGGCCAAAATGGGTGTTGGAGGTCTAAATTTACTTACGTTTCGGGCTGTAGAACCAGATTTAGTCAGTGGAATTATTGCTCCTGCTTCGAGTTGTCTGGCAATACTACTTACTGCTGCACTTATAGCATTCGGGATTGTACTAGGTAAATGACTTTCTATAGCTTTAAGTGGATAATCTCTCTCAATTCTTCTTGCAATTGTTGCCATGGTTTGGACTGCTTCAACAGGATAGTCTCCTACAGCTGTTTCGTTAGAAAGCATTACTGCATCCGTTCCATCTAGTATCGCATTAGCAACATCACTAACCTCTGCTCGAGTAGGTCTTGGGTTAGAAGCCATAGAATCAAGCATTTGAGTTGCAGTAATAATAGGTATACCTAAGGAATTTGCTTTTCTTATTAATTCTTTTTGTAAAAGAGGAACTTCTTCAGCCGGCATCTCAACTCCCAAATCACCTCTTGCAACCATGACTCCATCACATAAAGGTAGTACGGTA
>QCPO01000006.1 GCA_003212535.1 Prochlorococcus sp. AG-436-O11
TTATTTGAGTTGAATTCAAATAACTATTCTGAGGTAATAAGTCTTCTAGGAGAAGATTTAAAAAATGATATTCCAATTTTCATTAAATATCTGAATGAAATAATGGATAATAAGCCAAATAATTCTTGTTATGTTGCTTCTCAACAACTAGGTTGTCAAACTACAAAATCAAATCATGGAGGAAGCTTTTTTGTTCATAGAAAAAGTTCTTGGAAACCGTGGATATATGCATCATGGAAAAAAAATGACCTTAAAGAAAAAGAAGTCGTAATGGATTGGATGTATAAATCATGGAGCAAACTAAAAAGGTTTTATCCAAATATTCACTTAGCTCAGTTGCATAATCATTTAAATTCTCATAGGGAAGAACTCAAATTGGCCTTTGGGAATAGAATTGAAGAATTAAAAACTTTAAAGAACATTTGTGATCCACAAAGTATTTTGCCACCTCTATAGGGTAACTTCATAATTATAAAGAAAATCTCAATGTCAAATTTATCAAAATATTTATCTAAAAATTGGTTAGATGATCCAAAGTCTAATATTCTTTCTGGATTAGTTGTAGCATTTGCAATGATCCCAGAAGCGATTGCTTTTTCAGGTATAGCTGGAGTCGATCCTAAAGTTGGACTTTTTGGTGCATTTTGCTTATCTATAACAATTGCGATTGTTGGAGGCAGAAGAGGGATGATTACCTCAGCAACAGGTTCAACAGCTCTCTTGATGACTGGACTTGTTGCTTATGGAGAAGCACAAGCTCCTGGTTTAGGCGTACCATATCTTATTGCAGCCGGAATATTAACCGGAATTTTTCAAATCCTTTGGGGTTATTTAAGACTTGCATACCAAATGCGATTCGTTCCGGCTGGAGTATTAAGTGGATTTGTAAACGCACTAGCGCTTTTAATATTTCAAGCACAACTCCCTCAATTAGGAATAGGTATTAAAGAATCAAAAGGATTAGTTGAACAAAATTTAAGTCAATATCCAGTTAGCTCTCAAATGCCAATAGTTTGGATTCTTGTAATTCTAGGATTAGTAATTATTTATGGGCTTCCAAAAATAACAAAAATAGTTCCATCTCAACTTATTGCAATAGTAGTAATTACATTAATAAGCATATTGTTTAATTTAGATGTGCCAACTGTTAGCGATTTGGGTAAATTACCTGAAGGATTACCAAGTATTTCCTTGCCTTTTGGATCATTAGAAAATGGGAAAGTACCTTTTAACCTAGAAACGTTAGGAATAATTTTACCAACCTCACTAGCAATATCTCTTGTGGGTTTAATGGAAACCTTTTTAACTCAAGATATCCTAGACGATGTAACTGATACTAATTCTAATAAGAACAAAGAGGCAAGAGGTCAGGGAATAGCAAATATTATTGCATCTTTATTTGGAGGCATGGCAGGTTGCGCCTTAGTTGGGCAATCTGTAATGAATACTGAGAATGGTGGCAAGTCTAGATTGTCAACCCTCTCCTCAGGGGCATCTCTTCTAATTATGATAATCCTCTTAAAAGATTGGATAGGTGCCATACCAATGGCTGCTTTGGTAGCAATAATGATAACAATCGCAATAAGTACAGCAGATATAAATGGATTAAAAAATATTAAAAAGATACCTAAAAGTGATACTGCTGTGATGTTTATGACCTTTGCAGTTACTATGCTTACAAAACCTCATAATCTTGCACTTGGTGTTATTGCTGGGGTTGCATTAGCTGCAATTCTTTTCAGCAGAAAAGTCGCTAAAGTCATAACTGTTTCAAAGGCTCAAGATAGAAACTTAATCACCTACAAAGTTAAAGGACAATTATTTTTTGTTAGTAAAATTTATTTCCTACAAGGATTCGATATTCATGAGCATCCAGAAAATATAGTAATTGATATGTCTTTAGCTCATATTTGGGATCAGAGTGGTGTTGTAGCTCTTGATCAAATTTTAAGAAAATTCCAAAATGGTGGTTCTAAAGTTGAGATAGTAGGCCTAAATAAAGAGAGTCTTGATTTGTTTGACAGATTAGGTGGTATTGGAAGCTCTCACTGATTAGTCTTAATTAAGACTAACCTGCTGATAACAAAACCATAGCCATTGCTGAAACAGCAAATTCCTATGAGATCTCCAAGCTGTTTTTGAACTATTTATATCAAAATTCTCTGGAGGAGGCACATCTCCCTTCTCTTTATCTCTATTTATTTCACTTATTATTCTATGAACAGTATATTCTGGGTGACCTAAATGCATCAGTTGTTTTTGATCATTGGTTTCAAATATTGTGTATCCAACGTTTTCTCCATATGCCAATAAATTTAATTTACCCTCTGTTTGAGCTTTCTCCATATCAAGATCTGGCAAGCCTGCGAATCTACTTTGAGGACAGATAAATTCATCATCTTGTGTGCCCATTAAAGGATTAGATTGGATAGTTTTAAGCCCTATTTCCGTAATTATTGAGAAAAAGGGTGCTGCACCTTTAATTGCTTCCCAAATTAATTGTTTATCTCCACTTGTTTGATTTTTCTTTAAAGAAATAAATGTGCCATTACCCAAGAAACCTTTTATTGATTCAATATTGTCAATTGCTAGTCCATAGGCTCTACTTAGGGGACTTACTCCTCCTGTGAGTACATAACCTGCTCCTGGCAGTTTTGAAAGTCCTATAGGAAAACTTCGATTATGTTTTTCTAAATAATTCATTAGATCCCCCATAATCACCCCACCTCCAATTGTTACTACATTTGTTTCTTTTTCTAGGTGAATTTTGTTGTAATTTTTTCTAAGATCAAGAGTTATTAATCCATTTTTGGCACAGCTAGATGTTGTCCCCCCACTACAAATGCAAAGATGCTCAAACTCTTTTGTTAGTTCACTCTCATCATTTAACAAGAAATCTTCAACGTTATAAATTATTTTCTTAAACAGAGCATCTTTTGAGTTAATATTTGGGACTTCAAGCAAGTTATGATTTTTTTTCACTACTAAATATCGTTCTTTACTATTATGTTATAAGTTATATATTAATTTGGATAACTTGGAACCGAATTTGAATAATCAAGTCGCTATCCTTATCTGCGGGCATGGTAGTAGAAATAAACTTGCCATTAAAGAATTCCAAGAATTAACTAAACTCATTCAACACAGATATCCAAATATAATAGTTGAATATGGTTTTTTGGAATTTGCCAAGCCTTCACTTAGTGATGCCTTAGACAAGCTAAGAGATAATTCTATAAAAAAAGTAATTGCGATACCAGCTATGCTTTTTGCCGCTGGCCATGTAAAAAATGATATACCTAGCTTGCTTATGAGTTATTCAAGTAAAACAGATATGGAAATAATTTATGGAAGAGAGTTAGGGATTAATAATTTAATGATTAGTGCAGCTTGTGAGAGAGTGAAAGATGTATTTAAAGAAAATAATTCTCTTAAGCCTGAAGAATCATTATTAGTAGTTGTTGGAAGAGGCTCTTCAGACCCTGATGCCAATTCTAACGTTTCAAAAATTACGAGAATGATAGTAGAGGGAATTGGTTTGGGGTGGGGAGAAACATTTTTTTCTGGTGTAACATTCCCTCTTGTTGAACCAGGTTTAAAAAATGTTGTGAGACTTGGTTATAAAAATATAATTATTTTCCCTTATTTTCTTTTCTCAGGAGTGCTTGTTACAAGAATAAAAAGGCAGAGTGATTTAGTTGCTATTAACAATCCAAACATTTCTTTCATACATGCAAAATATTTGTCATCACAATCTTTTGTTGTTGATACTTTTGTGGAAAGGATTGATGAGATTTTTAATAACGAGGATAAAAATTTTATGAATTGCTCCTTATGTAAATATAGGTCCAATTTATTTGGCTTTGAAAAAGAAGTTGGATTGGTCCAAGAAAGTCATCATGATCACGTAGAGGGTTTAGGTGTTAGCTGTGATTTATGTAATCCTGAATGTAATGGTGCTTGTGAAATAGAAAGTCAAGTCCCAATATATAAACAAGTTGAATCAAATTTAGTAGAAAAGAATTCTCTAGAAGATGAACATAAAGAGGGTCATAAACATGAACATATTCATGATCACCATCACCATAGTATCTATCCAAATTCCAAGCATCCTCTTGGTCCTGTTACACTTCGTTTGCTTACTGAAGATCAAATCTTAAGAAATTCAGTTGAAAATGACTGAATCAACTGTCTCTTTCTTGACCGAGTCTTAATAGACTCGCTATATATAAGTATTGCTAATATAAATTCAAGAAATTATTTAGGGCTACCTTTTCCACAATTTATTAGTAGTTTTCCACGTCCAAATCCACATCGAGTTAGCAATGCCAGTATATTTCAAATAAAACAGGACTTCAACATTATTGTTGCCTTTTTCTATTAACTTTTATCAACTTATCCATTTAAACAATAATTTTTTCAATATTTAATCTATAGCTTGAGTCTTATTTGATAATTTAAAAAATGTTGTGATCAAATTTTTTTGACTTTTAATGAAAAAAAGACAATTATGGTTGGGTAGAAAAAATATGATTTTCATGAACCAAATAAATCAATCTGAGTTATCAGATGTAAAATTAGATGAATGCTCCTCAAATAAAATCTCTCTTGAGACAGAGCTTTCAGAAATTCTTTATAAATCCATGAAGGATTTCGTATTAAGTAATCCTACTTGGGATCAATATAAGCTTATAAATTCAGCACTAGCTACTTTTCTAGTCCAAAATGGATGTACTGATAATTCTGTATCAGAGATTTATTTAAATCAATTATTTACACCTTCTAAGTCTTTTTAATATTTAAACAGGCCCTTCTACTTAAGGCCATCATTGTAAGTGTGGGGCTATGCCATGACGAAGTTGGCCAACATGCTCCATCTAATACAAGTACATTTTTGCATCCCCATAATCTATTGAATTTATCAACTACACTATCTTCTTTACTATTTCCCATTGGAGCTCCCCCCACTTCATGTATGTAATATCCAGGAGGTGGAGGACTATCTGAAAGAGCAATTAAATTCTCTTTAAATACATTTCCAAATGGCAAATTGATAAGTTCATCAATATTTTTAATTTCTCCATCAGCAGCTTCTACTGATCTTTGTATAGTACTTACCATATGTTTAGCCATGCTTAATTCATTTTCACTCCATTCGAATTCAATGTGAGGGATTGGTATACCCCATTCGTCAGTTTCTTTCGAAAGAGAGACTGAGTTTTCCTTCCTCGGGAGGACTTCTCCATGTGCGATAAGAAATCCAATAGATGAATTTGAGTCTTTTTTCAAAAATTCAGGTATACCTAACCTATCAATTGCACCCCAGATCCCATATCCTCTCATAAAATTGATATTGTCAATTTTTGGTAAATTTGTTCCAAATGGAATGAAGAAACTTCCTGCACCAGATAGGGAAGGAGGAACATCTGATTGATTTTCTAATTTTTTTGTTTTTGGAACTGAGAAGAATCTACAGACAGAGATATGATCCATTAGAAATTTACCTAATTTCCCTGAGATATCTTTAAAACCTTTGGAGTTTGATTGATATTCTGAGTTTAGAAGGATTCTTAGTGTTGAAATTGTTGATGAGCAAAGAAGAATTAAATCGCAATTTAATATTTCCTTATGGCCATTCTCAAGGTTGATAATTGTTATTTTTGAAGCTAGTTCTGTTATTTTGTTAGTCTCAAAAGACTCTACTTTGTGATTAAAAAGTATTTGAACATTGCCAGTATCTAAAGCTTGCTTTAGTGAACTTCCTATACTTGAAGATCTAGGCCACTCTTTTTCTTTCTCAGATGAATTACGATCAAATCCTCGAGATTGAATAAATGGATAATTTAATTTCGATTTAACTTGACTTCCGAAAATTTGTTCGTTTTTTGTTAATGGAATCTCACCAATATATTTACCATTTGGTATTTCCTTAATATCATCTTTTTGTCCATAAATCCCGCAAAACTTCTCAATAAAATCATAATGAGGAGATAATTCATCGTATGAAATAGGCCAGTTTGGTCCGAACCCATCTTTTTTTGCTGGATGAAAATCATCAGGAGAAAATCTTAGTGTAATTCCTCCCCAAGTTAATGATCTCCCCCCATATTGCTTGCCTTGCGTCCAAAGAAAGGGCTTTTTTTGGGGACATTTGTAAGGATGCTTTAATTCATTTATATATAAATTAGGATTATTTTTCCAATAACCAGGATGTTGACTTTGTTTAGCATGTTTTTTCGATAAAACTCCTGATAATCTGTTAAAGGTAGCCTTTGGCTCATAATTACTAGCTTCTTCTCTTTTGATTTGAGGTCCTGCTTCTATGACTAAAACCTTTTTTCCTTGTTCGGCTAATGTAAGTGCTGCTATTCCTCCTGTAGCTCCAGAACCAACAACTATTGCATCATAAGGATTTATATCCAAAATCTAGTTCGTGATTTGTCATGTCAATAAATATAGCATTCAGCAAATAATTAATTTCATGATTTCAGCTTAAGAAGTTAGAATTTTATTTAAATATTTCCCCAAATAAATGAGATTTATAATTTTAACTCTTTTAATGATTGTTCTAACTTTCCCTTATAGAAGCTTTGCAGCATTAGATTATGGTAAACAATCCTTATTAGGAGCGGATTTTTCTGGTTCTGATTTAAAAGGTGCAACTTTTTATTTAACTGATCTACAGGATGCAAATTTATCAGATTGTGATCTCCAAAATGCGACTTTATACGGAGCAAAATTGAAAGATACTAATTTAAGTAACTCTAATTTAAGGGAAGTAACTCTTGATTCGGCTGTTTTAGAAGGTACAGATTTATCGAATACTAATTTAGAGGATTCTTTTGCTTACAGCACTCAGTTCGAAAATGTAAAAATAAAAGGAGCTGACTTTACAAATGTCTACTTGCCAAAGGACATTGTTAGAAAATTTTGTGAAGATGCCTCTGGAATAAATCCTTTTACCAATAGAGAAACTAGAGAAACTCTAGATTGCGATTATATTTAAATTTAGGCACATGAAAGTTCTTTTTTAATGTTTCTTTGCTTATAAAGTGAACTCCCAACAGGCCAACCTAAAATAGATAAACGTCTCATTATAGTATTTGAGTATTTAAAATCTAAGTTGTCTGAGAATTTGATACCTAATTCATTTAGAGTATTTATTAATAAGTTAAGCTCTTTCTTATTACCTTTTTTCTTATCCAAGATAATAAAATCTTTTCTCATAAGTTTATTTTCTAAAACTATATTATTTTGAGCAAAACCTACTTTAAGCAAATTAAATTTATCAGAGTAAAGAGTATAAATTATTCCACTTTCAAATCTATGCTTATCTGTGCCCAAATTAAATGAGGATGAATTTAATTTGCGATATTCTTTGTTTATTCGTTTGCAATTCATATTATGTCGTTTCATTTTGAGAAATTTCATATTTCTCTAATAAATTATTTATTTCTGCTAATGCAATCCTCTTTTGACAAGCTGAGTCATATCTATTTATTGCTATTGAAGGTATCGAACCTTTGCTTTTCATTTCTCTTAGGCCAGTTTCTAAGCATTGAAATGCAACGCTAGATAGATCTCGACCCTCTGCTGCAGCCCAAACCTTCAAGAGATAATTAAGATTTGATGGTACTGAGATTTGAACTTTGTTCGAATTTGAAGTATTTAAAGCAATATCATCAATGCTTATTTCTTTAGAGTAAATTGATTCTTTAACTTTTTTCTTCAAATCTTTAACTTGACCTATAGCATCTTCGTTATTCTTGACTTTTCTTTCTATTTCAAACAATTCTCCTTCAGAATTAATTAAAGCTTCTAATGCCCATTTTGCGTCATCTTTCGAAATAGCGGTGCTACTAAGCCATTCATCTCTTATTTTTGACCAATTACTAGACATAAATATAATCTTATAATCATAGAATAGTTCATTCTATTTAGATTGTCTATAAATTGTATATAGATTGATTTTAGATTCTATAGGCTTTAAAATAGTGAGTTCAGTGTTTTAAAGCAGTCCTTTTAAATTTAAGTAAAGGAATTGCCGTCAATAAGGACTAATATTTCATTACAAAAAAGAATTGCAATAATTGGATATTTTAAAAACTTTGAACTTACTTTTTTGTATAGCTTTACTTAATATCAGTTATCTTTGCTCTGCATTTACTTTCTAGGAGGTAAACCTAATCATTTTCTTCTCTTGATTTCTCTATGTTTTAATCTCTTTCAATTAATTCAATTTTATAGCCATCAGGATCTTCTATAAATGCTAAAAGAGTTGAGCTGTTCTTCATCGTTTTAGGTTTAGTTGTTACTTTACAGCCATTATCTTCAAGACCTTTGCAAATGCGATGAATATCTTTTACACCAATAGCAATATGCCCATACTTATTTCCAAGCTCATAGTCCTCAGAATTCTTGCTCCAGTTATGAGTTAATTCAATTACTGCATTATCTTTCTCTAATCCATAACCAACAAATGCTAGAGTAAATTTTCCATGCGGATAATCTTTTCTTCTTATTAAACTCATTCCTAATCTATTAACATAAAAATCAATCGATTTATCTAAATCTCCTACCCTCAACATTGTGTGAAGAATACGCATCTTAAATTATAAAACTAGTTCAATTATCTAATATTTAATGATTATCTGCCAAAAGGGTTTTGAATAATGGAATTTAATAAATTTAATTTTCAGGAAATTACGTTAAAGTAATGATTATAAGTTTTACTAATTTATTGGATCAAATAGTTCAGCGACTTTCGTCAGTAATTTTGTACACATTGCCATTAAAGTCATCAATACCTTTTGGATATTATTTGTTTTATAAATATTCTTTTATAAAAGTATTCTTATTTATAACCTTCCCAGTAGCCATAATTCAGAAATCTTTACCTTTTGGGGGTTTGTTATTATTTTTAATTTTGTTTGCAGGATTAGTAAGAAATCCAAAAGTTCCTTATTTCGTTAGATACAACGCTTGCCAAGCATTACTCCTTGATATCGCTTTGATAATAATTTCCTATCTCTTTCAAATTTTCCCCTTAGTTGAATTAGGATCGATTGTCTTTATATTTATACTTTGTATATTTATATATTCTATTTCTCAATGTATTTATGGGGTTGAACCTGAAATACCTTTTATTAGTAAATCTGTAAGAATGCAAATTTAAAATCATTTAAGCTCTTTACTTTTCTCAGCATTCATTCAAAATAGATTCCCATTTTTTTTGACTAGCCTCTATTGATTTTATTGGAGGTTTAGTACCTTCTATTTCGAAAGCTTTAATTAATGATTTATTAGCTAATAATCCAAGCCTCCCAGCTTTTCTCTGCCTTGTACATGCTTTCTTTCTAGAACCCTCCTTGAGATTAGTTTCTATCTCTTTAAGAATCTGGCTAGCTTCATTTGATTTAGAGTAAAAATCTTTTATGTAAAAATCAAGGGCTGTATCAGCTGAAATTTGAGTTGGAGTGATGATGAGGATTAATAAATTTAAAAAAAATGTAAGAAAAGATATGTTCATATATTTAGGTAATTTTTTTCTGAATTTATAATACTAAACAAAAAAAAATAATTCCTGATGTTCCTATTAGAATTTTCATGGAATGATTTTTCTTTAATTCAAAATTGGTAAATTAGGACAATTCTAAGGAACTTATTTAGATTTTCAGAAAATAAAAAAACTCCCTTAGGAGTAGTTTTTATAAAAGCCAGTTTTAGACAACGGAGGGGGTGGGATTCGAACCCACGGTGCCCTTGCAGACACGCTAGTTTTCAAGACTAGAGCCTTAAACCACTCGACCACCCCTCCAACGGGTTATTCAGTTTTAATGAACTATAAAACTATAACATAAGAAACTAGTCATAGTAATAAATTCAGAGAATTTAAAAATATTTCCTAAACTAAGTTTTACCAAAGTGTTTAGGATCATAATAACGGTTTGAATCATAATAATAGTCTATTATTCGTCAGATTTATTCCATTTACTGGTACTAGATTGTTAATTCAATCTAAGATTGATGGCTATGCTATTGCGATCAAATATATAGATGGCAAGTTTGATTCAGAGATAACGATAAAGGAAGAGATGTTTCTAGGAAAATCTAAGCTATTAAAATTATCCCCCAAGAAGTCAAAATTAGATCACTTTTTGTGGTTTGTGGAGAACTATTTGCCCCAGAAGAAAGATCGAGCTACTCGCAAAGAATTGCGCATGGATATCTTAGAAGCGGGAATTATCAAACAAATCCAAAAATTGGCTTCTGTGCGTTCCAAATCATTAACTCCAACTGTAACGGATACTAAATTCTCGTTTACCTTAGGCAGTTGGGCTTTACCATACCTGAAACTGTTGAAGCAAATAGGAATAGCCAAGTAGAAACTTTTAGAAAGGCTTGGAGCAATGGTAAGTTTTATCTAACTGGCCAAAAGACCGAATTGTAGTAAAAATAAATTTTATGAATTACAATTATTTAGATAAAAACGTATGGTAAATATCCTATTGGCAGATGGCAATTAGGTACTAGAGTAATTTTATTGACAGTCGATCTAGATTAGAGTGGTAAACCCTCTTTTTTAATGCGTAAATTTATTCGCTGTCGCTAACTTATCTAAGGCTGTTAATGCTGAAACTCTTTTTGTTGGTTTTATATAGATAATATGCAGTTTTTGAAAAAATAGAGATTAGAAATATGGAAGTTTCCCAATAAAGAGAGATTATTTAGAGGGTTTAGATGCAAGATATCTTATTCTTATTCTCTTTGTTCTTAAGGAAAAATAAAAAAGCTCACAAACTGTGAATTTTTTAAAATCTGTTTTTGTTATTATAAAATGGTTTTAAATTTTCTTTGTGGTTAATTTTTCTAAACTTGAAAATGTTTCGCCGTTGTATTCTTATTGGAAATCGAATCAGGATGATATCGATGAAAGAAATAGGTTATTAATGGCTAATAAGAATAGTCAGGCTTTATATCTCTTCGAAAAAGAACCTTACAAGTGGGAGATATTATTTCAAAGCATAATAAGAGAAATAATTAATGGAGATGAATCTTCAATAAAAGGAATGAAAATTATATTAAGTAGCCTTTCTATTAAAGTAAGAAAAAAAGTTTTAAATGATTTACTTGAGAATGAATTTATTAATCAAGATTGTTATTTAGAACTCAATAATCCAGTTGATACTAATTCAGAAAGTAAAAAGAATTTTCTTAGATTTATAAAAATCTTTTTTGCTATATTTACAAACCCATATGGCATTGTAATAAGACGAACAAAAACTCATATTTATGAAAAGACTGGATTTCTATTTAATTATTTAAGAAATTTATAAAATCCTATAAATTTTTGTATCAGACCTGTGAATTTCTTTTGAAATTATTGATAGTTTATAAACTCAATGAAATTTTGTCATGACTAAAAAAAAAGAAAATGAACTGGCTACAGTAAAGGTTTATTTAAATACTGGTATAATTGCTACTTTAGTAGGCGTTGGGTTTATAGCATCAACGCTTATATTTGGGGTACTCTTTATAGCCTTAAAGTAGAAAAAAATATTCGGTTATAATTAAAAAAAAATAAGGAGTATTTTAAATACTAAATTCCTTTTATTTGATGAAGTTTGATTGTCATCGATATATTTTTAATTTTTATAATTTCTTTTAATCAAAAAAAACTTTTGAGTAATTGTTTTGATTGCCACTTAAATAAAAAAGTGCTTTGATGTAAAAAATATACTTCAATGATTAAAGTTTTAATTATTCTTCTGACAACATTTTTTATTTGGTTTGGTTTTGTAAAAATATTTAGCAAAGATAATGAAAATTCAATTAATGTTCTTTCAAGTGAATTTATTCAGAATTTTACTTTAATTTTTAGAAATATATTTGATCTCATTGATTATTTATTTAAAGGTTTCATACAAATCTATGAACTTTTAGGTTCATTATTAAAAAATGTAGTAGGAATATTTAAATCATTAGTTTCTGCTCTTATTAAATTTCTAATGCTTTTCAAAATAATAGGAATTACGTTTTTATCCTTTATATCTTTATTTATCGGACTATTTCAGGCAACAAGAACAATTAATCTCTTTACTACTTTTGAATCAATAATTAATAATTTAAAATCTTCTAAAAATAATGTTGTTAATCTAAAGGAAAAAAATGAAGATAAAAAAAAAGAAGATCAAAATAAAAAAGAGAGCTTTTTTCCTTCAATTTTAAATAGACTTTCATTCATTAATAAATAATTATTACATGGTATTTTTAATATCTTTCATTCAATATGGTTTTTAGAATTTTTAAAATAATGATTGAAAATCAATTATATAATCGGGAAAACAAAAAAGATCAATTACAGGAAATAACCTTTAGAGAATTACGGCAAGAAGCAAAAAAATTATCAGTACCTTTCTATAGTCGTAAAACTAAGTCAGTATTGTTCGAGTTAATACTCAAATATCAAAAGAAAATCTTAATTAAAGATCAGATTAATGAGAATAAAAAATTATATCTAGATAAAAATTTGAAAAGCTATGAAAAATATTTTAAAAATATAATTTCAGATGATCATTCAAAATTAAAAAGAATTTTGTCTAAATTAATTCCATCTTCAAAATTAAAAACCTTATTGCATAAATCATTTCCAGATAAAAAAATAACCGTAACAGATAACAAAGATGGATCACAAACAATTCTTATACTCTAATCCTATCAATATTTAATAGCATCTAAAGCTTTTATAATTTATTTATTGAGAAGAATGTAAAATTAAAGCAATAGAAATTATTTTTAGTAATTATGGGAGAAGCTAAGAGAAGAAAAGAATTAGGTGTTCCTCCTAGAGAAAAACCTCTAGATTTAAAGTTTCCTGAATTTGATAAAAAAGCTTTACAAACAAAAGTAAGGTCTGCATTATATAAATATCCAATTATTCCATTACTTTTTTATTTAGTAGGAATAATCATACTCGTTGGCGGATCAATTTATTTTTTAAAATTCTACAAAGTGTTTTAATAGGCAAAACTGTAAATTGAGTTTCCTTGTGAAAGTATTTTATAATTCAATTCTGATATTTATATTCATTACTTTCCCTTTTTAAAAAAATCTAACGACTTCTTTCCTTTCAACTGAAATATCAATAACTTGAGATTAAATTATGATTTGATTTAATACTATTCTTGCAATTTGTCTCAATTTACTTCCCTATAATCATTTATTAGGTGATAACAATAATAATAATTCTTTTCTTTTTGTGGTTTCTTTTTCAATCTTTCTAATAATTCTTGGGCTTTATGGATTAAAAGGACATAAGATTTATTCCATGTTCCTTCCAAAGCGTTAGTAATAGAAGCTGTAAAATTATTTCAATTTAACATAAGAATTAAGCTAGATATTTTATTTAATAACAAGCAATAAAACTAAATACAAAACAAAAGTAGAAATTATTGCCATTGCTGATAAAGGTAAAATTATTCCTGAATTTAACCACCTTACAAATCTAATTTTTCTATTAATAACTCTTTCCATTACTTCTGATTTCGTAAATAAAAGTTTTTTGAAGTTGGTTTTTCTTTTGAAAAAAACAATAATAATATGATTCCAAATAAACTTGAAAACGTAATTATTAGCTGAATAACTTCAATTAATTCTGCATTTAAATAATTAAACATGCTAAATAAATGAGATTCCTTATATATAATTTAACAAGTATCTATGATAATAAAAAGAGTAATCTTTCTTATTTTATTTTGAAGAGTTATTTTGATTTATCTAAGAGGCAATAGGCAAAAAAAATAATAAACCAATAAGTAAAAAGTGTTAAGTTATAGATATGTTATATCTCAAATAAAAAATATTATTATTGGGGAAAATTATATAAATAATTAAATTTAAAACTAAATATTAATTTACATTTTAAGACTTTGAAATAGTAAAGCAATGCCAATATTTAAATTAATTTCTATATTTAGTCCTATAAAAAAAAAGGGTTTAGCCTCTTTTTTTATAGGAAGTAATTGACTTATCTTTTAGGAATCTTACATTTTTAAATCTTTTTGAGCCTGTCTTATTCTATCTTTAAAAACTGATCTTCTATATGGAGTAACTTCTCCATTCTTAGTTGCCAAAAGTTTGGCTTCGTTACGCCTTTTAGCGTTGTTAATTTTGTCTCTGATTTGTAAGAGGTTATTCATGACCTTATGCAGTTAATGAGAATCCCGTTCCTTATTCTCATGTCATGCGTCCAGATATTTTAATTGGATGAACGTATATAAAAAATATCATTAGCAGTAAATTTTTGCTAGAGTATTTTTACTAATTAATTCTTGAACCATAAAAATAGTTCGACTTTCAACAATAACAAGAGTGAATTCTCTGGATTCAATCTTTGGATAATTTTTATTCTTATATTAAATATTTCACTATATTCATAATCAGTATTTTTGCTCTATTAAATATTAATTATCGCATTTAAATTAATCTCATTTAATTAAAGGGTGAATTAATGAGTACATTTAAAACTAAATACTTTAAAAATACAAGAAAAGTTAACAACACAATTTGGTTGGACAAATTAATTAACCAAATTCTAAAAAAGAAAAAGGATTTTAATTATGAATACATTTAGAGATAAACAATTCAAAAATGAGTTAGACCCAAAGTATGCTTTTTATGAATGTTTACGCAGTTGCCAAATTAAAAATGCTTCTAAGGATTCCTTAGAAGAATGTATTCTCAGTTGTGAATGGGTACCTCCATCAAAAGATTCCAATTCCTAAAAATAAGAATTTAGACTCTATTCAATCTTTAAGAAGTTGTTTTAGAATTTAGAAAATTTGAGGAGGATAATCTTATGACCAATCTAACTATTCAGTTACTTTTTTTAATACTGTTTTTAGTCAACTTTGGAGTAATCCTTACAGCTAATATTTATTCAAAGTCAGTAAAAGAATTAAAACGCAATAGATTATTTTGTAGTCAATCCTATAGTAATCCTTATTGCATAATTGGTTAAGTGTGTTGCCTAAAATTTTCTTGTTTTCTTTTCTCAAGATTTTGAAAGATAAGAAATAGCAAGTAATATAATTAAATTTGAAAAAAGGAGTAGATTTTCTGAAATTCTATAAAACACAAAATTTGTTATACTTTCTATTCCTTTTTGAACTGTTTTGATATTTATATGACTTTGACTTCTTCTCTTGAATTAAAAGAGCTAACTTCATCAGCCGAAAAAGATTTTAAAAAAGTTCCTCTTTCACCAGATAAATAATCTAATCGTTATTTCCATTAGAGATAATTAACTAACTTAAAAAAATGAGAAAATAAAAATACATATAGTTATCTAAATAACTAAAAATAAATCTAAATATTTTTAATAAGATTTCATAATAGAGCTAATTAATGAGAATATTGGAATCTATAATGTTTTTAAAATAATTAAGTAATTGACACTATGTAGTGTTGTTGTATTTTTAGTTTAGGTTAATAATGTTTATGAAAAAAATAAATAAAAAATATGCTGAAATAATGCATCAAGCAGATAATGCTGTTGGAAGAAAAGAAGTAGTTAGATTGTTGAAAAAGGCTGCACAAATAAAATCAATTTTTGATGAACATTTAGCTGGTTAATTAAACGAGATAATGATATACCAAAGTTAATGTATTATATAAATAACTGTAATTTAATCTTTTTTGATGACTAATGGTTATTGGCTAGTTACTACTACAGTGACGAATCCAGCTTTTGCTGAATATGTTGAAGCATTTCAACCTTGGGTTGAATCATTAGGTGGTTCAGTATTCGCAAAGGACATGGAGGGTCAGACTGTTGAAGGAATGGGGGGGGGGATTAGCAGTTATTATTCAGTTCCCATCCAAGAAAGCTGCAGTTGATGCTTACAATAGTTCAGAATATCAAGAGCTAAGCAAGTTACGCTGGGCTAATTCGAAGGATACCAATATCACTATAATGGAAGGAAGTGTTAATCATTAAAAATATTTTTTAGAGTTATTTTTTAAGATAGTAATTTAAAACATTTAGATAAATTACTTCTATTAAAAGATCGATACTTGCAGCGCTAGATTTAACTTGATTTAAAGTCGATTCAAATTTAATTGAAATTTGATTGAAATTTGATTCCACACTACTTAGATTTATATTTAGAAAAGAAAATCTACGTTTGTATCCAAATAGGTGAAAAAGTAGCTTTTCTCTTTACAGATTCTTTATATAGTAAATAGACCATATAACTACGAGTAGCTGTTATAAAAGCGGTTAAGAATGCTACAGCTACACAAATAGGGCAATGTGGAAATCCCATGATCAAGTCTTAAAGGTTGTTTTTAGTCTGTCAGTTTTTAAGCCGTTTCAGATGAGTTGTTTTTCATCTCTTCAAGTTTATTGATCATTTCATCTAACCATTCTGTATTATTCTTCTCTTGTCTTTTATGGTTCTGGCTGTTTTGAGTACTCATAAAATTTTTTTCTAAAGTCTGCTTAATTTATCTCGGAAATTTATTGATATCAATGAGCAAAAATGCGGTAACTCTTAGAAAAAATATTGAAAAACTCTAATATTGAATATAATTTATGAGAATAAGAAACTATTAGGAGTAATAACTAGTTGATTTGTAAGGTTGGAGCTTAATTTTTAGTATTGTAGTAATTATTTGCTTATTACTGATTTGATCTAGAATTTTCTTTAATTAATAGGGAAAAAAAGGAAATTCTTCTGCTTTTTTTGGAGAATAATCACAGATTCCAAACTGCATACATTCCATTTGAGCATCAGTTATAGTTCTTTCGACTGAAAACATATGAATAAAAGAATTCAATAAATTGTTGAACATCTGTTTATAAGGATTTTCGTAATTCATAATTAATCTCCTTTGATCTGGTAGTTATTTAGTCTCTCTTTTATCAAAAATCAAGAGTTGTAATACCTAAAAATAAATATGGAAAAGGTTACTTTGATAAATATGGATAAAGTGAGAATAAAAGTATTTCAACCATATAGGTTATTTCTAAAACCATTCCAACTATCAATTAAATTATGATTCCCCATAATTTTGTTTAATAAGAAAATAGTAAAACAGTTATGAAAGGAAACAGAAATGAAACTATTAAATAAGCAAGAAGAGAATATAAGCAGTTATTAGAAGAGAAGGAATAGAAATGAATTATCTTCAGGATTTATTTTTAATAAAAGTAGGGACAAAATATATAAAATAGATCCTACTAACTTCCTTGCTCATTATGAGAAATTAAGCTCTAAAAATAGAGGTTGGTAATATCTATCTTTTAATTTGTTTTTGCAAAAGTAGGGTAGACATACCTCTTATCTGTGAACTAATGCCATGAGTTAAAAACTGAAAGTTTTTTTGGACAATCAATTTAAATTAGATCCATAAAAAATTTATTTTTTACTTATTTCTTCCCTTTCTTATTCTTCAAATTCACTTTTTTTCTCCTCTTCTGCTTTTGCTTTCTCTAACGCTATTCTTTCCTCTTCTGCTTTTGCTTTCTCTAACGCTTTTCTTTCCTCTTCTGCTTTTGCTTTTGCTTTCTCTAACGCTTTTCTTTCCTCTTCTGCTTTTGCTTTCTCTAACGCTTTTCTTTCCTCTTCTGCTTTAAATTCAGCTACTTTCAATTCTCCTGCTTTAGCTGCAAAATTACCTCTAATTAAATTGACTATGAAAATTATAATAGGAACGTGGGCTAGACCACCTATTATTACTTTGGTTTCTGAATAAGCCATTATTAGTCAAAAAGAACTGCAATATTTAAGCATGAATTTTATTGGTTGATCGCTTTTATTAAGCAGTTATTATTTTTCATGAAATTCTTTTGAGTTAAAATGGAAGGCATGAAAGCCTTTTTTTTATGAACTCCCTAAATTTCATGAATGTTGTTCGATTTAAATTGAAACAGGATTGTGTGGATAAGTATTTTGATGTAATTAATAAAACAGATTTTGAAGGTATGACAAAAAGATATATTGCTAAAACGGGAAATTATGATTACTGTTTTGTTGGGATATGGAAAAATGAAGAAGCTATTGAAGCACAAAGACCCAAAATGATTGCTCATCTTGATGAAGTTAGAATGTTTATGGATGAGTTGTCTCCAGAGCTTGGAGTAACTGATCCTGTGTCTGGTAATATTGTTGCCTAATAAAACCCTAGTTTTTATTAAAAGATTATTAATCCTAATTTTTTAGACAGCTATTGCACATAAAGAAGGTAATATTTGCTGCGGAAATAATTGTGGGTATGACTAAGACCTAAGGGTTATGGGATTAGAATAAGAGGATTTTCATAATGCATAATATTGATAATTAACTCGTAGGGATGGATTTTAGTTTTTAGTATTGGATCTATGGTCTATTTATTACTTATTTAATATGACTAGAGACTCTAAAAAGGTTAATGAGGAAACATGGTTGATATGTCCTAACTGGACTGAGGTAAGACGTTTTACAAAGAATATGAATAATAATGATAAGTTTTTTGAGTATATGTTTGTTGATAGTGGAATAGTTGTCGGATCAAATAGCGAAGCAACCCCTTATGAAAACAAGAAAAGAAATTAAAGTAGATGCTGCCCGCAAAGAATATCAAAAATTAATTACTGCAGGATGGCAAGTTACTGAGCCTAAATGGTAATTAATGGCAAAGTATCAAAACAATACATACACCTAGTGCTCATTAGAGTTCCCTTTTCTCAAAATGAGATCAATTTAATCTCTTTAAACCATTTTTATGAATGATCGGTATTACAGGGTTCGAACCTGCGACCTAGTGCCTTCAATTAAATATGTCGCAGAAAGGATAGCTTTTTTTTTGCAGTCGATCTAAAATAGAGTGATAAATCTATTTTTTAATGAGAAAATTATTACTCCTTCCTTTGTTGTTTGGCTTAGTATCACCAGCCATTGCACATAATGAAGCTAATGGTGGTTGCGGTAATCATTGCGTTGCTGAATCAGTTTGGAAGTCTAATCCTAGTGTTAATTCGAATTCGACTAAAAAACAAAAGAAAATCATCAACGAAGAGAATAATCAACCTTCATCAATTGATAATCAAGTAGATGATAATAATTTGAATGTGCAAATAGAGACTGAAACAAAAAACTCTATGGCAATATATATAGTAATTGGGATATTATTAGTCACAATAATTCCTTTAGTTACATGGTGGTACTATATTAAATAAATCTAATTTTATGTTTCAAGTAGAAGTTACTGCTCTAGGAAGTTAGCCTCAGTAAAGCTATACAGAAACAAATTATTGTATTTATGAAAAGCTTAATAATTTCAGAATAGTATCTATGAGTATTATTTATGTAGTTCGATTATTTTAGCTACTTTGGAATTATTAAATGAAACCCTTACTAATCGCACCTCTATATTAAATACGATTGAGAGTCGATCTAACATAGGAGTGCTAAAACCCTCTTTATTATATGGAAAGTAAATTTTATCAATTTTGGAAGAATCATAGAAGAGTAATAACTATTGGTTTGTTCCTAGCCATTTCTGTCTTTTATCTCAGAACCCCTTTTGAGAAGGAAGCAAAAGTAAAAGATATCTGCGCGAAACTAAATTCAAGCTATCAAATCACAGGTGATGAAGCTATGATGAAGCTTAATTTAAAGGAAATAAAAAATTATGATAATCGCGAGTTAGCTAACTATTACTGCGAGAGATATTTAGGCATTAAATAAGAAAAAATGAAACACTTACTATTTTCACTGCTATATTAAATAGGATTGACAGTTGATCTAAAATATAGGAATAAACGCCTTCTTTTTCTTATGGATAAAAGATTTATCGCTGAAAAGATAATGACACTTCTTATTTCTTTAATTGCATAATGAAAAACTTAGGTTATATAGCTTTTGTTTTTATTCTTTTTGGAGTTCTTATTTTTGGAGATGATTACTCCTCTTGGGAACGGGAGAGAAAAAACAAAAAAATTGCAGAAGATGGATTACAACGATTAGTAGATAATTATGGATTAGAAATAAAAAATCCAATAGATGATTTTAATCAGTGTAGTTATTGGTATGCTTATTATGAAGCAGGGATTGATCTTGGGTTTTCTGATAAAAAGTTAAAAGAAAAAGATATATTTATGGTTAAATGTATTCCTGTAATTCAAGAAATATTAGATAAATGCGAGGCTGAAGAGACAGAACTAGAAGGGAAAGGAGATTTATCTGTTATGTTTGAAAGAAGATGTCGGTCTGACGCATTAGATCCATTAATAATAGATAAATGAAACTCTTAAAAATTAATTGCCTCTGAGGAATAAATTAGTTCTAAATATATAAAATATTTGTTATTTCTTTATTTAAGGTCAATTCTTGTGCCCCTTTCATGCACTTTCCTGTTGGATATCTTATAACCTTTTTTGAAATTGCTCCAATAAATATAGCTATTAAACCAATACCTAATATTGCTTTTGATCTTTTACTTGCGAGGATTAATTTCATTTAAGTTTGTATTTCTTAGATAATAGGAATTATCCTTGTTATTGTATGGATACTTTTATTTATATAGATCGACTTATGGTAGCAAAGTTATGCAAGATGTAGAAATATGTCGGTCAAAGCTTGTTCAGTCTAATTATTCTAAAAAGTAATCAAAACAATGACAGGATGGAAAACTCTCTATTATAACTTGGTTTTTAAGAATCGGGCCGATTGGATTCGAACCTGCGACCTAGCCCCCCAAACACTTGATAGACATAGTAAAGCATTAGGTTTTTAAGCTATAGTTTTTTTCTCTTTTTCTTAACTTTGCCAAGTTTTTCATGACAAATAAAGCAATATTTGTATGCAATTTGTCCGTATATTTAAAATAAATAAAAGGTAACTTTGAAAATGTCTACCAGAATAAATAAATATTTAAGTGAAGTCGGTTACTGTTCTAGAAGAGCAGCAGATAGGCTAATTGAAGAAGGAAAAGTAACAATTAATGGTAAAATTCCAGAAATAGGTACCAAGGTAGAAGAAAGTGATCAAGTAGAAGTTGAAGGTCAAAGGATAGAAAAATCAACGAAACAAAAAAACATATACTTAGCCTTTAATAAACCTGTTGGAATTGTTTGCACAACCGATAGAAGAGTAGAACCTGACAATATTATAGATTTCATTAAATATCCTACAAGAATATTTCCTATTGGAAGATTGGATAAGTCAAGTGAGGGACTAATTTTTTTAACTAATGATGGAGATATCATAAATAAAATACTCAGAGCCAGAAATAATCATGAAAAAGAATACATCGTAAGCGTTAATCGTCCGATTAATAGAGACTTTATTCAAAGCATGAGTAATGGAATTAAAATATTAAACACCATAACTAAGAATTGTTTCGTAAAACAATTGGGGCCAAAAAAATTTAAAATCATACTTACTCAAGGACTTAACCGCCAGATTAGGAGAATGTGTGAGTCCTTAGGCTACAGAGTACAATCATTAAAGCGTGTAAGAATTATGAATATTAAGTTAGACATACCAACAGGAAAATATCGAAAATTTACCAAAGAAGAACTCTTAGAATTAAATCTATTACTCGAAAACTCTTCAAAAACATTTAACTAATCAGAAATCTAGTCTTTTTTATCTTAATAAGATTAAGTTTGTTTGCTTTTTGTCCGCTTTTCTTTAGGACATATTTCAGCAAAAAAAAAGGCTAGAAAACTCTACTATGACTTAGTTCTTAAGATTCGGGCCGATAGGATTCGAACCTGCGACTTAGCGCTAACAAAGTATTCGTAAGAATTTTGTTATGACTGAGACTTATAGCTCTATAAATATTCTTTCTGAAATAATTTTGGCTGTTGTGAGGAAATAATTATTAATTTGAGGGAATTCTGAGGGAATCTTATTTTTCTTTAATTACATAAACTTATTACTTTTTAAATCACTTATGTAGAATCAAAAAAACTTTGAAAAAATGGAATTTTTAATAATTGGTCTTTTTCTATTAGCTATATATTTTATTCCTACTTTCATCGCTTTCTACAGAAGACATACCTATAAGTGGGTAATTTTTGGAATTAATACATTTGCAATAGCAGCAGGAGTTCCTTGGCTAGCAGCTTTTATTTGGGCAGTTTGGCCCAAAAATAAGTCATTAATAGATCCTATCGCAGGCAATGTCACAGGGAAGGGGACTAGAAATTCTGGAGATACTGTTGGGTCAATAAAATACGGAAGAGAAAGAGGTTACTTAGAAGAAAAGAATAAATAAAAAACTCACTTGAGGAAAATATGAGGAACTCTTTTTTTAGGGAAAAATATTATTAGCTTAGACATACTGCCATAACAGGATCGGGGTGAAAGGATTCGAACTATTTGAGGAACATACCCTCTAGAGTTCATACCTTCTTGAAATATAACTAGGTCACTTGCACCAAACTTCAAAGGTTTTCCTCTCAGGAGTAACCTTGACTCACCCTTAAGCAAAAAATAAGTCTTTTTTTAGTAATAAGTCCAGTCAAAAGAACTTACATCACAAGTGCATATCGGCCAGTTTTTAATTCCTAATTCCTTAACTGTAATTTTTGGACAAGTTGAAGTAACTAATATTGATATGAATTTTTGTTAGAAATCTTTGAAGTAATTTATAGCATAAGTTTTAAAAATATTTACTCTATATATAAGGGCTACTTTTTATCTAATTTATGGCAAGACCAAAAAACAATCAGTTGACTTCAACTTTTAGAATGGGAGAGTTTACAACTTCTAAACTTATACAGAATTTAGGTATTAATAGAGAACAGGTCCAAATTTTCGGCTCTTTTAGAAGTATTCATGGTAGAGATTAAGTCAAAGGGGTGGAGCTTGATTTTTAGTATTGGAGCAATGATTTGCTTATTACTTATTTAATGGAGAAATTTATTCTTATAAATAAGGATAGAAGTAGGATAAAAGTTTTTGAACCATTTGATGATGTATCTAAGCCAAGTCCAACTATTGATGCAATGATGATTTCCTATGGTTGTGTTTATAAGAGAAGCATTAAACCAGTTATGAAAGGAAGTAGAGTTGAAACTATAGAAGAAGCAAGAAAGGAATATAAGGAATTATTAGAAGATGGATGGAAGAAAACTTCTATATTTAATAGCTACTTTTAATCACCTTTTTGAAATGTTTTGTACAAAATATGGAAAAAAGATTACTTCAGGTGAAGAGTTCTGTGGATATTGTAGGATTACTATTCCTATTACCCCAGAGCAACAAGAAATAAGAGATTAGTAATCAAGCTCAATCAGGATACCCTCCAGATTGGAGTAATGAACAATATGATCCTAAATTAGCTAGAAGCAAAAAATACGACACTGCTAAGACAAAAAAATAATAAAAATGGTTTCTATATTTTTATACTTATTCTTACTGCGATTGTTATTTATGGTGGTTTAATTATGGGTCATCGGAAGGTCTCTAATTATTCTCTAGAGTCAGCCATTTATCTATATGAAGCAGTTAAGTTCAAATAAGCCAATTTAGTTGAGATTAGAAAGTGTAAATATAAAGGGATATATTTAAGAAAATAACTATGGAATACGAAAACTTTGAATTTATCTGCAGATATTTAGAGAGTTAAGCAGATTTAAATAAGATCTATTTTTGCTCCTATGTTATTATTGTTAAATCTCAGGTTGAGATAAGAGATAGCAATATTGACCAAGCTAAAAAATTTTTGAAAAAGAATCCAAATTGCTAGAGTCAAATACTTTCTATTAATCAATTTTTTTAATCTATCCAATAGATCAAATTTTAATATTGAACTCACTTATTAAGCCTGTATATGACATTAAAAAGAACCAATGAAAAAATTAACCAAAAAGTATGCTGAATTATTACATCAAGCATCTACCGCCACTGGAAGAAAAGAAGCAGTAGGTTTGTTGCATAAGGCTGCTAAGCTTCAGACTAAAATAAATGAGAATTCTAAGGACTAGATACCCTTTGATTTAAATTGTATCTAAATTGAATATTAGAAACATAAATACATCATGGATAAAAGAGGAGCTAAAGGTTATTGGATTTCAACTGCAAGAATAATTAATCAGGACTTATTTGATGAATATGTAAAAAAAGTTGGACCATGGCTAAAAGAGGTTGGTGGACAAGTTTTTGCAAAAGATACAGAACCACAAGGAAAGGAGAGGACGGAGGATGCTAATTTAGCAGTTATTTGTGAATTCTCTAGCATGAGAGCAGCTGTTGAAGCCTATGAATCTGAAGAATATAGAGAACTTTCAAAACTAAGACAAAAGGCTACTGAAAATTCTACATTTACAATTATTGAAGGTTTAGATGAGGCTGCGAAGCTAAGAAAAGCAATGGGTATGTAAGATATTTCAACTTTTTATTTCTTTTAATTAAATAAAAAATAAACGAGGTATTTCTTTTG
This sequence comes from Prochlorococcus sp. AG-436-O11, assembly GCA_003212535.1. GTDB lineage: Bacteria > Cyanobacteriota > Cyanobacteriia > PCC-6307 > Cyanobiaceae > Prochlorococcus_A. Next base: position 24,436 of record QCPO01000006.1, read on the forward strand.
AAAGTTTCACTAAGAGGGGCTATTTTTAGCCCCTTTTCTTCTAAAATATTTTATTGACAGTCGATCTAAAATTGAGATATAAAATTCTTTTTTTTATGTCCTCTTCAATGAAAGATTTTCTGAATAAATTTTTTGATTTATGCCGAGAATATCAAGAAGAAATCCCACCTCGAAAGATGGCAGAAATTTTAAGGGATTACGCTGATAGATTAGATAGTTGAATAATTCTGTCCAAATTGAATAACATAGTGGAGCATATTGAACGATTAGAAGGAGAGAGCTTCGGAATAATAGATATTTAATTAGAAAATAATTACTATATTAAGTAGTAATTTTAAATTATGAGCACTAAATGGGATGACATTTCTTGGCAAAAAGAATTTCTGGAGATGAAAGCACATAAACCTGAAGTAGTAAGACTCCTAATGGAAGGTCCAAGAGTTCTTAGAGATGCTTGGCAACTTGGATCTTTGCACGAAGAATATAAAAGACTTAAGAAAAGAAAAGATGAACATCAACAGCAATGAAATTAGCCGAATTAAAACTGCAGAAACAAATTAAACAATAATAAAGTTAAAATGATAATTTATAGCTATAAATAAACTAAAGGTTATTAATGAGTCTAGAAATTAATATTAATTCTTTAGAAGAATATTTAGCTAATTTAGTAAATGATATTAAATATAAAAGGACTACAGAAAAATTAAACAAAATTGATATTGAATATAAAAGGATTACAGAAAAATTAAAAGAATATGATTTAATGGCGGATGTAGACGATCAGGTTGCTCATCATTTTTGTTATTTTTATAAATAAAGGGGTAATTTTTTATGGAAGATTTTAAGGAGCTTTGGCAGAATCACTCACAAGCAGTTATTGGTGTATGTGGGTTAGTACTAATATTGTCGATAGTTTTTATATATGGTTACTCAATATATAAGTAATAAACTAAGCGCAATTTAGATTAAACTACATCTGTTGAGCTCACCCCTCAGCCCCCTTTCTCAATATGAGACAGGAAGTAATAAAAAAGAGAGTCTGGGAAACTCTCTAGTATAACTTGGTTTTCAAGAGTCGGGGCGACAGGATTCGAACCTGCGACCTAGTGCTCCCATAGCACCCGATCTATAACCGATCTATAAAATGAGATTTATCAATATTTCCCTACTATAACTCGGTTATAACTAAGCGAGTGGAACAAGTTTGAGACTTAATTTTGTACAAAGTATATAGTCCTACATACAAGATAATAAGCCTGCCCCCTTAGTGCCCCCTGAGCGACATAATGCCTTGTCTTAACTAGGTCGATGATTTGATAGTATTTTTGGAATGTGAAAACCTATTATGTTTAGTCAAGCTCCATCCTATTTCCATAGGGAACTAAGGATAAAAGTCCACTCCCCAACGCATTACGCAATAACTTAGAGGGTTATATCCATTGCAATTCCAGAATTTAAATATTTTTACAGCGAAATGGTGGAAACTAGCATCATTGAAAAATGCCCAGCCAAAATAAATAGCACATGCAGTTACAACAAACGCAGCATATTGAAGCCAATGCGTTCCAGACTTATCGACACCATTTTTATCAAAATTAGAATTACTCATTTAAAGTATCGGATATGCTATACAACCAAATAAGGTGTAGTTAATAATGACAGCAATGAATCCTATCATTGCCAGTCTTCCATTTGTTCTTTCCTCAATAAACCAATAGGTATTTGACCATTCAAAATTTCCCACCATATTGAATATTTGATCTTCTGCAAGTGGAGTCTCTTCAGGAGTATTGTCCTGATCAAGATAATAATTACTATCTGGGTAATAGCTTTCGCTTGAAACACTATCTTTAAAATCAATCATTTTATTAGAACTTTGAATTTTATATATCTTAAAAAGGAAAAATAGTTACTGTTAATCGTATTCTTTTTCTCTGTCTAAAAGCTCTCTCTTATATATGTCATTGATAATTAAAAAAAAATATAGTCAATTTATTTAAGGAGTATTAATACCATCTTTTAAACCGAGTAAATTTAAAAGAGCAGGAATTAGTAATAAAACGGTTATTAATCTGACCGCGTGTAAAGCAGCAACTGAAGCACCTACTCCATACTCAGATCCAATTAGGCTCATCCCAATTGTCCCTCCCGGAGCAGAACCTAATACTGCAATGGCAATATCAATTCCTAAAAATTTAATTATTAGAAATGCTATTAAAAGTCCAGTTATCAATAAAGAAAATGTAATTATCAATGCTGGCTTCCACAAGTTTTGTAATTCGCTTAAAGTTTCTTGATTAATACCAGTCCCTATTACAGTTCCTATTCCTATCCCAAGTGCTGTTTTAGTACCTAATGGCCAAACTGCAACATCAATTAGACCACTTGCACTTAAAACCCCAGCTCCAATGATAGCTCCCAATAAAGAAGCAGCGGGAATGCCCGTGAAGATCATTAAAATTCCTAAACCTGCTCCAGCAAGAATATAAAAAAAAAGTGTTAATAAAGAAGGCATTTTGAATAAAGAAATTGTTCTCTTAATTAATTAATACGTTTTAATTTGAGATAAACAAGTTAATAATTTAAAATTCCCTTTTAATGTGTCATTAAAATTTATTTGTTAATCTCAAAATGCAAACTGGATTAAACTTTAATAAAAAATGAATATTTTTGATGAAAAAATTTTTAAAGTTTTTATAAGTATTTGTTTAATATTACTAATACTGATTTTCAGTATTATTGCTTTCAATCTAATCTCCTTGAAGAATTGGGCAAATTATCAAACCATTTGTATAGAACAAGAGAGTATAGATACCACTATCCCTTGGGCAGTAAGAAAATGTAATGGGCGATCTAAAGTTTATCAAGTAAAGTAGATCTTCTCTTGATGGAATTGTAGTAAAAATAAATTCTAGAAAATTACAATTAATTAGAGAAAAATAATAGATAAAGGACCAAGTGAAGAATATTTCAAAAGGGGGGGGAATGAGAGGGATTTTAGATTATCTATCTGGAGTGAGGCTAAAAGATGCGTGGAGCGAGCAAATAGATAAGCACCTTTTGGGAGGAGCAAAAATAAATTACTATATATATGGAGTAATTTTTTATGCGTTTGTTTTTATTATTACCTTTGCTATTAGGATTCTCAGTTCCAGCAATGGCTCATAATGAAGCTAATAGTGGTGAAGTTGGAGTTTCTAGGCAAGTCATGCGTGACATTACAGATCAAGAAGGTGCTGAATCAATCAACAATAGTGGAAGGGAAAATTAATCCAATGAGAGTAACCCCCGATACTGGTTTTAATGAATATTAACTCGCAAGGGTATATAAGTATTTTAGTAGTTATATCTAGCGATTAAGGCAGCAAGGTTATGCAAGGTATAGCAGATAATCGCTATTTAATCGCTAAGTCTCATATTTCTAATTTACAACCAATAAAAAAGACAGGCTGGGAAACCTGTCTATGAATTGGATTATAAGAGTCGGGGCGACAGGATTAAACCTGCGACAGAGTGTTCTCAAAGCACTCGGTTGCTCTAATAAGATTTACTTGAGGTTATAGTTATAGAAAAGAGTAGAGCTAGATATAGTAATGAGTTTGAGTCTCATTATGGCAATATCTTCGAAGATCATCTAAGCTTATACTAAATCATAGATCCCTGATAAACTAGTGACTTTTTTCAAATAGATCAAAGATAGAACAGTTTATTTAGCGATTGATTTAAACTAAAGAAAATCATTTCCTCGGACATACTTTTAAATATGCTTTCACCAAATAAGTCAAAGGCAATTACTAGAATATTTTTGTTCTTTTTCCCATTCCCATTATTAAGTCCGCTTTTATGTTTGGATTTAATTTATCAAAATCAATATTTTAAAAGAAAAAAAGAGAGTATTTCTTGCCTTATAGCATTATTTTTTGTACTCGTAATGTATTTTGTTATATCATCTCAAGGATTTGGTTTCTACCTTGGCCTTCCCTTTGACTTTTTAAAAGAGTATCTATTATTATCGCTTGTTTTGATTTCATCTCTTGTAGTTGCAGTTAAATTTAGATGCCTAACACTTTTTAAATATTTGGAACTATTTGAACAAGACTAGAGTCTTAATCAATTTTTCTAGTTCTTTTTTCTTTTTCTGTCATCTTATAAAGTAAATAATCCCACCAACAAAAGTGCTTCCTACAATTAGCAAGACCATGAGAAGTGCAATTTATTTTGGTAAACTTCCAATCATTTAATTTTTATCTACTACTTCTCCACCATACTCTTTCGCTATTACATCTAAACACCTGAGAATATATTTATTTTTTAATAGATCTGTTTGCTCCAAATAATTAAGAACAGAAATCTTGAATAATAGATATTTAATTAGAGAATAATTACTCTATATATTTAATTAGAGAATAATTACTATATATATGTATATATATAAGGAGTAATTTCTTATGGCAGATTTTAAGGCCCTTTGGAATAATCAACCAAATAAAGTTATTGGTGTAGGTGGGTTAGTACTATCATTGCCGATAGTTTTTATATATGGTTTATGGTTACTCAATACATAAGTAATAAACTAGGCACAAAGTAGATCAAACTATATCAATCTAGCGCTACTTTTAGCGCTCCTTTCTCAAGTTAAGACTAACTAAAATATTTATAAACCCTTGCTATGACTGATTGGGGCGACAGGATTAGAACCTGCGACCTAGTGCTCCCAAAGCACTCGATCGGCAAAATGCGACAGCACCCACAAGAAACAAGTGAGGCTGTGACTTTAGTTTGAAATATTTGTTATCAAAATGAGTCTCAAGAATTGTCTTATCTTCAGCAAAGTTTTGCAAAGTTAAGCATTTGATCGCCCAGGGATCGCCCGGCTATGACCTAGTGTCATAAAGACACTAATAATTTTTAGGAGCCAATCATTGTCACAATGTGGCTTTAAGTAATAAAAATAATGCAGGCTCAGCTTTTTATGCAAGTAGTAAGCGTTTTAAATGAGTGACTTAGCTATGTATCAAGAATTATTGATTATATCAAAATAAGTTGATGCATTTCTTAAACTTTGTTTCTCTTCCTTGGTTGGATGATATAAATGAGATATATAATCCTACTTACTTCATGAGCATTTTTAAGAAAGTTCTCGTTGGATCTTCTCTGCTTGCCATAACAGCTTGTGGTTCACCCGCCGTTAGATTAAGTGGTGCAGGAGCCTCATTTCCTTCAAAAATCTATACAAGATGGTTTTCTGATTATGCAAGATCTGGAGGGACAAAAGTTAATTATCAGGCAGTAGGGTCAGGTTCAGGACGTAAGGCATTCATTGATGAAACAGTTAACTTTGGTGCATCAGATGATCCCATGAAAGATTCTGATATAAAAAAAGTTACTAGAGGACTTGTTCAAATACCTATGGTGGGTGGAACTATTGCTTTTGGATATAACTATGATTGCGATCTGAAATTAACTCAAGAGAAAGCAGTACAAGTTGCTATGGGAATGATTAAAGATTGGAAACAATTAGGTTGTAAGCCTGGTAAATTGACTTGGACTCATCGTTCTGATGGATCAGGTACAACTAAAGCTTTTACCAATTCTATGGAGGCTTTTTCTAAAACTTGGAATTTAGGTACTGGTAAATCTGTTAAATGGCCTTCGGGAGTTGGAGCAAAAGGTAATTCTGGTGTAGCGGGAGTTATCCAAAATACTCCCGGAGCAATTGGTTATGTTAATCAATCATATATAAAAGGAGATGTTAGAGCAGCAGCTTTACAAAATCGTTCAGGTCAGTTCATTGACCCAAGTTCAGAATCTGGTGCAATAGCTTTAAACGGCATTAGGCTTGATGAAAACTTAGCTGGTATAAATCCTAACCCCAAAGCTAAAGGAGCTTATCCAATAGCAACCTTAACTTGGATACTTGCTTATGAAACAGGTAATGGGAGGAATACTGAGGCAATTAAAGATACATTCTATAAATTGCTCAGCGATGAATATCAATCCAAAGCTCCTGCTCTAGGTTTCGTTCCTTTGGAAGGGGAAATTCTACAAAAATCAATTAATGCTGTTGGAAGAATAGGTAGGTAATTTAGAACTAATAAGCCAAGCAATAAAAATCAAAATAGATGAAGTATATAAACAATATTGCATACCTATAGTGGCATTTTTACCGAGCATAAATAATAAGCCCGAAAGTAAGGTTCCAATTAATCTTCCTGCGGCATTAGCCATATAGTAATAACCAACATTTAAACTTACTTTCTCATTATCTGAATAAGCCAAAATCAAGTACGAATGAGTAGATGAATTCATTGCAAAAATAAAGCCAAATATTATTAATCCAATAACAATTACAGGACCTAATGATTTATCTCCGTTTAAAGCTCCAGCAATAAATAAAGGAATAGCCGTCAAGATAAGGCCCCAAAATTGAACGGTAGTTTTTGTTGGGCTATTATTTTTTCCCCATACTTTTCTAAGTAATGGAGCTAATACTTGAAAGAGACCATAGATTATTATCCATCCACCCAAGAATAGTCCTATTTTTAAATAATCCCATCCAAAAGAAATATCTAAAAATACTGGTAGAGCTACTACAAACCAGACATCTCTTGCTCCAAACAAGAAAAACCTTGCACTTGAAAGAATATTTATTCCTTGAGACTTTGAATAAAGATCTTTAAAAATTGGCTTTCTTTTCATTTTTCCTGAATCTTTAGGGAGACATAAAGTTAAAAAGAATGCTAGGCAAAGACCTAAACCCATTATTAAAACTGCATTATTAAAGCCCAATACCTTATATAAGAGACCCCCTAAGAAAAAACCAACACCCTTAAGTGCATTTTTAGATCCTGTTAAAATTGAAACCCACTTAAATAATTGTTTTTGACTATTTTTATTATTCTCTTCTGAATCTGGAACTATTGACTTAACTGCACTTTTTGCACTCATCTTATTTAAATCTTTTGCTACCCCACTAAGAGCTTGGGCTAACATAACGTATGAGACGCTAAAGATTACTGACCAATTCTCTTTGACTGGAATCAGCATGAAAAGAGCAAGAATTTGCAGAATTGTTCCTATCCATAAAGTAAGCCTTAAACCATATCTTGCTCCTATCCAGCCTCCAAAAAGATTTGTAATTATTCCAAAAAACTCATAGAAAAGAAAAAGTAAAGCAATTTGTAGAGTTGTGTAACCTAGCTCATGAAAGTGACCAACAACTAATAATCTTAATGCGCCGTCAGTAAGCGTGAACGCCCAATAGTTTGCTGTTACAACACTATATTGTTGAATATTAGATAACTTCATAAAGACATAAATTAAATCTCTTTTTTGATTACATATTCAGTAAGATCTGCAAGTCTGCAGCTGTAACCCCACTCGTTGTCATACCAAGCGTATATTTTTAATAAATTTGAATTAACAACCATCGTTGATAAACTATCAACTATTGAGCTTCTAGAGTCATTTACATAATCTGCAGAAACTAAAGGTCTTTCTTCGTAGCCAAGAATTCCTTTTAAATAAGTTTCTGAAGCTTCCTTAAGTGCCAAATTTACTTGTTCAACTGTCACTTTATTATTTAATTCAAAAACTGCATCTGTTAAAGAACCATTAAGTATAGGAACTCTTACTGCATGGCCATTTAATTTTCCTTTTAATTCTGGAAAGATCTCAGCGATAGCTTTAGCAGATCCAGTGGTAGTAGGTATTAAACTTTGCATACATCCTCTTGCTCTCCTCAAATCACTTTTATAAAAATCTACAGGACCTTGAGTGTTAGTGACATCGTGAATAGTTGTAATAGCGCCATGTTTAATTGAGAAATTTTCATTAATTACCTTTACTATCGGAGCTATACAATTTGTAGTGCAGGATGCTGCAGTTACTAATTTATGTTTGGAGGGGTCATAAAGACTTTGATTTATACCGTAAACAATATTAAGTGATTCAGCTTCTGCAACAATTCCTTTGACTGGACAAGCTACTATTACTCTTTTCATCCCAAGAGAATCAAAATAGGGATTTAGTTTTTCTGGCTTTTTATTCTGTCCTGTACATTCCAAAACAAGATCAACCGAAGATTTATTCCATGGAACATCAAGATAGTTCTTTGTTGATGTAAAGGAAATTTTTTTACCTTCAATTATTATTTCGTTGTCATTAGAAGTTATATTTTTATTCCATCTTCCATGAACAGAATCAAACTCTAGTAGATGAGATGCAGTTAAAGAATCCCCACTTATTTCATTTATATGAGTTATTTCTATATCTTTTCTTTCCCATAAAATTCTTAAAACTAACCTACCAATTCTTCCAAATCCGTTAATTCCAATTTTCATAACAAATATCGAAACCAAGGTTATTATATATCAAAAATAATTGATACATCAATATTCCTTGATATGTGTAATTAATTTTTTTAGGTTAATATTTAAGAAGTTAATGATCTTTTAATTTTGTTAGAACAACTTAAAAAGATTAATAGTGAGCAATTCATTGGGATAATGGAGTCCCTTTCTGATCCGATTAGAATAAATATTCTTGAATTAATGATGGGTGGAGAGATATGCGTTTGCGACATAGTTAAAGTAACTGGATTATCTCAATCTAAAATTTCTTATCACATAAAGATCCTAAAAGATTCAGGTCTTATCTCTGATAGACAAGAGGGTAGATGGGTTTACTACAAATTAGATTTGGAAGTATTATCAGATATTAAAAATTGGATGGGTAATTTAATTCAGTCATCATCAAGTAAAAGATCTTGTGAATAAATGGTTTTTAACATAGCGGGCGATGCAGACAGCAAAGCTATGCAAGGTATAGCAAATGATCGCCCAGAGATCGCCCAGAGAGTATTTAAGAATCGTGAGAAGTCAATCGGGGCGACAGGATTCGAACCTGCGACCTAGTGCTCCCAAAGCACTTAAAGACTCTAGTGCAGCACTAGGCTTTCAATCTGGAACTATTTTTTTGCTTAGTTCTGCGTATTTTGTCCTGACAAATTATTCACTATTTTTCTGCGATTTGTCGGCAAGAATGAAACCTATATATTCAATTTGAATTAAGATAAACAAAAGCAATTGCAAAATTGATGAAACTAGATTTCTTAAAGCAATTTATAAAACAGACAACGAAGCATTGCGATATAAGGACGATAGCAGAAAATTTATACTATATATATATATAGTAATTTTTTTTATGGCAGATTTTAAGCAGCTTTGGCAGAATCAAAAACCTGCAGTTTTTGCAGCAGCTGTGTTAGTTGGTGCAGGTGTGTTAGCAATAATATTTTCGATAGTTTTTATAATTAAGTAGTAAATTTAAGCACCTTTTTGAAATGTTTAAACATTCTAGATCCCCCAAGAGATCCCTTTCTCATTTGAGATTGAAGACAATAAAAAAGAGAGATTAGGAAAACTCTCTATTATAACTTGGTTTTTAAGAGTCGGGGCGACAGGATTCGAACCTGCGACCTAGTGTTCCCAAAGCAATAACCCAAAATTATTGGTGTTCAGAAGCAGTAATTAAAGAAGCTCGAAAGACTCAAACACTATCTCCAAGAAATTATTTCGGCTATGGAATTTGTACAGAAAAAGGATGGTATTTGAATGAAACTCTTACTACTTGCACCGCTATATTAAATACGATTGACAATCGATCTAACATAGAGGAACAAAACCCTCTTTTTTAATGTATAAAAGATTTCTTTCTGAAAAGATATTGACTCTTCTTATCTCTTTGATCCGTTAAATGAAACGCCTGTTAGTTTTGCAACATGTAGAAATAGAGGATCCCGGTCTTTTTGAACAAATTGCTAAAGAAAGAGATTTAAAAATTGAAATCATCCGTTTAGATAAAAACGATAACCTTCCACAAACAAAAGAAGGTGACTTGATATTAATTATGGGCGGACCAATGGGAGTTAAAGATATTGGAAGCGAAAGATATCCATGGCTTAAATTAGAAAGAGATTTTGTAAAAAGAGAATTAGAAAATAAGAGACCTATAATCGGTGTCTGCTTAGGTGCTCAGTTGCTTGCGAGTGCTGCTGGAGGAGATGTAGAGATTTTAAAATATGGATCGCCTCCAAAAGCATTACCAGAAATTGGATGGTCTCAAATATTTATTAATAAATCAAATAATGAATTTAAAGAACTTTTTGAAGAGCCTTTTCACGTCCTGCATTGGCATGGAGATAGAATTTTATTACCTAATAAGGCAGTACTCATCGCTAGTAGCGTACGTTGTAAGGAACAGTTCTTTAGGATTGGTGATTTTGCTTACGGGTTGCAATTTCATATAGAGGCAACAGAATTAATGATAGAAGAATTGATTAAAGAAGATAAAGAATTTATATACAGAGCATTGGGCTTAAATGGTCAAAAAATTTTAAGAGAAGAAAATAGAAAATATATTGATAAAACTTTTTTAAAAAGAAGGCTATTAATAAGTAAGCTGTTTAACTTGTTAAGTGATATAAAGGGAATTTAGAAAAGATTTAAATGAAACGCTTACTGCTTGCAAGTTATTTCAAAAGAGACCTCCACCATAATTTGGGAACTAATTACCAAGCAGGTTCAATTTTTATCCATCCCTGAGAAAGTAATCTTTCATATATTTCTCTTGCTAAATCTATATCTACAGAAATTGTTGTTGTCATTTTAGGTGGTTCTTTCCCTAATACGCCAACTATTTCTCCAGAGTCAATAAACATATAATCGACAGGTAAATCAATACTCTTATCGTTTTTTATAAACCTTCTAATCTCTGACCTGTTTGAATTAATTAACCAATAAGATTTAGCCATTAACTAGGTAGCTGATGCGAAGGTGGTGCTTGAAATGTTTTCTTCTTTCTTTTTGATCTCTTATAAATAACAAATACACCTAAAGCTAATAAAGGAAGTAATAAACCTTCTACAAATAAAGGGAAGTTAATCATAGAAGTTGCAAATATATCCATTTTAATAATGCGATATAAAGTCATAAAAAGCTAATTTAATTAAATTTAGTCGCATAATGGTATTGATTGAAAGTCGATCTAACATCTACTTGTATCAAGTACATTTGTTGGTGAAATTATTTAATTTTTTGGATAGACGCCTAGATATATTATTATCAGGACCATAAGCACGTTTAGAGCAAGTGCAATACGAAATAAAACCCTTTGATCATTTTGCATTTGATCTTCCAAGTTCTTAATTAAGTTTTAGATGTTTGAATAAGAAAAGATAGTCGAGACAACCGCAAAGCACTTCTACTCGAGTAGAAATACCCTTAGTTGTTTTACTATTAGCCAACTGCAACTAGCGATACTTTTAAAAATATTCTATAAATCAATAAATTAGAGAATAATTACTCTATATATTTAATTAGATAATAATTACTATATATATATATTAAGGAGTAATTTTTTATCGAATTTTTACAGGAGCTTTGGCAGAATCATCATGACCCATCCCATGCAGCTCTTGGTATAGGTGGAGTAATAGTATTGTTGGTAATTTATAATCGATTACTCAATAAATATCAGTAGTATTTTTTAATGGATAGAGACTCTAGAAAGGTTACTGAGGAAGCATGGTTAATATGCCCCAACTGGACTGAGGTAAGACGTTTTACAAAGAATAAGAATAATAAGGATAAGTTTTTTGAGTATATGTTTGTTGATAGTGGAATTGTTGTTGGTTCTAATGGAGATAAACCACCACTTATGAAAACAAGAAAAGAAATTAAAATAGACGCTGCTCGAAAAGAGTACCAAAAATTAATTACTGCAGGTTGGCAGGTTACTGAGCCAAGATGGTAGTCATACTTAGCGACATCAGACAGCAAGGTTATGCAAGGTATAGCAAATCCTCGCTCATATCTCGCTTTGCTCCAGATTCAACAGTTGATATATACAACAAAACAAACTTGGTGGCATAAATGGGTTATTGGAAGTATGGAAGCGGAAAAGTAAATGAACCTTTTGCAAGGTGGTTAAATGTAGCCTTAATAATTTCATTATTAATTACACTTAATGGCTATCCCTCTGTTTGGTTTCTTTTGTCTCTTTTTACCACCCCTTTTTTAGTTCTCTATTGTCCAATGACTTTACCTTGTGGTTTCCCATTGATATTTAATTCGTTTTTAATTTTTATTTATAAGTTAATTAAAAAAAGCGGTTTTCATAAACTTCTGGAATATTATCTTGCATAGATTGATAGATAGATTAAAAAACTTATAAAGAGGTTTAAAAGATAGAATATCTATTGATTGACAGTCGATCTAACATAGAGGGTAAAACCCTCTTTTTTTTGTGCAATGAATGATAGTTTTAAAAAATTTGTATCCATAGGGATAGCTCCTAGAGGAGTGATTGCTATTGGACTCGTTCCGATGGGCTTTATTGCTATAGGAGGAGTATCAATGGGGATCATCACAGTAGGTGCTGTTGGAATGGGTTTGATTAACGCTTGCTTGGTTGGCTGTGGTTTGATCGTATATGGGATAAAAGTAATGGGGCTTTAATCTTTGGTAAATAAATGAAATGCGTACTACTTGCACCTATTAGAAGGTGAGAACTCTGGAATTATTGATATTTAGATTATTTCTTCATATTAGGTATATTTTTCTCTAAAATTCTGTATGATTTCAAGATATTTGTTTTTTAATCAATGGATTTATTAACTACAATCACTATAGGTGGATTCAATCCTTCTGCAGCTGCCGTAGGAGGTGCTTTTATGGGTCTTTTTGCCCTTATAGGGATTATTCTTGGACCAAACTTTAGTAAACTTGACACTGATCAATAAATTTTTTTATAGATTTGAATTAAAAGACTCATTAGAGTCTTTTTTTTTGTGTGAAATTCTATTAATTTTTTATTATTTAAATCAATAGAATCACTAGAAGGTAATCCAACTAGAGTAGTAGATATTTAATTCACATTTACATGAACAAAGAAACTCTAATCAAACTTGCCCAACCTACTGCAACTTTAGTACTAGCATTATGCGTTTTAAGTATTCCATCTAGAATTTATTTTCCTGATCATTTAAATGTACATATTGATGGAGGGGCTTTAGGTGTAGATGGTTGTGGTTATTAATTAGCTGTTCACCTCGGTGAATCTTCTCTATATAAAGGAATAACTAGGCACATTTTAGATCAAACTACATCAAACGAGTGCCCCCTAGAGAGCCCCTTTCGCAAAATGAGACAACTAGGCAATAAAAAAGAGAGGTTGGGATCCCTCTCTATGACTTGGATTCTATGAGTCGGGGCGACAGGATTCGAACCTGCGACCTAGGACTCCCAAAGCATTAAGTCTTATTCCTTACATGTTGGAATCTCAGCAATACCATCACTGTAATGTGTGTAGTTATTCCAATTATCTTCCCATGATCCTTCAACCCAAAAACTATTATTAGATGGGTTGGCTAAGGTTATTGAAGAAACATCTTGGTCGATAAATTTATTCACCAAAGGCAAGGAATCGTCTCTAAGGCCAGTTTTGGGATCAAATCTTCCGTAGGTTTTCTTCATCCCGCTAAAATGACCAGAATCAATTGTCCCTCTATAAGTTACTTCTTGGCCCGAACTCCATACATATTCCCCTTCTTTTTTTCGATCATTAAGCCCAATCCAAGCTCTTGGGAGGGTATCAGCAGAACCATTGATATCTCCAGTAGCGTTATTATAAGTCACTAAATTCTGATAAGAATCGACTACCCATTTGTTTTCATCCTTATCGTTGATCGTAATTAAATGCCCACCTAGTTTTCTAGAATTATTTTCTGCATCTTCCCAAGTAGGGCCTTTTACAATGACATATGCAGAACATCCTCTCTCTTTGTATGAATCTTTAACCACAAAATTATATTTCTCAAGCTTGGCTTTTAGAGAGACACATTCACTAAACAAACCCTTAATGAAACCACTATAAGAACAATTTATATCACCAGATTCAAAGTTATAACTATAAGTTGGTAAATAGTCAGGATTATCAGGAAGAGCTATTATTAAGCCATTTTGAATCTCTCCAAGACAGCTATTATTTTCACGGGTATTTATTGAATATGAATTTAAATCTAATAGTGTGAAATCTTCTTTTAAACCTAAATCTGAATTTCTAATACATTCAGATTTGATATTTCTGATAGCTTCTCTGGCTGCAAATGCTCTTGATTTCCTGACAAAACGGTTAAAACCAATAAACCCCAACTGACAAAGAATCGCAGTAATTATTAAAACAACAATTAATTCAATGAGAGAAAATCCATTTTCTTTCGATTTAAACATTGCTTTAGTTATTTTAAGAAAATTATAGCAATATCATTTATGGGCACATTTTGGGCACTCTATTTTTTAGGTTAAATATATTATTCGCTGAAACTTATTGCTATAACTGATCGGGGCGACAGGATTCGAACCTGCGACCTAGTGCTCCCAAAGCACTAAATAGTTCTAGTGCAGCACTAGGTTTTCAAGCTATAGCTAATTTATTGCCTGATTTTGCGTGATTTGTCCAGACAATATAAGCAACATTTGACCACTATTTGACCACTTTGAAGAAATAATTAAAATAGATTTAAAAAATAAATTAGTTTTGATGAAAAAATTTCTTTTTCCAGTTGTTTTGCTCCTCTCAATAGCTTCTCTCAAAACTTATGCTGGAGGTACAGAATACAAAATCAGATTTGCTGGTGGTGGGAATGCATATTGGACAGGTGCAGGTAATAAGTATGCAGTAGTAAAGAAAATGAACGATTCTAATTGGTATATAAAACAAACTACTCTTGTTTCAAATATGATTACAGGCTTTGGCAAGTGGTGGGACCATGATGTAATTGCCTCTAGAGCATGTTTGTTGGAAAAAGATGGTTGGGAGGATTCAAAATCATGTATTAAAGGTGAAGGTGGTCTCCTGGTATTACCGAAAAATAGTGATATAAAAGACTACTCCATTGAAATAAAATGGAATGAAAATGGTGCAGAGCAGTATGTGAAGTTTAAATTAACTGATGAAAACTTAAAGTGATTTTAAAAAATAAAATTCTTTGTTTAAAAATTAGAAAGACTTTTGACCACTATTTGAACACATTTCGAGTTGTCATATTTTTGCAATAAAAAAGCGAGTCTGGGTAATTCGCTAGTATGAATTGGTTTTGAAATGGTCGGGGCGACAGGATTCGAACCTGCGACCTAGTGCTCCCAAAGCACTTCATAGCTTTAGTGCAGCACTAGCTTTTTAAGCTATAACTATTTTCTTACTTGTTTTTGCAAGGTTTGTCATGACAAATTAAGCAACATTTGTCCGCAATTTGTCCGCATAATTCAAAGATAAAAATCTCTACCCTTAGCTCGAGGATAGTCAAAACCTAGTGATAAATACGTATATAGAGATATGTTTATTGCCCTTTTAGGCGATTCTGAGTGGACTTATTTAGTGTGGTTTAGTGATATGAGTGTCTTTCATTCACATCTAAACTACTATTAAGAAAGTAAAAATATCATTATTTTTATATGGGATATTGGAGTGATTTTGCTGGTTATGTTTGCATAGTTTTTTATAAAAAAAGAAAACTTTATAAAATTTGTATTAGCGATGATAAAACAGAAAAATTTCAAGACTTATTGGTGAGCCCAGATTCAACTGAATTAGTTAACTCATACTATATTAGTGATTACAAATGGGTTGCAAAATCTTGCAGAGATAAATTAGTAGATAAAGTAAAATACCGCAGTGATTTTTTTAAGTTATCAAAAGAGGATCTAGAAGAGTTACAAGATTTTTTATCACAAGAAAGGGCTAAATCCAGAGAACAAATAAGGAAAGAAAATGAGTTTGCAAAAAATGTAGAGAAAGAAAAAGTAAGTTTTAGAGAGAATTTAACCTTAAGAAAAAGAGAATATCGGACATCAAGCAGATACAAGCGATTTGTGATTAGACATAAAAACAAATTAGTTACTGCGATTAACTGGATCACGCTAGGTTTTTTATTTGGATTACTATATTTTCCTTTTACAATGTGGATCTTTGTAAAATTAGGAGTACCACCTATTTGGAGTTGGTATTACCCCTCTTTGCCTTATTTACTTATTTATTGGGTTCTTTTTTCTTTTAGTTATAAAGCAGATAAACACAATATAGACGACATATTAAAAGATGAAGATTTCATAATTAAAGATCGTTTCGAGAATTGGGAAAAGGTAAGACTAGAAAATCCAATTTACAAATTTCCTTGGGAAGACAAGATAATCGAAAAATTCGATTTCCTTGGGAGGAAAAGATAATCAAAAATTCTATGATATTCAAATTAAGATTTCTAGTTGCCCTTTTTTGAAGTCATCTACTGATGCAATTAAACAACCTGTGGTAGCAACTCCTTTAAACATCCAATTTGCTGCTTCTTTATGTAAAGATGGTTGAGGCTGTTCAGATTTTACAGAACAACAGTACCAAGGATTTAATATCCAGAGGCCATCACTTTCATCCCACCTTATAGAGAAGAGGGAATAGATTTCTTGGTACTTTGCTAGGGTAGTTTTTTCTGTAAATGAGCAAACATAAAAATATATTTTTTTTGTGGAGTATTTTTTGTTCACATAAGTTGCGACTTTAATAGTATCTGAAGGTAAGGAACTCTCTAGATTATTAAAGTTATTTGATATACAAAAATCATCTGGATCTGGTATTTTTCCATCATTCAAAAAACTAAACGCATAACAAAAAGCCTGCACCTCGTCATACCCAGATAGTTCTATTTGATAAGTTTCTTTTTTTCCTAAATTTAATAACTGTTCCAAGTTACGTTGAAATTCTTCTTCAGTTATTATGACTTGATCTTTTTTTACATTAAGACCTGAATCCACCTTATTAAGACCTGGATCCACCTCATTAAGACCTGGATAAATTCCACTTCGAATAGCCGAATCAGCAGTTGGAACAATGCACAAGGAAAGACCAGTTATTTTTCCCTCATCTACAGAAGCATAAGCAACTCCAAGTAAATTAGACTTATCGCCTTGAGCCATGATAAGGCAGTCGTTATGACCATAGGCTGGGCAGACGCCTAATTCTGCGTAAACAGGACTATTAGTTTTTTTTATTACTTCAAGTTTTGGTCTGATATATTCGATGAACTCATCTTTTGAGTTCATATCGGTTAAGACTTTTTGTGATGAGTATGAGAAGTCTTCTGCCAAAAACGATTCAAACTCAGACGAATCAAGAGTGTGCATCATTCTCGCATAAATGCTCAAAGCATCCCTTTCTGTTAGTTGAGAAGCTTCTTTTCCCATTACTAAAGAGATAAATTCATAAAGTGTTTCATAAATCTAATAATTGTTTCTTTTTAGCTTGAAATTCTTCTTCGGTTATTATTCCTTTATCTTTTAACTCTGCATATTTTTTTAATTCGTCTGCATCTGAAATGTTAGATTTTGATAAATACTTTGCAGTAGATTTAATTCTTCTTCTTGTTTCTTTTTTTGTTTTACTAAAAGTATTTGGAATATCCTTAATATCCTTAAACCAAAAGATGAATGTAATAAAAAATATTGGGGCAAAAAACAAAGTCAAGATGAAAGGGGGAAAGAGAGGAGACTGATAAAGTTCCCAATTATTTTCCATAATATCTGTAGAAAGTGAATCAATAACAAAAAACCAAACAACTACGAATCCAATATTAAGAACAAGTCTAGTAAGTATATTTTTAGGTACTAGAGATTGACTTTCTTTATATAACTTTTGAGGTAACTTAAATAAATTTATAAATACATTCTTTGTCTTATCTCTAAATTTTTTGCTAAAAGAGTATAATAAACCGAAAGAAATTATTGGTATATAAAGAGCTATTAAAGCAGGATACAAGATTGGAGCAATAATTAAACCAGATACAAGTGCTCTAAAAATTATAAGTGTAAAAGGAAAAGCAATTATTCCAATGACATAAAGTAAAGCCAGTAATCTATCGTCGCGTTTAGTCCATGGTTTTGGCTTTGGCTTTAGTTTTGGTTTTGGTTTTGTTTTTTTAGATGCGCCTAGAGATTTAACCCGATCTTGCTTTTCTGTTGGTAGTGAAGTTTCTTCTACAAAAAAATCTTCGGCTATATCAATATCTTTTTCGTCATTAAAGGATTCAATACCTAATGCTTTTAATGTATTCCTCTCTATCAATCTATCAATATCTTCTTTAGAATCACCTTTATATTTATCGGATTTATCTGATGTCATTAAAAAAGAGGGTTTTATCCGTCTATGTTAGATCGACTGTCAATAAATTTGATCAGAATTTGTCCGCAATTTGTCCGCAATTTGTCCGCAGTTGTTGCAGACAATAAATTTAGATTTATAACTTCCCCTGCTATGACTGATCGGGGCGACAGGATTCGAACCTGCGACCTAGTGCTCCCAAAGCAACTGGTCAAATTAAGCTATATTTAGACTTTTTAGTCATAACAACAGTAGTAGCAATATGCTAGTGTTTTGTATTGTTCGTAAATGTTCACTAGAGGTTGACTTTTTCCCACGTTTTTCCCACAGGGCACTTTCTCTTGACCTAGTGCTCTTAAATCTAAAAGATTTTTAAGACAAAATAAAATAAAATTTGAGTAATAAAAGTTAGGTAAATGAGTCTTGAGAACCAAGAAAAAAATATAGGCTTTGTTTATTTCATGACCGAAAGAGATCTATTTGGTTATCCATGTGGTCCTTATGTGAAGATTGGTCTTGTTAAAGGTAATGATGATGGCAGATCATCTTTTGATAGAAGAAAAGAACATCAGACTGGAAATCCTAGAGAAATAATTATTGAAGCAGAAGTTAAAACCTATGCTCAAGTTTCAACCTTAGAATCTCTTGTTCATCAAAGATTGGCAAAAAATAGAATACATGGGGAGTGGTTTAATTATGGCGAGGATGGAATACATCCCTATGTAGAATTAACAAAAGAAATAAATGGAGATCTTGAGAGCGAATTAGAAAATGATTTGAAAATTAATAATTATACGGGGATTCAAGATAACGGAGAAGAAATAAAACCATCTTCAGATGCAGAGGATATTTATAATGAACTTCTAAAGGTCAAAGCAAATTTTTTAAAGATTAAAGGCGAAAAAGATTTAGCAGTCTTAAAACTTAGATCTTTTAATAAGGAATTTTGTAGGGATATTGATGGCATTTGTTCATATGAAAAGATCAAACCTTCAGAAAAATTAGAATCTGTAATTTTTAAGAAAGATCATCCTGATATTTTTGAAAAACTTTGTACAAAAAAAATTAAAGGCCCACTTCTTGTAAAAAAAGATCTTAAACAAACACTCAGTAAAGAATTTAAAGATATTCAAGAAACTATTAAAGTACAAAAGTTTCTGGAGGATAGTTCGAAAAGACTTCTCAAAAGAGACGAATATGCCATGAAATTGCATCAAGAATATCTTGAGGCACATGCCTCATTGCAACCTATTGAGTACAAAAAGAAGCTTTTCGAAAATAAACTAAAACTTCTTACAGGAGAAAACCAAGGTATTCAAAAAATTTGTTCATGGAAAAGAAGAATAACTAAAAACCTAAGTAAAATTGACCTTTTAAATTATGATTCTGAGTTAACTCAAAAATATATAACTAAGAAAAAATCTGTTGTTAGATTTAAAGTTAATGATTATCGCCCTTATCCTTTTTAAAATATCTAATAATCAAAGGAGGGATCGAAAAGTTCTTCTATTGAATCTCTTATTGTTGAAATTGGCCTTACGTATTTCTTCGTAGAGTGATCATCAAGAAATTCTCTATATTTTATGTCATGATCTGGAAGATAAATAATATGTCCTCTTAATCCGAGCTGTCTGCATTGTTCAAAAGATAAATCGCAATCCCTAAAAAACCAAACGACTCTACTTATTTTCAGTTTTAGAAGAGTCTCTCTATTTTCAACCATAGCTTGTTTATATCTCTCTCTGGCAGTTGTTTTACAACTAATCAAAAGCATATTCCCGAATTTTCCACCTTTTTTAATTACGTGATCAGCCTCTAAAATACCTGTGATATGGGGGGGGACGTCCTCTAATTTTTTACCGATATGTTCAAGAATACATTGAACAGATAACTCAAGTCCATCTCCTGCAGATTTCTTTCCACCATTAGTACATCTTCCATGAAAAAGAACCAAGGAAGAATTAATACATTGTTTTTGCAACTCTTCATTTAATGGATATTTAGATTCTTTTAAGCTTAATTCCATTTTTTTTACCAATTCATGCCCCAAACTATCTTTTATAACTTGACTTGCTTCGTAAGAGTATTTACTCCAATTAGAAATTAAATTATTCAAAGCATTGTCACCATTTATTTCTAAATCTGTCTTGGCATCATCCATAGCGATATTTTGCATGATTTTCACTTCTTTTCCGTTTTCTTCTAATGCCTCATTAGTTAGTGGTCCAATTATTTGTTGACAATTGAAGAGTATTTCAAGAGCATTTGGGATTGATAAATATTTTTTTAAATAATTTTTAAGTGATTTATATTTTTCTCTTTTAGATAAGGAACGAGAATCAAAGATTTTGTTTCTAAATATATCTTCAAGGCCCTCATAAATATCTAAATTTAATTCCAAAATATTTGAAATTGATTTTGCCATAAACTCCATCTTTTTTTGATTTTTATTTATTGCTCCATAATCTTCACTAACCAAAACTCTTAAAAATAAAAAAGATAAATTTTTATTTTCAACTTTGGAGTTCATATTATTATTTTTACCATATTTCTTGCGATTTCTCTTATCACTGGAACAGATACCGAATTCCCAAACTGTTTATATATTTGAACATCAGAAACAGCTGACACATTGAATTCATCAGGAAACCCTTGTATTCGTGCACATTCCCTCGGAGTTAACTTTCTTGGATTTTTATTAATATCACTTTGATCAATTAATATTTCGCTCCCATCTTTGTAGTATCTAGCGCTGATTGTATTACAGAAAGAACTTTCAGTATTAAATAAGGAATAACCAAAACCATTCCCTTTGATTTTATGCTCTTTCTTTCGTCTTATATGTCCTGCTAGTAATCTGTCTGAAATAGTATATTTCTCTTCAACCTTAGAATTCTCTTCAAGAACATCCCCTAGCCTAGTAATCGATTTTTTTTGCTCCAAGGTAGAAAACATTTCTTCGATTTTTTTATCTAAGGCATCTGTATTTTTAAAATAATCCCTATTAAAACCAACAATATAAATCCTTTCTCTTTTTTGAGGTATCCCAAAATTATTAGCTCTTAATACTCTAAAATCAACCGCATAATTCAGTTTTTTATTCATACTTTTTCTAACTTCATCAGAAACTGGATAATCTTGAGGTATGTTTTGCTTATTCTCTCCTCGTAAAATTTCTAAAATTGTTTTTAGTGTTTTCCCCTTATCATGACCTTTTAATTGTTTGACGTTTTCAAGAAGAAAGGCTTTAGGTTGTTTTGCAGCAAGTATTCTTTGAATCTCAAAAAACATTGTTCCTCTCGTATCTGTAAATCCCTTCTTAAGGCCTGCTTGTGAAAATGCCTGACAGGGAAATCCTGCCAAAAGAATGTCATGAGATGGAATTTGATTAGTTTGGATTTTAGTTATATCTCCATTAGGAAGCTCACCATAGTTGGATGCATATGTTTTGATTGCAAATTTGTCCCACTCAGAACTAAAGAGACATTTACCATTTAGCTGCTGAAAAGGAAGTCTTATTCCACCAATTCCTGCAAACAAATCTATGAATGTAAAATCTGGTTTTTTAGAGGATTCTTTAAAAGGGATTAATGTAGATAAATTTTTAATTATTTTTAGCTTTGCATCGGTTGGTGAATGTTCGCCTCTTTCCCATCCGCTAATTGTTCTATCACCTGAATCTTTTAAATTTAATAAAAAGGCAAATTCTTTTTGAGTTAATCCAAGACTTTCTCTTCTATGTTTAATTAAATCTTTTGATTGAAGTAAGGTATCTTCCATAAATATCTTTATATTTTTAGAACATATCCAACAATATTCGCAGGGTCAACTACTAGATAGATTTTCTTAAGGTTTTATTGAGAAATATCTTTTAATTTTGAGCATAAGTGAAATTTTTTATCTTTGATCTCACATTCCCAAACATTTATTATTTTCCATCCCAACTCATTTAATTGAGATTGCTTTAATTTATCTCTCTTTTTATTTCCCTCTAACTTATTTTTCCAGAAATCGGTTTTTGTTTTGGGTAAACACGCATATTTGCAATCTTCATGCTGATGCCAAAAGCATCCATTAACAAAAATAGCCGTTTTATATTTAGGTAGAACAATATCTGGATTCCCAGGTAAATCTTTTCTATGTAATCTAAAACGATATCCCATCTCATGAAGTATTTTTCTTACTTCAATTTCTGGCTTTGTATTTTTCGATTTAATTGCAGCCATATTTCTAGATCTGGCTTCACTGGTCATTTTTTGAAGTTTCTTTAATTTTTAAGAATGTATAAACATACTAATTAGTATTTTCAGAGATGAAAATACTTTAAAAAATTCGTACCTAGAAAATCTAAGAGGCTCGAAAATACTCATCTATAAACGCTCAGAAAGAACCTAATAAAAAAATAAAGTTTTAATTTTATTAAAAGATCCAGAGCATAGTAGGTTTTCTCTCATCCATATTTTTCCCACATTTTCCCCACGAGCAATATTAGCAATCTTTGTAATCCCAATCGGGGCGACAGGATTCGAACCTGCGACCTAGTGCTCCCAAAGCACTGGGCGTTATTTTTAAGAAAACCTTGAGACTTTAGTTATAGCCTAGACTAATTATAGATGGTGGAACGAGTTTGAGACAACATATTGCAATATCTTCGAAGATCATACAAGATGTTTATAGATGCTAGCTCCCCCTCTAGCTCCCCCTTCTACGACCTAGTGCTTATGCCAAAGCGATCACATACAGAAGATTGGATAGAAGCTATTAGAGTTTTCATTAGAGATACTCTAGGGAATAAGAATTGGCAAATTATAGAAAATAAGGGAAAGGCTAGATTAGGAATAAGATTCGAAGATGGTACAAGAACTTACAAATATCTTCCCTACAAGTGGCAAAGATCAAATCAAAATGAGATTAGACATTTTATTGAATCAGTTCATTATCTTCATATAAAAAAGAAAGTTCCAATAGATGAAGCATTTGAAAGAGTAAAAGCTAGAGCACCTAAAGATAAACTTCCACAAAGTAAAACTGACCCACAAGTTTTGTTAGATGCTTGGAAGAAGTATGGAGATTTTAAAATTAATACTTCAGGAGATATTTCCCAACAAACTTGGGATAAAGGTTATGCAAAAACTTTTAGGAAGTTAGAGCAAGTTGCTGATTCTCAGGATGCAATAAATCTATTAAAAAATATAGGTAAGTTTAATGAAGCAGGAAGTAGATCAAGAGAAGAAAATGTTCAAAGAATAGCTAGTTTTTTAAGATGGGCTACAAGCAAAGAGAGTGGATACTTATTAGATAGTGAAATATGGAATCCTCCTCCAAAATTTAATCTTCAAGATTTTAAAGGTAAGAAATCTAGGCAACTTCAGCAAAGAACTCAAGATCCTACAACACCTATAGAAGATAATGATTTATTTAGATTAATTGAAAGTTTAAATTTAACTCCTGAAGAGAAAAAACATAGAGTTGAGGATAGAGCAAAGGAGTGGAGCTTTGCTATTAAGTTGATGGCTACTTATGGTTTAAGACCAATAGAAGTGCAATATCTTGAAGTAAGGAGAAATGGTAAGGATACTGTATGGTGCACCTATGCCAAGAAGTCAGGTGGAGGTATTGGTCAAGCTAGAAGATTATTTCCATTGCATCCTACTTGGGAAAAAAATTGGAATTTAATTCAAAAAATCAAAAAAAAATCTCCACTTCCAAGAATGAAAGCAGGTGCAGCAGAAGCCTTCAAAAATTACATGAGATTTAATCCTGTATGGAAAGAATTAAAAGAAAAAGGATGCAAAGGATATAGCTTTAGACATGCTTGGGCTATGAGAGCACACTTGGAGTATGGATTACATCCAAGAGAAGCAGCACCAATGATGGGTCACAGTTTGGAAAGTCATCAACAATACTCAAGATTCTTCAATGAAGAGTTATTAGAGGAATCATTTGAGAGAGCTATTGAAAGAAGAAAAGCTACACATGACGTTAAATCTTAGAAGATCTATTGAAATCTTAGAAGATGGCTACATAATGATATTAATGTCGTGGCAATCCTCAGATTTAATCTAGTAATGTCCTTTGCTCGACTTCTGGTAATTAGAGTTCGAATCCTAGTTATTGGCGGATAGACAGGCGATTTTGTTCAACTTTTAGCTTTTTACTATTGGCAACTAAGAAACCCAACAAATTTAAAAAATCATCAACTATTGATGGAAAGTTTGTGAAGGTTTTTAATTCTGATAAATCTGCTGAACAAATCTCAAAGGACATAGACAGAATGTTTCCTAATCATAAAAGAGGTGGTTCTTACGTTTATATAAACGGAGAAGAATCTCAAGTGTTTGAGGGAATATCAACTGGAATGGTACTAGAAAAAGGTAACTTCGAGTGGACTAAAGAAGAACTAGCAGTAGCAAGAGCTAAGGGAATAAAAATCAATAGCTAAATGTCAAATAAGCCTTCGTATGAAGGCAAATGGGTAACTACTGCTGTAATAGCAAGTGAGTTAAATTTTAATCCTGTTTACTTCATACAGAAAGCGAAGAAACTTGAGAAGGATGGTGTATTCGAATATGGATTTCATTACTTCAAAAGTGGAGCTTCTAACTCATGTTCCTATCAATGGAATTTTAGTGAGATAAAGAAAACCTTCTCCAAGTGGAGAGCACCTTCTAGGGAGGTGTGATATGTCACATGATGATATAGAAAGAAAGAGGGTGGAGCTAGAAATGTCTCTAGCTAATGAGATCCACATGTCAGATAAAAGTAAGTATGAGTTGATTAGAAAAATAATGGATGTATTAGAAGAATCTATGGAAGACGATAGAAGACTTGATGATGATTAAAAACAAGAAGCCCCCAAGAATGAAAAAACTTAGGGGGTTTTCATTTGAGTACCACGTCAAACTATCTTGGGATAATCTCTTAGCAGGATATTATCCACTTTTTTTATAGGTCAAATTAACTGCAAGTTCTATTAATTCGTAAACAAATATCAATTTCTTCGAAGATCATCTCAACTTATAAAAGGGAAAAATATTAAAAAGTTATATCTCTTCTTAACAGAGTTAGTTTTGGATTAACACGTTAAACAAGTTAGACAACAATGATGACGGAAGAGCAAAAATTAGAGTTTTATCAATCTGAATATCGTGGTGCTCCTTTTGCAAAGTTTATTAGTTTTAGATGTACTGAACCACTACAAAGATTTCTAGATACAAAAGCAATGATCGAGGGAAGAGACATATCTCAAATTATTAGAAGGTTATTAACTAAAGCAGCAGAAGAGGAGGGATTCGATAGAAATGCAATTTAAACATAAGATCTTCGAAGCCCTGAAGAATAATCCTGAAGGGTGGAGATTTTGTAATTGTTGGGATAAGGAAGCTAAGTATGCAGGGAATCATTTTAAAAGTCCTTTTACTTTGGATGATGTACTTAATCAAAAAGGAAATGGGGTTGGAGTTCTACTCGGTGGACATAGTACAACAACTATTAATGGGAAGAAGTATGGATTAGGTGCAATAGATTTTGATGGAACTAATTCTGACTTAAGTTTTGAACATTATGTAGGATTTGATCCTGCTGCACTTACAAAAACTGTTACTGTTGCAAGTGGGAAAAAAGATAGAAAGCAAATGTTCTATTGGATTCCTGAAGAATATTTAGATGTATTGAAGAAGAAACAGCTTCAACATCAAGATTATGCAAACTTTGAACTAAGAATAGGAAATCATTACTCAATGGTTGCAGGAGTACATCCTGAAACTGATGGTTATTTTTGGGTTAACTCTCCTGCTGATACTGATATAGCTATAGCTCCACTTCTTCTCCTAGAAGGTTGGGAGGAGTTATCAAAGGATGATGATGATAAGCCTGAAGAAATTATTGTTTATCAAAGATCTAGAGATGAGTTGATCTATGACTCTTCTAGAGTTCCAAGATATTTAGAAAAGTTTTTTTCTCCTGCTATTAATTACGCTGAGCCTAGAGAAGAGTGGATCAAAATAATACAAGCTCTTCGTCATCTATCTCAAGAGTGGGAAGATCTTACAGGAGAAAAGGATAAACATTTAAAGGATGCTGATAAATGGTGCAGCCAAATGGGGGAATATTATGATCGCAAAGATTTGCATAAGACTTGGTATAGCTTCAAGAGAAATCCTACTGATAAAAATACAGTTACTATTTCTACTTTCTTCCATAAAGCAAAGCAACATCCTAATTGGAAAGACGAAGTCAAATTCCAGGGGGATCAAAAAGAAAAGCCAAAAAGGAAAAGAAGTGAGTTATTAAATGATCTAATCAAACATGCAAAGAGTCATAACTTGGATGATTATTTTGAAGACTTTGCAGAAATGGAGCATAGGTTTAAAAGAAGTCCTTCAGATATAAATAATGATTTATTGAATGTTTTAAGAGATAGTTATTCCTCCAAGTCCTTCAAGGTTGGGGAAGTAGATATGAGTAAGGTTGATGATTTGGAATACATCTTGGAGGGCTTCCTCATTCGTGGAGAAAATCACCAATTCTACGCTGGAGCAGGTATGGGGAAGACTTCCTTATTAGCAGGGATGATTAAATCAGGATATAAGGGCATAGGATTCTTAAATCACACTAGAAGAAGAAATAAATTTAGAACCTTATGGATTGCTTGTGATGGCTCTTCCTCAAGGTTTAAGAGTGTTTATGAGGATATGGGACTTAATCCTGAAATGGTTGATGTACTAGGAGGAGATCTTAAGCAGGGTTTAACTAATTGGAAATGGAATATTCCTAATTTGATCCTACTAAGGAAGATTCTTGAAGATCAGGAGAAGAATTATGGGCTAGTGGTTTTTGATAGTGTAAAAGGGATGTTAAGTGGTACAGGCTTCAAGTACATAGATAATGAGCATGCTGATTCTATATGCCAATTTTTAAGAGAAATAATAGGAGAGCCACTTGGGATGGCTTGTGTATTGATTAATCATCTATCTAATGATGGCAAAGCAGGAAGTGGAGCTAAGAGATGGGGAGAAGCAGTTGCAATGAATGTAGAAATTAAACCTGTTATAGATCCTTCTGGAAATGATGGAGGGCAAGGAGTAGGGATTAATCATAATGAGAGGAAACTTTGTATTTGGAAAGATCCAATAGGGGGAAGAAGGCTATTTGATTACATGATTAATAGAGATGGAATATTTGTTCCTAGTTATAAAACTGATACTGTTGGAGATTGCTTCCAAGCAGTTAAAAAGTTTTTAGTGGAATCTAATTTCAAAACAGGCCAAAGTCTTTTTAAAAGAACTGAAATTCATGCAGGAGTAAATAATTACTCAAGAGCACATGTTGATAGAACTATTAAGGAACATCTTGGAAAACTTGGAATGTTAAAGCAACAAAAAGATTCCAATGGGAAAGTACAAAGAGGAAGATTTGTATTAAAAGTAAAATTTAAACTCAATAAAGAAATAACTGAACAAGAAGCAATGGATTTATATGAAAACCCTACTAAATACATAGAAGCAACTAACAAAATGTGGGGCAAAAAAGAAGATATGGATTATTGGGATGCTGACCCTGCTACTCTTCCTCCTAAAAAAGAAAAAAAAGAAGAGAAGGATTATTCCCATTTCTTTATCAAAGGAACTCCTGAAGATCCTCTAGCTCCTCATCCTGATAGAAATAGTATTAAACCTGAAGGATCTACAACTGAGATGACAAGTGGAGACAAAATTGATGTATTTAAGGGAGCTATGGAATCCAATGAAGCAAAGGATCAAATAATTGATCTTTAACCTATATGTATGGGTGCAGGAGGAGAACAAGCTAAGAAATAAGAATATAACTAGAGAATTAGCCCTTTTTTGATGAGTAATCGCATGAGAACATGAGAACAATAGCTCCACCTTCTTCTTTTACTCATTACTCATTGTCCTACTCATATTTATTTTCTAATTATTCATTGGTATAACTACTATTTTTAATTAATTATCCTCATAGACCTATACATATATAAGAGAGTGGTGCAATTTTTCGAGGTTAAGAAAAAAGGGTTTAGGCTGTAAGAAAAGGATTATTTATTGATTAATGGATTTAACAAGAGATATTGACTCATTTAAGAGAAGACTTAATAAAGTAGCACCAAGAGTAGATCCTCCAAAGTTAAAAATGAATATATTTACTGAAGAAGAGTGGAACAATAAAAAACCCATTGAGAAAGATCAATGGGCATTAACTTTAATAATTGAAGAAAAACGGCCTTTAATGTAATTTTTAAGCAAATAATGCTCTAGCTTTCCTTTTCTCATCATCATCAACCTGTAAATACAGGGAAAGAGTATTCAAGGATTGATGGCCTGAGATGGACTTAATCACATTAAGAGGAACTTGCTTTCTATGGAGTTGAGTTAATTGAGTTCTTCTAAAACTATGACTAGATACTCCTGAGATTTTCGCCCTTTCAGTAGCTTTATCAAGTGCATCCATAAAACTTCTTGTAGTTTGATGAGTACCTTCTTTTCTTCCATAAAATAGGAAATCTTCTGGAAGAGGTTTTCGCCCTTTATAGATAGTCCAATATCTACTCCAATCCATTAAGTACTTATGAAAACTTTCACTTATAAAGATTTCTCTTGATGCAAGTTTTCTTTTAGTGATTGAAGCAGGAAAGAGTATTTGCTCTTTTCCTATATCTCTCCATTTAAGTTGAACAACTTCTCCAACTCTTGCTCCTGTATTTCTTAAAGTTGCAGCTACAACTTTTTGATTCCTAGATTTTAAATATTTAATAACTAAATCTAGTTCAGGAGTATTTAAAACCTTTGCTTGTCCAAAGCGATTATTTTTCATTTAGAAGATCTCCCTATCAATAGAATCTTTTAATTCTTCTCTTTGGGAATGATCTAAAAAACAAATAATAGATCTAATTAAATAATCTTTATCAAATGCTGCTAAGTCATCAATAAGATCTTCTCTTAATTGTTCAGGGTTTTTCATTTTTAAGTGGTGTTTGTGGTACTAAGACGTAGCAATGGTTTTATACTTCGTCTTATTCTTATTTTACGAAGTCAGGAGCAAAGATAAACCTAATTTATTGATAGTTGTAGTAAACAATACGATAGTATTTCTTATGTAATTTGATTAAACAATAGAGAGTCTTAATATCAGTAATAGCAATGTATTTAGTCTTTTTTATTACTTATACTAATTTGACAAATAAGGTAGGGGAGAGTAGCAAAAATATCAACTTCAGATCGCTAGACGGGGTACTTAATTAATAAGTTAAATATACATTAGTTTATAATATTTAGCAAGGATAATCTTCAGAAAAAATGTTAAACATGTTAGACAATATTTAGAGTTAATATTAATAATATAGTCTTCTTATTTTAATGAGAGAGGATCTCGAACATAACTTCGATTTAGCAGAGTTTAACAACTCCTGTAGGGTTATGAAATGTGCAAGACAGCTATTTCCTCATAGTGAAAAACAAGCACAGTTATGGGCTGTTTACGCTTATGAGAGATGGACTAGAGGAGAAGGTGGTACTCCTGAAATGCAACGAGATCGCAGAAATCCTAACTGGAAAAAATCTCTCGAAATGTTTGAAAAAAGAAGAGCTAGAACAAAACTTATTTACTACAAATAACTATGGATTATCCAATGATTGATAATACTGATGCTTACATAGCAGTTTGTGAGAAAGCTAATCTTCCAATTAATAAAGTTCCTAAGAAGGGAGATGATATTTCACTTGCTTATGAGATGGCAATGAAGGAATTAAATCCTCATCTTTATCAGAATATAACTTCTCCTGATCCTGATGATCTTCCTGCTGATGTAGCTAAAAGATATAAGCAGGGGATGATGTGGGTAGATGATTTAAACGCTTATGAGGAATGTGGTTTTACAGGAACAGCAGCAAATATTAGAAAAGCAATGGAACAAGCTCAGCAACAAATGATAGAGCAAAAAACTGCTGAGATGAAGGCTAGAAATGATGCTAGGGATGAAGCTCAAAGAAATAAACCTAGTGGATTTACACCACAGAAAAATATAAGTTTTTGGGATCCTTCAGCAGTTGCATTTAGAAGACAACACAACATATCTGATGATGTAGGTGCAGGTTGTTGACTTTATCTTCATTAAAAAATGAAATCCCAGAAAATATAAGGATGGGATTAATAGCAAAAGGAGAGGGAGCTACTTGGGAAACTGCTGCAAAAATTGCAAAAACTACTAGATATGAGATGCAGCAATGGAGAGGTCATCCTGATGCTGAAGCAATTATCAATACTGCTTTTCACTTAGCTTTAGAGGAAGCCTATGGAGTACTAGCTAATGCTGCACCAGAATTATCTAGAAGACTTGTAGCTATAGGATTAAATCCAAAAACTCCTGCTTATGCTGCTACTCCTGCAATATTAGGGTGCATGTCTATTCTTCAAGAAGGAGTAATTAATAGACAAAATAAATTAGAAATGAGAAAAATAAGAGAATCTATTGAAAGATTAGAAGGAGAACCTCAAGCAATAGATATTTAAAAGAAAAGCTCCACACTTGGGTGGAGCAAAACTAGAGTAATCGACTGTCAATCTATTCCAAAATATCAGAATATTCCTCCATTATTTTTGGTGGAATTTCTAACTTATGGGAAAGATAAAAAGATTTGATTTCTTTAAATCTTTCTAGACGAGGATTGGTAGTGAAATTAAAATCACTAGCCTTCATTCCATTAACAGGCATTTGTATTCTCCTATGGGTAAGTGGACTATATAAATCTGTTTATCGTCAGACAGAAAACGTTAGCTTTGCGATATAAAAATAATACTACATATATAAGGAATAAAAAGTATCAAAGACCGCACCTTTTTCAAGATCTTCGAAGATACTAGCTCCCCTCCTAGCTCCCCTTTCTCATTTGAGATTGCAAACATTAAAAAAGCGTGTCAGGGAAACACGCTAGTATAACTTGGTTTTTAAGAGTCGGGGCGACAGGATTCGAACCTGCGACCTAGTGCTCCCAAAGCACCCGCGCTACCAAGCTGCGCCACGCCCCGCCTATAAGATCTTAGTTCATAAAATGCATCTGTAAAAGAGTAATTTTTCAAAATATTGATAAAAAAATAAATTTTTAAGGAATTCAGGTCAATCCTCACTAAAGTGTCAAAAATAATTTTGTTCTACTAATATAGAAGATTATCCATCATCCTAGTTACTTAATAAAATTTTTAAAAAGAAATTGAAGATACATTATTACCATTATTGTCTTACTTAATTATTTAGTATTAAATAATTTCTCAAATATTAAATATAGAATTCTAATCTTTTTGTTAAATGATTTAAACGACATTAAGTTTGATTAGATCCAGCCTATAGATCCTGCTGTAAATCCTACTACTAAAAAAAATGTAAATTCTAGTAATTCTCTTGGTAAAGAATTCACTATTAAATTAAGTTGAGTCATTTTACCTTGTGCTCCTCAGGTTAATTAATTTCAGCAAATATAACTAATATTTTTTTTTGTTGAGGTAAAAACTTTAATTTTTTTCTTTTTTCTAAAGAATTTAAGAATGTTTAAACTTATTACATTTGAATTTAAGATTTTAAATTCAAAGTAAGTTTCTTTGAAATTTAATGATCTTGCATATTTTGAGGTGATTTTTATTTAAAATGCTATATTCATAAAAAGGGTTTTCATCCCCAGATAAAAATGGACTATAAAAAGAAATCTCTGAAAAGACTGAATCGTAATGAAAGTTACGAAGAAATAGATACTAGATTAGCTTCTGGATGGTATGTGGATACTTTAGAAGGTGATAATCGAAAGAAATATAAGACGAAAAAGGTAGCCTTTAAAATTGCTAAAAAGTCAGATTGACCTGATAAAAAATCAATACGAAAATTATTAAAAAATCTTTTAAGACGCTTTTATATCCAAGTTTAAATATTTTTTAAGAAGTTTTCGAAATGTACAGGTTAACAAACTGGCACTAAAATATATCAATGTATCGTTTTATACTTGATTTTGTATGCAGAAATACATTATTTTAAGGTGTACTTTAAATTTCGTGTGAGGAAATTTATGAAGCTTTTTAAGAGCTTGCTTATAGCTCCTGCGACATTAGGCCTTCTAGCTCCTATGTCAGCAACAGCTAATGAGCTTAACATTGGTGAAGTATCTGGCTATTCTTCATCAGAAGAAGTTCAGAACATTAGCGAATTTAATTCTGAAGAACTTGCTGTTACTAAAAGTCGTGTAGATGGCCTAGAAGCAAGAATCAATAATTTTGAAGCTGGTTCTTTTTCAGAAACAACAACAGCATCATTCTCAGCTGATTTTGCTATTGGTGCAGTTGATGGTGTTGCAGCACAAGACGCTGTTCAAGGCCTTTACGGTTTTCAAATCGATTTAAATACTAGTTTCACTGGTTCAGATTCTCTTGATGTATCAATAGATGCTGGTAACGGCGGCAATGGTTTAACTGAATTAGACATTAACGAAACAACTGCTGATGACGCATTAGCTGTTGATGGTATTTCTTATACTTTCCCTGTTGGCGATAATCTAACCGTTATGGTTGGTAACGACATTATGGGAAGTGAGCTTTACAATACTGCTTGTGTATACGGTGGAATCACTAATACATTAGATGATTGCGGTAATAAATATTCAGCAATGGATAAAACTGCAGCTACTGCACTTTCTGCTAGTTATGACATTAATGACAGATGGACAGCTGCTTTTGGTTATGAAGGTAATGGAGACACTTCATCTGGCCTTATGACTAAAGAAGGTAGTGATACTTACGGTGCTCAACTAACTTACACTGCTGATCGTTATGCTGCTTCTGTAACTTATGCAAATGCAGACACTTCAACTACAGATACTGTTTACTGGGGTCTTAATGGATATTGGACACCTTCAGAAGAAGGAACAGGTGTTCCTTCAATCAGTGTTGGTTATGAAGTAGGTAACCCTGACAATACTTCTACTGATACAAGTCACTACTTTGTAGGATTCCAGTGGGATGAAATTGGTCCTGGAACACTTGGTGCTGCATTTGGTACAAAGGATCATTATGCTGACGACGTAACTGAATACCTAATGTATGAGGCATTCTATTCATATCCAGTAAATGATGGCATGACTGTAACCCCTGTAATTTTCGTAAAGGAAACAGCATCATCAGATGATGACGAGACAGGTGTAATGGTTAAGACATCATTTAGCTTCTAAGTTATTAATTAATTTAGAAAATCTTACGCACATTATTAAAAACCTCCCTCTTGGGAGGTTTTTTGTTTTAGACAGATAACATTATGTCTACTACAACTTGTTTAATTAAGTGTTTGCATCTATTATAAAAGTACCCTTTTTGTGTGAGGACAATTTATGAAGCTTTTCCAACGTTTGTTGGTAGCTCCAGCAGCATTAGGGCTTTTAGCACCTATAACTGCAAATGCTACTGAGGTTAACCTCAATGATATTTCAAGCTACTCTGATGTAGAGAGCATTGAATTTGCTAACTCTTTTAATGTTGATGAATCAACAGAAACTGAACTACTTGCTGGTGGTGAAGGTTTAGTTCGTGGTAATAGCCATAACGGTGATTTCTCAGAAACAACAACTGCATCATTCTCAGCTGATTACGCTATTGGTGCAACTGATGGTGGTTCAAATGACACTTTTAAAGGTGTTTACGGTTTTCAAATCGATTTAAATACTAGTTTCACTGGTTCAGATTCTCTTGATGTATCAATAGATGCTGGTAACGGTGGCAATGGTTTAACTGAATTAGACATTAACGAAACAACTGCTGATGACACATTAGCTGTTGATGGTATTTCTTATACTTTCCCTCTTGGCGATAATCTAACCGTTATGGTTGGTAACGACGTTATGGGAAGTGAGCTTTACAATACTGCTTGTGTATACGGTGGAATCACTAATACATTAGATGATTGCGGTAATAAATATTCAGCAATGGATAAAACTGCAGCTACTGCACTTTCTGCTAGTTATGACATTGGTAGCGGATTTACAGCTGCTATTGGTTATGAAGGTAATGGAGACACTACATCTGGCCTTATGACTAAAGAAGGTAGTGATACTTACGGTGCTCAACTAACTTACACTGCTGATCGTTATGCTGCTTCTGTAACTTATGCAACTGCAGACACTTCAACTACAGACACCGAATACTGGGGTCTTAATGGATATTGGACACCTTCAGATACAGGAGCTATTCCTTCAATAAGTGTTGGTTATGAAGTAGGTAACGCTGACAATACAGACACTGATACAACTCACTACTTTGTAGGATTCCAGTGGGATGAAATGGGTCCTGGAACACTTGGTGCTGCAATAGGTACAAAGGATCATTATTCTAACAATACTACTGAATACCTAATGTATGAGGCATTCTATTCATATCCAATAAATGATAGTATGACTGTAACCCCTGTAGTTTATGTAAAGGAAGCATCTACAACATATGATGAAACAGGTGTAATGGTTAAGACATCATTTAACTTCTAAGTTATTAATTAATTTAGAAAATCTTACGCACATTAAAAACCTCCCTTTTGGGAGGTTTTTTTTATGGCAAGTAAAAATTATATTTTTTTATTTCACCTGATACTTTTTTATTAATTGAATTTAATTATATTAAAAATATTTATATAGAAGAATGGCACCTTTATTTAAATGCTTAGTTTTAGAAAAGATATATAAAGGTGAACTAAATCTTTTTAGATTCTAGAAGAACTTTTACTATATTCTTCTTACCTAGACAACATTGAAACAGAAAAAAATACCTCTAAAAGCAAATAGAGGTATTTATACTTTTTATTCAATGTAAATAAAATTACAATTAAACAAAAAACTTAATAGTTGATTATGCTTTAAGAAAATGTTTTGTTTGAAATTCTGCTTTAGTTACCTTTGATATTAACTAATATTTCTTGAATATTAGAAAAATTATAGAATGATTTGACAAGTTGTTTTGTAATCCCATAACAAAGCTATAAAGCGAAATAACGTTTACCTTTTCGGAACCTTCAGTTTATCTTATATAATTGTTATCAAGTTTTGTTTTGATTCAATAAAATAAATATTTTGAAGACTACAGCTTTCAGTAACTTGAGTCGTTAAGACTTAGAACCAACCAGGAATAATTTGTCCAGTAGTTACGTAAGCGCCTAACGCCGCAACGAAACCTAACATTGCCGCCCAACCATTAAAACGTTCTGCCTCAGGAGTCATAATAAAAAAAATAATTTATGTAAATGATTGTAACAGGATATGTGAAGCTTTGTAAAGTATTCCTTGTTTATTTCAGAGAATTAGCTCGATTCTTTACAAAGAAACGATATATTGTCAATTATGGTACAGAAACGTTCATAATATTGGTTATACTACAAGTAATCTTTTGATGAAGGCAATTCTATTAATTTTCATTGGTTAGTACAGGTTTGATATTGAATTCATAGCTATTACTTTCTCTCAAATTTTATGGCGATTTAAAAGCTAAGTTGAATTTTTTCATTAAAAATAATTTTCTCAGAAACGTTTTGAGGAGTATGAGTTATGAATATAAATTGGAAAATCTATTATTAAATACGGTTTTAAAATTGAATTTAAGTTTAGGTTATTTTTTTAATTACTTCAAATAATGCACTCAATTTATTTAAATGTGGGTCGCCTGAGATTCGAACTCAGGACCAGCCGGTTAAAAGCCGGATGCTCTACCGCTGAGCTAGCGACCCATTTCGTAAAATTGAGTACATTAGAAATTATCCCTTTTTAAGGTAAAAAAAACAACTTATTATCCTAACTTGAACAATTGAAATACATTTCTTAACTTATGAAATAAAAAATTAAAAATTCTCTCTTTATTTGCAGTTAAAAGGTATTATGTTTAGTAAATAACACTATTTAAAAAATGTTAAGACTCTCTATCGTTTTAATACCCATTTTCGCTGCAATTATATGGGTGCTGTTCATTGGGCTAAATATAAATAAATTAAATAAAAAAATTAATTCTTAATTGTTTGATAAAGAGGTCATTGTAATTGGAGCTGGCCTTGCCGGCAGTGAAGCTGCATGGCAAATAGCTAATGCTGGGATATCTGTTAAATTAATTGAAATGCGCCCCTCAGTTCAAACCCCAGCACATCACACTGAGGAATTTGGGGAATTAGTATGCAGTAATAGCTTCGGAGCTTTAAGCCCTGATAGAGCTGCAGGACTCTTGCAAGAAGAGTTAAGAACATTTAATTCTTTAATTATTAAAACTGCTGATAAATTTTCAGTTCCTGCTGGGGGTGCTTTGGCTGTAGATAGATCTAAATTCAGTAATTTCTTGACAAAGACTTTATCAGCTCATCCCTTAATTGAAATAAAGAGAATTGAACAATTAGATCTTCCAAATAAAGAAACCATTAGCATAATTGCCACTGGTCCCTTAACTTCAAATGAACTTGCTATTCAAATAAGAAAATTTACTGGTATTGATTCGTGCCATTTTTTTGATGCGGCAAGTCCAATTATTTATGGTGACTCAATAAATTTTGATATCGCTTTTAAGGCAAGTAGATACGATAAAGGTGATCCGGCATACTTTAATTGCCCTATGGATAAAGAAGATTACTTGAATTTTAGGACCCAATTAATTGAAGGAGAGCAAGCTAACTTAAAAGATTTTGAAAAAGAATCTGCAAATTTTTTTGAAGCTTGTTTACCCATCGAAGAGATAGCTAGAAGAGGTGTAGATACAATGAGATATGGTCCTTTGAAATCTATTGGTTTGTGGAATCCAGAATGGGGAGATTTATTTGATAGAGAAAATAGATTAAAAAAAAGACCTCATGCAATTGTTCAATTAAGAAAAGAAGATCTTGAAGGGAAACTACTAAATATGGTTGGTTTTCAAACTAATCTAAAATGGTCAGAACAAAAAAGAATATTTAGATTGATTCCGGGTTTAGAAAAAGCTGAGTTTGTACGTTTTGGAGTAATGCATAGAAATACTTTTTTAGAATCCCCTAAATTACTTTTGCCAACTCTTCAATTTTTGAATAGAAAAACACTTCTGGCAGCTGGTCAAATCACAGGTACAGAGGGTTATGCTGCCGCTGCGGCAGGAGGTTTATTGGCAGGAATAAACGCTTCCTTATTAGCAAAAAATAAACGTCCAGTAACTTTTCCTAATGAATCAATGATGGGTTCCTTAATGAACTTCATTAGTAATAAAAATGAAATTATGTCAAATCAGAAAAAAAATAAATTTCAACCAAT
This sequence comes from Prochlorococcus sp. AG-436-O11, assembly GCA_003212535.1. Lineage (GTDB taxonomy): Bacteria > Cyanobacteriota > Cyanobacteriia > PCC-6307 > Cyanobiaceae > Prochlorococcus_A. The sequence continues at coordinate 61,926 of QCPO01000006.1, forward strand.
GCCTCCTTCATTTGGCTTGGTGCCAGAATTAACTAATAGAATAAAAGAAAAAAAATTAAGATACAAAGCTTATCAAGAGAGGTCTATAGAGGTATTAAAGGAGTTTAAAAAAAAATTAGATAAATCTTTTGAAAAAGATCCTTTACTTGTTTAGATTAATTAAAATGTATTATTCAAAATTTAAAATGAAATCTAATAAAGAAAATCTTGATGCAATTATAATTGGCTCTGGAATAGGAGGATTAGTAACAGCATCACAATTAGCGGCTAAGGGAGCTAAAGTCCTAGTACTAGAAAAATATGTTATTCCTGGGGGGAGTGGGGGTTCTTTTAAGAGAAAAGGTTATACCTTTGATGTTGGGGCTTCAATGATTTTTGGGTTTGGAGAGAAAGGTTATACAAATTTATTAACTCGTGCTCTAAAAGATGTAAATGAGAAATGTGAAACTATTCCTGATCCTGTTCAACTTGAATATCATTTGCCCAACAATTTTAGTATTTCTGTTGATAAGGAACATGAAGAATTTATTAGGAAATTATCAGATCGTTTCCCTCAAGAAAAAGAAGGGATAAGGAAATTTTATGGGAGCTGTGAAAAGGTCTTTAATTGTTTAGATTCTATGCCACTATTGTCGATAGAAGATCCTAGTTATCTTTTTAAGGTGTTTTTAAAAGCTCCACTATCCTGCCTAGGATTAGCTAGATGGTTGCCAATAAATGCAGGAGATGTTGCAAGAAAGTTTATTAAGGATTCTGAACTCTTAAAATTTATTGATATCGAATGTTTTTGTTGGTCAGTAATGCCAGCTCTTAAAACTCCTATGATAAATGCAGGAATGGTTTTTACTGATAGACATGCTGGAGGTATAAATTATCCAAAAGGTGGAGTGGGAAAGATTGCAGAGAAGTTGGTTTCTGGAATTGAAGGATTAGGAAGCAAGATTCGTTATAGAGCAAATGTTACTGAAATAATTTTAAAAAATCAAAAGGCAATAGGAGTAAAGCTATCAAATGGAGAAGAAATCTACTCAAATATTATTGTATCAAATGCTACTAGATGGGATACTTTTGGACTTAAAAATAATAAAGGATTAATTAATAGAAAATATGTGCCCAAAAGTGAATATAAGTGGTCAGAGAATTATAAACCGTCTCCTTCTTTTGTCTCAATTCATCTTGGGGTTGAAAAAAATTTAATAAGTAGAAACTTTAATTGTCATCACATTATTGTTGATAATTGGGATGAATTAGAAAATGAAAAAGGGGTTGTTTTTATTTCTATCCCTACTTTGCTAGATCCATCTTTAGCTCCAGAAGGTAAACATATTATCCATGCATTTACTCCCTCATCAATAAATGAATGGACAAACCTAACAAGGGAAGAATATCTTCTTAAGAAAGAAAACTATTTTTTATTTCTTGTTGAAAAGATTTCCAAAATAATTCCTAATATAGATCAAAATATTGATCATAAAGAGATTGGGACTCCTAAAACTCATAGAAGATTTCTAGGAAGATTTCAAGGTAGTTATGGACCAATTCCTAATAAAAAGTTACTTGGGCTTCTTCCTATGCCATTTAATACTACAAAAATTAAAAACCTCTATTGCGTCGGGGATTCATGTTTCCCTGGTCAAGGTCTAAATGCAGTTGCTTTTAGCGGTTATGCTTGCGCTCATAAAATAGGTTCGAAACTAAATATAAATAGATTTAAGTTGCCGGACTAGTAAAGTCTAAATAAGATGATAGAAAAGTTTAACAATCTTTTTAATTTTACAAATGATTATGTAAAAACTAGTAATCAGAAAATCGCATATAAATTAAGCTTCCTTTCTAAAATCTTTGGAAAAAAATCGGGAAATTTATTGGACAGATATAAAGTTCATAAAATCATTTCCAACTAGTCAGGGTAGTAAAGTATTTTACTTTGTTACTAATAAAGATGAAAATTATCTTTTACCTCAAAGGTTGGAGAATTTTGAGGAATTTTAATTATTAATTGCTAATAAAACGGAACTTAATGTTAAAAGCTTTTCTTATATTTCACGTTTGTGGACATATAGGTTACTAACCTTCCTTTCGCTGGTTATGGTTCTTGGTGAGCTTATTGCATTTTTAATTTAGATATTATCAATGCTGAATCTATAACCTTGTTGCCTTACAGTAGTTATTCCTCCTCCTTCACCTAAGCCTGCCTGCTCTAGTTTTCTTCGCAATGTCAGCACTTGAGTGTCTACTGATCTTGGACCTCCGCTGAATGGAGGCCATGCCATTCTTAAAAGCTCTTGACGACTTCTTACCATGCCTGGAGGCATAAGTAATGCACAAAGCAAGGCAAACTCTCTTGGGCTTAATTCTACGGGCTTCTCGCTGAGAGTAACTTGTCTTAAAAGAAGATGAACTTCTAAGGGGCCAACTTCAACTTTTTCTTGTAAGCCTATTCTCCCTCTTTTCAATAGTGTTCTGCATCTTGCCGCTAACTCTTCTAATCCAAAAGGTTTTCTGAGGACATCATCAGCTCCTTCATCTAACAAATTAACTAATGCTTCAACACCGGATTTTGCCGTTAGAACAATAACGGAACATCCAAGTTGATGGGCTAATCTCATCGCTGTATTTTGTTCAAGGATCTCTGCACTTACTAGTAAGTCAGGTGATTGTTCCCTGCATAAATCAACTGCTTCTGCAGCTGATCCAACCGCAGCGGCTAGATGACCATCTTGACGAAGTCTTTGTACTAAGACAGTTCTTAGTGTGGGGTGAGGTTCAACAACAAGAACTCTCGAAGGACTTTGAGAGCTAGGAGGCAATTGATAACTGCCAGGAGTTGAAGCTAAGATTTGCTCAGTTGATTGCATTCTTAATTACTGTTGGGCCAGGCAATTTTTTATCATCATTAATAAGGTATAACAAATGCTAATTATAAATAAGATTTTATCGAATTATGACATCATTTGAAAATCCAAAAGCAATTCGTCATTTTCAATCAATTTGCGATAGTTGCCAAGACTTGGTTACTCGTTTTCATACGCCATCAGATCTTAAATTATATAGTGAAGGTTATCTTCAAGCCTTAAGGAATTGCAGTAGTTTAGAGCAAAGAGATCAGGAGAAATTAGAAAGATTAATAGAAAGATGGATAATAGATCCATCAAGTTTTATTGATCCAAATGGAGATGAAAATATAGGATTTTTTGATAAAAAAAGAATTTAAAATATTAATTTTTATTAACTAATAATAGTATTTATACTTATTAATTAATTTATGAAGCTAGCTCAATTTCAATCTTTTCTTTTAAAGTTCCAGAATTGTACATCTCAATCAGTATGTCTGAACCCCCTAGAAATTCTCCTTTTAAATAAACTTGAGGTATTGTTGGCCAATCTGAATATTCTTTAATTCCCTCTCTTATTTCGTAATCAGTTAAGACATCAAATGTATTAAATTCGACTCC